>DXMF01000041.1 GCA_019414345.1 Collinsella sp.
TGCGAACCTCCAGTCCGGACCGCCCCGCGGTCCAACTTTCTGTCCGCACCCCCGAGCTGGAGAAGAAGGCGGGCGTCGATCTCAAGATGGCGCCGCTGAATGCCGTGAACCTCATCATCGGCCCCGAGACCCTCCTCGTCATAGACGACGTGGAGAGGTGCGACATGGGCATTCGCGAGCTGCTCGGGGCGGTCGACCACCTCGTCGTCGGCTGCAGGAAGAAGGTCCTCCTCGTCTGCAACGAGGATGAGTGGAGGAAAGGGCTAGGACCGAAGGGGGAGAAGGGGACGACCAGGGAGTACGAGAGCCTCATCGAGAAGACCGTCTGGCGGAAGTGCCGGTTCAGGCCCTCGGTCGGCTCGGTTGTGGAACGCGTTCTGGGAGGCGTGCTGGGCGGCATCTACCCAGGCGCGCTCGAGGACGCCGTTTCGGCGATTGAAGGAAGCGAATCGCCGAACTTGCGATCCCTCAGCAAGATGCGCCCCGTGCTGGTCGGGATGAAGGAATCCGGGTTCTTCGCTGAACCCACCGACCCGGAGTCTGCCAGGGCAGTTTTCAAAGAGGCTTTCGGCTTTGCAGCGGGGGCGGCGAAGGGGATGCGCATCGGGCCTCCGTCAAGCCGGGAGGATTCCATCCTTAGGGGTGGCATTTTCGAGTCGCGCCGGCTCAAATACGCCGCTCTGGACTTCATCCCCCGCTTTTTCGAGAGGTGTGAGGGGGTCGATTCCAAGCATGTTCGTTCCTGCCTGGAAGATTACCTTGCGACCTTTCATCCCGACGGGCCGGCCGCGCGGAAAGCTATTGAATGTATCGACGGCATCAGACACGCCACTTTCCGCGATGCCGATGTCCCTGGCATGGTGGAGACTCTAGTCGCCGGGATTGTCCCCGGGGACGGGAGCCGCGGCTTGTCGTTCGACGTCTATCCCGACGTCCTGCGTGCCGTCAAAGGCATTGCGGGGGAATTTGCTGACGCCTTTCCCGAAGGGGTCGCGCCGCTCGTCAAGGCGATGGAATCCTCCATTGGACGGGATCCCGAGTCTGCAGTGAGGTCAATCGGAAAGAATCGAGTCGAATGGCAGGAGATCCCTTTCGACTCGAGCGAAGCGCATGAGATTCCGGCTTTGGAGGAGGTCGACAGGCTGAGGGAGCTCGCCTTGACGACGCTACGCGAACGGGAGTCGGAGTCTCTTGGCAACGTCCTGAAAAACGCCCCCGACCAATTCGCGACGAAGCTCTATCTGGCTTTCTCGAAATCAGATGACTGGTCGGAACCCATCCTGTCGCTCATTTCCCTCGACACTTCCCTCCTCGCGAGGGCGATGGAGAAGATGCCTCCCGAAGATATTCGGCTTGTGCACAGTGTCCTTTTTCCGGGCGACCACATGAGGTCGTGCACGGCCTCGCTCGAGGGCGAGGACAGGAAGGCCCTCGTAGCTTGGGCCAAGAGGCTCGGATCGGAGATCGGCAAGGTCGAGACCATGGAGTATTACCAAAGGATCTATTTCGACGCCATATCCAAGAGTCTCGAATGTCTTGCCGATATCTAGGATCCGCAGCTTTTGCCAAGTTGAAACGTGGCTTAGGATTTGCAGAAGATCTTCTAATGGCAGTCTTACGACAAGGACGAGGATGCCCTAATGCCTTGCCCAGGCTCCATCCAGCTCCGCCGCGCAGCTCTCGAACACGCACCTAACGGCGGCCATTTCCGACGGGGTCACGCGCCCTCCGCTCGCCTTATCCGAGGGCCTATGCGGCGGGGCTTGACTTCGAGGACGTCGTCGACTCGTCCCTCGAGCTTGTAAGGCTTGCTGAGGTAGGCGGACTAGAGTAAGAAAAGAGAAATCAAAAGGCGAATTTATCGCGAGGAGCAAAATGTCCCAAATAAATCAGATCCAAGAAGAGCTAAGGCAGATCGAAGGCGGGCGTTTTCAAACACTAGCAAATCAGTATCTATATAGGAGATATTCGCTTAACAACATCATTGAATTAGGATCCCAATGCGGCACGGATAAAACCACGACCGGAGTGCCAGACATGTACTCCGTAGGAGAGAATGGACACTACCTCTTCGCGGCATACACAACCTCTAATTCCGACATCCGCAATAAGCTGCTAAATGATGCTAAAGACTGCCTCGACAGGAGCAAAACCGGAATCAATCCGCAACTCATAGATCGAATCATCCTGTGCCACACATACTTTCGCCTTTCACCTCTGGTACTCGAGGAGGTCCGTGCCATCGATCCACGGATAGAAATAATCGGGCCAGAGACAATTGCGAGCGACCTTGATGGAAAATACCCTGCGCTAGCGCATACGGTATTGGGCGTTCCACTCGGAAAGGGATCATTCATCGCCCCAGACCGCTTCATCGAGCGAAGCCTGAACGACCGTTTCTCAACCGACCTGTCGAAGCTCCTCATGCACAGGGATTCCGAGTTTTCAGTCATCGTCGAATCGATAGAGCAAAACAAGGCAGTGGTGATTCAGGGGCAGTCTGGATCGGGGAAAACCAAGATCGCCCTCGACGCATGCCTCTCATTCAGCAAACGGCATCACTGGGATCTTCTTATCTTGGACTCTAGGTATTCATCGCATCTCGACGATGATATCGAGCTGATTTTGTCGGAGTCGGAAAACATTATCCTTCTAGTCGATGATGCAAACGGCAACCTGTCACTTGAGCACTTGCTGGGAATCTGTTTGGAAAACAAAAAGCTAAAGATTGTCCTCACCTGCAGGAAGATGCACCGAAGCGAGTTGACCGCAAAAATCGGCAGTTATCTAAATTTCAGAGAAATAGAGCTGGAGCCTCTAACCGCGGAAAATATAGAAGCGATACTCGAGACCGAATACAACATAAAAAACATAGCACTGAGGGAGAGAGTATCGGCAATCGCAAACGGAAACCTGCGCTTGGCTATCATGGCAGCAAGCCCCATAGCAGACGGCAATTTCGAAGCCATCCAAGAGCCATACGATCTTCTGAACATCTATATGAATTCCGCCTTAGCTGGGTACTCCAGCAGAGAGCAACGTCTCGCAGAGATCCTTGCAATCTACGACTGCTGCGATCTTATTGAAGGAGACCCTTGTTATGAGGATCTCTTGGGCTTGGGGTACGACGACGCCGAGATTCGGGATTTTGCATCCAGATTGAACGACCAGGAAATCGTCACGATCCTTACCTCAGCCGGTGGCGTGCTAGCCATAAGGATGGAAGAGCAGAATCTTCGCGACTTCTTGATATGCCGCCACTTCGCAAAAGAAGGGAACGGCAGTTTTGCAGATTTCATTCTGCATACCGCAGAAATGCCGAACGCGCCGTATCTCAAAGCCGCCAAGTCAATGGCTGAAGTATGCGGAAGTGCGAGCGTGTACGACTATCTTCGAAGGGAATGCGAGAAAGCTTGGGATGAAATAAAGAATCGGGATGAGCGAATTGCCGATCAGTTCATAATCACATTCAATCAACTCCTCCCCGTACAGGCGCTCGCCTTTGCCTCAAACCGCATCGAAAGTGCTGCTTGCGCTGACGTATCGGAAGAAATTCTCGGCATGAATTCGACATCGGACGGATCTATGCCCCTGCATATTTCCGTATCCCTGATGAACTCGAGCGAGTATTCGCAAACAGCCTCCGAGTTGTTCGTGAAGTGTGTAGAAAGAGGCACAGAGCGGGCGGCCGAGTACAACTGGGCATGCGGGCAAGACGGCGCTTTCGCTTACGATTTCGATCGTACGGGATTCGATTTGGAAAACAGCAAACTCGATGCCCTCGCTCAAAAATATCAACAATCGCATTCCCGCAATGTTGCAGCATGTCTGATCGTCTTGACGAGTTCATACCTCTCTTCAAGGGTCCAGCGCGTTCGGCAAAACGGCATAACGTACACATACAACACCCTGATCTTTAATTTCACATCAGAGCTGGCCGAGCTCCACGCCCATTGCTTCCGGGCGCTCTCCGTTCTAGTCGAAACCGAATTCAGTAGGCAAGTTAAATCCATCTTTAGGCAGCACTTCTCGTTCTATGACAAAGAACCTGAAGCGGAGCACGCAGAAGACATGCATTCGGTGCTCTCGAGGATCGAAGATCTATTCCCCAAATATATAAGCGAAGACTCGACAATCGACCTCTCGTGCAGTTTAAGCATCAACCAGATTTACGAAACATGCGCGCAGAACCTCCCTCTGAGCCTCGATGAGTTCCGCCAGAGCACATTCGATGCGCTTGGCTTGGAGAACTCCGAGTCTCCCGTAGAGAAAGAACCGAGGATATCCGCGGAAGAGTTACCGCTAGAACGACTGACCGAAGTCCTGGGCAAGCTAGCCAAAGATTATGAGATTTCCGGTAAAGAGTGGGAGTCGGGCAGGGCTATCGGAAAAGTCCTTCTGGAAATCGCCAAAAGTACCCCAGATACCGCCTCAAGCATAATCGCTCGCAATATCGCATTGTTGCCCTCGACGATCCCCGTCCCGTACGATGCACTTGATTATCTTGCTGAAACCATCGGCAGGAGGGCCCTTAGAAACGAGCTGAGCGCGGTGGTCGACGTGAGCGACCATTCGGCCCTGTTTGACTATCTTGATTTGCTAGCAATAAAGAACGGGCCCGACAAGGAGGAGCTCGACGAGATCCTTGCAAGACTCGATGACGGCAGAACGCATCTCTGCTTGGAAGATTTGGAGATAGTCGAGCCAAAGCATCCGGGCTATATCCTCAAATATGCTTCTAGGTTTTCCGAATATACACACAATGATAAGGTTTGGCGGTTTTTCGGCAACTGCGGAGACGAGAAGCGCGTCTCCGCTCTAGATTCGTACTTCGGATCCAATCCCTCACCGGCTGTCAATTTATATTTTCTCGCACTTGAAGGATATCCTTCTTTCGACTATAACCTCGCTTTCCTACGCTGCCTTTTACGTCTTGACAGTTCAATGATTGACCGTTTTTTGGAATACGCTGCCAACCTCGACTACGGTCAAAGGCACAATCTCCTGCGAAGAATCAGCTCGTTTTGGACCGACAAGGACGATCGCGCCTGGAATCTACTGAAAGCATTGATCGATGAAGTGCTGAGCGAACCACTCGGCATGTTTGAAATGGCCGCTTTGTTTCCCGTTCGTGACGCAAATGCGCTCTTGAGCGATATTTTTTGGGAGCGCCTGGAATATACCGTTCGCGAAAGGATCGCCGACGCAAATAGTCTTTATAGAATTAGCTGGGCCTTGTCCGATTGCAATGACGAGGCGAGGGTCAGGGCTATCGCCCTCATTCTGACGCTCGATAAAGACGGGGTATCGATCAACCATTTGGAGCTCCGTCGATCATCGATGAGCGGGTCCCCTGAAAAAGGCTTTATTCCAGCAAAATTCAAGGAGATCGAGGCGATTGACTCGATTGCTGCTCAGCTGCCCGCAGGTGTTGCATATTTAAAACACAGAGAATGGCTGTCAAAAGTGAGGTCAACAATTGAAAGAGACATCGAAGACGAAAAGTGGAGGTTATTCCACGGTAAGCAGTAACCGACTTTGACACCTAGAATTAGAAAAAGCCTCAGGCGCTCCTGCCTAAACTCCATTCCGTTTTCCGCTGGGACAGATATTGAAACTCAACCTGTCCGAGTTTCGCTTGTGTTTCGATTTTTGTTCCAGCGCTGTCCCACCACCGTCCTGTAGCATGTCGCAGTGAGCCGCCATGTTCGGATGACTGCGAACTAGGCAATATAGGTGAACTGGGTAGAAAGCACACGGCGTAGAGTAGGAGTAAAACAGCACCATTAATGGTGAAACCCCAGATTATCTGGGGTTTTCTATTTCCAAATACAAGCACGCGCATTCGTAGTATCGTTATCACCGCCGGCCAACCATCACCCCTTTTCCCAGCGGTATTTCTGCTTGCCATGATCGAACCCGCATTTAGTGCCGCTGTATCTGCACTTCGGACACCACTTCTTGAAGAAATGTTTGTGTTAACGGCTAACTGAACGCCCACTCAAAAGCTATCGAGTAAACACAACTGACCTGCACGACGGTTGTCTTGCGTGGGTACCATCCATCCTACAACCGTAAACAGGAGGGCTTTAGCCCTTCGATCGTCTTCTTCCTCGAGCGCGAAGTGAAGGCCCTCGGGCCAGCGCTTTCGTGGGACTTCCTGAAGGAGTGCGGCTGCGCGTGGCGTGCGAAGCCTGACGGGCATGTGATGCGGGCAAGGCAGTGGGATGGTGTGCGCCGAACGCGAGCGAGGCTGAAGTAGCTCGCTGCCTCTTCGAAGTCGCACTCGCGGTGCGGAAGGGCGGCGAGGACCCCGAAGCCACTGCCTACAAGCTCGACAAGATGATTTGGCTGTTCTGCACAAGCGACTTCTATCGAGAAGGGGATTTCGGCGGCGGGCACGAGATTGTCCTGGCAGCCCAGATGAGGGGCGGGGCGCAGAGCGCCAAGGCATGGGACGCAGTTTCCTTCGGGCGCCGACTGAAACGTCGCCCATGTTGGTATGATGAGTTCGTACATATCTGAGCCCGAATGGAGATGATGGTTTGTGGATGACATTGTCATACATGTTGAGCTCTCGTGCCCGACGTGTGGCTGCGTGGAGTTTTCGCACGATGAGCCGCCTGCGGGCGAGGACTACACAGATGACTGGGAGTTCACCTGCGCCCATTGTGGGCGCACCTTCACCCGAAGGAGCCTGGCCGAAGCCAACCAAGATGCCATTGATGCGACCGTCGAGGAGATGGGGGATGAGCTGGTGGGGGCTGCGATGAAGGACATCGAGAAACAGCTAAAAGGGCTCGGGTTCAAGGTGAAGAAGCGATGACCGTCGAGACCGTCGTCTCCATAGTTTCCGGCGTTGCCGCCGTACTCGGCTTTTGCTTCTCCGTATTCGTGTACCTGAGGGACAACCGGCTCAAGAAGCGCGCTGACGAGCAGGAGCGAAAGCTCAGCGAGCTCCAGCTCGCGTTGAGCGAGATTCAACTGCGCAGGGAGGCGGAAGAGGAGCAGAAGCGCTCGGAGTCCAAGGTCGAGGCCCGTCACGTGAGCGTCGGCCCTAAGAAGCACAAGTTGCGCGTGTCGAATACCGGCGGGGTGATCGTTACCAACGTGACCTGTGAGGTCGTGGGGGACGCGGGGCCTTATGGCCTTATGCAGGACAAGGAGCCGTACGAGCGGCTCGAGCCGGGCGAGAGCTTCGACGAATCGATGATCTTCGCGATGGGATGCGCGTCGAAGTTCACCGTCGTCACGCGATGGACGGACCCTGACGGCAAGGAATGCAGCCGAGAGAACATTGTTTCGGTCTAGGCGCTTATTGGTTATCTTTTGCCTGGTTCATGGGGCGCAACTGTTGTGGCTGCGCCCCCGCCCATCGATTTTGATTGGGCGTTGACATCAGGCCGGTGCCTCTCGATGGTCGAATTTGCGCGGCGGCTATCAAGCAGGGCGGCGTTATCAAAAGCGCGGAAAGGACGAGTCACGGCCTTGCGGCTGCGACGCGCGTTATTTGTGTGATGCGCCTGCCGGTTTTGATGTGAGGTTCCTGCGGATTTAAGGCTCTCGTCAACCAATGCGCTTGCTTCGTGCCTTGATTGCCAAAAAGCTACTCGAAAGTCAGGGCGAAAGGGCTTACGGCAGAGAGTAGAACTGATGGGAGTCGCGCTCGCTCTTGCCGTGCCAGGTGAGCATGCCATCGCCCACGAGGCTCTTGAGCACCGCGGCGGTCGGCCTGGATCTCCTGGCCCGTTCCCCCAGTCCCCAGGTGGTCACCTTGCCCTCCGTGCTTACAAGCTCGATGGCGATCTGCGCGTTCTGTACACGAGGTTGACCTCGTTGTGGACGTTGCGGGCGTAGGTGCCTATTCGGGGGATAGCATTTAAATTGGAGCCACTTTCAGAATAGCGGCGGTACAAGCGCATGCCAAAACTGGCAAATTATTATGAAAGGTAATCTTATGGCAAACACAGAGGAATCAACTAAGGCCGGTCTATCGCGCTTGCAAGACGACGCAAGGCCGACTATTTGCAGCGACTCTCTCGAACTTATTTCGAATATCGCAGAGGTTGGCCTGGACGAAATTCTCCAAAACGGGTTCTTGAAGGACATTCCCATCATCTCAACTGCAGTGAGCATCTATAAAATCGGAAACAATATCCACAACGCACACCTGCTGAAGAAGTATGCGTGTTTCCTCGATGAGTTCAATCGCGACTCTTTTGAAAATGGCTCGAGGAAAAATTACAAGCAATACTTTGAAGAGTCAAATAGGAAGCTCGATATTGAGTACCTGCTTATCCTGCTCGAAAGATACATTGAGGAGGACAAAGCACGGCGACTAGCAAAGATTTATGAGGCCTATCTAGATAAAGAAATTAGCTGGGACGATCTTCGTTTGTTCGCAGAGACGCTGGACAGATTTCTACCTGGAGACTACGAGATGCTTCGAGAAAAGGAAACTTTTCAGACGCTCAGAGGCAGAGATACAGAAGTTCTTCTTCGATTAACCGGACTGGGATTGCTGATTGAGGGTATCCATCGGCCGCAGTGGGACGTAATAGATGAGACGCTCACCTTCGACGATCCCGACGATATCGAGAAAGAAGAAAGGGTTTATCGTAGGACCGAATTTGGAAACAGGATGGTATCTATACTCGCTAGCTGGGTATTTGCGCTTTTCCGTATCGCGAATATTGCGGGACAGTACCGTCAGCCGTATATGTCACGCATGCTGACGTCCCCCATCTCCAGCCAGACGGTGCCGTGCACGATCCTGTCCATGATCGCCTCGGCGTGAACCACGCCGCCAGCCTGGCGTGCCAGCCCTTCGACCTGTACCGCGTGCAGAAGATGGTCGAGGACGAACCGTGGCGCAGCTCCATGCGATCGAGCGGCATCGCCCTGAACATGTCGTCGAGCTTGTTCGGCAGCCACTCGTCGAGCACTAAATGGATAGCTCATTCTAAGCAGCAAAGAAAGTTCTTAGATATTATCGAACATAGAACGAATGTTCTATGAAGGTATGATTACCTGGTAAAATATTCCTAAGCGACCGGGTTGTACCTTCCGATTCCAGCGGGCTGGAAGGAGGGCGGAACCTTGAACAGGCTTACCATCTTGCTGCTTTCTGCAGCCACATTCGTGACTTCGGTCTCAGTGCTGATTCTGCTTTTGAAGTAGGGTGAGGTGGCACCTGCTTTTAGGGATACACCCGCCCTGCATGGCGGTTGTCTTGCGTGGGTACCACCCACCTTACAATCGTAAACAGGGGGCGACCTCTGGGATTGGGCACTCGCGTGGCCAACAGCCTCGTGGGCGCTTCTGTTTTCGCGGTACAATGACTCTCCAGGTAAGCGATGGTATCTACGATAGGGAGGCGATGCGCATGAACCTTGGGCCCGAGACCGAGTACGTAGAGCACAAGAAGTCGACTGGCGAGCACAGGGAGGCGTGCGAGTCCATCGCTTCTATGCTCAACAGGCACGGGCGCGGCATCGTCTACTTTGGCGTGCGCAACGACGGCGAGGTTTTGGGCCAGGACGTCTCCGACGCGACCATTCGCGACCTGGGCGAGGAGATCGAGCGCAAGATAAGCCCCAAGATCCGTCCCGCCATCGACACGCTTCCGGTCGAGGGGTCCGACAGACAGTACATCCGCGTGGAATTCTCCGGCTCGGACGCTCCCTACTCCTGCGACGGCCGCTACCGCGTGCGCGTGAACGACCGCGACGTCCTTATGACCCCCGACGAGCTGGAGCGGGCCTTCGCCGAGCGCGCCAACCGACTTCACCCGTGGGACGAGCGGCCCTCCGAGCGGCCCGTCTCCGACGTCAACGAGGCGACGCTCAGGGCCTTCGTGGAGCGCGGCCGCGAGCGGGGCCGCATATCCTTCGAGTACGAGGACGCGTCCCGCACGCTCGCGAGGCTCGGTCTACTCACCGCAGACGGAGGGCTCACCAACGCGGCGGACGTTCTCTTCTGCGAGTCGCGCTACGTTCAGCTCAAGGCGGGGCTCTTCGCCAACGAGCGCCGAACCGAGGTGCTTGACATGCAGCACGAGCGGGGCGACCTCTTCCGCCTGGTCGACCGCGCTGAGCTGTTTATAATCTCCAACATCCGCCGCCGCTTCGTCTTCACCGGGGCCCGCACGCGCGAGGAGGTCCCCGAGATACCGCGCAAGGCCATCCGCGAGGCGCTACTCAACGCGTACGCGCACCGCGTGTGGTCGGACTACACCGGCTACGTACAGGTTGACGTCTACATGGACAAGGTGGACATCATCAGCCCGGGCTGGTTCATCCCCGGCCAGGAGCCCGAAGGCCACCTCGAGGGCGATGACACCTCCTCGGCCACGCGCAATCGCCTCATAGCATCGACCCTCTTCAAGTCCGGTGACATCGAGTCCTCGGGCCTGGGGATGCGCATGATGCGCGACCTCTGCGAGGAGGCCGGCGTCGGCCTCTCCTACGAGCACGTGACGTTCGGCGCGATGCTCACGTTCACGAGGCCCGACCCGTTCGCGGGGGCCGGCGCTGACGTGTCCGGCAATGTCCGGCAATGTCCGGCAATGTCCGGCAATGTCCGGGAGGGCGCCGAAGGGCTGCGGCCACGGGAGGCGGAGGCGCTCGCGCTTCTCGGATTCCGCAGCAGGATGACCGCAGCGGAGGTCGCGGCGGAGATGTCTCTGGGCGATCGGCAGGCACGCAGGATCCTCGCAAAGCTTGTTGAGGAGGGCCTCGCTCGAAAGGTCGGCTCATCTGTCAGTACGGCGTACGAGGTCGTGAAATCCGAATAGTCGTGCATTGCCATGCTCGTGTTCATGGGCAGGGTGCAGAGTGTCGGTGCGTCTGTAGGAATGCGCTACTTGCTGAGCTGATGCGCGGCCATGCGCGGCCATGCGCGGCTATGCGCGCTAATCGGCCATATCGTCTCGCGAGCGACCCTTTGCTGCCGGACGAACGGAATACAGCTGGTCGGCCTCGGCGTCCATCACTGCGTTCACGACCTGCTCGGCGAGGCGCCTGAGCAGCTCCTGCATGTCGATGGCGCCGTCATCGAAACGGGGCATGGCGAGCATGTCCGGCGTCGGGTCTGATAAGATTTCCATAGCGGTCCTCGTCCTTTCCTAGAACCTGTTGTGGTGATTTCAGATTCTAGTTCGAGGGCCGTTCTTCGTTAAGCGGCCGCTGGGGCGTCACCCTTACACCAACATTTTCGACGCGATCGCCGAATTCAAGCTGGGCGTGAGTATGTATCTTCTTGTGTCTTCGGTGTTCGCCTTATTTTAGCGGGGAGCGATTTGGCATTTGAAGATATGTATGTTTGGCTATCTTGACGAGGAAGATGGTGGGCATTGGAAAACAACGATCAACGCTACAAGGTTATCGACCACGGTGACCTGATGGAGTTTCTTCAAGAGGATATGATTGACCAGCTTCGAGGGGAGGAAATGACCCTTGGCACCCTTTCGGGTGAGAATTTTTACACTCCTCGTAATAGCCTTCTAGAAGTCTGCCGAGAATATATTGAGCGGGATCCCCAAACTGACGCGTTTTTGATCCAGTATCCCCATGGGATTGTTCTTGAACAATCTAAGAGGAGATTTTTCTATCGAGGCGAAAAGCAGATTTACCCACGGTCTGAATCATCGCTCAAGAGAAAACTTCGACAGTTTAATAGTATTAAAGACCAAGAGCTGTATCGTCTCGTGGCAGATATGCGGCTATTCGAGTTCAGCTGCTTTATTGATCAGTTTCAATCCGTGCAGGAATGGAACCGTTGCGATGTTCTTTATGAACTCTTGGGTCAGCATTACGGTTTGGAGACCAATTGGCTGGACGTGACGAATGAGTTCTCAACGGCGCTCTTTTTTGCAACTTGCGTTTGGGATAAAGGCCGCTGGCGTCCGCTTTCGCATCGGGACATCGAGCGAGATGAGTGTTCCAAATGGGGCGTTATTTATAGAAAGAGCGCTGCGCGTGTTGGACTGGACGAATGCATGCACATGGGAAAGTACATTTATCACTTGCATGAACCGCGTCCACTGCTAAAGGATGTTGGGGGTAACATCCCCGTTCCAATTGGATACCAGCCTTTTGTTCGCAGCTCTATTCAGAGTGGTTACGCAATATATGACCGCGGAGCAATGCCGCTGCAGGAGGATCCTTCCTTTGAACAGTTTAGGTTTGAGCAGGACCCTGTTTTTTCCAAAGATGTTTTTGACATGATGAATGGTGGAGAAAGGATTTATCCGGATGAAAGCCTTACTGAGGCGCTTCCCATTGTTGGCTCAATTGCTTGCGCAACGTCATTTACCAAGGAAGATTTAAATTATGCCCTCGTAAGGAGCCATTATTATCGTGTCGAAGATTTTGGAGCAGCGCTAGCCGATTTATCTAATTTTCGAGTGGATGGAAAGCCTATCGAGATTAAAACTGAACATCCCTGGAGTCTACCGCGTTACCTAAGAAGGCGGGTTGATCGTCTTGGTAAAACGGAGAGACGAATAATGGACAGCCTCCAGATGACAACTAGGCTGTCTTCAATGAGTCGAGGCCTTGGAATTTGGGCGCCATGAATGCTTCCAGAATGCGAGTCGGATTGGGGTGTCCTAGATATGGATCCCAGATTGATTGATGATGAGAACCACATGCTGTTTACGGATCGGTTCAACTCTCGCATGATGTACAGCACGATGACGGGGAAGCTAAGCCCATTTTAGGACGGAAACACTTCCTGTCCAATTAAGCCCGTCCGAACGTGTGGGGCACTTTCTCGCTTGTGAGTACCCTCAGGTCCTTAAGTATCCTGAGGGGCGGTTGTCTTCCATCCTCATGACGGAACTTGAGTGTATGGAACATTGCTTTAATTGCTATCTCAAAGATGAGGTTGCCCGCAAAGATGGCGATTCGGATAATTCGGATAACTTAATACGTAAGCTGATTGAGCATGTTGTGGCGGCCGATGGTATGCCCGATGATGCGGTGACTGTTCTCAACTTTAACTACACGTCTCCATATCGGTGGCTTAAGCAGCAGTTTGAGGATGCCGATCTTGCCAATATCCACGGCACGCTTGATGGTGAAAGCATTTTTGGAATCGACGGTTCTGGCAATTTGGTTAATCGGGATATCCTCTCGTTTACCAAGACATATCGTGTGTTGAAATCTGCTCGAGGGATTCCAAGAGGCTCGATTGCTTATCCTTCGCAAAGGGGAGGAGATGGTCTTAAAACATCTTCGATAGTCTTTTTTGGACATTCGCTTTCGCAGGCTGATTATTCGTACTTTGAGTCCATTTTTAGCACGGTGGATTTGTATAACGGGCATACTAGCCTGGTCTTCCTATACTCAAACTATGCCAAGGGTGTTCGCGAGTCAGAGGTGGCTAAGGTGCTCGCCCTCCTCGATTACTATGGCACTTCGCTTGGTATTGCAGGGCGTAGTAGCAATCTCTCACACAAGCTCATGCTGGAGGGCAGGCTCGTCGTTCGGGAGATTTAGGTCGATTAATTCGCTGCGGTTTTCTCGGAATCCAACTTTGGCTATAACGCGCTCGTCAGGCCGCCTCCATGTTATACTTGCCGTAAAAACTTTACGGCAAGTATAACATGGAGGTCTCGATGCTAACGCGTTTTGAGGTCGAGGGATTCCGAAACTTCTCCCATAGATTTACTTTCAATTTGACCGATGTCAGGGACTATAGGTTCAACACGTCGGCCATTGAGGGGGGTATCGTCTCTTGCGGTCTTATCTACGGTAAAAACGCTGTCGGTAAAACTAATTTCTCCAATGCCTTGCTCGATATTTCGGCCAATGTGGGGCGCCGGACCTTCTATTCCAATAAAACTAATTATCTCAGCGCTGTTGATGGAGTCGCGTCAGCACGCTTTGCTTATACGTTCCGCTTTGGAAATGACGAAGTCGTTTATCGTTACGAAAAGACGGGGTTAACAGATTATCTCCGTGAGTCCGTGGCTGTTAATGGCAAGATAGCATTTGATTATGATCACCGTGCAGGCAAAGTGGTCGATGGCGATTTGGCTTCCATTGGTGCTGATCGCCTGAATTGGGAGTTCAAATCTCCTGGCATTTCTGTTTTGGCATACGTGTGCAATAACATTCCTTTTGAAGAGACGATGCCTCTCTTTAGGCTGTATACGTTTGCACGCTCAATGGACGTCATTGGCGACGCATACATGAACGATCGAGGTCTTGTCACCACCATCGCCGAAAACGTTATTGCGGATGACTTAGTTTCTGAACTTCAAGATTTTTTGAATGCGTTTGGAATTCAGGAACGCCTTACTGCGCGTGAAACGCCTTCGGGTGATATCGCTCTGTACTTCGAAAAAAGTCGGCTCATTCCATTTGCAGAAAACTGTTCTAGCGGCACTGTGGCGCTGCTGAGGCTGTTCAATTATTTCCATGCTACAAAGGCACCGTCTTTGCTTTTTGTCGACGAGTTCGATGCGTTCTATCATCACGATCTCGCCGAGAAGGTCGTTGACTATTTTAAGTCTCAGACTGGACGCCAAGTGCTTTGCGCATCGCATAATACGGACTTGTTCAGCAATAAAATTCTTAGGCCAGACTGTCTATTCATTCTCTCGGATCACAACATTATTTCAGCAGCCAATGCAACAGATAGAGAGTTAAGGGAGGGCCATAACCTCGAAAAGCTCTATAAGGCTGGCGAATTCGATGTCTAGGAAGCAAGTTCTGCTTATCGTTGAGGGTGTAAAGCAAGAGGTGAAACTCTTCCATGCGCTCTTTGCGTGCTATGGCCTCGACTTCGGCTATGAGATCGTTCCTTACAACACAAATATCTACGAGCTTTACGAAAGAATGTTTTCGGACGGCTTTCAGGATGACCTATCGCTTCTTGGCGTCCTTAAGGAACGCGCCTCTCAAGAGGATAAGTGGCTATTTGACCAAGATTATTCGGATATCTTGTTGGTTTTCGACTATGAGCCCCAGGATAATAGATTCTCGCCTGGACGGTTGGAGGAAATGCAGCGTTACTTTAACGAGAGCACAGACAATGGCAAGCTTTACGTTAACTATCCTATGGTTGAGGCATGTAAGCATTTTCTGAAAATGCCCGACGTAGAATATCTAAACAGAACTGTTTCCCGTGAAGATGTTTTGAAATACAAGTCAATCGTTGGCAATGCTTCTAGGTATCAGAGTTTTGAGCGGCATTTTATTAGGCCTGACGTTGACGAAATGATTGTGCTTACTGCCATCAAGTCGCTTCGGTTGTGCGGCCATAACGGCGAGGCCGGTTATGGGTCTGAATATAGAGATCTTGACCATGAGACGATCGTGAAGACGCAAAACGATACTTTGCGTTTGGCTGATGAGGTATGGGTTCTAGGTACCTGCCTGTTATTTATTTTGGATTACTCAACTGGTCTTATTGATTTCGCGGGAATCGAGTCGAAGCTACTTGGTTAGGCTTCTGGACGCCGCCAGTTCTGCCTAATGGGCTCAATGCGGAGTCGTTATTTCGAAGGTGTGGGGAAAATCGGAAACCATCGAGCGCAACCCGATTTTCGGTAACAAAACCGCAGGTCGCCGGAACTTAAAACAGGGGTATGGTCAGGAGTAACTGACTGTTGGGGCGTTGTTCATTGGCGGCGTCCCGCCCGCCCTTCGTTGGCTATACGCGATGCGGCAACTCCAGCATGTGGCCGTCCTGCGCTTCATCGAGGCTCGGCATCGAGGCCTTCTAGGAAACGTCCGCGAGGCTCTGCTCAGGTCAATCTTTGCATGGGCGTATTCTTCGATTATGCAGCCAGGGTGATTCTCGTCTAGTAAAACTGGCTGCGAAGTGCTTATCGCTAGACATGTCTCAAGTGGCTCATTAGCTTCCACGCGTTTCTCTATCATGTAATCGCTACGTCATGCGGTTGCTCCGCATGGGTATCATGGT
Source organism: Collinsella sp. (assembly GCA_019414345.1). Classification (GTDB taxonomy): domain Bacteria; phylum Actinomycetota; class Coriobacteriia; order Coriobacteriales; family Coriobacteriaceae; genus Collinsella. The sequence goes on from DXMF01000041.1 coordinate 15,937, forward strand.
GAAAGCGATTTCAATGACAGGGGTGCTCGTGGTAAAGATGAAAGATGTGGCCGAGCTGGCCGGCGTTTCGAGCGCCGCCGTCTCGCGCTACCTCAACGGTGGATATATCTCGGCGGATAAGGCCGAGCGCATTAAGCAGGCGATTGAGCTGACCGGATACGTGCGGTCCAGCCAGGCTCGCGCGCTACGCACCGGCTCCACCAAGCTCATCGGCGTCATCGTGCCCAAGATCAACTCGGAGTCCGTGAGCCGCATTACCGCCGGCATTGGCCAGGTGCTCGGTCGCCGTGGCTACCAGATGCTGCTTGCCAATACCGATAACGCCCCCGATCGCGAGCTCGAATACCTCGATTTGTTCCAAAACCACCCGGTCGATGGCATTGTGCTGGTGGCAACTATGATTACCGACGAGCACCGTCGGGCGATTGAATCGTGCCGCGTGCCGATCGTGCTGATCGGCCAGAATGTTGAGGGTGCGGCGTGCGTCTACCACGACGATTACGAGGCCGCCTTTGAGCTGGGCCATGCGCTCGCGGGTCGCGTGGACGGCAAGATTGCCTATATTGGAGTTACCGAAGAGGACCGCGCGGCCGGTTATGACCGCCGTCGCGGTTTTGAGGCCGGCTTGCGCGCCGCGGGCGTGGCGCTTGATCCGAGCCTGATTCGCCAGGGGTCCTTTACGCTCGACTCGGGCTATGGTGCGGCGCGTGAACTGCTTTCCGTTGCTCCCGATGTTTCGTTTATTGCCTGCGCGACCGACACCATGGCGGCGGGCGCGCTGCGTGCTATTGATGAGGTTCGCGGCGTGGGCGAGGGCATGCACCGCGTAAGCGGTTTTGGCGACAACGCGTTTTTGCGCGCGCTGACGGGCGGCATTCCCACCGTGCACTATGGCTACCTGACCAGTGGCGTCGAGGCGACCAATATGTTGCTCAACACGCTCGATGGCGTGGAGGGGGAGAGCGGTCTCAAGACACTCAAGCTCGGTCATCAGCTTATGAATGTCTAGGTCTTGGGCATGTCTGTCTGCCTCTGAGCCCTTATGTTTGTCTCAAAACTACCATTCACCGGCTTTTTCCTACCGTTCACCCTACTATGAAAACGATTGCAGACATATGAAACTGAAATCGATTACAGTGTAAGTGTCAAAGATGGCCGGGTGCACATGTGCCCGTTGGAGGAAAGGGAAGTCATGGACTACCGCAAATCAGCCCAAGAGGTGCTCGACAACGTCGGTGGCGCCGACAACGTTGTTTCGGCCGCACACTGCGCTACGCGTCTGCGCCTGGTGATTGCCGATAATTCCAAGGTTAACAAGGAGGCTATCGAGAACGTCGACGGCGCCAAGGGCGTCTTTGAGGCTCAGGGCCAGCTCCAGATTATTTTTGGCACCGGCACCGTCAACAAGGTCTACGAGGAGTTCATCGCGCTCAGCGGCGTCGAGGCTGCCACCAAGGCCGAGGTCAAGGAGGCCGCGGCTCAGCAGCAGAACATCTTTATGCGTGCCATTAAGGTGCTCGGCGATGTCTTTGTCCCCATCATCCCCGCCATCGTGGCTTCGGGCCTGCTGCTGGGCATTATGAGCGCCCTCAGTTTTATGGCCTCCAACGGCTTTATCGCGCTCGATACCAATAACTTTATCTACAAGATTGCCGACCTGGTCTCGGGCACGTCCTTTGGCATTCTGCAGATCCTGATCGGCTACTCCGCCGCTAAGGCCTTTGGCGCCAACCCGTATCTGGGCGCTGTCGTCGGCGGTGCGTTCATCAACTCCTCGCTGCAGAGCGCTTACACGGTTGCCTCCGAGGGCGTTCAGACCATGGTCACCGTCATTCCCGGCGTGTACAGCTTTGAGTGGGTCGGCTATCAGGGCCATGCGATCCCCATCGTCATCGCCTGCGCCATTCTGGCCTTCCTCGAGAAGCGCCTGCACAAGATCGTTCCCGAGATGTTCGACCTCTTTGTGACCCCGCTTGTCTCCGTGTTCGTGACCGTGCTCGTGACGCTCGTTGCCGTCGGCCCCATCTTCGTGTGGGCCGAGAACGCCATCCTCGGTCTGATCCAGGCCCTGCTGACCCTGCCCTTCGGCATCGGTTCCTTTATCGTCGGTCTGTTCTATGCCCCCACGGTCGTTACCGGTATCCACCAGATGTACACCGCCATCGACCTGGGCCAGCTCGCCCAGTACGGTGTGACCTACTGGCTGCCCATCGCCAGCGCTGCCAACATCGCACAGGGTGGCGCCGCGCTCGCCGTTGCCTTTAAAACCCGCGATGCCAAGATCAAGGGCCTGGCGCTTCCTTCGGCTCTGTCCGCCTTCATGGGTATTACCGAGCCGGCCATTTTTGGTGTGAACCTGCGCTTCTTTAAGCCCTTCATCGCCGGCTGCATCGGCGGCGGTTGCGGTGCCCTGGTCTGCGCGCTCACCTCGCTTGCCGCTTCCGGCACCGGCGTTACCGGCATCTTCGGTATCCTGCTGTGCCTGGCCCAGCCCGTGCAGTACGCGATCATGTTTGCGGTCGCCGCGCTGGTTTCCTTTGCCGTCTCATTTGTCCTGTACAAGGACGAGCCCAAGGCTTCCGAGCAGGCCTAAGAGCTTTTGATTGAAGGGTGCCCGCGGGTTGTATGCTCGCGGGCGTTTCCCGTATCCGGTGTCGATCTCTGGCGCCCTGTTACTTTCTATCCGTTAGGACTTTGATATGTCTAATGCACTTGGCCGCGACCTTGCAAAGCTGGTTGCCGCTGTTGACGCTGCCGCCTCTGAGTGCGGTCATGGCGCGTATGGCCAGCGCTTCCATATTATGCCGCCGGCGGGCTGGCTCAACGACCCCAACGGTCTTTGCCAGGCGGGCGGCGTGTTCCATGCCTATTTTCAGTATGCGCCGTTTGATGTGAACGGCGGCGTCAAGATGTGGGGCCATGCGACGAGCCGTGACCTTATGACGTGGGACTACGTTGGCGCTCCGCTGCTGCCCGACGAGCCGTTCGATTGCCATGGTGTGTACTCGGGCTCGGCTTTGGTCGAGGACGGTCGCATTCGCGTGCTGTACACAGGCAACGTGAAGCTATCCGATGCGGACGGGACGTACGACTACGTCAATACCGGCCGTCGTGCCGATACTGTTTATGTCGAGAGCGTTGATGGCCTTGCCGGTCGGGAGTTCAGCCAAAAGCGCGTGGTGCTGGCGTCCGAGGTTTATCCCGATGATTTGACCTGTCATGTGCGCGATCCCAAGGTGTGGCGCGACGCGGACGGGCGTTATCACATGGTGCTGGGCGCGCGTCGTCGCGTGGATGGGCCGCATATCGAGAGCCGTTTTTGTACCATGCACGGCGAGGGTGCCGGGCGCGATGTGGGCGAGATCCTGGTGTATGGCTCGGCCGATATGCTGAGCTGGGAACTCGAGAGCCGTGTGTCTACGCCCGAGCGTTTTGGCTTTATGTGGGAGTGCCCGGGATACCTTGAGCTTGAGGCGGATGGCGGCGTACCGGCGAAGTGGCTGTCCTTCTCGCCCCAGGGCCTTGAGGGCGGTCGTTGGGACCGCGGCAACGTATACGCTGCTGGCTACATGCCTGTAACGGGCGACATTACCGGTGTTGACGGTACCTATGAGCTGGGCGAGTTCCGCCTGTGGGACGCCGGTTTTGACTTCTATGCTCCGCAGGAGTTCACGGCCGAGGACGGTCGCCACATTCTGATCGGCTGGATGGGCATGCCCGATGAGCCGACCTATGGCAACGCACCCACCGTGGTGTGCGGCTGGCAGCACTGCATGACGGTGCCGCGTGAGCTTACAGCCGGTGCCGGCGGCGTGGTGCTGCAGCAGCCGGCGCGCGAGATCGAGCGCCATTATGCCTCGGTGCGTGTGGGGGCGGGCTCGTTGGAGGTTGCCGGCGATGCCTGCTTTGACGTTGTTGTTGACGGTGTTGGCGGCGCGTTTACCGCGACCGTTGATGGCGAGCTAAAGCTGTCGTTTGCGCCCGCCGAGGGCGAACTGCCCGCGCGCTTTGAGATGCGATTTACCGATGAGGGTCGCGCTTCTGCTGGCTGTGGTCGCACCGTGCGCTGGGAGCCTGTCGACGAGGTGCGCAACGTGCGCATTGTCGGCGATGTCTCGTCGGTCGAGGTGTTTGTGAATGATGGCGCGCTCGTGTTTTCGACACGCATCTATCCCGAGGCCTATGGCGTGACCGTTGACGCTCCGGGTGCGAGCGTGAACTATCACACGCTCAACATCTAGGCGATTCGTTGCATATCGGCGCTATACTGCAGCCGTTGCCCACGATGCGGGGAACACCTGCATCGTGGGTTTTTGCTTATGAAGGGACGGTGCCGTGTGGATGTAAAGCAGCTAGAAGAGGCCTGGGCTGCAAGAGCCGGCGCGCGTGGGGCGCGACTGGTTGCGGCCCCGCATGTGCCGGCGGCGCTGTCGCAGCTGGGAATTGTGCGTCCCGGTGACCGCCTGGTGGCCTTTGCGGACGACTTTGCCGATGCGTTTGCGCGCGGCTTTGATGCCTGCGACGTTGTGCTGGTGGGCTCACCGTCTGCCGATGCGTTTGCTGCCGTGTCCAAGGGCTTTGATGCTTCGTTTGATGCCGAGGGGCCGCACCTGTGGTGGTTCCTCAACTCTATCGGCGGGTTTGGTCTGCGTGTGCCTGACCTTCGCGCTCTGGGGCGCGCGGCTCGTGAGGCCCACGCGCTGCTGGTTGTGGACAACACCGTGGCGTCGGCTTTTGGCTGCGATCCGTTGCGCTTGGGTGCTGTGCTGTCACTTGAGGCGCTCGATCGCGTGTGCGCCGGCAAGGCTCCGCGCAAGCTCGTTGCCGCTTCGGTGGCGCGCTCGCAGCTCAAGCGCCATCGTGTGGATGCCGCGGCTGAGTGCGCGCATGCGTTGTTTGCAGGCTGCGGTGCTTTGGCACTCGACCTTTCTGCCGAGGAAACCGACGTGCTGGAGCGTGGGCTTTCCTCGCTCGATACCCGCATGCAGGCGCATTTCGACCGCGCCCGTGCGCTGGCCGACTACTTGGCTGCGAACGAGATGGTGCGCAACGTGCGCTATCCCGGGCTGAGCTCGCACCCCGACCATGCGGTTGCCACGGGAATCCTCGAGCATGGTTTTGGCCCGGCAGTTGAGTTCGATCTTATCGAGCGTAGTGCGGATGATCTGTTCGATGCTTTGCCGGGGGAGTTCCGTACATCGCCGGCCGGCGGCGCAACGACGCGTCTTTCGGCTCCACGCGGCAAGCGGGGGAGCACCATCCGCCTCTTCGCCGGCACCGACAATCCCTTGATAGTTGCGGCCACCCTAGACAACGCTCTTCGCAACTAGCTAAATCATCCTCAACTCCATAAGTTGCGGTGAAATAGGGATTGATTTACGGCTTTAACCGCATAAACAGTCCCTATTTCACCGCAACTTATGAGAAGGGGTTGTGCAGCTAAAAAAGCCCCGTCCCAAATTGGCTACTCTTTGATGCTGGCGATGAGGTCGTTGGCTTTGGTGGCGATGACGTTGTTGATCTCGCCCTGCAACGTCTCGTAGACCGCGATGGCTCGCTCGCCGGCGGGGGTGAGGGTGGATCCGCGGGCGCCGTCGCGCTCGATGAGCTTGCAGCCTAGCTGGCCTTCGGCTTCGTTCACAATGCGCCAGGCCTTGGAATACGCCATGCCCATGCTCTTGGCGGCACGGTTGAGCGAGTGCTCGCGGGCGATACCTTGCAGCAGCAAGACGCAGCCGTGGCCGAAGACGCCCGGCAGATCCTTGTCGCACGCTTGAATGACCAACTTTGCCGTCGTCTTGTACTCCATACGCTCCACGTCTCCCCGCTAAAGTGTTTGCTGGGCAAACGCAAAGCCTGCGTCAAACCCTCGTGTGCTCTTCTTAAATCATGCATTGTAGCAGTCAAAGTGCGTTAAGATACTTCCCCAGTATTGGGCGCCCAAGGTTGGGCTGGGTCCCACGAGGCCTGCAGCCGACCGGTCGCATGGAAAAAGGAGAAACATGGCTACGTTCTTTCCCGGTGAGTCCCACACGTTTTCGGAGTATCTGCTGGTCCCTGGTTACTCGTCCTCGCAGTGCATCCCCAACAACGTCTCTCTTAAGACGCCGCTAACCCGCTTTAAGCGCGGTGAGAAGCCGGCAATCACCCTGAACATCCCCATGGTTTCCGCCATCATGCAGTCCGTCTCGGGCGTCGACATGGGTGTCGCGCTCGCTACCGAGGGTGGCCTGTCCTTCATTTACGGTTCCCAGAGCGCCGAGTCCGAGGCCGCTATGGTCAAGGCCGTCAAGGATCACAAGGCCGGCTTTGTTCAGTCCGATTCCACGCTGACCCCCGACATGACCATGGAGCAGGTCATCGAGCTCAAGGAGAAGACCGGTCATTCCACCATGCCGGTTACTGACGACGGCACTCCCAAGGGTAAGCTCCTGGGCATCGTCACCAGCCGTGACTATCGTCCCAGTCGTGATGACCACCAGACGAAGGTCTCCGAGTTCATGACCCCGCGTGAGCAGCTCATCGTGGGCGACAAGAACATCAGCCTCAAGGTTGCCAACGACGTCATCTGGGACAACAAGCTCAACGCCCTGCCCATCGTCGACGATAACGATCACCTCATGGGCATCGTCTTCCGCAAGGACTACGACAGCCACAAGACCAACCCCAACGAGCTGCTCGACGGCGACAAGCGCTACATGGTCGGCGCCGGTATCAACACCCGCGACTATGCCGAGCGCGTGCCGCTGCTCATCGAGGCCGGTGCCGATGTCTTGTGCATCGATTCTTCCGAGGGCTTCAGCGAGTGGCAGAAGCGCACCATCGAGTGGATCCGCGCCAACTACGGCGAGGACGTCAAGGTCGGTGCCGGTAACGTCGTCGACGCCGAGGGCTTCCGCTTTTTGGCCGACTGCGGTGCCGACTTCATCAAGGTCGGTATCGGCGGTGGGTCCATCTGCATTACCCGCGAGACCAAGGGTATCGGCCGTGGCCAGGCCACCGCGCTGATCGACGTCTGCCGAGCCCGTGACGAGTACTACGAGGAGACCGGTGTCTACGTGCCCGTGTGCTCCGACGGCGGCATCGTCTACGACTACCACATGACACTCGCCCTTGCCATGGGTGCCGACTTTATGATGCTGGGCCGCTACTTCGCCCGCTTCGACGAGAGCCCGACCGAGCGCGTCAACGTCAACGGTCAGTACATGAAGGAGTACTGGGGCGAGGGTTCTGCGCGTGCCCGCAACTGGCAGCGCTACGACCTGGGCGGCGCCGCGAAGCTCAGCTTCGTCGAGGGCGTCGACTCCTACGTTCCCTACGCCGGTTCCCTCAAGGACGGCGTGGGCGGCACGCTCTACAAGGTCAAGTCTACGATGTGCAACTGCGGTGCCCTCTCGATCCCCGAGCTCCAGGAAAAGGCACGCCTGACCCTGGTGAGCTCGACCTCCATCGTCGAAGGCGGCGCCCACGACGTAGTCGTCAAGGATTCCCAGCAGAGCGTTTCCTATAGATAAGGCAAGAGCTGCATATCAAAGGTTGATTCACAACCACGTTATTTAGATAAAGCGAGATGCATGCAAGTCGCAGGCATCTCGCTTGTCGTATTTGCTATTATCATGCGAGTTAACGATGTGGCGGGGCGTTCTTACCTTTGCTCGCTGCAAGTTCCGCACGAGCCGAAGAGCACTTAATGTGCTCTTCGTGCGAGCAGGACTGTCCGCAGCAGCGAGTAAAGGTAAGAACGCCCCGCCCCAACCCAGCTAACAAAGGAGCTGATATGTGCGATTGCACAGATCATAAGGATGAGATTCCTGCCTACGACGCGCAGGCCATTGAGTCCCGGTGGATGAAGGCCTGGGAGGACTCCAACCTCTTTGCCGTTGACACCGACGACAGCAAGCCCAAGAAGTATGTGCTCGAGATGTTCCCGTATCCGTCGGGCGACCTGCACATGGGCCACGCGCGCAACTATACCATCGGCGATGCCATGGCCCGTCAGGCCCGCATGCGCGGCTACGACGTGCTGCATCCCATCGGCTTTGACGCCTTTGGCCTGCCCGCCGAGAACGCCGCCATCAAGCACAACACGCAGGCTGCCGCCTGGACGTATAAGAACATGGACCAGGCGCTCGCCACGATGAAGCGCATGGGCTTCTCCTACGATCTGGATCGCATGGTCAAGACCTGCAGCCCCGACTATTACCGCTGGGGCCAGTGGATTTTTGAGAAGATGTGGGAAAAGGGCCTGGTCTACCGCAAGAAAAACCCGGTCAACTGGTGCCCCACCTGCAAGACCGTTCTGGCCAACGAGCAGGTTACCGATGGCAAGTGCTGGCGCTGTGGCACCGAGCCCGAGAAGCGCGACCTGGAGCAGTGGTACTACAAGATTACCGATTACTCTCAGGAGCTGCTCGACGACCTGGAGAAGCTCCCCGGCTGGCCCGAGCGCGTCAAGCAGATGCAGGCCAACTGGATCGGCCGCTCCGAGGGCGCCGAGGTCGACTTTACCCTGTGCGACCAGGATGGCGAGCCCATCGAGGGCGACGAGGGCAAGATCACCGTCTTCACCACGCGTGCCGATACGCTCTTTGGCGTCTCCTTCTTTGTCCTGGCTCCCGAGTACGCTCGTCTGCACGAGCTCGTCGAGGGCACGGAGTACGAGGAGGCCGTGACCAAGATCGTCGAGGACTCCAAGCATATCTCCGCCGTCGAGCGTGCCCAGGGCACCCTCGAGAAGCACGGTGCCTTTACCGGCCGCTACGTGGTGAACCCCGTCAACGGCGAGAAGATCCCCGTGTGGGTTGCCGATTATGTCGTTGCCGACTACGGTACCGGCGCCGTCATGGCCGTTCCCTGCGGCGACCAGCGCGACTTTGAGTTTGCCCGCAAGTACGACCTGCCGATCGTGCCGATCATCTTGGACGATGACGATCGCGCTGCCGTCGAGGCCAGCGGCGAGACCATCGATACCTTCCATGCCGAGACCGTCGACTGGGATTGTGCTCACGCTGCCGAGGGCACGCTCGTCCAGTCCGGCAAGTACACCGGCATGCGCGGTGGTAAGCACTCCGAGGGCGAGGCTGCCATCGTGGCCGACCTCGAGGCCATGGGCTGCGGTCGTCGTAAGGTCGAGTTCCGTCTGCGCGACTGGCTCATCAGCCGCCAGCGCTATTGGGGCAACCCCATCCCGGCCATCCACTGCGAGCACTGCGGCATCGTGCCCGTGCCCGAGGATCAGCTCCCGGTGACGCTGCCCGAGAACCTGGACCTGGGCGCCGGCGAGACCCTCGCCGAGTGCAAGGACTTCTACGAGACCACCTGCCCGGTCTGCGGCCGCCCGGCCAAGCGCGAGACCGATACCATGGACACCTTCACCTGCTCCAGCTGGTATTACCTGCGCTATACCGATCCGCACAACACCGAGCTGCCCTTCTCCCGCGAGGCAGCCGACCGTTGGATGCCCGTCGATAACTACATCGGCGGCATCGAGCACGCCATTTTGCACCTGCTCTACAGCCGCTTCTTTACCAAGGCGCTGCGTGACCTGGGACTGCTGAGCGTGGACGAGCCCTTCACCAACCTGCTGTGCCAGGGCATGGTCAAGGACGAGAACGGCGACACCATGTCCAAGTCCAAGGGCAACGTCGTGCCCCCGAGCTCGGTTATCGAGCCCTACGGCGCCGACACCATGCGTCTGGCGATCCTGTTTATCGCCCCGCCCGAGAAGGACTTCGACTGGGATCCCAAGGCCGTCGAGGGCGCCAACCGCTTTATCAAGCGCGCCTGGCGTATCGTGTGGCAGCTCGTCCAGTCGGGTGACGCCAACGTTGCCTTCGACAAGTCCGTGCTCGACGAGACCGCGATGAAGCTCTATCGCGAGCGTCACCGCACCATCGCCAAGTGCACCGAGGACTTCGATCGCGGCCAGTTCAACACCGCGATCTCTGCCGTCATGGAGCTCGTCAACGCGGCAAGCGCCTACCTCAACGCCACCGAGGGCGCTGACCGCGACAAGGCCCTGTGCTACGGCGTGGCCAAGGACATCGTGAGCGTCCTGGCGCCCATCTGCCCGTTCTGGGCCGACGAGCTGTGGCACGAGGCGCTCGGATGCGAGGGCAACGCCTATACCGCCGCCTGGCCCGAGTTTGACCTGGCCGAGTCCATCGAGGACACGGTGCAGATCGTCGTTCAGGTGCTCGGTAAGGTTCGCGGCCGCATCGACGTTGCCCGCGATGCCTCCAACGAGGAGATGCAAGCTGCCGCCGAGGAGGCCGTTGCCAAGTGGCTCGAGGGCAAGACGGTCGTCAAGGCCATCTGCGTGCCCGGCAAGCTGGTCAACCTGGTGGTCAAGTAAGCACTGCGAGCATAACTGACGCATAAAAGACGAGGGGCGATCCGGTTGGGTCGTCCCTCGTTTTGCACTGTGTGCCCCGTTTGGCTGGCGCTTAGCGCCACCCTCTACGGAATGTGTACCAGGTCCCTAAAGTAGACATTGCCCGTCTGCTCCTCGAACATCCAGATATTGAGGTAGATGTCGTTGAGGTCGTTGTTCACGTCAAAGTTCGGGTCGTCGAAGGTGCCTACAAAGGTGAGCATCGCGGTCGCTTCTTCGCCTGCGGCGACGGGCTGGCGCATGCGTACGTCGCAGACGACACCGTTGACGTAGGCATAAGCATCAACATCGCCAAACATCATGTCGACATCGGTGTTGTTTGTCACCGCAAAGATCAACACTGCGTCGCCGTAGCCATCCGTGTCCTTGCCCACGCAGGTAACATGGACGTTCTCGTCTGCCTCTAGGTCGATGGGGAACTGTTCTTGAGGGCCGGGACCCAAACCCTGGGGGTCGACTATATCTTCGTCTATTTTGTCGAAACGCTCCGATGGCGTCGTTTTCTCGATGGCTTTGGTGCTGCCGAGATCCGGCTCACATGGTCCGGTGTTGCCATCGATGTTGCTGCAGCCCGCCAAAGCGAACGAGCAGGCTGCAATGGCGAGCGCGATCGTGCAGAGGGTGCCTAGGCGTTCCATGGATCCTCCTTGCCATAGAGATGCTGGACGGTTGTACGGTCAATGCGTGTGGCAGGCTTTCTCGCTACAGAATGCCTCTCAGCTCTAGTCTGTCCGATGTGCGCCCAGGGATGGAATGCCCATAGGGCCCGATTCGGTCGGCGCGCTGGGACCCATGGCCCGTTTTGGGGCTTTTGGGGAGCACCGCACAGGAGTCCTCGCCTAATTGTCCTATTCTTGTGGAGAAGCTGTGGGCGCGCTGACCTGCGAATTTCTTTGACGCTTGCACGTTTTCGCAGGTATTGGTATAGTTTGCTTGCAAATGAAGTTGTAATTGAAAGAAGTGGGGTTTCGGCCCCGCTTCTTTTTTGTATGGATGGAGGTGCCGCAATGGTCAAGACCAAGACCGAGCAGGCGATCATCGACGCGCTCGAGGCCGTCGCTCCCCAGCACGATGTCGATATTGTCGACGTTGAGCTCGTGGGCGCCACCAAGGCCCCCTGCGTGCGTGTGCGTATCGAGGGTGCCGAGGGTCAGAGCCTGTCGCTCAACGACGTCACGGCCAATACCAAGTGGGTCGGCGACGTGATCGAGGAGCTCGACCCCATTTCTTCGAGCTACACGCTCGAGGTGTCGAGCCCGGGTATGGCGCGCCCGCTGCGCCGTCCGCGCGACTTTGCCCGCTTTGTGGGCGAGGACTGCGAGCTCACCTCCACCGCCACCGAGGGCCGTCGCAAGTACTCCGGCAAGATTGTCGCCGCGACCGAGACGAACGTGACCCTCGAGCTCGAGGACGGCGAGTCCGTCACCCTCGATTTCTCTGATGTTAAAAAGTGCAAGTTGAAGCCCACCTACGACTTCAAGCCCGCGAAGGAAGGAAACTAACATGGCAGCATCCGACATGATGTCCGCCCTGATGGAGCTTTGCCAGGAGAGGCACATCGACCAGCTCTACCTGATCGACCGCCTGGAGCAGTCGCTCGCCAAGAGCTATGCCGAGATCTTGCATCTTGAGTGGGGCGCCAAGGTGACCATCGACCGCACCACCGGCAAGATCTACGTTTACCGTCTGGAGCCGATCGACGATTCCATGGACGAGGAGGGCAACTTCACCGAGTTCGAGGAGATCGACGTCACCCCCAAGAACACGAGCCGCATCGCCGCTCAGCACGCCAAGGCCGAGATCAACGCCATCGTGCGTAACTCCGCCCGCGAGCAGATCTACGAGGAGTTCTCCGGTCGTATCGGTGACCTCATCAGCGGTACCGTGCTGCAGTCCACGCCCGACTTCACGATCGTCAAGATCCGCGATGGCGTCGAGGCCGAGCTGCCGCATTTTGACCAGCGCCGTTACGAGAACGAGCGCAACGAGCGTCCGATGGGCGAGCGCTATCTGCACAACCAGCACATCAAGGCCGTGATCATCGACGTCCGCGATCCCAACTCCAACCTGCAGCCGGTTCGCGGCGAGCACAGCCGTCCGCCGATCGTCATCTCCCGCACCCACCCCGAGCTCATGCGTCGTCTGTTTGAGCAGGAGGTGCCCGAGATCTATGAGGGCACCGTCCAGATTAAGTCGATTGCCCGCGAGCCCGGCCAGCGCTCCAAGGTCGCCGTCCACTCGCTCGACGACCGCCTGGATCCCGTGGGCGCCTGCGTCGGCCCCAAGGGCAGCCGCGTTCGCGCCGTCGTGGGCGAGCTCCGCGGCGAGCGCGTCGACGTCATCCTGTGGGATGCCGATCCGGCCGTCTACGTCGCCAACGCCCTGTCGCCCGCCAAGGTCACCCGCGTCCTCATCGACGAGGAGAAGGCCTACGCCGGCGTCATCGTGCCCGACGACCAGCTTTCGCTCGCAATCGGCAAGGAGGGCCAGAACGCCCGCCTCGCCGCTCGCCTGACCGGCTGGCACATCGACATCAAGTCCGAGACCCTTGCCGCCGACATCCTCAAGAACGTCCCCGTTCACGAGGAGCCCGCCGCCGACCTGATCGGTGACGAGGACGACGACGTCCGTCGCTGCGAGTACGTGTCCGAGGACGGCATTCAGTGCCGCAACCAGGCCCGCCCCGGCTCCCGTTTCTGCGGTGTCCACGACACCGACGCCTTCGATGATGCGGAGGACCTGATCTAGCGCGCGGTCGCGCCGGGCAGGTCCCGGCGCATCTCCCACGCTCGTTCAGTCTCTAGGCACCCAAGGTGCCAGAAAGGGTAGGTGAAGTCATATGGCAAAAGTCCGTGTGTCCACCCTGGCCAAAGAGTTCGGCATGACCTCCAAGGAACTGATGGGTCATCTCGCCGAAATGAAGATTCCCGCTAAGTCCGCTTCCTCCGCGCTGGAGGACGCCTACGTCGCCATGGTCCGCAAGCAGCTCGCCTCGGTGATCGAGGCCCGCGCCAAGGAAGTCGAGGCCGCCAAGCAGGCCGAGGAGGAGGCAGCCGCCGCCGAGGAGGCAGCGCGCGCTGCCGAGGCCGAGCGCGAGCGCATCGCCGCCGAGAAGGCACGCGAGGAGGAGCGCCGCCAGTTCGCAGCCGCCCAGGCTGCCGAGGAGGCCGCCCGCGCCGAGGCCGAGGCCAAGAAGAAGGCCGAGCAGGAGCGCCTTGCCCGCGAGAAGGAGGAGGCTGCCCGCGAGGCCCAGCGCCGCGCCGTCCCCGCTTCCGACTCCGGTTCGCGCTTCCGTTCGCTGCTCGACCAGATTGCCGCACAGGAGACCGTGCTCAAGGAGAAGAAGGACGCCGAGGCGAAGGCCAAGGCCGAGCGCGCCTCCGAGCGCGGCAACCGTCGTGGCGGCAACAACGACCGTCGCGGTGGTCGTCGTAACGATCGCAGCGCCTCCGACAGCAACTCCGAGCGCAACGCCTCCGAGAGCCGTCCGCACAGCCATCGCACCAACGCTAGCAACAACGTCGCTGCCGGCATGGACTTCCCCAACCCCGATAAGCAGGGCAAGGGCAAGAAGCGCAAGGGCGGTCACGGCAACGATGAGGACCATTACAGCCGCATGGCTCGCGAGGCCGAAGAGTACAGCCGCGAGAAGGTGCTCGAGGAGGCCCGCGCCGCCGTCGAGGAGGCCTCTCGCGAGTCCACCGGTCGCCGCAAGAAGCGCAAGGAGAAGCGCGAGCGCGAGGCTGCTAAGGCTCAGGAGGAGCGCAAGATTGAGGAGGCGCTGGCCCAGGGCGTGAACCCCGAGGAGCTCGACGCCATCAAGGTCTCCCAGGGCGTTACCGTCCAGGAGCTCGCCGAGGCGCTCGACGTTCCGGCCAACGACATCATCAAGCGCCTGTTCCTGCTGGGCACGCCGCTTACGATGACGCAGTCCATGTCCGACGACCTCGTCGAGCTCGTTGCCGACGACCTGGGCCGTCAGATCAAGATCATCACCCCCGAGGAGGAGAACACCTTCTCGTTCTACGACGATCCCGCCGACCTTAAGCCCCGCGCCCCGGTCGTCACCGTCATGGGTCACGTCGACCACGGCAAGACGAGCCTGCTCGACGCCATCCGCCACACCGGTGTCGCTGCCGGCGAGGCGGGCGGCATCACTCAGGCCATCGGCGCTTCGCAGGTCATGATCAACGACCGCAAGATCACCTTCATCGATACCCCGGGCCACGCCACCTTTACGGCTATGCGTGCCCGCGGCGCCAAGGTGACCGACATCGTCATCCTAATCGTGGCTGCCGACGACGGCGTCATGCCTCAGACCATCGAGTCGATCAATCACGCCAAGGCCGCCGGCGTACCCATCGTCGTCGCCGTCAACAAGATCGATAAGCCGGGCGCCAACCCCGACCGCGTGCGCCAGGAGCTCACCGAGTACGGCATCATCCCCGAGGAGTGGGGCGGACAGAACATGTTCGTCAACATCTCGGCCAAGCAGAAGATCGGTATCGACGACCTGCTCGAGACCGTGCTGCTCCAGGCCGACGTGCTCGAGCTCAAGGCCAACCCCGACACCTTTGCCTCCGGTAACGTCCTCGAGGCTAAGCTCGACAAGGGCCGCGGTTCGGTTGCCACGGTTCTCGTGACACGCGGTACCCTGCACGTGGGCGATACGCTGGTCGCCGGCCTTACCTACGGCCGCGTCCGCGCCATGCTCGATCCTAAGGGCAATGCCGTCACCGAGGCCGGCCCCTCCGACGCCGTCGAGATCCTGGGCCTGCAGTCCGTGCCCAACGCCGGTGACGAGTTCCGCGTGTTCGAGGATGAGCGCGAGGCTCGCGCCCTGGCGGATGAGCGTTCGCTCAAGGCCCGTATCGAGGAGCAGAGCCGCGTGAAGCACGTCACGCTCGAGAACCTCTTCGAGACCATCGCCGATGCCGAGGTCAAGGAGCTCAACCTGATCATCAAGGCCGACGTCCAGGGTTCCATCGAGGCCCTTCAGGACTCGCTCGACAAGATGGATCAGTCCGAGGTCCGCATCAACACGATCCACTCCGCCGTCGGTGCCATCAACGAGACCGACGTCGTCCTGGCCGACGCCTCCAACGCCATCATCATCGGCTTTGGCGTGCGTCCCGACGGCAAGGCCCGCTCCGCAGCCGAGCGCGAGGGCGTCGAGATTCGTTGCTACGACGTTATCTATAAGTGCCTCGAGGAGCTCGACGCTGCCCGCATCGGCATGCTCAAGCCCACCGAGGTCGAGGTCTCCACGGGTACCGCGACCGTCCTGGACACCTTCAAGGTGCCCAAAGTCGGCATCGCCGCCGGTGTCCGCGTCGAGGAGGGCGAGATCGCCGCGACCGATTCCGTGCGCCTGGTGCGTGACGGCATTGTGGTCTTCAACGGCAAGATTGCCTCGATGCGCCACTACAAGGACGAGGCCAAGAGCCTCAAGAGCGGTTCCGAGGGCGGCATTGGCCTGGAGAACTTCCAGGACATCAAGCCCGGCGATCAGATCGAGGGTTACCGCATCGACCAGGTTGCCCGTACCGAGTAGGGGGTAGCGCTATGAAGCAAACGCAGGCAACCCGCCGTTTGGGCGAGCAGCTTCGCGAGAAGCTTGGTTATATCCTGCTCTTTGAGGTTTCCGATCCGCGTCTCGACCTGGTCACCCTGACTGCGGTCGAGGTCGCGGTGGACCGTTCGTTCGCACGCGTGTACGTGTCGTGCGATGCGAGCCGCTACGATGAGGTCATGGAGGCGCTTGCCAGCGCCAAGGGCCGTATTCGCAGCCTGTTGGCTCGCTCGCTCGATTGGCGCGTCACGCCCGAGCTCGATTTTCGCATCGATCGCTCGACCGATGAGGCCGAGCGCATCACGCGTGCGCTGGAAAACGTTCCGGCCACGCTTGCGATCGAAAAGGACGAGGACGGCTACCCCATAGCGGATGCCGCCCAGGAGGCAGCTTTAGATGACTAATTCCGCCGATCTCGCCTCGTGCGAGTCTGCAGATATTAAACGACGCATCCTCGAGCTCATCGAGGGTGCGTCCTCCATTGCGATCTCGGGTCACACCTCTCCCGACGGCGATGCCCTGGGCTCCGTGTTGGGCCTGGGCCTTTCGCTTATGAAGGTGTTCCCCGACAAGGACATCGCCCTGCTGCTGGCAGACGACGATCCCGTTCCGCGCATCTACCGTTTTATGGAGGGCGCCGATCTGCTGGTGCCGGCATCTGCCTACACCGGCAACCCGGACCTGTTCATTTCGGTAGACGTGCCGGTCGTCGAGCGCCTCAATAATTCCGCCGAGGTGTTGCGTCGTTCGGCTCACGTGGCGTGCTTTGACCATCACCCGGCACGCGAGGAGTTTGCCGAGGTCAGCCTTAGGTGTGTCAATGCCGCTGCTTGCGCCATGATCATCGACCGCTTTTTGGCCGATTGCGGTATTACCGCAAGCGACAGCATCGCCACCTGCCTGCTGTGCGGCCTGGTGACCGATACCGGTCGTTTTCAGTACCAAAACGCCGATGCAGCTGCGTTCCATGCCGCCTCGCGCCTGGTCGCGCACGGTGCCGATCCCGCGCGTGTTGCGCTCGAGGTCTACCAGAGCATGCGTGTAGAGTTCTTGCATCTTAAGTCCATCGTTATGGGCCGCATCAAAACAGTGGCGCACGGTCGCGTGGCATATAGTTATGCGTACCAGAGCGACCTCGAGGCCTGCGGCGTCACTTCGGATGAGTGCGACGGCCTGGTCGATGTGGTGCGTTCGGTTATGGGCGTCGAGGTCTGCCTGTTTCTGAAGGGCATTGAGGGCGATACCAAGGTACGCGGCAACCTGCGCTCCAAGGGTGACCTTGATGTGTCCGAGATCGCTGCCAACTTTGGCGGTGGCGGGCATCATGCCGCCGCCGGCTTTTCCAACAACGGAACGATTCGCGAGACGCTCGCCGTGGCACTTCCCATGCTGGCCGAGCTGGTGGGGGAGGATCCCGCTTCGGTGACCGTCGAGCTCTAACATTTTGGATGGTACATGGCTCGTCGTACGCCTTCTCAATTGAATATGCTGCTCGCCGTCGATAAGCCGGTGGGCTGCACGTCCCACGACGTGGTTTCGCAATGCCGACGCGCCCTCCATGAGCGGCGCGTCGGTCATGCCGGAACGCTCGACCCCATGGCATCGGGCGTCATGGTGGTGGGCGTGGGTCAGGCCACACGTCTGCTGGGCATGCTTACGCTTGATACCAAAAGCTACGTTGCCGATATCTCGTTTGGCGTCGAGACCAATACCGATGATGCGGAAGGCGAGGCCGTCCGCACGGTGCCCATTGCCGCCGATCTGCGCGATCCGGCCTATGCCCGCGAGCGCCTGTGCGCCATGTTGGGCCCGCAGATGCAGGTGCCGCCGGCGTTTTCGGCCATTTCG
The DNA here is from genome assembly GCA_019414345.1 of Collinsella sp. Classification (GTDB taxonomy): domain Bacteria; phylum Actinomycetota; class Coriobacteriia; order Coriobacteriales; family Coriobacteriaceae; genus Collinsella. The sequence goes on from DXMF01000041.1 coordinate 33,750, forward strand.
GTCAACGGCGTGCGCGCCTATAAGTCTGCGCGCGAGGGCAATGCCGTTGAGTTGCCCCCGCGTCCGGTCGAGGTGTACTCCGCCGATCTGATTGCCGTGAGCGGCGAGGGCGACGCTTGCGTTTGGACTGTGGCGTTTTCGGTGAGCAAGGGCACCTATATCCGTGCGCTCGCCCGCGACTTGGGTCGTGCCTGCGACAACGCGGCACATATTTCCGCGCTGCGCCGAACGGCTTCCGGCATTGTCTCCATCGGTGCTTGCCATGCGGTCGAGGAGCTTTCTGCCGAGTCCGCTGCCGGCTTTGCCCTGGATCCCATTGCGGCACTAGGCGCCACGCGCGTCGACTTGCCGGGTGATCTTGCCGACGATCTGCTGTGCGGACGTCGTATTTCTATTGAGCGCGCGCTTGTGGGCTTCGATGCGTCGAAGGCGCCGTTTGCGCTGGTGCTCGATGGCGGGCTCAAGGCGCTCGCCCGTATCGAGGGCGGTCGCTTTGTTATGGAGCACGTCTTTCCGCAGGCGATCGGCGGTGTTCGATGATGCTGGCCTCCCACGAGCTTGCGCGTATTTTTTTCGCGGGCGAGTCGGATGAGGCTCGCATCGTTGCCGCCGATGCATTTGATGATTGCGCTTGCCTGGGCGCCGCGTCGATTGCCATCGGCGTATTCGATGGCGTGCATCGGGGGCATCACGAACTGATAGACGAGGTCGTTCGCGATGCGCATGCTCACGGCTGCAAGGCGCTCGTGGTCACCTTCGATCCCGACCCGGACGTGGTGGTGAGCTCTTCACCCGCTCAAAAACTGATGACGACGGCCGACCGTCTGCATGCCCTGGCTCTCACCGGGGTCGATGCGGTCGTGGCCGTTCCCTTTACGCCCGCGGTGGCGGCACTTGACCACGTAGGCTTTCTTAAGTTGCTTTCGCGCGTCGTCGATATCCGCTCGATTCGTGTGGGTAGCGACTTTAGGCTGGGTCGCGGCGGCGCATCGGGCGTTGCCGAGATGCAGGCATGGGGTGCCGAGCGCGGCGTTGACGTCTATGGCCACGAGCTACTGTGCGTCGATGGACAGACAATCTGCGCCACCCGGATTCGCCAGGAGCTGTGCCAGGGTCATGTTGAGCTTGCCGCCGAGCTGCTCGGCCGCCCGTACATGCTGCGCGGTATTGTTGCCGGCGGTCGTCACCAGGGCTCCGACATGGGTTTTCCCACGGCAAACATCCAGGTGCCCGAGGGCATTCAGGTACCTGCCGATGGTGTCTACGAGGGTCTTGTTCTGGTTGACGATACCGTGTGGCCTGCCGCCGTCAACGTGGGCCTGCCGCCGACGTATGCCGACGATTCCGCCTCGGCGCATCTCGAGGCCAACTTGATCGGGTATGCGGGCGACCTGTACGGCGCCTCGGTGTCGCTGGCGTTTACGCGTTGGCTGCGCCCGTCGCGCGTGTTCGATTCGCTGGACGAGCTTATCGCGACCGTCGAGGGTAACATTGACGATATTCGCCACAACTTGGGTGAGCAGGGGGTGAGCATACGTGATTAGCGATGAGGAAAAAGACCAGGTACGCGCTGCGTCCGATCTGGTTGCCATCGTGCAGGAAACGGTTGAGCTCAAGCCCCGCGGCCATGAGTTTTGGGGCTGCTGCCCCTTCCATGGCGAAAAGACCCCGTCGTTTCACATTATTCCCGCCACGCAGGTGTGGCACTGCTTTGGCTGTGGCGAAGGCGGCGACGTCTTCACCTACATCATGAAGCGCGAGAACCTGAGCTTCCCTGAGTCGATTCGCTACCTGGCCGACCGTGCCGGCATTGAGCTGCACGATACCGGCGCCTATCGCGAGCGCGGCACCAAGCGTGCCCGCATCTACGACCTGTGCGCCGAGACCGCCCAGTTCTACCACACCATGCTCATGCGCGGTAAGGACAGCCGTCCGCGCGAGTATTTCGCCAGCCGCGGTATGGGCGGCGACGTCTGCCGCCGCTACTGCCTGGGTTTTGCGCCGGGTCGCAACGCGCTGGTGTCGCATCTGTCGCAGGCAGGCTTTACCCCGCAGGAAATGATCGATGCCAACGTGGCCGTGAGCCGTGGGCGCGGGCAGCTTGCCGACCGTTTTTACGACCGCGTGATGTTTCCCATTTTTGACGAACAGGGTCATAACATCGCCTTTGGCGGGCGCATTATGGGCGACGGACAGCCTAAGTACCTCAACACCGCCGAGACGAGCGTGTTCCATAAAAAGCGAAACCTCTATGGCTTTAACTGGGCCAAGGAGTTTATCGTCGCGCAGGATACCGCCATCGTGGTGGAGGGATATACCGACTGTATCGCCTGCTGGGAGGCGGGGATCAAAAACGTCGTCGCCACGCTGGGTACGGCGCTGACGGAACATCATGTAAAGACGCTCACCCGTTTTGCCAAGCGCATTGTATATATGTTCGATGGCGACGCCGCCGGTCAAAAGGCCGCGCGCCGTGCGATTCAGTTTATCGAGCAGGATTCGATGGACCTGCGCTGCGTGGTGCTTCCCGACGGCAACGACCCCATGGAGTTCATCACCGCGCATGGTGGCGAGGCTCTGCAAGCGCGCATCGATGCCGCCGAGCCCCTCATGGACTTTGTGTATCGCTCGCTGCAGGAGTCGAGCGACATTACCACGCCGGGCGGCCGTGCCAAGGCGCTCGAGGATGCGCTGACGCTCATCTATCCGCTGCGCGATAGCTACATGATCGATACGTACTTTATCCAGATTGCCGACCTGCTGGGGCTGGACTTGGAGACGGTGCGTTCGAGCTCGGGCCGTGTGTTTCGCGATGTTGCCAAGCGCGAGGACGCCGAGCGTCGTCGCGAGCAGAACTACGAGCGCCAGCGGGCGCAGGCCGAGCGTGCAGGCAGCGCGGTCGGTCGGGCGTCTGGTTCGCAAGGGACGTCTCGCGGTGCTTGGGCGTCGGGGGTGACGCCTCCGGTGTCCACACCGGTCGAGGAAGAACCGTACGACTATGTGCCGCTCGAGGCCTATGGGGCCGCGCCGGTCGAGGTCGTCGACGATGTGCCGCCGATCGATGTGCCGGTTGGCATGGATGGCGCGGCGCCGGTTGCCGATGCAACGGGCGCGTCTGCGGCTCCGACGATGCCGATCGTGCTGACCGACCTGGAGCGAAAGTCTTTGGCGGGGGAGCGCGAGCTGCTGACGATGCTCACGAGCTACCCCGACCTGTTCCGCACGTATGCCGACCGCATCTGCTCGATCGAGTGGGTGGATCCGCGCCACGAGTCCATCGCGTGGGCCGTGCTCGCGACGCCGCCGGGCACCGACCCCACGGCGTGCATGGATGCGGCGCGCGCGGTGTGTCCCGAGGCAGCGTCGCTTGTCAGCGCCGGGCGCATTTCGTCGACGAGCAAGCACCCCACCGAGACGAACATCGTGTTTATGCTTGATACCCTTGAGCTCTACACCATCAAGCGCCGCATGCGCGCCGCACAGGCCAAGCTTCGCCAGGACCGGTCGCTCGACGATGAGGCACGCCGTGTGCTGACGATGCAGGCGATGCAAGATTCTCAGCGCCAGCGCGAGCTCCAAAAGTCGATCGGCGGCGTGGCAGACCCGTTCCGTTTGATCGGTTTGGAGACCGCGGACGCCGACCAGGCCTAGATGTTGTGGTCAACCAGCGTATTCGCGCCTATATCCAGTCTGAATTTTGGGTATAGACGTCAATGTGTGTGCTAAAGTAAAGAGTCCTGTGGACTATGAAGGGAGAATCTGTGCCAAAAAAGAGTGAGAGCACGGGTACTGGGCTGGAATCCTACGTTGCAAAGCTCATGGGCAACGGCTCAAACAGGACTTCGGTAACCGAGGACGAGATTCAGGTCGCCCTGAAGGATATCGATGTGTCTGACGAGCAGCTCAACGCGGTGTATTCCGCGCTGCGCAACAGCGGCATCCAGATTATCTCCGCGAGCGGAAACGACGACGCCCCCATAGACGTCGACGATGACGATAACGATAGCGATACCGACGATTTCGATGACGACGAGCACGATTCCGGCTCGCTCGACGATCACGAGCTTAAGATGGCCCGTCAGGCCGACGCTGAGATGGGTTCTTCCAAGAGCAAGAAGAAGCGCACCGTGCGCACGTCCCGTACGCGTTCGCGCGTGCGTGGCATCGATGCCTCCACGGTGATGCTGACCGGCGACCCGGTTCGTATGTACCTTAAGGAGATCGGTAAAGTCGACCTGCTGACCGCCTCCGAAGAGGTCGATCTGGCTATGAAGATCGAGGCCGGTCTCGATGCCACCGAGAAGCTCGAGGCCGCCGATGCGAGCGAGATCGAGCTCACCCGCGCCGAGATGCGTCGCCTGACCCGTATCGAGAACGTCGGTCTCGAGGCCAAGCAGGCGCTCATCAGCGCCAACCTGCGCCTGGTCGTCTCCATCGCCAAGCGCTATGTCGGTCGCGGCATGCTGTTCCTGGACCTGATCCAGGAGGGCAACCTCGGTCTGATTCGCGCCGTCGAGAAGTTCGACTACCAGAAGGGCTTTAAGTTCTCCACGTACGCCACATGGTGGATCCGTCAGGCCATCACGCGTGCTATCGCCGACCAGGCCCGTACCATCCGTATTCCCGTGCACATGGTCGAGACCATCAACAAGCTCGTCCGCGTGCAGCGCCAGCTTCTCCAGGACCTGGGTCGCGACCCGACCCCCGAGGAGATCGGTGCCGAGATGGACATGAGCGCCGACCGCGTCCGCGAGATTCAGAAGATTTCGCAGGAGCCCGTGTCGCTCGAGACCCCCATCGGCGAGGAAGAGGATTCCCAGCTGGGCGACTTCATCGAGGACTCCCAGGCTATCGTTCCGCCCGATGCCGCCAGCTTCTCCATGCTGCAGGAGCAGCTCACCCAGGTGCTCGACTCGCTTGCCGATCGTGAGCGCAAGGTTATCGAGCTGCGCTTTGGCCTTGTCGACGGACATCCCCGTACGCTCGAGGAAGTCGGCCGCGAGTTTGGCGTCACGCGCGAGCGTATCCGCCAGATCGAGTCCAAGACCCTGGCCAAGCTCCGCCACCCCAGCCGCAGTAGCAAGCTGAAGGACTATATTGAGTCTTAACCTCGCAAGCAAGAAGCGCCCTCAAGCACATCCGCTTGGGGGCGCTTTCATGTAGTCATTGGGGACGTCCCCAATGACTAGGTCGGAAAAATTCTCAAAAAAGTTCTTGCCCTAAGCTGATTCGTCCGTATAATAAACTTCGTTGCTTGAGAGCACGCACCTATTCCTCGGTAGCTCAATGGTAGAGCACGCGGCTGTTAACCGCGCTGTTGTAGGTTCGAGTCCTACCCGGGGAGCCAGAATTTCTCAGCCCATTCTGCTGGGCTTTTAAATTCCTCGGTAGCTCAATGGTAGAGCACGCGGCTGTTAACCGCGCTGTTGTAGGTTCGAGTCCTACCCGGGGAGCCAGGTTGTAAAACCCGTCGCTTATGCGGCGGGTTTTTTCATGCCGCGATCGCCTGGCGCGAACGTTGCCATATCAACATTTCGTGTCGAGGATGTAATCCCGCGACCCACCACCTCAACATGGCGCGCTCGTTGTAGAATAATGCAATGATTGCTCCCACGAGATGGTGCCGTGAGCACCAGATAAGGAGATTCTTGTGTCTGAGACCATTAACGGCAGCTTGAGCGTCTCGAACGACGTTATTGCCGATATTGCCGGTTATGCCGCGATGACGTGCTATGGCGTCGTCGGTATGGCCGAACAGCTCCAGGGCGCCGAGAGCGTGCGCCTGCTTGCCGGTCAGCGCCTCCGCAAGGGCGTGCTTGTCTCCGCCGACGAGAACGGCCTTACGGTCGATCTTCACGTCGTGCTCGAGAACGGCGTCAACATGAAGTCCGTCTGCCACAATCTTTCGAGCTCCGTTGCCTTCACCCTGCAGGAAATCGCCCAGATCGATCCCGCCAGCCTTAAGATCGGCATCCACATCGACGCGCTCAAGAGCCGTCTGAACTAGCATCCGAAAACGGAGATTCAAATACCCATGATTGCAAAGACCATTCGCACCTGTTTTCCGATCGCTGCGGCTGCCGTTTCCGACAAGGCCGAGGAGATCAACAAGCTCAACGTCTTCCCCGTACCCGACGGCGACACCGGCACCAACATGTCGCTCACGCTCGCCTCGGTGACCAAGGAGCTTTCCGCCCTTCCCGCCGATGCCGATATGGAGGCCATTGCCGGCGCCATTACCCACGGCTCCCTGATGGGTGCCCGCGGCAACTCCGGCGTCATCACCTCGCAGATCCTGCGTGGCGTGGCCGAGGGTCTCGTCTCTGTCGACGAGCCCATTACGTCCGCCAACATCGCCTTCGCTTTCCGTCGCGCCGTCAAGGTCGCCTTCCAGGCCGTTCGCAAGCCCATCGAGGGCACGATCCTCACGGTGCTTCGCGATGTCTCGACCAAGGCCGATGAGTGCGAAAAGAAGAAGTTCTCGGCCGAGGACGCGCTCGACGCCATCGTCGTCGAGGCCTACCAGTCCGTCGCCCGCACGCCCGACCTGCTGCCCGTTCTGAAGGAGAACGGCGTGGTCGACTCCGGCGCCTTTGGCTTTGCCATCTTCCTGGAGAACTTTGTCGCCGCTGCGCTTGGCCGCAGCACCGTTGTCGAGGATTTCTCCGCCACGTTTGATTCCGCTGGCTCTGCCCGCGACGCGGCCCTCGGTCGCGTTGAGATTGAGGCCAACGACGATTGGGAGGGCTCGGAGTTCCGCTACTGCAACGAGTTCCTCTTTAAGGCCGACGCCCCGTTTGACGAGGACGAGTGCCTTAAGTTCCTGGGCTCCATGGGCGACTGCGAGCTGCTCGTGGGTGCCTACCCCGATTACAAGATCCATGTGCACTCCAACACGCCTAACCTGGTGCTCGAGCACATGCTGCAGCTTGGTCAGATCTACGAGGTCTTTATCCACAACATGGAGATGGAGGCCCACGACCGTACCGCCAAGATTCATGAGGACCAGGAAAAGGCCGCCGAGCCCGCCAAGGCGTTGGGCTTTGTCGCCGTTGCCGCCGGTTCGGGCGAGGCCGACATCCTCAAGTCCCTCGGCGTTGACGTGATCGTCTCGGGTGGCCAGACCATGAACCCCTCGACCGCCGACCTGCTGGGCGCGGTGGACCAGGTCAACGCGACCTCGGTCATTATCCTGCCCAATAACGGCAACATCCGCATGGCTGCCGAGGCCGCAGCCTCTGCCTGCACCGACAAGAAGGTCGCCGTCGTTCCCACCAAGACCGTCCCGCAGGCGTTCTCCGCGCTGTTCGCCGTCCTGCCCGATTCCGAGCTCGAGGACGCCGTTGCCGCCATGGTCGACGCCATCAGCGAGGTTCGCGATGGCGAGGTCACCCGTGCCGTGCGCGATTCCAGCGCCTCTGACGGTTCTCCGATTCACTCCGGTGACGTCATGGGTATCATTGCCGGCTCCATCGACGTGGTCGGCTCCGATGTGAAGCAGGTCACGCTCGACTGCATCAACCGTATGCAGGAGGAAGAGGAGGGCGACGCGCTGACGATTCTGGCCGGCGAGGAGCTGTCCGATGAGGCCTTTCAGGAGATCGTCGACGCCATCGAGGAGGCTCAGCCCGATCTGGAGGTCGACGCCCATCGTGGCGAGCAGCCGCTCTATCCCGTGATCTTCTCGATCGAGTAGGCATCTGCCCATGTCCGAGCTGTGCTCCGTGCCGCGCGTCTCGGAGCGCTTTGCCCAGAGCAATGCGCTCGACGAGGATATTGCGCGACTCAAATATGTTTCGGGTAAGCGTGAGGAGGCCCTTCGCCGTTTGGGAATTCAGACGGTGGGGGACCTCCTTCTCCATATCCCTCATCGATACCTGGACTTTACGCGCTCCTGGTCCATCGAGATGGCGCCCATCGGTACCGTGTGCACGATCGTCGCCACGGTTGACCGTATCGTCCAAAAGCAGCCTCGCCCGCGTATGCAGGTGACCGAGGTCTCGCTGGTGGACGAGACGGGCGTGCTGCAAGTCGCCTTTTTCCGTCAGCCCTGGATTGCCCAGCAGTTTAAGCAGGGAGACCGTCTGGCTGTGATGGGTAAGGTCGAGTTTGCCTACGGCTTTAAGCAGATGGCCTCGCCGCATTTCGAAAAGCTCGAGGACGGACGTGCCGCGGGCACCATTCTGCCGGTCCATTACGTGAGTGATGGCGTGAGTCAGGCGTGGATGCGCCGCATCGTAAGCGGCGCGCTTGAGGTTGTCGGCAATCCCTTCGACCCGATTCCCGCACGCTTACGCGTCAAGCGCCGCCTGATGAGCAATGCCCGTGCGCTGCGCTCGATTCACTTTCCCTCGAGTATGGCCGAGCGCGACATCGCGCGGCGGCGTCTTGCCTACGAGGAATGTCTCTGCCTTCAGCTGGCGCTGCGCCTGCGCAACGACGGCGGCTTGGTCGAAGTCGCTCCCTACGCCCACGCCGCGGGTGAGCACCTGGCGGCGCTCAGGGAAGCCCTGCCGTTTTCGCTGAGTGACGAGCAGGAGGCCGCGTTCCGAGACATCCTGCACGATATGTGCGATGGCGGGCGCGTGATGAACCACCTGCTACTGGGCGACGTCGGTACCGGCAAGACGGCCGTCGCCGCCTGCGCGCTGGCTGTCGCGGCCGATTCGGGCACTCAGTCCTGCGTTATGGCGCCTACGGGCGTGCTGGCGCGCCAATATGCCGATAAGACTGGCCCCTTGCTCTCCCAGGCTGGCATGTCTTGGGCACTCCTGACGGGTGCCACGCCGGCGGCCGAGCGCGAGCAGATCCATGCGCAGCTGGAATCGGGCGAGCTCGACGTCCTCTTTGGAACCCACGCGGTCCTTTCGGACAACGTGGCGTTTAAGCATCTGTCGCTTGTCGTCATCGACGAGCAGCACCGCTTTGGTGTGGGCCAGCGCAATGCTCTGCGTGCCAAGGGCCCGGGTGCCGACCTTCTCGTTATGACGGCCACGCCGATCCCGCGCACGTTGGCGCTCTCGGTCTACGGCGACCTGGACACGAGCATCATCCGCCGTCGACCTGTTCCGGGGGCGGGCGTTACGACGCGCGTGCTCACCGAGTCGAGCCGCGATTTGGCCTACGGTGCCATCCGTGAGGCGTATGAAAAGGGTCAGCAGGCTTACGTGATCTGCCCGCTTGTGGAGCCGAGTGACTCGGCCGATGAGCTGGAAGACGTACCCGGTATCGCCCGCGACGACGAGGGCCGCGTGACCGTGCCTGTACCGCTGCACGATACGGCAACCGAGCTCGAACGACTGCGTCTGGCCCTGCCGGGACTTACCATTGAGCGCCTTCATGGCCGCATGCCGGCGGGGGAGAAGGACCGCGTGATCGATGCCTTCAAGCGCGGTGAGATCGACGTGCTCGTCTCGACCACGGTGGTCGAGGTAGGCGTCGACGTGCCCAACGCCACCGTCATGGTCATCGAGAACGGTGAGCGCTTTGGCTTGGCGGCCCTGCACCAGCTGCGCGGCCGCGTGGGCCGCGGCAGCGTGTCGGGCACTTGCCTGGTCATGACGCACTCCAAGGGCAACGGTGGCGCGTCGGCGGCACAAGACCGTCTCCAGTCGCTCGAAAAGACCTCTGACGGCTTTGCGCTCGCCCAGATGGACCTGCGCCTGCGCCACGAGGGCGAGATTCTGGGCTACCGCCAGCATGGCGGCGTGACCCTGCGCTTTGTGGACCTGGACGCCGACGAGGATCTTATCGAATGGGCCCATTTGGACGCGGTCGAGCTCTTGCGGTATGCTTGCAACCTTGACTCCGTGGCGACGCGCCCCTTGCGCGACGCGGTCGCCATGCGTTATCGACATATCTTTAAGGAGGTCAGCGGAGGATGAGAATCATCGGCGGTGAATGGCGCGGCCGCAAGATCGAAGAGCCGCGTGGGCGCGATGTCACCCGTCCCACGACCGATCGCGTGCGCGAGGCATGCGCGTCCATGGTCATGTCGGCGTTCGACTTCGATCTGGACGAGGTCCGCGTGCTGGACGCCTTTGGCGGCTCCGGCGCCCTGGGAATCGAGATGCTCTCGCGTGGCGCCCGCTCGCTCACCACGTTCGAGATCGATCGCAATGCCGCCCGTCTGATCACCAAGAATATCGAGTCGCTGTGCCGCGACCGCTCGCGTTGGCGTGTCGTTACCGGCGATGTGTTGGCGAGCGCCTCGCGCGGCCGTGTGCCGGGTGGTCCCTTTGACCTGATCTTGCTCGACCCGCCCTATGCCTTTGGCGCCGAGCCGGTCGAGGAGCTGCTGCAAAATCTTTCCCAGCAGGGACTGCTGGCGCCCGGGGCCTTTGCCCTTTTTGAACATGCCGCAGCCGATGCAGGTGCTCATCCGGCTTGTTTCAAGACCGTGCGAGAGAAGCGCTACGGCATTACCTCGGTTGACTTGCTGCGCTGGGTGGCCGAGGACGAGAACGACCATGCTGACGAGAACGAAAATGACGAGGATGTGCCTTCGGAGGACACCCATGAATGACACCATCAACCGCGTGATCGTCCCGGGCACCTTCGATCCCATCACCTTTGGCCATATCGACGTGATCCGCCGAGCTCGCCGTATCTTTCCCAGCGTGATCGTCGCCGTGGCCGAATCGCAGGGTAAAAACGGCGTGGGTACCACCTTTATGCTCGACGAGCGCGTGGCGCTGGCCCGCGAGGCCCTCGGTGATTTGGACGGCGTCGAGGTACTGCCCTTCACCGGCCTGCTGGTCGACTTTGCACGTGAACAGAGGGCGGGTGCCGTCGTTAAGGGTCTGCGCGCCATGACCGACTTTGAGTACGAGTTGCAGCAGGCCGACCTCAACTATCGCCTGGATAGCGAGCTGGAGTCCATCTTTGTCATGAGTGCTCCGCAGTACGGCTATATCTCGAGTTCGGTGGTGCGCCAGATCGCGTCGCTTGGCAGCGACGTGTCGACGTTTGTGCCGCCCAACGTGGTCGAAGCACTCAAACATCGCTTTTCGTGACGTTTTTTATTGCCTGGTGGCATGTGGTAAACTAACACGATGATATGTTACCTATGAAAGGAGACCGGATGCCGGGCGAGAATTTTCCTGGCGACAGGATCGTGAGTCTTGTCGACGAGCTCGAGGGGCTCATCGAAGAGGCTAAGACGCCGTTCGGCAAGAACGCCCAGATGAAGGTTATCGACGCCGACGTCTTCTTTAACATCCTCGATGAGATCCGCATGAGCTATCCCGAGGAGTGGCAGAAGTCCCGACGTATCCTCAAAGAGCGCGAGGAGCTTATGGCCTCCGCCGCCGCCCAGGCCGATTCCATCATTGCCGATGCTCAGCAGCAGGCGCTCACCATTGCCGGTGAGCAGGAGATCGTCCGCTTAGCCCAGCAGCAGGCCGACGACATCCGCGACCGTGCCCAGCAGTACGAGCGCGAGACGCGTTATGCCGCCGAGGATTACGCCGAGCAGGTCTTTACGCACCTCGAGGAGAACCTTAAGAGTCTGACCGGCACCGTCACTCGTTGCCGTCAGCAGCTCAACGAGGGCGCCGCCCAGCAGAACGGTCAGTGGTAATGGCTGAGTTCCCGAGCGTAACCGTCGATCTTTCCGAGCAGCTCGAGTTTCCCGGAGACTCTTATCCGCTGACCGGCAAGGTCGATGTCGCCACCTACACGGTGGGCGAGAAGGAGTACCAGCTGCAGGACGGCATTTCCTACGACGTGGTCTTTACCAACGCCGGTACCGGTGTTCTGCTTTCGGGCATGGTCCGCGCTCACGCCACCGGCGAGTGCGATCGCTGCCTGGAGCCCGCATCGTTTGATATCGCAGGCGAGATCGAGGAGTTCTACCTCTTTAACGAGCCCGAGGACCCCGAGGCCTACGAAGACGGCTACGAGTTGCTGGGCGAGGATCGCATTGTCGATCTGGGCGAGCCCATCAACGACGCGGTCGTCATGGACACGCCGTTCGTTGTCCTGTGCAAGCCCGATTGCCGCGGCCTTTGCCCCACCTGTGGCATCAATCTCAACGTCGAGCAATGCGATTGCGCCGCCAAGGCGGAGGCCGAATGGGCCGCTGCCACGGAAAATCCATTTGCAGCATTAAAGAATCTCAAGCTTGACGAGTAAAACTGTGGTAGTATCGCTACTTGCGCGTAATCGCCACACTGGATAGTTCATAAGGAAGGTCACTATGCCCGTACCTAAACAAAAGCAGGGTCGTATCCGCACCCATACCCGTCGTTCCGCCAACATGAAGATCTCGGCTGCGGCTCAGTCCACGTGCCCCCGTTGCGGCGCTGTTAAGCTCCCGCACCACGTGTGCCCCAGCTGCGGTTTCTACAAGGACCGCGAGGTTATCGTTACCGAGTAACTGTATACTCTGGATACGATGCCGTTCCAACTGGAACCACAATGGCCGGCTCAATGAGTCGGCCATTTTTGTATAAGGAGCATATGAAATGAGTAACGTTCGCGTTTGTGTAGACGTTGTGGGCGGAGACGAGAAGCCCCAGGTTGTTCTCGATGGTATCGAGGCTGCGCTTGCGGCAGATTCCGAGATCGAGATTTTGGCCGTCGGTCCCGCCGAAATCGTCAACCCCTTTGCCGCAGCGCATGCCCGCGTGGAGGCCTTGGAAGCCCCCGACGTCATCAGCATGGAGGACGATCCCATCCGCGCTGTGATGACCAAGCGCAAGTCCTCGATCGTGCTTGCATGTCGTGCCATTAAGAAGGGCAATGCGGACGCGTTTTTCTCGGCCGGCTCGACCGGTGCCATGACCGCTGCCGCCACGGCCTACGTCACGCCGTTTAGGTATTTGGCAGAGGGCAAGAAGCAGCCGGTCCGTCCGTGCTTGACCAACGCACTGCCCAATCGTGCCGGTGGCCTGACGGTGCTGTGCGATATGGGCGCCAATCCCGATGTCACGGTGGACGATATGGTGCGCTTCGCCCAGATGGGTGCTGCCTATGCCCGCGTGGTTTTGGGTATCGAGCATCCTCGCGTGGGCCTGCTTGCCAACGGCACCGAGGACGAGAAGGGCTCCAACTTCACCAAGTCGTGCTTCCCGGCCATGAAGGCCGCTGTTCCCGGCTTTGTGGGCAACTGCGAGGGCACCGATCTTACGTCGGGTAATTTTGACGTCGTGGTCGCCGATGGCATGTCGGGCAACATCGCGCTCAAGGCCACCGAGGGCGCTGCCAAGTTTTTGCTTCAGGAGCTCAAGGGTGCCTTTATGTCCTCGCTCGGCACCAAGATCGCCGCGCTGCTCATTAAAAAGCAGATGCGCCAGATTAAGGCTAAGCTTTCGGGCGATGCCAAGGGCGGTGCGATCCTGCTGGGCCTGCGCGGCGTCGTGTTGATCGGCCACGGTGCTACGTCAGTCGAGGCCGTCAAGAACGGTACGCTTGCCGCGGCTCAGGCCGTGCGCGTCGGGCTTGTCCAGGACGTTGCCAATTCCATGGACGGTATCGTTTTGTAAGAGCCCCGTTACGTGGCTCAACCTGTACCGTGTGGGGTAGAATCGGAGCCGTATTGCAACGCGGCTTCGATTGCCGTGTTGTGTTGTGTTCCATGACATACGAGAGGAAGCGCTATGGACCGCTCCGAAATCTTCGATAAGATCGCCGAAGTCGCCGCTGACGTGCTGGGCGTCGATGTCGCCGACATTAGCGACGAGACCACTTTTGACGATCTCGATGCCGATTCGCTCGAGCGTCTGCAGCTGGTGACGGCCATTGAGGACGAGTTCGACCTCGAAATCGATGACGAGACCCTGCTGTCGCTCAACTCTGTCGCCGACGCCGTCGACGCGATCGAAAACGCCAAGGAGGCCTAAGTCTTGGCTTTGTCTGAACGACTCACGCGCGCCCAGGAGATTCTGGGCCATGAGTTCAATAACAAGGTGCTGCTGCGCGCGGCGCTCACGCATCCCTCGGCCGTCGAGGGCCTACCGGTCTCTGCCAGCTATGAGCGCCTTGAATTTTTGGGCGATTCCATTTTAGGCGCCGTGGTGGCCCGTTCGCTCTTCGAGTCCTATCCCGAGTTTGACGAGGGCAAGCTCACGCGCCTGAAGGTGTCCCTTGTCTCGGGCGCCACGCTGTCCGAGGTGTCGCACGAGCTGGGTATCGACGACATCATCATCTTTGGCGCCTCCGAGACCGGTACCGGCGCGCGCGGCCTGCACTCGGCGCTTGAGAACGTTTACGAGTCGCTCGTGGGCGCGTTGTATCTGGATGCCGGTTGGGATGCGGCGGCGGAGTTCATCCACCGTACGCTTAAGCCGCACCTGGCCACCGAGCGTGCCGAGCACCCCGCGAACCCCAAGTCGTTCTTGCAGGAGTGCGTGCAGGCAGACGGCCACGAGCCTCCCGCGTATAAGCTGGTCGGCTCCGAGGGCCCCGCACATGCGCCCACCTTTACCGCTGTGGTGCTCATCGACGGTATTCGCCAGGGCCGCGGCACCGGTTCCTCCAAGAAGGAGGCCGAGGGGGCCGCTGCACTCGAGGCGCTCGACCGCATGGGCTACACCACCAACGGCGTGATTCTTAACAAGAAGCCTGTTTAAGCGAGGAACCGTGTATCTCAAGTCCCTCACGCTCAAAGGGTTCAAGTCGTTTGCCGACCGCGCCCATATGTCATTTGAGCCGGGCCTGACCGTCATCGTCGGTCCCAACGGCTCGGGAAAATCGAACATCTCCGACTCGATTCTGTGGGTCCTGGGCGAGCAGAGTGCCAAGCAGCTGCGCGGCCAGGCCATGGAGGACGTCATCTTCTCGGGCTCGTCGGCGCGCAAGCCGGTGGGTGTCGCCGAGGTCACGCTGGTGCTCGATAACTCGGACCATATGCTGCCCGTCGACTTTGACGAGGTCGCCATCACCCGTCGTATGTATCGCTCGGGCGAAAGCGAGTACCTCATCAACTCGAGCCCGTGCCGCCTGATGGACATTCAGGACATTCTGCACGATTCTGGCCTGGGCAAGGATACGCATTCCATCATCAGCCAGGGCAAGCTCGATGCCATTTTGCAGAGCCGCCCCGAGGAGCGCCGCGCCCTGATCGAGGAGGCTGCTGGCATCTCCAAGCACAAGCGCCGCAAGGAGCGTGCGCTCAAAAAGATTAAATCGATGGACGAGCACCTGACCCGTGCCCGCGACATCAATAAGGAGATCGCCCGTCAGCTGCGGCCGCTAGAGCGTCAGGTTGATCGCGCGCGCAAGTACAAAGAGCTGTCCTCGCGCGCGAACGAGCTTACGCAGATGCTGGCCGTCGACGAACTTCGTTCGCTGCAGTCGCAGTGGAACGACCTGGAGAGTCGCTCCAAGGAGGGCGCTGCCGAGTTTGAGCTTGCGCAATACCGCCTGGGCGAAAAAGAGCGCGAGCTCGAGAAACTCCAGGTCATGCTCGAGGAAAAGGGCCTGTTTGTGGGCGATCTGGGCGAGCAGCGCCGCCATATGCAAGACGTGGTCGGCCGCATCAACTCCGATATGCGCCTACTCGAGGAAAAGGGCCACAACATGGTGTCGCGCCTGTCCGACATGCGCGGCCAGATCTCGAGCTCCGAACATCAGCGCCGTCGCGTGGTCGAGGAGCTCGAGGATGCGCGCGCCCAGCTTGAGGAAGTGACCGGTGCGCACATGCAGGCCCAGGACGACGTTGACGCCGCAGGTCCTGCCGCCGCCCAGCTCCACGAGCGTCGCGTTGCGCTCGACAATCAGATTTCGCAGCTTACGCGCGAGCAGCGCGATGTGCAGCGTGTGGCCGATAACGCCGCGCTCGAGCTTGCCAAGGTGAAGGACTCTTTGAGCAACGCCGAGGTCGAGGACAACATGTACGCCTCGCGCCTGGAGCAGATTGACGAGCAGCTCGAGGAGGTCACGGCCTCGCTCGAGAGCCGTCGCGACCGCGCTGAGGAGCTCGACGGCGCGCTTGATCAGGCCCGCCAGGCCCAGATCGATGCGCGTGAGGCCACCGAGGTCGCCCGTGCAGCGTTGAAGGACCTGCGTAATCGCGAGAGCGAGGCGCGCAATAAACTGTCCGAGGTTCGCTCTGAGCTCGCGAGCCAAAAGAAGCTCGACGCCCGCATGGCAGACAGCTCGCCGCTGGTGAGCCGTTTGATGGGCGCGCTGGGCGATTATGTCTCGGGTCGCCTGGGCGACGTGCTCGAGGCTCCTCGTGAGCTCGAGGGCCTGGTCGAGCAGCTGCTTGCCGGCGACATCGATGCCCTACTGTTTGATGACGCAGCCACGCTTGAGCGTGCCGGTCGTGCGGCTCTGGACCAAAAGAAGGCTTCGGGCGAGGCGCTGCTGGCGACGCGCGACGTGAGCGGCGGTGCTGCTGCTAAGGGCGCTGCCGGTTCGCGTCTGGTCGATCGTCTGTCCGTGCGCTCCGGTTATGGCCCGGTTGTCGAGGCCCTGCTCGGCGGCTATTACGTGGTCGATGACTTGGCTGCCGCGCTGGCGGCACCAGTCGTTGACGGCGTGACCTATGTGACGCCCGATGGCGCCCGCGTGAGCTGTGGCGGCCTGGTGCGCGTGGGGCTCGATGCCGGCGAGGCTTCGGGTGCCCTGGAGCGCAAGCGTCGAATTCGTGAGCTGGAGGGCCTGGAGCCCGATCTTGCTGCCGTGTTTGAGCATGTGTCGGATCGGGTCGTCGAGGCCAATGCGGCCGTCGAGGAGGCGCGTGCCGCCGAGGGCGATGCCGCCGGTGAGATCGCCCGTCTTGAGGGCGAGCGCCGCTCGCTGCTCTCCGAGATCGGCCGCCTGGAGCAAAGCGCCAACAATGCCGAGGTTGAGCGCGTGCGCATCTCCAAGCGCCGCGAACAGGCCGCCGAGGCCGTTCGCGCTGCGCGCCCGCGCGTTGACGAGCTCACCCGTTCGCGCGACGAGGCCCGTGCGCAGGCAAGCGACCTGGGTCTCCAGATTGCCGAAGCCAACGACGAGCTCGATCGCGTGCGCCGTGACGATTCCGAGGCCGCCGGCAAGCTCGCCGATGCCAAGGTGCGCCTGGCCCAGACGAGCGAGCGTCTGCGTTCGCTGAAGGGCCGCGTGCCCGACCTGGAGCATCGTCTGGAGGGCATCGACCGCCGTATCCGCGGAACACGCCAGGCCTCGCGCTCTCTCGAGCTGCTGCGCCTGCGCGTCGATCCCATGCACGAGCGCTATTCGGCCCTGCTGGAGCGCGCGTCGGATTGGGCCGCGCGTCTGCGTGACCAGGCTTCGCTCGAGGAGGCGGACTCGGCCTCGCTTAAGAAGACCATCGAAGACGCCAAGGCCGAGGTTGCTCGTGCCAAGGAGCGGGTCGATGCCGCCACGGCGACGCAAAATGAGTTCAAGGTCTCCCGCGGCAAGCTCGAGGTGCAGGTAGAGGCGGCCATCAAGGCCATTACCGCCGATGGCACCACGGTGCTCGAGGAAGTGCTCATGCTTCCTGCGCCCACCGACCGCGATGCCGCCGAGCGCGAGCTCAACCAGCTCGTGCGCCAGATCAACAACCTGGGCCCTGTGAACCAGGTTGCCATGGAGGAGTACGAGCAGCTCAAGCGCCGCGCCGATTACATCGAGGAGCAGCTGGCCGATCTTGAGAGCGCACGCAAGGCGCTCACCAAGATCACGGCGGCCATCGACCGTAAGATGCGTAAGGCCTTCCTGGTGACCTTTGAGAAGGTCGATGCGAACTTCCGCGAGATCTTCGCCATGCTGTTCCCGGGTGGCCAGGCGCATCTGGAGATGACCGACCCCGAGCATCCTGCCGAGACGGGCATCGAGGTCGTGGCGCAGCCGCGCGGCAAGCGCATCACCAAGATGATGCTCATGTCGGGCGGCGAGAAGAGCCTGACGGCGCTCGCCTTGCTCTTTGCCGTGTATCGCACGCGTACGGTGCCGTTCTATGTGCTGGACGAGGTCGAGGCGGCGCTCGATGACGCCAACCTGTCCAAGCTCATCGGCGCGCTCGATGTTTTGCGTTCCGATACGCAGCTCTTGGTTATCTCGCATCAGCGCCGTACTATGGAGGACGCTGACGTCCTCTACGGCGTCTCGATGCAAGCCGACGGCGTCAGCCGCGTCGTCTCGCAAAAACTTGATCGCGAAACCGGAAAGGTCGTGAATGCATAATGGGATTCTTCGATGCTCTCTCGCGCGGACTTGAGCGCAGCCGCGAGGCCCTCAACGAGGTCTTTTACTTTGGCGGCGAGGTCGATGAGGTTTTTTGGGAGGATCTAGAGGACACCCTCGTCATGGGTGACATGGGCGCCGAGGTCGCGATTAAGGTGTCCGATGACCTGCGCGATACCGCGGCCAAGAAGAACCTCAAGACCGCTCCGCAACTCCGTCGCGCCCTGGCCGAGCAGCTCGAGCAGCATTTTGTGCCCGCCGAGCGCGATCCGTTCTCCGACACGCCGAGTTGCGTGCTGTTTGTGGGTATTAACGGTGCCGGCAAGACCACGACGGTCGGCAAGATCGCGAGCGCTATGGCTGCCCGCGGCAAGAACGTCGTGATCGGTTCGGCCGATACCTTCCGCGCCGCCGCCATCGAGCAGCTCGATGTGTGGGGCCAGCGCGCCGGCGTTCCCGTCATCAAGCGCGACCGCGGCTCCGATCCGGCGAGCGTGTGCTATGACGTGCTCGATGAGGCCGACAAGCGCGGCAGCGACCTGGTGCTTATCGACACTGCCGGCCGTCTGCACACGAGCCCCGAGCTCATGCGCGAGCTTGCCAAGGTGGTCAACGTGACGCGCAAGCGCGCCGCCAATATGGCCGCCGGTCCCATGCCGGTCTCGGTTGTCCTCGTGATCGATGCCGCGACGGGCCAAAACGGCCTGAACCAGGCGCTCGAGTTTAACGAGGCGCTGGGTCTGGACGGTATTATCATGACAAAGCTCGACGGCACGGCAAAGGGCGGTATCGCCATGGCCGTGGCCGAGAAGCTCAAGCTTCCGATCCTGCGCATCGGCGTGGGCGAGCAGGTCGATGACCTGCAGGAGTTCAATGCCAAAGATTTCTGCCGCGCCCTGGTGGGCGAGTCCAACTAAGGAGTAACCAGTGTTTGATTCCCTGAGCGATCGCCTCAACGACACATTTGACCGCCTGCGTGGCAAGGGTAAGCTGACCGAGGCCGACATTACCTCGGCCATGCGCGACATTCGCATGGCGCTGCTCGAGGCCGACGTCAACTTCAAGGTCGTCAAGGAGTTCGTCGCCAAGACCAAGGAGCGTTGCATGACCGCCGAGGTCATGGAGTCGCTGTCGCCGGCACAAAACGTCGTCAAGATCGTGTTCGACGAGCTCACCGAGATGCTCGGCTCCACCGAGAGCAAGCTCGTCTTTAGCAACCGCATTCCCAATGTCATCATGCTCGTGGGCCTGCAGGGTTCCGGTAAGACTACGGCGGCCGTTAAGCTGGCCTATCTGCTCAAGAAGCAGGGTCGCTCGCCGTTGCTCGCCGCGTGCGACGTCTACCGCCCCGCCGCTGCCGATCAGCTGGCCACGCTCGGTGGAGAGATCGGCGTTCCGGTCTTCCGCGGCGACGGCGAGCACCCGGTCGATATCGCCAAGGGTGCCATCCAGGAGGCAGTCGACCACCTGCGTGACGTGGTCATTGTCGATACCGCCGGCCGCCTGCAGATCGACGAGCAGATGATGCAGGAGGCCGTGGATATTAAGAAGGCCGTCAAGCCCGATCAGGTGCTGATGGTCGTCGATGCCATGACCGGCCAGGATATCGTCAACGTCGTCTCGACCTTCGCCGAGCGCACTGACTTTGACGGCGTGATCATCTCTAAGCTCGACGGCGATGCCCGTGGCGGCGGTGCGCTTTCCGTGCGCCAGGTGACCGGCAAGCCCATCAAGTTCGTGAGTATGGGCGAGAAACCCGATTCGCTGGAGCCGTTCTATCCCGATCGCATGGCCAAGCGCATTCTGGGTATGGGCGATGTTGTCGGCATCATCGAGAAAGCCCAGGAGGCGGCCGACGCTGAGCAGCTCGAGGCTGCCGAGCGTATGCTGCGCGAGGGCTTTACCATGAACGACATGCTCGACCAGATGAAGGCCGTCAAGAAGATGGGCGGTATGAAGGGCATCCTGGGTATGCTCCCCGGCGGCCAGCGCGCGCTCAACCAGATGGGCGGCAACCTGGACGAGGGCATCTTCGACAAGAACGAGGCCATCATCATGTCGATGACCAAGGAGGAGCGCCTGCGTCCCTCCATCATCAACGGCCAGCGCCGCGCCCGTATCGCCAAGGGCGCCGGCGTGACTCCCACCGAGGTCAATAGCCTTATGAAGCAGTGGGGCGAGATGAACAAGATGATGGGCCGCATGCGCTCGATGGCCAATCAGGCACAGGCTGGTGGCAAGAAGGGCAAGAAGGGTAAGAAGGGCAAAAAGATGCGCATGCCCAATATTCCCGGTCTGGATGCCATGGGTCTGGGCGGCATGGGCGGCCTGGGCGGCCTGGGAACGGGCGGTCCTAAGTCCGATATGGACCTGCTGCGCCAGATGGAAGCTCAGATGCGCAATAAGAAATAGCGACTGGTTGAGTCGTGTATGGCGAAGGCCGCCTGGATGGTACTCCAGGCGGCCTTCGCCGTTTGTTCGCTGGTTGTCACACACGTGGAAGCGTGCTTGCGCCAGGGCACGTGCCGCTAGTGGCAGCTGCAGCTCTCGTGCCTGTCGTGGTCGTGATGGCCGTGGCAGCCGCAGGAATCGCCGTGCTCATGGGCGTGCTCGTGGTCGTGGCCATGGCAGTCGCAGGTGGCCTCGCCGGTCTGTGCGAGCCTGCCGGCAATGAGGGCCTCGACGCAGGCGTCGCAGCTGCCCTGGGCGCCCGCATAGACCGTGATGCCGGCTTGGGTGAGCGCGTTGATGGCACCGCCGCCGATGCCGCCGCAGATGAGCGTGTCGACGCCACCGTTGGCGAGCAGGCCCGCCAGGGCGCCGTGGCCGGTGCCGCCGGTGCCCACGACCTGCTCGTTGAGCACCTTGCCATCCTGGATGTCGTAGATCTTGAACTGTTCGCTGCGGCCAAAGTGCATAAAGATGTTGCCGTTGTCGTACGTCGTTGCCACCCTCATGGTGCCGACCTCCTTTGCTGGCCATGCGGCCGTCGTCGTGGTGATGGGGGAGTATGCGATATTGCCGCCTTCGATGACGATCGACCGTCCATTGACCAGCGCGTTTGCCACCTTGCGATGTGCGCGGCTGCAGATTGCCGCCACCGTGGCGCGGGCAATGCCCATGCACTGGGCGACTTCCTCCTGATTGAGGCCTTCCAGGTCGCATAGGCGCAGGACCTCGAGCTCGTCGACCGTCATGTCGATGGCATCTCCGCTGGCAAGGCCGTCGGGGGTAAAACCGCGATATTCGGGGATGATCCCTACGCGGCGTAGTTTCTCGCGTCTTCCTGCCATACACCCTCCAAATCTGACATATGTCAACAATAAGATAGCGCGCGAGCGGAACCGTGCAAGGCATTTTTGGCATATGTCCGAAAATGAGGGCTTATGTTTGGGCTGTGGGGTCGCGTGCGCCTGGGCTACAATGAATTTCGCTTATAGGCGACTGACAGGAGGGTCAATGAGCAAGGCTGATCAACAGTTTGTAACCATGTGCCGCGATATCTTGGACCATGGCACCACCACCGAGGGCCAAAAGGTCCGACCGGTGTGGGAGGACGGCACCCCTGCCTATACCATTAAAAACTTTGGCGTTACGGCTCGCTACGACCTGCGTGAGGAGTTTCCCGCGCTCACACTGCGTCGCACGGCGCTTAAGTCTGCCATGGACGAGATTCTGTGGATCTATCAAAAGAAGTCAAATAACGTCCACGACCTCAACAGCCATATTTGGGATGAGTGGGCCGACGAGACTGGTTCCATCGGCAAGGCCTACGGGTACCAGATTGGCCAGAAGAGCCATTATCCCGAGGGCGATTTCGACCAGATGGACCGTGTGCTGTACGACCTTAAGCACACGCCGTACAGCCGCCGCATTATGACGAACACCTATGTGTTTAGCGACCTGTCCGAGATGCACCTGTACCCGTGCGCGTACAGCGTGACCTATAACGTCACGCAGCGCCCGCAGGACGATAAGCCTACACTCAACATGATTCTCAACCAGCGCAGCCAGGACATTTTGGCCGCGAACAACTGGAACGTGTGCCAGTACGCCATTTTGCTGATGATGGTCGCGCAGTCGGTCGATATGATTCCCGGCGAGCTGCTGCATGTGATCGCCGACGCCCATATCTACGACCGTCATGTCGATATCGTCCGCGAGCTTATCGAGCGTCCGCAGTTTGCGGCGCCTAAGGTAACGCTTAACCCCGACGTGCACGATTTCTATGCGTTTACGACCGACGACCTGATTGTGGAGGGCTACGAGCACGGCCCGCAGGTCAAGAACATTCCCATTGCGGTGTAGGTGGCGCTCATGACGTGTAAGCTTTCTGCCATCGTTGCTGTGTGTGACGATTGGGGCATTGGGTGCGAGGGCGACATGGTGGTGTCCAATCGTGCTGACATGCGCCATTTTGTGGCGTGCACCAAAGGTTGCCCGGTCATTATGGGGCGCAAGACCCTGCTGAGTTTTCCCGGCGGGCGTCCGCTCAAGAACCGCCGCAATATCGTGCTTACCCGCGACGAGAGCTTTGCCCCCGAGGGCGTCGACGTGGTGCATAGTATCGACGAGGCGCTCGCCGCGGTTGCCGATGAGCCCGTTGCCTGGGTGATCGGTGGCGGCGAGGTGTATCGGCAGTTTTTGCCGTATTGCGCCGAGGCCGAGGTCACGCACAACCATTGCACTCATGCCGTGGACACGTACTTTCCCGATTTGGACGCCGATCCCGCGTGGGAGATTGCGTGGCGTGGCGGTGTTGCCACGATTGCCTCGGGCGAGGGCGACGAGGGTGTCGATTATGAGTTCGTGACGTATCGTCGCGTTGAGGCGTAAATCGCCTGGCGTGAACGGTATTATCGGGTTGATTGAATGTATGGGGCGGCGCTTAGCGTCGCCTCGTTTGGTATAGATGTGCTGTAAAGAAGGGTGCGGGCAGGCTGCTATGACTGATGCCGTTGAGGTTCTGCGAATTGATTCGCTCGAGGACGAGCGGCTCGATGCCTACGTGCGACTGACCGAGCGCGAGCTGCGCTGCGTGCTGGAGCCGCAAAAGGGCATCTTTATCGCCGAGAGTGCCAAGGTTATTGAGCGCGCGGTGCGTGCCGGATACGAGCCTGTGAGCTTTCTTTTGGGCGAACGCTGGCTCGACCAGATGATGCCGCTGTTTGAGCGCCTGGTTGTGCGCGAGGGCGCAGGTCCGGTTCCTGTGTTCGTGGCCTCCATGGAGCTCATGGAGCAGTTGACGGGCTTTAACGTGACGCGCGGTGCGCTCGCGGCGTTTCGTCGCCCGCGACAGATTCCGGTTGATGAGTTTTTGGGCGGCGTCGTAAAAGCTGCGGGGGAGCGTCCGGTGCGCGTGTGCGTGCTTGAGGGCATTGTCGACCATACCAATGTGGGCGCGATTTTCCGCTCGGCGGCGGCGTTGAATGTCGACGGTATTCTGGTGAGCCCTACGTGTTGTGATCCGCTATATCGTCGTTCTGCCCGTGTGAGCATGGGCACGGTGTTTCAGGTGCCGTGGACGCGTATTGGCAGCGAGGCGCGCGTATGGCCGCACGATGGCCTGGCTGCGCTGCACAATGCCAGGTTTTCCTGTGTCGCCATGGCGTTGACGGATGATTCCGTTTCGCTGGACGATCCCGTGCTGCAGGAGATTGATCGCCTGGCGATCTTTATGGGCACCGAGGGCGCCGGCCTGGGCGCCAAGACTATCGCGGGCTGTGACCGGGCCGTGCGCATTCCGATGGCGCACGGGGTTGATTCGCTTAACGTGGCTGCGGCGAGTGCCGTCGCCTTTTGGCAGCTGTGCCCGCACGTGAGCAACGAGTATCACTACCAGCCGGGGCTGTATCGCTAGGTAGATAGTTCGCACCGGGCTCTGATTCGGGGTGTTTCGGTCGACGCCGGTCGGTGCTAAGCTGGTATTGGCTTTGTCTTAATTTGCTGTTTTGTCGGTTGACGTGCACTTGTGGGGAGGGCGTGTGGCTAAGAAATCTACGGCTATCGATGTAACGCAGGGCGTCATTTGGCAGCAGCTGCTGTCGCTGTGCGTTCCCATCTTCTTTAGTTCGTTTTTTCAGCAGGCATACACGCTTATCGGTACCTATATCGTCGGTCAGTTTGGCGGCAAGCTCGCACTGGGTGGCATTCAAGCCACGATGGTGCTCACCGAGCTCTGCATTGGCTTTTGCGTTGGCGTCGGCGCCGGCTGCGCAGTCATTACTGGTCAGTATTTTGGCCAGCACGATGATGACCGGCTGAGCCGTTCGGTCCATACGGCCATGACGCTCGCGCTGGTGGGCGGTATCGTTTTCTCGATTCTTGGCATAGTGTTCGTTGAGCCCATGCTGGTGCTTATGAACACGCCGCATGAACTATTGGCCGAGGGCGCGGCCTATGCTCGTTGCTATTTTGCCGCCATGGTTGCGGCGCTGCTGCTCAATATGGGAACGGCACTGCTGCGCGCCGTGGGCGACACGCGCGGGCCTGCTGTGATCATCGCTTCCGGCTGCCTTGTTAATGCGGTGCTGGATGTCATCTTCGTTGCCGTGCTTCATATGGAGGCTCTGGGCTGCGGCATCGCGGTGGCGCTGACCATTTGCTCCAACGCCACGATGATCGTGATTCGTATGATGCACGCACCGGGTGCGTGGCGGCTTTCGCTGTCCAAGCTCGGCATTGATCCGGGCATTTGTAAGAGCATGATCTCGTGTGGTCTGCCGCTTGGCTTTCAGTCTGCTGCGTATTCGATTTCCAACGTTTTGATTCAGGTGTCGGTCAACTCGTTTGGCGCCGATGTCACCACGGCTTGGGGTCTTTCGGGCCGCCTGGATGGCATTGTCTGGATGGTTACCGAGGCGCTTGGCGTGTCGATCACCACGTTCTCGGCACAGAACTTTGGCGCGCGCAACTACGAGCGCATGCGAAAGGGCTACCATACGTCGCTCGTGCTGTCGTTTATGCTCATTGGTGGCCTGTCTGCCGTGCTGCTGGTGTTCTCGGGTCCTCTGTCGCGTCTGTTTGTCGACGATGCTTCGATTTCGGCGTACACCACGACGATCCTTCATTTTATCGCGCCGTTCTACGCGATCTTCTCGATTATCGAAAACGCGTCGGGCTCCATTCGCGGTGCCGGCGTTAGCTTGCAGCCCATGCTGCTCACGATTTTTGGCACTGTCGTGCTCAGGGTGATCTGGGTGTTTGCGATTATGCCGTTCGATCCGTCGCTTGAGCACCTGCTGCTGGTTTACCCCGTAACCTGGCTCATCACGGCCACGATGTTTACCATCTACCACCACAGCGGCAACTGGCTCGGCCGCGCCACCGCCTAATGATCCGTAGGGGACGAGGGAAACGGATCATTTCTCTCCGTCGTGATGTTGATGATCTGTTTTCCTCCGTCCCCTTCGGATCAATTAGTATTCGATGCCTTGGCGGGCTAGGAGGCCTTCGTCGAAGTAGTGTTTGACGGGGCGCATTTCGGTTACTAGGTCTGCAAGGTCGGCCAGTGGCAGCAGGCCTCGGCCGGTGAGCACGAGCTCCGTGGTGGCGGGCTTTATCGCGATCAACGATTCGACATCCTCGCGCGTCACAAAGCCCCGTCGCATGGCCTCGCCGAGTTCGTCCAAAATGAGCACGTCGACCTGCGAGATCTGTTCGCGTGCAAGTTCCATGATCTGCTCGGCGCAAGCCTCGGGCGTGTTGCGATCGGCCTGTACAATTCGCAGCCCCAGGCGTGGCGCCGCATCATGCTCGGCGCAGTGCAGCTTCTTGGCAAACTGCAGCATGAGTACGTCGAGCCCATAACCTGTGGCGCGCATCGCCAATCCCAGCGCAGCCGTGGTTTTGCCCTTGCCGTCGCCCGTATAGATCTGAACCTTGCCGACTTCCAGTGATGCCATCTCTGTCCTTTCGTGCCCGGCGTCGGTTTATCGCCGTCCGGGTTGGGTATTCTAGATAGCATTATCAACCCCAGTAGATGGAGTTCAAGCAGATGGAGATGGATGACAACAAACGTAGACGGAATATGATCCTCTACGTGCTCATCGCCTTCGTCGTCTACCTCGTGCTCTCGACCGTTCTGTTCCCCAACATCGGTCACACGCAGCAGATTACGAAGACCGATTACTCGACGTTTGTCAAAGCGCTCGATAAGAAGAGTGTCGACAAGGTCGAGTACAATACCGACGATTACACCATTTATTACACCAAGAAGGGTGAGGACGAGAACATCGCCTACAAGACGACCGGTGTGCCGAATGACGCGGGCTTTACCGATCGTGTGCTTGAATCCGGTGCGTCCCTGGAGTCGGTCGTTCCCGATAAAAACTCGGGTCTGATGACCTACTACCTGCTTACGCTTATTCTTCCCATGGCCATCTTCTTCCTGATCGGTTGGTGGCTCAACCGCCGTATGAAGAAGGCTATGGGCGATGACGGCCCGTCTATGAACTTTGGCGGCGGCTTTGGCGGCGGCGGACTGGGCAAGTCCGGCGCTCGCGTTATCGCCTCCAAGGATGTGGGCGTGACCTTTAAAGATGTCGCTGGCCAGGAAGAGGCCAAGGAATCCCTCAAAGAGGTCGTCGACTTTCTGGAGAAGCCGCAACGCTACGAGGAAATTGGCGCCAAACTGCCGCGTGGTGCTCTCCTTGTTGGCCCTCCGGGTACCGGTAAAACCCTGCTCGCCAAGGCTGTTGCCGGCGAGGCGGGCGTGCCGTTCTTTAGCATTTCGGGTTCTGAGTTCGTCGAGATGTTCGTCGGCCGTGGCGCCGCCAAGGTCCGCGATCTGTTTAAGCAGGCCAAGGAAAAGGCCCCGTGCATCGTCTTTATCGACGAGATCGATACCATCGGCAAAAAGCGCGATGGCGGCGGCTTTAGCGGCAACGACGAGCGCGAGCAGACGCTCAACCAGCTGCTGACCGAGATGGACGGCTTCGATAACCACAAGGGTATCGTCGTCCTCGCTGCCACCAATCGTCCCGACAGTCTCGATCCCGCCCTGCTGCGCCCCGGTCGTTTTGATCGCCGCATCCCCGTTGAGCTGCCCGATCTGACCGGCCGCAAGAACATTCTTGAGCTGCATGCCAAGAGCGTGAAGACGGAGCCGCCGATTGACCTGACCGCGATTGCCCGCGCCACGCCCGGCGCCTCGGGCGCCGACCTTGCCAATATCATCAACGAGGGTGCCCTGCGCGCTGTTCGCGAAGGCCGCAAGCGCGCGACCCAGGACGACTTCGAGGAGTCGGTGGAGGTCGTCATTGCCGGCCAGCAGCGTAAGTCCACGGTGCTTTCCGACCACGAGAAGCAGGTCGTTTCCTACCACGAGATCGGTCATGCCATCGTCGCTGCCCGCCAAAAGGGTTCCGCGCCGGTTACCAAGATCACCATCGTGCCGCGCACGAGCGGCGCTCTGGGCTACACCATGCAGGTCGAGGAGGACGAGCGCTTCCTGACCACGCGCCAGGAGGTCCTGGACAAGCTCGCCGTCTACTGCGGTGGCCGCGCGGCCGAGGAGCTCATCTTTGGCGAGATGACGACCGGCGCCGCCAACGATATCGAGCAGGCCACCAAACTCGCCCGTAACATGGTGACGCGCTTTGGTATGTCCGATGAGTTTGGCATGATGGCGCTCGGTACTGTCCAAAATGCGTACCTCAACCAGGATACGTCGCTCACCTGCGCCCCCGGTACGGCCGAGCGCGTGGACGCAATTGTCGCCAAGCTGATCGAGGATGCGCACGACCGCGCCCTGCAGATTCTGAAGGAGAACAAGTTTAAGCTCCATGAGCTGGCTCGTTATCTGTACAAGAAGGAGACGATCACGGGCGAGGAGTTTATGAATCTCCTCACGCGCGAGAATCCGCTGATGCCGAAGCAGCAGTAATACTAGTTGCGCAGTGTCAATCGCCCCATTTGAGTGTCCATCTCAAATGGGGCGTTTTGCGTGGGGAGTGTTGTATATGAAGATCGTGGTGAGCGCCTGTTTAATGGGTGAGAGCTGCAAGTATAACGGGCTCGATAACTATCATCGAGAGCTGATCGAGGCTTGCGAGCGCACGGGAACCGAGGTCCTGTTGGTGTGCCCCGAGGTTTTTGGCGGTCTTCCGACGCCGCGCAAGCCGTCCGAGATCGTGAACGGCGAGGTCCGTACCTGCGAGGGCGTGTCCGTTGACCGGGAATTCCGCCTGGGCGCTCAACGTGCGCTCGACATGTGCGAGCAGGCGGGCGGCCCTTCCGAGATTGCTGCGTGCATCTTGCAGGACCGCAGCCCCTCGTGCGGCGCGGGTCGCATCTACGACGGCACCTTTAGCGGTACGCTCACCGCGGGCAACGGCGTTTTCGTCGATCTGTTGCTGCGTCACGGGTACCGTGTGATTCCGGCTAGCGAGTTCGACCCCAAAATACTTGAGCAATAAAAAACCACCACAAAGGTGACTGTCCCCTTTGTGGTGGTTTTGGGTTAGGCCTAGAGCGTGTGGCCGTAAGCGTCGGCGGCCTTGATGGCGGCGGCGAACTTCTCGTCGGTGAAGGGCTCAGGGTTGCCCTGCTTCCACTCGTTGGTGGCATGCGCGTACTCGCACAGGGCTGGGATATCGGACTCGGAAAGCCCGACCTGCTCAAGCGTCACGGGCAGCCCCATCTGCTTGTTAAAGGCAGCGTAGCGCTCAAGGTTCTCGGTCTTTCCCGTATAGGCAAACAGCACGAGCACGCCCAGGCTTACGACCTCGCCGTGCAGGTAGGTGCCCTCACGCGGAATGCTGCAGGTGGCGTTGTAGAACGCGTGCGCCACACTTGAGTTGTAGTAGTAATCGTTCTGGTTGGTCAGGTTCGAGACATAGCCCGTGTTGACCACGATATCGAGCGCGATCTGCTTGACGGCCTCGCTCGACAGGTTCTGGCGCACGTCCTCAAGACCCTGGACGCCATAGGTAAATAGCGGTTCGGAGCAGGTGTGGGCGAGTGCCAGGCCAAGACCGGCGGTGTGCTCCAGGTTGCCGGCGCTCGTGGCGTACTCGACCTCGGGCTGCTTAGACAGGGCATCGCCCACGCCGGCCCAGAAGTATTCTGCCGGTGCCTCGGCGATGATCTTGGGGTTGATGAAGATGTGAGCGGGGCGGTTGGGGTACGAATAGCCCTCGAGCGAGCCGTCGTCGTTGTAGACAACGGCAATGGCGGTCGCGGCGGAGCAGTTGGAGCAAATCGTCGGGACGGTGAAGACGATCTTCTTGAGCTCGATGGCCGCCGTCTTCACGGTATCGAGCGCCTTTCCGCCGCCACAGGCAATGAGCACGTCGGCTTTCTGGCAGGCAGGGGAGTTCACGACCTTGGCGATATTGGCACGCGTACTGTTGGTACCGTAGACGCGCGTCTCCAGAATCTCGACGTCGGTACCTGCCAGCGCAGCTTCGATACCGGGAAGTGCTGCGGCCAGTGCCCGCTTGCCACCGATGATCGCGACCTTTGTCGCGCCGTACTCCGCCAGTGCGCCGGGCAGCTCGTCAAAGCAGTCTTCGCCGACGGTATAGTCGCTCATTCCAATTGTGCGCATAGGTACCTTCTTTCGTGAGATAGAGTGCTTTCAGGTATTTTGCTCCTAGAGAAGGGCTGTAATAGCGAGAAATTTCGAACGTATAAAACCAGTGTTGAGGGTTTTTCGGCGGCGTTGACCGTGCTACCATACACCGCATAAGCGTTGATGGGGGCGAGTAGTCGGCCGTCCGCATGCTACAGAGAGCGGGAAGCGCTGAGAACCCGTGCATGCGACCGATGAAAATCACCCCGGAGCTGCGGTCCCAACGGGCGCGCCGCACAGGCACGTCTTAGTAGATATCGCCGAGATGGTCGTCGATACAGGCCAGCCGAGTAACGGATGCGAGCGCGCGAATATGCGGGCGAGGGCATCTAAGCTGGGTGGTTAAGCGAAGAGCTTTTGCGAGCGTACAGCTCGATTTGTGGCGCTTCGTCCCAGCTTGTAGGGACGGGCGCTTTTTTGGTGCCCAACGGGCGTGCGCGCCCACGACATGAAAGGGGTACCGTGGCAAACGAGTACAAGCAGACGATGAATCTGCCCAAGACCGGTTTTCCCATGCGTGCCGGTCTTTCCAAGTCCGAGCCCAAGCGACTCAAGGACTGGCAGGACAACAAGGTCTACGAGCAGGTTCTGAAGAAGAACGAGGGTCACAAGAAGTTTGTGCTGCACGACGGTCCTCCGTACGCCAACGGTCCGATCCACATCGGCCATGCCATGAACAAGATCTCCAAGGACATGATCAACCGCTACTGGATGATGCAGGGCTATGAGGTTCCCTATGTCCCCGGTTGGGACTGCCATGGTCAGCCGATCGAGCACAAGGTCGAGGAGAAGCTCGGCACCGAGAAGTTCAACCAGACCCCCACGGCCAAGATTCGTGAGCTCTGCAACGAGTTCGCTGTTGAGAACATCGAGCTGCAGAAGGCCGGTTTCCGTCGTCTGGGCGTGCTCGGCGACTGGGATAACCCCTATCTGACGCTCTATCACCAGCACGATGCCGCCGACATCGAGGTCTTCAAGGCCATGTTCGATAAGGGCATGATCTATCGCGGCCACAAGCCGGTTCACTGGTGCAAGCACTGCCACACCGCGCTGGCCGAGGCCGAGATTGAGTACTCCGACGAGACGAGCCCCTCCATCTTCGTGCGCTTTGAGATGACCTCCAAGCCCGCCGGCCTAGAGAACTTCGACGGTCCGGTCGACTTTATCATCTGGACGACCACGCCGTGGACCATCCCCTCTGACCAGGCCGTTTCCCTCAAGCCCGGCGCCGCCTATGTCGCCGTTGAGCACGATGGCCGTGCCGAGGTCATGCTCGAGGACCTGGCTCCCAAGTGCTGCGAGGAGTTTGGCTGGGAGTACACCCCGGTTATGGTCGCCGGCAAGCCCTATGTGGTTCCCGCTGAGACCTTCCACCACATCCACTACAAGCAGCCGATCTTTGACGGTGTTGAGGGCGTGGCGCTGCTGGCCGATTACGTCGGTGTCGACGACGGTACCGGTATCGTCCACAACTCGCCTGGCCACGGCGTCGACGACTACTTCGCCTGCCTCAAGGAGGGCATCACCGACATCTGCATGCCGGTCGATGACGACGGCAAGTTCTACACCGGCGAGGAGTTTGGCACCGGTGGTCCCTTCAGCGGTATGGATACCGATGAGGCCAACCCGCATATCATCGAGTTCCTGCGCGAGCGCGGCACCCTGGTTCTCGAGAAGAAGATCACGCACAGCTATCCGCACTGCTGGCGCTGCAAGCACCCGGTGCTCTTCCGTGCTACCGACCAGTGGTTTGTCTCGATGGACAAGACCGGTTTGCGCGAGCAGGCTGGCAAAGAGGTCCGCGAGAACGTCAAGTGGTATCCGGCCCACGCGGCCAACCGCATCGGTGCCATGGTCGAGCAGCGTCCCGACTGGTGCATCAGCCGTCAGCGCAACTGGGGCGTGCCTATCCCCAGCTACACCTGCGCCGACTGCGGCGAGAAGGTCATGAATGATGCCACGCTCGACGCCGTCATCAAGCTCTTCCACGAGAAGGGCTCCGACGCCTGGTTCACCGACGCTCCCGAGAGCTACCTGGGTGAGGCCTGCGTCTGCCCCAAGTGCGGCGGCCATCACCTCAAGGCCGATAAGGACATCCTCGACGTGTGGTGGGATTCCGGCGTCTCCTGGAAGGCCGTCTGCGAGTATCGCCCCGAGCTTGAGTACCCGGCTGACGTGTATCTCGAAGGCTCCGACCAGCACCGCGGTTGGTTCCAGAGCTCGCTGCTCACCTCTGTGGGCGCCAACGGCCATGCTCCGTACAAGGCAGTCGTCTCGCAGGGCTTCACGCTCGACGGTCAGGGCCGCAAGATGTCCAAGTCGCTCGGCAACGTCATCGACCCCAACAAGGTCTGCGACGAGATGGGCGCCGACATCATCCGCCTGTGGGTCGCCTCGGTCGACACCAGCTCCGACGTTTCCATCGACCACGAGATTCTCGCTCGTACGTCCGATGCCTACCGCCGTTTCCGCAACACGCTGCGCTTCCTGCTCTCCGAGCTCGAGGGTCAGTTTGAGCCCGAGACCGACGGTGTCGCCTTTGCCGACCTGCTGCCGCTCGACAAGCTCATGGTTGCCCGCCTGACCCAGGTCCAGGCCGAGGTCGACGACGCTTACTCCTGCTACGAGTTCCCGCGCGCCTACCGTGCGCTTTACGACTTTGTGGTTACCGAGCTCTCCAACGTGTACCTCGACGCCCTGAAGGATCGTCTGTACTGCGAGAAGCCCGGCTCGCTCGAGCGCCGCAGCGCTCAGACCGTGCTCGCCGAGCTCTTCTCGATGCTCATGCGCGATCTGCAGCCGATCTTGTCCTACACCGTCGACGAGGCCATGGCCTATGCGCCCGCCGGCTGCGTCGATCACCAGAAGTACGCCGCGCTGCTCGATTGGTACAAGTCGCCTATCACGGTCGACGAGGCCAATGAGTTTGAGGGCGTGCTCGAGGCTTCGCTCGAGCTCCGTAGCGCCGTGACCAAGGCCCTTGAGGATGCCCGTTCTGCCGGCACCTTCACCAAGAGCCAGCAGGTTCGCGTCAAGGCGGTCGTTCCCGCCGAGATGTATGCGCTGTTGACCGGCGACAAAGCCGTCGACCTGGCCGAGTTCTACATCGTCTCCGATGTTGAGCTGACCCAGGGCGAGGAGCTTTCCGTTGCTATTGAGGCTGCCGAGGGCGAGTGCTGCGACCGTTGCTGGAACTATCGCACCACTGTCGGCGAATACAACGGCCACGCGCATATCTGCAAGCGCTGCGCTGACGCTTTGTAGGTTACGGCGTTCGTAGAACGCCGTAACCTACCGACGCTGCGCGGGCCGCATTTGGACAATCTGACGTTCAATTTCAAGGGCGCGACCGAAAGGTCAGCGCCCTTTCATTTCACGTCATCTTGTCTCAAATGCGACCTGCTCGCTCATTTATGCTCTACCTGCGGTGTTTCCGTTCTTGGGAGATTTGTCGCTTCTTGCTTGCGTCAATGTATGATTATCTACTGCGTTAAACGGAATTCGATTATTCTTGAGGGTAGGGGATTTCTTTGGGTCGTGGTGCGGATATGACGCCGCCTTTGCGTTGGCGGTTGGGTGTTGCTGGTGGCGTGGCGCTCGTTGTGTTGCTCGTTGACCAGCTGACCAAGCTTGCGGTTCGTTCCGTGGGCGATGCCCTGCATATGACCGTTATCCCCGGCGTGATCGATTTCCTGTTTGTTCGCAATATCGGAGCCGCCTTTAGCATGGGTGAGGGGCATGGCATCGCGTTTGCCGTGCTGGCGTTGGCGGTCATTATCGCTATTGCCGTGTACCTCGTTCGTGCGCCCCAGCTCGCCCATCTTGAGGTTGTAGGCATGGCTATGGTTGCGGGCGGCGCCATCGGTAACGCGATCGACCGCCTCGCCTTTGGCTTCGTGACCGATTTCATTGCCACCACGTTCATCGACTTTCCTGTCTTTAACGTGGCTGATATCGGCATTACGGTCGGCGTCGTGCTGGCGCTCATTGGTTACATGTTCTTGAGTCCCGCCGCTCGCGAGGTCGATGCGACTGCCGAGCTCAACGCCCGTGACGAGGCCCGAGCCAAACGCAAAGCTAAGCAGCGTGGGGAGCGTGCCCGCAAGATTCGCGAAAGGAATGAGCGCTAATGGCCGACATCCATATTCTCGTTGCCGACGATTCCGCTGGTCAGCGTCTTGACGCCTATCTGGGTGCCAACGATGGCTGTCCCACGCGCTCTGCCTGTGCGCATCTGATCGAGGGCGGTGCCGTTGCCGTCAACGGCGAGACCTGCCTGTCAAAAAAGTATGCCGTGCGCTCCGGTGACCGCATCTCGGTCGACCTTCCCGAGCCGCACGATCCGACTGACGTGATTCCCGAAGCCATCCCGCTCGACATTCGCTATGAGGACGATTATCTCATTGTACTCTCCAAGCAGCGCGGCCTGGTGTGCCATCCTGCGCATGGTCATGAGAGCGGTACGCTCGCGAATGCCCTGGTCTATCACTGCGGTATCGACCATCTGGGCACCGTGCAGGGCGAGGACCGCCCCGGTATTGTGCATCGCCTGGATCGCGATACCTCGGGTCTCATGCTTGCGGCAAAGGACGACGACACCCAGCGCGCGCTCCAAAATCTCATCCGCACGCGTACGCTCGACCGTCGCTATATCACACTTGTTCACGGGCACATCGCCATGGACGAGGGCACCATCAACACCGGCATTGCCCGATCGACGCGCGACCGCGTCAAGATGGCGGTTTCCGATGACCCCTTTGCGCGCCAGGCCATCACGACTTTCAAGGTGCTCGAGCGCTTTGATTCCACGCGCTTTGACGACGGCTACACGCTCGTCGAGTGCCATCTGTTTACCGGCCGCACGCATCAGATTCGTGTGCATATGCGCCATATCAACCACGCCTGCGTGGGCGATCCACTCTACGGTAAGTGCGATGCACGCGCCGATCAGGGCCTGACCAGGCAGTTCCTGCATTCTTGGCACGTGGCGTTCGACCATCCCGTGAC
The DNA here is from genome assembly GCA_019414345.1 of Collinsella sp. Lineage (GTDB taxonomy): Bacteria > Actinomycetota > Coriobacteriia > Coriobacteriales > Coriobacteriaceae > Collinsella. The sequence continues at coordinate 68,452 of DXMF01000041.1, forward strand.
GGGGGAGCGCATTGAGTGTCGTGACGAGCTGCCGTGGGACCTTGCCGCGGTTCTGGATGACCTGGCCTCGCGTTCGCTCGGCCGCACTGCCGCCGGTGACGAAATCGTCCCGCAGCTCGGCCTGCTCGAAGCCTAGCCAGTATTAGGTGGTTTCTTGAACTCGGTAAGCCTGCGGTAAGATATACGGTTGTTTACGTAATGCGTTGCTGGGAGCCTGCATGCTCGCCTTTTTACAAACCAACACACCCATCGTGATCTTCAACCAGATTGTCGTCACGCTGCTCACGGTCTGCTTCCTGTACCAGGTGGTCTTCTTTGTCATTGGCGCTCTTCGTGGCGAGGTCGCGCCTCCCAAGGCCAAAAAACTCCATCGTTATGCCTTCTTTATCGCGGCGCATAATGAGGAGGCCGTAATCGCCAACCTCGTTCGCTCCATCAAGGATCAGGATTATCCGTCCGAGCTTATCGAGGTCTTTGTGGTCGCCGACGCCTGCACCGACAACACGGCGCAGCTCGCGCGCGAGGCGGGCGCTGTCGTTTATGAGCGCAATGACCTTGCCCGCAAGGGCAAGAGCTGGGTCATGGACTTTGGCTTCGACCGCATCCTTAACGAGTATCCCGATACGTTTGAAGGCTACTTTATCTTCGATGCCGATAACGTCATCGCCCGCGATTACGTCTCCAAGATGAACGATGCCTTTGATCAGGGCTTCCATGTGGTCACGAGCTATCGCAACTCCAAGAACTTCGGCAGCTCGTGGATCTCGGCGGCTAATGCTACGTGGTATCTGCGAGAGGCGCGCTTTCTCAACAACGCGCGTAATATCTGCAAGACGTCCTGCGCTGTCTCGGGTTCGGGTTACCTTATCTCGGCGAGCGTGATCGAGGGCATGCACGGTTGGCAGTTCCATACGCTGACCGAGGATGTTCAGTTCACCACGTTCTGCGCCATTCACGGCATTCGCATTGGCTATGCACCGGCGGAGTTCTTTGACGAACAGCCCGTGACGTTTAAGGCTTCCTGGAAGCAGCGTATGCGCTGGACCAAGGGCTTCTACCAGGTGTTCTTTACGTATGGTAAGCACCTGGTCAAATCGACCTTTCGCTACCATCGCTTTGCCGCCTACGACATGTTTATGACGATCGCCCCGGGTATGTTGCTATCTCTGATCTCGATGCTCGCCAATGCCACGTTCCTGATTGTGGGCGGTCTTTCGCACGGCTTCCTGGCCACCGAGGTTGAGATGCAGGCGTGTGCCGCTTCTCTCATTATGACCTTCGCCATGATGTATCAGACGTTCTTTATCCTGGCGCTGCTCACGACCATCTTTGAGTACAAGCACATTCACTGCGCGCAAAAGTGGCGTCTGGTGACCAACCTGTTTACCTTCCCGATCTTTATGTTCAGCTATATCCCCATTACGGTGGCAGCACTGTTCTTGAAGGTCGACTGGGTGCCGACGCAGCACGCCGTGAGCGTTACCCTTGACGAGGTCATGCAAGGCGCCAAATAACCACGATCAAAACCACCACAAAGGGGACAGGCACCTTTGTGGTGGTTTTTGCGTTTGAGCTGCTGCCCAAGGAGGTGTTAGATGGTCTATATTCCGTTTTGGATTTGCATCTTTGCCGGCGCGGCGATTGATGCCCGTGAGCGACGGTTTCCCAATCAGCTTGCCGGCGCGTGTGCGGTGGCGGCGTTTGCAGGCGTTTGGCTCGACAAGGGCGTTAACACGGCGCTTGACCATGCCGGTCTTGCTGCCATCGCCTACCTTGCCCTTATGCTTACTGAGTCGCTTTGGCGTCGTGTTCGCCACGCTCCCGGCATTGGTATGGGGGACGCCAAGGCGCTCTTTGCCCTTTGTACCTTCGATCCCTTGGGTGGTATCGTCGCGTTTGCGGCTGCGCTCCTGGCCCTTGCCGCCGCCTGTCTCATCGCAAAATCGCGCTCCCTGCCATTGCTGCCGTTTTTGGTGCCGATATTTGCCATAATCGAGGTTGTGGGTAGTACGCTGTAACCGTTTGCGCGCCCTTTTTAAGGAGCATGCCATGGCAACCAATCAACAGACAGCCGCCATTAAGGCGCGTATGGATCGCATTCCCGCGGCGTTGTCGCCCGAGTTGGTCGGGCGTATCGCCGCCGACCGCGGCTCAGGTGTCGTTAATCCCTATCGATGTTGTGACGACCAGGTCATTCGACGCTTCGATCGAGCCGCAGATGTGGGCACGCTCATGCGTCCGGCATTTATGCGCGATACCGAAAAGATTTTGCATCTGCCCGCATACACCCGTTATGCAGGCAAAACGCAGGTCTTTAGTTTTCGCAGCAACGACGACCTGTCGCGTCGCGGCCTGCACGTGCAGCTTGTTTCGCGCATCGCGCGCGATATCGGACGTGCCCTGGGGCTCAACTGCGATCTGATCGAGGCGATTGGCTTAGGCCACGACTTGGGCCACACGCCCTTTGGCCATGCCGGTGAGCGATTCCTCAACGATATCTATCACGAGCGCACGGGTCGTTATTTTTTCCATAACGTGCAGTCGGTCCGCGTGCTCGACGCGCTGTACGGCCGCAACGTGTCGCTCCAGACGCTCGACGGCGTGCTATGCCACAACGGTGAGTACGAACAGCGTGTGTTTGAGCTTTCGGACATGAGCTCCTTTGACCAGTTCGACCTTACGGTTGAGGATTGCATTGCCACAGGTTACAGCGCAATTGAGCACCTGCGCCCCATGACGCTCGAGGGCTGCGTGGTTCGCATCTCGGATATCCTTGCCTACGTGGGGCGCGATCGCCAAGACGCCATTTCGGCGGGTCTGCTGTCACCCGACGCCTTTGACGATGACCTGGGCGGGGCATACAACAGCTGGATCCTTACGCATGCTTCCATCGATATCGTCGAGCACAGCTATGGTAAGCCACGCATCGAGATGAGCGAGGACCTGTTTGAGGAGATCCGCCGAGCCAAGCGCGAGAACTACGAGAAGATCTATAGCAAGGGCGGCATTGAAGGCGACTCCGAAGCGGAGCTGCGCGAGGCCTTCGAAAAGCTCTACGACCGTTGCCTGCAGGATATAAACGAAGGCGACGAGTCTTCGTATATCTTTAAGCACCACATTTCTCGCATTGAGCGGCAGCTTTTCTACTACGATCGCACCTATGCCTGGCAGGACGACAAGGATCAAGCGGTGGTGGATTACATCGCGAGCATGACGGACGGCTATTTCTGCGAGCTTACGAGCAAGCTGTTCCCGGGATTGGAGTTTCCGCACCGTACCTATATTAACGAACGGTAGTTCGTATTTATTCGGTATACTGTTGGTGGAAAACGTTTTTGATTGACGCACGGGATGGCTATGGACGACCTTTTTTCTGCTTCGACGCGTGAGCGTTCCTTTCAGAATGCGCCGCTTGCGGTGCGCATGCGGCCCAATTCACTCGACGAGTATGTGGGCCAGCAAAAGGCCGTCGGTAAGGGCTCGTGGTTACGTGCCGCGATTGAGCACGACGTGCTGTCGAGTGTGATTCTGTACGGGCCGGCCGGTACGGGCAAGACGACGCTGGCCCACATTATCGCCAACCATACTAAGAGCGAGTTTGTCGAGGTCAGCGCCGTGACGGGCACCGTAAAGGACCTTCGTCGCGTGATTGACGAGGCCAAGACGCGCCTGAATACCTACGACCGCCGCACCATTCTTTTCATAGATGAGATTCACCGCTTCTCCAAGTCGCAGCAGGATGCCCTGCTGCATGCAGTTGAGAACCGTACCGTCATAATGATTGGCGCCACGACGGAGAATCCGTACTTCGAGGTCAACTCGGCATTGCTCTCGCGCGGTCGCGTGGTGGAACTTGAGCATCTTAAAGACGAGGATATCGCCACGCTTATTGAGCGTGCGCTCGAGGCGCCGCAGGGTTTGAACGGTAAGTTCTCGGCCGATGAGGATACGGTCAAGACCATCTGCACGCTGGCAGCGGGTGACGCTCGCTCGGCGCTCACGACGCTCGAGCTTGCGAGCGAGATTGCCGTCACGCGTCCCGATACCGAGGGAACGCCAGCGCCCGCGGCGGGGGAGCGCTATCCCATCACCGTGGATGACGTAAAGATCGCCAACCCGCGTCGCGGCTTTACGTATGACAAAAACGGTGACATGCACTACGACATCATCAGTGCGTTCATCAAGTCCATGCGCGGTAGCGACCCCGATGCCACGATCTATTGGCTCGCGCGCATGATCGATGCTGGGGAGGATCCTAAGTTTATCGCTCGCCGCATTATGATTCACGCTTCTGAGGATGTTGGCAACGCCGACCCGCAGGCGCTTTTGGTGGCGCATGCCGCGTTTAAGTCTGCCGAGGTCATTGGCTATCCCGAGTGCCGCATTAACCTGGCTCAGGCTGCACTCTATGTGTGCTTGGCGCCAAAATCCAACGCGTGTGAGGCTTCGATCGATGCGGCGCTGGCCGATATACATTCTAGTGGGCTTCGCGAGGTGCCGAGTTATCTGCGCGATCGCCATCGCCCGGGCAGCGATGAATACGGTGTGTATAAATACCCGCACGATTATCCTGAAGGCTGGGTCGATCAGCGCTATTTGCCCGAGGGGCTGGAGCGCGGTGCGTTCTGGCAGCCTGCCGGGCGCGGCTGGGAAGAGTGGCGCGTAGAGCAAAGCGAACGTGACCGCAGCGGGAATGCACCGAAGTAGCTGCTGATAATTTTGTCCCACGTTGCTGCTCTTGGCATGTTCGGTCCCCTTTGGGGTACCATGAAAAGCGTCTGTATTTCGATTCTTCCGGGAGGCTTGTATGAGTCCCATTCAAATCGCCCTGCTGCTGCTCGCCGTTGCCGGCGTGTGGGCCGTCGCTGAGCTCGCGCTTACCCTGCGCAAGACCCGCAATGTTGTTGACTCGCTCGATAAGACCGTGAACGACCTCAACAACACCATCGCCGAGGCTCAGCCTGTGGTGGCAAAGCTCGATGGCGCTGTCGATGAGCTTACGCCGGCGCTTGCCCAGATGGAGCCGCTGCTTAAGTCGAGCAAGACGGCAGTTGATGCCCTTACCTCCAATCTCGTAGAGGTCGAAGCCGTGGTTCGCGACATTTCCGAGGTTACGGGCAGCATGGCCGAGGCCAGCAATGCTGTGTCGAGCGTGACCGACTCTGCCGCCGGTGCTGTGCAGAAGCTCTTCAATAAGGTGAAGGCTCCTGCAGCTGAAGCCGAGCGCAAGCTTTCCGCTGCCGCCGAAGAAGCCGAGCAGCCTACCGAGCGCGTCCTAATTGGCGAGGACGAGGCCGCCGCGGGCGACGATGATGGTCAGAAGTCTGTATCCAAGCCGGCTCAGTATTACACCTATACGCCCGCCGAGACCTCTGAGGAGTCCTGCGATGAGTAGCGAAGCAACCTGCCCTATCACGCTGACCGTTGCCGGGGATCCGCGTCTGGCACGCCTCGTACGTATGACGGCCGCCAACGTTGGTGCGCTGTGCTCCATGTCCGTCGATCGCATCGAGGACATTCGTATGGCTGCCGAGGAAGCCTTTATCTTTGGCTGCACGGCCGTTGATTCCGATGACATTTCGATCAAATTCGACGTCGACGAATCGCATGTGGGCATGACCTTTACCTTTGGCGATCAGGCGACTGTCGATGAGGATGACCAGGCTGCCGTGTATGCCGAGCTCATTCTGGCGAGCGTGTGCGATTCCTACGAAAAGACTGCGGCGCCCCTGACGCTTTCCCTCGACCTCAAGGCGGATATCTAATATGACCGAACGTTCCCGGAGCGGTAAGACCGCTTGGGACAAGGAGAAAACCCGCGAGCTGTTTCGTCGCTACAAAGAGACCGGTGATCCGGACGCACGTGAGCAGCTCGTCATGTCCCATATGAACCTGGTAAGGTTTCTTGCCAACAAATTTAAGAACCGCGGCGAGCCGCTCGACGACCTCATGCAGGTCGGCTATCTGGGTTTGCTCAAGGCTATCGACCGCTTTGATCCCGAGCGCGGACTCGAGTTCACGACGTTTGCCACGCCTACCATCCTGGGCGAGATTAAGCGTCACTTCCGTGATAAGGGCTGGAGCGTGCGCGTGCCGCGCCGTTTGCAGGAGCTTTCTGCCAAGGTTAACCAAGCTACCGACAAGCTCACTAACGAGCTGCAGCGCTCGCCTAAGGTTGAAGAAATCGCTGAGTACCTGGGTGTGACCGTCGACGAGGTGCTGGAGGCCATGGAATCGTCTTCGGCCTATACCTCGGTGCCCATCGAGGCTCCTGGCGCGTCCGATTCCGATGATGCCCCCTCGATTCTCGACCGCTATGCCGATGGCGACAACGAGCTCGATTTTACCGATGACCGCCTGGTGATCGAGGAAGCCATCCGCGATTTCTCGCCGCGTGAGCGTGAGGTTATCGAGCTGCGCTTTGTGAAGGGCATGACCCAGATCGAGATCGCTAAGAAGTTGGGTATCTCGCAGGTGCAGGTTTCGCGCCTGCTGCGCCGTACCCTTAAGAAGATACAGGACAAGATCGACCCCGACGGAGTGATGGTTCGTTCATGATTGAGCACCCCCAACAAACCGACCGCACGCTGCGCGATACTCGTATTCTGACGCTTCGCATTTGGGCTGTCGTCGGCTGCATTGTCATCGCCGCCGTCATCTTTAACCTTATGGGTATCTTGGCGCCGGTTATCGAGTTTCTCGCTGTCGGTTCCATCATCGCTTTTGTGATGTCGCCGATCACTAACTGGCTCGAGCATCACGGCGTCGGTCGTGGCATCGGTTCGCTCATCGCGCTGATCGTGGTTGTGGCAGTGCTCGTCGGCGTCGTCTGCATCCTGTCCCCTATTTTGCTCGGTCAGATTATGGAAGTCCTGAGCCGTCTGCCTGAGCAGCTTCGCGTTGCGGGCGGTGATCTCAACGAGATGATTTCGCACGCTAAGACGCTCAACAACACGCCGCTCAAGGAGTACTTGGACGATAATCTGTCCTCGCTGGTTACTGTGGCGTCCAAGTACGTATCGCAAATCGCCGCTGAGCTCGGTCGCGGCGTGTTCCCGCTGATCACCAACACGGCCTCGCAGCTGTTCGTAATCTTCCTGGGTTTGGTGCTTGCCTACTGGCTTGCCTGCGATTATCCCCGTATGCACCACGAGGTCTGTACCATCATCGGACAGGAAAAAGAGACCTCGTACCGCTTTATGGTCGCGATTCTTTCGCGCTCGGTCGGCGGTTATATGCGCGGCATGGTCGTGACGTCCATCTGCGGTGGCATCCTCGCCTTTATCGGCTTTACGCTCATTGGCCATCCCTACGCGGCACTCATGGCCATCTTTACCGGCATCATGCACTTGGTCCCGGTTGTCGGTCCCTGGGTAAGCGCGGCGATCGCCACGGTGCTCGGCTTTATGTTCAGCCCCATGCTGGCGTTGTGGACGCTCGTTGTGACCATGGTGGCTCAAAACGTCACCGATAACGTCATTTCCCCCAAGGTCATGCAGAGTTCGGTGCAGGTGCATCCCATCATGAGCCTGACGGCCCTCGTTATTGGTTCGGCACTTATGGGTCCCATCGGCATGGTCATCGCCATTCCGCTGTGCGCGGCCCTCAAGGGCATTTTCGTCTACTACTTTGAGAACGAGACCGGTCGCCAGCTCGTGGCATACGACGGCGCTGTATTTAAGGGCACGCCATATCGCGATGCCGAGGGCAACCCGGTCGCCGCCTACGATGCGCTTGGAGACGATACGTTCATTTACGAGTCCGAGCTCATCGGCAACGAGACCGCGCCCGAGGCCCAGGCGATGCCCAAGCCCGAGCTCGAGAATCCCTGGATCAAGCTCTCGGGCCTGCAGCCCGATGCGACGAGCTTTTTCAAGAATCCCTTCGCCAAGGACGATGACTCCAACTCGGACGACGATACCAAAACCGGCATCGACGGCTCCATGGACGATTCGGATTCCAAATAGGCACCGCTAGCGTTTCTTGAAGTTGTAAATGACAAGAAACGCGAGCAAAGCGATTGATAAGGGGCCGGCTACATAGAAAAAGAGAACGTCAATTGCGCGTAAAGTGTAATAGGCTTTATCGCCGGACATTACTGCATACAATACGTAGCCAAATGCTGGTTGGTTTGCGTACCAGCAGGAGAAAGCCAAAAGCGCTAAAAGTGCTACAACCAGAAGTGCATTCAGGACAAATCGTTTGCTTTTCATCGATCGCTCCTTCCGGGTGAATCTTATATGTAATTATACAGTAGCCTTTTTCAAAGCATCGCATACTCCTAAATAACGTGCACTTTCGCTGTAGGGTCGGCTTTATGTCGGCCCTCTTTTTTGCACTTGCGCGGCGGGATGGTAATATCGTTACGTTTGAACTGTTTCGATGTGAAACCGAGGAGATTCCCTCTATGAGTGCTGACTACCCGTCAATGACTACGGCCGAGATCCGCTCCAAGTTCCTCAACTTCTTTGAGGAGCGCGGTCTTAAGCTCTATCCTTCTTCGTCCCTTGTTCCCGACGACCCCTCGCTGCTGCTTGCCAACGCCGGCATGAACCAGTTTAAGGAGTACTACCAGGGCAAGAAGGCCATGAAGGAGATCGGCGCGATCTCCTGCCAGAAGTGTGTCCGCACCAACGACATCGACTGCATCGGCGAGGACGGCCGTCACCTCTCGTTCTTTGAGATGCTCGGCGACTTCTCCTTTGGCGGCGTCTCCAAGCAGCAGGCTTGCGCTTGGGCCTTCGAGCTTATCACCAAGGAGTTCAAGCTGCCGCTCGACCGCCTGTACTTCACCGTCTTTACCGAGGACGACGAGACCCACGACGTGTGGCGCTCCCTGGGCGTTGCCGAGGATCACATCTCGCGCCTTGGCGAGGACGACAACTTCTGGGCCGCTGGCCCCACCGGTCCCTGCGGTCCGTGCTCCGAGATCTACTTTGACATGGGCGAGGAGGTCGGCTGCGGTAGCCCCGACTGCAAGCCCGGCTGCGACTGTGACCGCTTCCTTGAGTTCTGGAACCTCGTGTTTACCCAGTACGACCGCCAGGAGGACGGCTCCATGCCTGAGCTGCCGCACCGCAACCTCGATACGGGCATGGGTCTGGAGCGCATGGCCGCCATCATGCAGCACAAGACCGCCAACTACGACGGCGATCTGATGCAGCACCTCATCAAGCTCGGTGAGAAGATCAGCGGCAAGACCTATGACGCCGACGATTACTCCGGCGCCAGCCGCTCGCTGCGCATCATCGCCGATCACTCCCGTGCCGTCGACTTTATGATCTCGGACGGCATCCTGCCCGGTAACGAGGGCCGCGAGTACGTCCTTCGCCGCCTGCTCCGCCGCGCCGTGTTCCACGGTCGCCTGCTGGGCATCGAGGGCGCCTTCCTGACCAAGTTCATCGACGAGGTCAACGCTCAGATGGGCGAGGCCTATCCCGAGCTGCTCAAGAACGTCGCACTCGTCAAGGGTATCGTCGCTTCCGAGGAGGAGCGCTTCTCCACGACGCTCGACAACGGCCGCGTCTACCTGGACGAGGCCCTGGCAGCGCTTGCCGATGGCGCCGTGCTCCCGGGTGATGTCGCCTTTAAGCTGCACGACACCTTTGGTTTCCCCATCGACCTGACCGTCGAGATTGCCGGCACCGCCGGCCACGACGTCGACATGGACGGCTTTACCGCTTGCATGGAGGACCAGAAGGCCCGTGCTCGCGCCAATGCTAAGGGCGACGCCTGGGGCAGCTTCAACGATGTGTGGGTCGAGCTTTCGGACAAGGTCGCTGCGACCGAGTTCGACGGCTACGACAACGACGTCATTGAGGGCGCCAAGGTTGTGGCCATCGTGCGCAACGGCGAGTCCGTCGAGTCCGCTGCGGCGGGCGAGGATGTTGAGGTTGTGCTCGACCGCACCCCGTTCTATGCCGAGATGGGCGGCCAGCAGGGCGATGCCGGCGAGCTTTCCGCCGAGGGCGTTTCGCTGACCGTTTCCGATACCAAGAACCACAACGGCCTGTATGCCCACGTTGCGCACGTCGCCGAGGGCACGCTGACCGTCGGTGCTACCGTGACCGCCGCGCTCGACGCCGAGCGCCGTGGCTTCCTGCGCCGCAACCACACCGCCACCCACCTGCTTGACGCCGCGCTTAAGCACGTCCTGGGCGAGCATGTCTCTCAGGCCGGCTCGCTGGTGACGCCCGAGCACCTGCGCTTTGACTTCACGCACTTTGAGGCCCTGTCCTCCGAGCAGCTCAAGGCTGTTGAGGACCTGGTCAACCAGCAGATTTTTGCATCTAAGCCGGTCGTGACCCGCGTCATGGGCATCGACGAGGCCAAGGCCGCCGGCGCCGTCGCCCTGTTTGGCGAGAAGTATGGCGACGTCGTCCGCGTCGTTTCCGTGGGCGCCGAGGACCAGCCGTTCTCCCGCGAGCTCTGCGGTGGTACGCATGCTGCCAACACTGCCGAGATCGGCCTATTCAAGATTATCTCCGAGTCCTCCACGGGCTCGAACGTCCGCCGTATCGAGGCCGTTACCTCTAAGGGCGCCCTCGACTACATGGCCGACCGCCTGGCACTCGTTGACGCCGCTGCCGCTGCGCTCAAGTGCCGCGTTGACGAGGTTCCCGCTCGTGTGGAGAACCTGCAGGCCGAGCTGCGCGAGACGTCTAACAAGCTCAAGAAGGCGCTGACCGGTGGCTCCTCCGACGCTATCTCCAGCGCCATCGAGGGTGCCGTCGAGCTCGACGGCTATAAGCTCGTCGTCGCTGAGCTCCAGGGCCTTGAGGCCGCCGACCTGCGCAACGTTTGGGATACCGTGCACCAGAAGGTCGCCGGTCCCGTTGCCTGTGTTGTTGCCAGCGTGACCGAGAAGGGCACCCCGGCCCTGCTCGCCGCCGGCTCCGATGACGCCGTGAAGGCCGGTTTCCACGCCGGCAACGTGATCAAGCAGATCGCGGGTCTGGTCGATGGTCGCGGTGGCGGCCGTCCCAACATGGCCCAGGCCGGTGGCAAGAACGCTGCCGGTATCGCCGATGCCCTCGCGGCCGCCAAGACCGCGCTCGGCGCCTAAGTAGTCGCTGTGGTCGCGCTCGCGCTGGACATAGGGGAGACCAGGATCGGCATCGCCGTCTCGAGCCGTGATGGCAAGATGGCGATGCCCGTCAAGGTGCTTCCGGCCGCTGAGGTTACCGGTATGGCCAAGACGTTCCGTTACCTGGTCGAGGACTATGAGCCCGACATCTTGGTAAGCGGGCGTCCCCTGACCATGGCCGGCGAGCCTGGCCCCCAGGCCGAGCGCGTTGCCGCCATAGCGCAAAAGATCGCCGACGAGCTCGATCTTCCGCTGGAGTTTGAGGACGAGCGCCTGTCCTCGCAAGAGGCCAAGCGTATCCTGCGCGAGCAGGGACTCAACGAAAAGCAGATGAGGGGCAAGATCGACATGATCGCCGCCAGCCTGTTCTTGCAGACGTGGCTCGATCGCAAAAACGAGGAGGTTTCGCATGTCTAGCGCTTTCGATCCGCGCCAGCCGAATCGTACACGACAGCCTGCGCCACGCCCTGTATCGTCCGGTCAGCGTCCGATGCAACCGGCTCAGCGTGCGGCCCAACCCGCCGCACGTTCGGCGCAGCCCTCTTCTTGCCCCACTCAGCCCACTCAGCGTCCAGGCCAGCAGCCTGTTCGTCGTCCTGCTCAGCAGTCTGCTGCCCATACAGCCCAGCCCGCGGGCGGTTCCCGCTTTAAGCAGCAGGCTCCTGCCCAGCGTACGCAGGGACAGGCACCGCAATCACGCTCCCACGCACATCATGCTCATGGCTCGCACGGCGTTGCTCCGGCCACGCGCTCGAGCTATTACACGCGCGCTCGCCGTGGTGCCCAAAAGAAAAGCTCCCCGGTGCCTATGATTATCGGTGGCGTCGTCGCCGTGCTTGCGCTTGTCGCGATCGTTTTCTTTGTCGTGCCAGCTGTCAAGGGCTTTTTTGCTGGTGAGGATGCGAAAGTCACTGCTGGCCAGCAGGTTACTATCACTATTCCCGATGGTGCCTCGGGTGACAGCATCGCTTCGATTCTCTCCGAGAACCACATCGTCGAAAATCCCAAGGATTATTACGCGGCGGTCAAAAAGCTCAACGCCGACATGTCGCTCAAGCCCGGCACCTACTCGTTCACCACGCTCATGGACGCGACCGAGGTCGTTCAGCAGCTCATGGAGGGCCCCAATGCGGGCTCCGATGCACTGACTATTCCAGAGGGCCTGACGGTTGATCAGATCGCCGATAGCGTGGCCAAGGCATACGACAGTATCTCCAAGGAAGACTTCCTCAATCAGGCAAAGGCCTCCAACTATGTGAAGGACTATAGCTTCCTTGAGGGCGCTGCAAACGATTCGCTCGAGGGCTTCCTATTCCCCAAGACCTATTCGTTGGGTAAGAAACCGAGCGCCGATGATGTGATTCGCGCCATGCTCGATCAATTCAACACCGAGTACAAGTCGCTCGATTTTGCCGGCTGCGAGGCCAAAATCAAGGAGCGCTACGGCGTGGGGATGTCCGATTACGACATCATCAATCTCGCTTCCATCGTTGAGCGCGAAGGCCTCAACGCCGAGCAGCGCGCGCATGTCGCCTCGGTGTTCTACAACCGTCTTGCCGGCAAGCTCGATGGTCTGTGCTACCTCAATAGCGATGCGACCATGATGTATGTCACCGGCGGCGAGGTTACCGCCGACGACCTGCAGAGCGATAGCCCGTATAACACCTATAAGCACGAGGGCCTGCCGCCCACGCCCATCTGCTCTCCGTCACTCGAGGCGCTCAAGGCAACCCTTGAGCCCACCGACTCCGATGACCTGTATTTCTACATTACGCAGGACGAGGAGTATTTCTCTCAGACCTACGAAGAGCACCAACAGTCTTGGAATTAAACATGAGGATTTTCAGCCCCAAACGATATGTTGCCTCGGTCGACCGCATCGACCTTGATACCCTGTGGGCCGACGGCAAGCGCGCCATTTTGCTCGACCGCGATAACACCCTGGTGCCGCGTGATACCGAGCAGGTTCCCGCTGCCGTCTCGGCCTGGCTCGACGCCGCTCGTGCCAAGGGCTTTAAGCTGTGCATGGTGTCGAACAACTGGCATCGCGACCAGGTCATGAGCTCAGCACGCGAGCTGGGGCTCGAGGCCATCAGCCATGCCATGAAGCCTGCACCGTTTGCTCTCAAGGCCGGTCTTAAGCGCTTGGGCGCCACGGCCGATGAGGCTGTGCTGATCGGTGACCAGCTGTACACGGACGTGTGGAGCGGTAACTTTGCCGGCGTCGACACGATCTTGGTAAAGCCACAGGCAACTCAGGACCTGTGGTATACGCAGATCTTCCGTATCTTTGAGCGCCGGGCCCTGCGCGACCTTCCCTGCGAGGAATAGGTTTCGTCATGTCCCAGCACACCAAGCACGGCTGCGACCATATCTTCGTTATCGGGTTTTTGGGTGCGGGCAAATCGACGCTCGCACGCAACGTGGGCACGATGTTCAAGCGTCGGTTTATTGATACCGACCGCCTTGTCGTGCGCCGTTGCGGCAAATCGGTAACCGAGATTTTTGAAACCGAGGGCGAGGAGCGCTTTCGCGAGCTCGAAACCTCGGCGCTCCGTTCGCTCCAAAGCGAGCGCAGCCTGCTGGTTTCGTGCGGTGGTGGCATTGTCGAGACGCCGGTCAATATCGAGCTTATGCACCAGATGGGTACCTGCGTGTACCTCGAGGGCGATTTTGAGGATTCGATGCGCCAGATCCGCCGCTCCGACACGCGTCCCGATTTCCGCTCGCCCGAGCACGCGGCGCTGCTCTTTGAGCATCGCCGTCCGTTGTATCGTCAAGCTGCCGATCTTACTCTTGATATTCGCAACAAGTCCTTCGAGGACGTTTCCTACCTTTGTGCCGAGATGCTTTTGGAGCGTGGACTGCTATGATTCGCCGTCAACTTATCAATTTCCAAAACCGCAGTGTCGATGTCCGCGTCGGATTGGGCGCGTTCGAGGAGCTGTCGCGCATGTTTGCCTCGGCTGTGGGCAAA
>DXMF01000042.1 GCA_019414345.1 Collinsella sp.
GGGGGGGGGCGGCCGCAGTCTGTCTCGACCACGCATCCCAAAGAAACTAAGTCGTCACTTACCCACGGCCAAAGCCGCGCAGCATAACCGCACTCCCAACCATCGGCACGGAGACCGATGGACGGTCAATCCATCCAGCCGACCCGCCGCCGCCCCTGCCAGGGCAACCCGCACGGCCATCGTCCAGGCACGCTCGCTGCGCTCGCTCTGATGAGGGCCTGCGCGGCCCTCATACACCCGCGTCCAAACGGGATGCACCCTGCCCGCCCTTGGGGAGGAACCTCCTCTCCCTGGATAACTTTTTGAAACTCTCCCAAAAAGTGAAACGTAAAACCCCAGCGGAGACGGGTAGCCCGTAGGAAACCGCGGAGCGGTTTTCATGGGCGTTTTCAGCCCGTCGGAGCGGTGCGGGGCGCTTGTTGGAAGGGCGGTAAATCTTCGATTTTCCGCGCTTTCAATGGGCGCCTGAGTTGACTTAGGGATAGAGTTCGAGCAGTTAAACGGTACTTTTCGGTAGCAGGTGCTGGGCTTTAATCCTGTCTCGCGTCCAGGGCCAGTGGAACCCTTCCAAACGGCTGCTCAACGCAAGGTCCTCGCGGAGCTGGGCGTTCTCGCGCTTCAGGTCCTCGATGCGCTGTTCGGCCTGCGCGACGGCCTCGACCGCGGCGGCGTCGCGCTTGGCGATCTGGTCGGTCAGGTGCTCGACCTCGCGCTCGAGCGCGGCGATCTGGTCGCGGTACGGCTCGACCTGCGCATCGAGCAGGCCGCGGGCGGCCGCGGGGTCCTCGGGCGCTGGGCCGTCCGACGGCAGCAGCACCGCGGCGAGCGCCGACGCGGTCGCGGGCGGGAGCAGCTGTCGGCCGCGGCGGTCGGACGGGTCGGAAACCGTGGCCAGATCGAGCTCCTTGAGGCGCCGCGCCGCGGTCGATTTGGACACGCCGCAGGCCTTGGCGACCTCGGCGATGGTGGTCAAAGTCGCGGCATCGCGCTTTTCGGTCGCGTCACGGTCTGATGCGGTCATGGCGGCTCAGCTCCAGTTCAAGTTTACATAAGGCCTATTATTGGCACCTTCATATATCAATCTACCTGCGATTATATCAAGTCGCGGCGGTGAATCGGTTCACAGACCGCCCCATCTCGGCGCATGGCGCGGGTTTTGGGGCGTGATTCGGTTCGCACCGATTCTCGACCCAAAACCCGCGCCAGCGCGGCGGTATCGCGTCAGAACTTGAAATTCGGGTAAAGCATCTGAATGCCCTCGGGCCCCCGCAGCCGACGCCACTCGGCATCGACGTACTTCTGCACCGCCAGGCACGCCAGCGCGTCGGCGAGTGAGCCGTGGGCCTCGCTCGTCCACTCGTACTCGGCGATCCGCGCCGCCTCGGTCAACTTGTACCACTTGTAATCTTCGCGGGCGCTATCCCAGTCCCCCTGGAGTTTGGCGAACTCATACATGGTGTCAGTGATGCGCGGCTTGCGGCCGAAGTTGTACGGCGCGATGCGGGCGGCGTCGAGGAACCCGAGGTCGAACCCGACGTTGTAGCCGATGATCTCGTCGGCCTCGCCGATGATCTGGCAGATCTCGGTCGAGTCTGCCCAGATGTCGTGGCACTTCGCCACCGACCGTGGGGAGATGCCGTTGACGCGCTGCGCGTCGGGCCATTCCGTTTTGTGCTCGGGCTTGTACTTCCGGTCGAGGAGGACGTTTCCGTCCCAATCCACAATGCTAAGGCTCAGGATCTCGTCCTCGTTCGGGTCGAGCCCCGTGGTCTCGCAGTCCAGGCAGATGATCTTCTGGCGCTCCTCGACCTCGAGATAGCCGAAGGTGCCGCCGTCGCGCTTCTTTGTCAGCTTGATGGGGCCGCAGCTCGGCCCGAAGATGTGCGCGGCCTGCTCGATCTCCTCGGGCGTGCCGTCGATTCGGATCTTCATGGCGTCACTCCTCGCTCGGGGTCCAGTAGACCTCGCCGTCCACGTCGACGCGGTAGATTCCGAGCGTCGCCCCCGCGATCTCGAAGAACTCGTAGGGGTCCGCCGCGACGCGGCCCGCGTTCGCGAGGCGTTCGGGCATCGCGGCGATGGTCCGCACGAGTCCGCGCCCGTCATCGGTCGAGCGAGCCGCGGCCTCCCTCGCCGCCCCGAACTCGTCCCCGTCGGCATCGCGGGCGTCCACCGCGGCCTCGCGGTTTTCCGCCGCGTCGTCTGGGCTGTTCTCGCAGCTCGACCACAGCTCGACCTTGAGCCCGTTCGGGCTCACGCCGAAACATTCCATAGTGATCGCCGCCGACCCGTCGGCGCGGGTGTAGTAGCTCTCGATTCGCCCGCGGCGGACGAACTCCCCGCGTCTTTCTTCGTCCGTGTAGAAGAGGGCCGCGCCGTCCGCGTTGCGGTAGGCGGAGTAGTAGACCTTAACGTTCACCGTCGGCCTCCAGAAGCATGCCGACGGCCTCGGCGATCTGTCCGCCGCGGGTGAACGGCTGGCCGTTCGTGTACCGCAGCTGCTCGGTCAGCGCGACGGACAGGGCGCGGCGGCTGTCCTCGGTATCGAAGGTCATGCCCGCGGTCTGCTCGAGGATCGCGCCGACCTCGACGAGTCGGTGGGTTCGCGCCTTCCGCTCCGCCGCGGCCCTCTTGCGCTCAAGGTCCCTAATCTCCTTCTTCAGCGCCGCGGCCTCGGCCTTCTTCCGCTCTGCCGCGGCCTGCTTGCGTGCGATCTGCTCGTCAATCGAAGCCGTCATATCTGACCGCCCTTCCTGCTCGTTACGGTTTGTCCTCGCAGGAAAATATACCCATCCTCGCGGTAAAATTACGCGGGCAGGGTATATCACTTCTTTAGAAGTGCGCACTTAGCACCACTTTTGCCGCGGCAAAAGTGGTGCGTTACGTGCGGTCCTGCGGACAGCCCTACGCCCCAGCCGCCGCGCCCGTTCGCCTTGGGCGGCTCACGTGTACGGCGGCGGGGCTGCGCGGTCGCATCCGCTCCCTTGCGCTCCGCTCCGCGGGCACCGTTCACCGACCGCGGCTCACGGTGCCACGCTGCGCTGCGCGGGTCGCGTCCGCGACCCTTGCCTGAAAGGAACTCGCTATGGCCATCTACCACCTCAACGCCCGCGGCTGCTCGCCCTCTACTGGCGCGGGCGCGGTCCGCAAGGCCGCCTATCAGTCTGGGCAGGCGCTCGTGGAGGAGCGGTCTGGCCAGCTCTGCGACTATGCACGCAAGGAGCGCGTCACGGCCCAGGGCCTTGCCCTGCCCGCCGCCGCGCCGCCCGTCGACCGCGGGGCCCTCTGGAACGAGGCCGAGCGCGTCTGGGCCGAGGCGGGCGGGGGCAAGGAGCTCGTGGCCAAGCGCTTCGAGTTCGCCCTTCCCGTCGAGCTGGACGAGCGCGGGCGGCTCGCCTGCGTGCGCGACTTCTGCGCACTGTTCCCGACCAAGGCGTGCGACTGGGCGATCCACGACGACGGCCGCGGCGGAAACCCGCACGCCCACGTGCTGGTGTCCGCGCTCGACCTCGGCGCGGAGGGATTCGTGCCCCGCACCAAAGCGCAGAAGGGCCAGAGCTGGTACCTCGTCCAGAACGACGGCGGCGAGCGCATCGCGGTCCCCGCGACGGGCTGGGCCGCGGCCAAGGCCGCGGGCTGGCAGAAGGTCTACAACTTCACGGACGGCAAGCGCCGCACCATGAAGCAGGCCAAGGCCGATGGTCTGGGCACCAAGGACCGCGTCAGCAAGAGCCCCGTGAAGATGCACCGCACGGACGGGGGCGGGCGCAGCGCCCGCGAGGTCGAGAAGGAGCAGCTGGTCGAGGTCCGCGCGGCCTGGGCGAGCATCGCGAACAGGCACCTCGCGGCGCACGCCGCGGCCACGGGTACCGCGGCTGTGGCCATAGACCATCGCTCTAATAAAGATAGGGGCTTAGAGGAACAGCCGACCGTCCACGAGGGCGGCGCGGGCCTGATCGGCCACGACGACCGCGTGAAGCTCAACAAGGAGATACGTGAGCGCAACGCCCGCCTGCGCGTCCTGCGCTCCGAGCTGCAGAACGAGGGCGCCGCCCTCGAGCGGCTGCAGCAGGAGATCGCCGACCTCGAGCGCAAGCGCCGCACCGCGGAGCACTCTTGGCAGTCGCGCCCCCGCAAGGGCGAGCGCCAGCGCAAGGCCGCGCTCGCCAAGCGCCGCCGCTCGGCTATGGCCACCGCCGCGGCGGCTACCGCGGCAAGGCAGCGCGCGACCGCCGCGGCAGCGGACCAGACCGACACCCGCGCCGAGCTGCTGGTGCAGTTGGGCGAGCAGATAGCCGCGCTCGACCTCAAAATCAGGACGCTGCAGGGCGGCAACAGCGCCCTGATGCTGTCTGGGCCCCTGCTCGAAGCCGCCAAGCTGGGCATCGAGCGCAAGAAGCTGGAGGCCGAGAGGGCGCGTCTCGCGGGCGAGGACACCGCGCCGCGCAAGCCCGAGCCACCACGGCCCGATCAGAACCGCCCCCGCGGCCACAAGCCCAAGCACTAGCAGCGCCACGGTGCCCAACGGGCACACTGGCGCCGGCCTATGGCCATGACCGTTCGCGGCGGCAATGGTGGTAGGCGTAAAAAAACGGTGGAGCGGCTGCAAAAGAGCCGCCCCACCGGGTAAAATCAGGTTGTGCCGCGAAACCCGCTCCTCAGGTAGTCACACTTTCGGAACGCGGGCAACGCAGGTACAGTCGAATTGATAGCCCGGTGCCAGCCGGGCTATTTCTTTCTCCCTTCGCTATCCGTTCTGCTTATATTCCTTCCACCACCAGATCGCGTACAGGACGGACCGTGTGATGCTGGCCAGATAGGCCGTGGCACGCAGGATTTCAAGAAACAAGTTCATAGGCCGCTCCAATCGGGGATCGAAGCGTTGCCCGCAGACGGGTTTCGCGGCGGTCAAGATTCTACCCCACGGGCCACGCGAGTACGACTGCCTGTCCGACGGTCGGCCGTGGCGGTAGCTTCAGCTACTCGGCGTCTGCAAAAAGGGTGCTTCCCGTTTGGGAAGCACCCTTGCGCTGTTTTTAATTAAGGTGTAGGGCGGCAAACATATTTTTGTACGGCAGCGTACGTATATATATGTGCATATCTACCTGCGAAAATTAGCCAAAAAAAATAGCAGCCCGCCCGCCTAAAGCGGGCGGGCTGCTGCTATTATTGGAGCTGTGAGCGGTGTTAGCGCACCCCTCACACCGTAGTGCGAGATCCCCACCTCGACAACTACAGCGGCGGATTCCACCCGCCTTTAGTCCATTCTACCAGCTCACGAGCTGGGGGCAAGCTGTAAAACGTCACAAATAAGGGCTCCACGCTACGGCGCGGGGCCCTTTTTCGTGGCTCGTTTTACAGATGCCGTACCGCGTCGGCACGGGCGTCAGCCCGTTAAAAAAGGCAGCAGCTGGTTAGCAATTGCTCGAATAACGCGAGACTGCGACATGCAGAAGAGCAGTCCATGCGGACTAGTCGGCCCCCAGGCATGGGTCGGCGGTGCGCCCCCAGGCGGCAATATCGGCCACCTTCTGGCGATCCACACCCCGATGACGGCGCGATGGCGTCAAGGCCAAGCAGACGCTCGACAACATGTCCGCGACGGTTAAGTGGCAGCTCAGCGCCCCCGCTCGCGTATGCTGGGCGCGAGGGGGGTTGGGCCGCCTCGCTAATCAAAAACAAATCTCTGGTAAAAGGGCTCATGCCCCGACAAACCGTGACACATGGCGGTTTGAGGACTCGGGAAAGCCCAGGATCGCCTAGAAGGTCGCCGTAAAACCCAAGGGAAGGCTGAGGGTTCCGCATTTCATATGTGTTAGTCAGACCGGGGGGGGGGCGGCCGCAGTCTGTCTCGACCACGCATCCCAAAGAAACTAAGTCGT
>DXMF01000043.1 GCA_019414345.1 Collinsella sp.
CGCAGGAAGCTTGGATACGCCTAGGCGCGGTCCAAGAAATCGTCCGCACCCCCTTCCAGGCAAAACGGTCCGTATTCCACCGCAACTTTGTTATCTGCCCTTAGGCTTGCTGGCGTAGAACTTCTTCTTTTTGGGCTTGCCGGCGGGGGAGGGTTTGCCGGCAAAGTTGGACTTGCCGTTGCCGGCCTGCGCGTGCGCGGGTACTGCCGCACGGGGCTTGCGGGCCTCGGGGTTGCGCAGCTCCTCGGTTCGCTCGGCAATTTCCTCGGCGCTAAAGCCGACCTCGGCCATGGCGTCCTCGATGGGCAGGCGGCGCACGATATAGCAATGGTGCACCTTCTGGTTGCGTGCGAAGTCCTCGGGGATGGTCTGCGCCGTTATGTCCTGTAGCACCACGCCCGCGCGTGCGAGCTTGCGTGTCTCGGGGCGGAAGCCTCGCAGGTTGCAGCTAAAGATGGCATGGCCGCCCTGTGCGAGCAGGCGCGATACGCCGGCCAACAGCTCAACATGGTCGCGCTGGACATCCCAGGTGCGGCGGCCCATCTTGGACGAGTTCGAGAACGTGGGCGGGTCGACAAAAATCAGGTCCCAGCGGTTGCGCGTCTGGCGCTGGTCGCGAATCCAGGCGAGCACGTCGTCGCGCACAAAGTGATGCTGCGGACCCACAAAGCCGTTCTGGCGCATGTTGCGCTCGGCCCAGTCCAGATAGGTGTTGGAGAGGTCGACCGTCACGGTCTCCTCGACGCCGCCATCGGCCGCGTAGCAGGTGGCGGTGCCGGTGTAGGCAAACAGGTTGAGGAAGCGACGCGCCTGCTTGGCGTGCTCGCGCACCAGGTTGCGGGTGACGCGGTGGTCCAAGAAAATGCCCACGTCCAGGTAGTCGTCAAAGTTGACGGCAAAGGTAAGGCCGCCCTCTTCGATGAGCGGCAGGCGACGGCGCGCGATGTTGGCGCGCTCGCCCGAGCCGCCCTTGCCGGCGCCCTGCTTGCCGTACTGCGAGCCGCCGCGCGAACGCATGCGTGCCTTGGCGTGCACGTGCTCGGCCGGAACATCCAGGATGCGCGGCGCGATGGCCAAGATATCGAGCATGCGGGCCTGGGCCAGCGCCGGGTCGATGGTCTTGGGTGCGGCGTATTCGGCGATGACGAGCCAGCGGCCCGGCGTCTGCGGACAACCCTCGTACAGATCGATGGCGGCGGAGTAGTCGGGCAGGTCGGCATCGTAGACGCGGTAGCAGCTCACGCCCTCGCGCTTGGCCCACTTACGGCGCAGACGTGCGTTCTTGCGCAGGCGGTTGGCGAACTGCTCCGACTCGGGGATGAGCACGGGCAGCGGCTTGCCGTCGCCCAGGTCGAGCATGGCGGCAGGCTCGGGCATGGCGGAAGCGGTGGCTTTGTCGTTGACGTCGTTGGCATTCGCAACCTCGGCCTCGGCATCCGCACTGGTCGCAGTCTCAAACGCTGCGGCGGCGTGGTCGAGAGAAGGCCAGACTTCGACGGTTGCCTCCTCGTTGTTGGGCATGACGGCGATTGAGCGCTCGGGCTCGGCGTGGAGTGCGCGGGCCATAAGGCCGTCGCGGGTGAGGGCGGCGACCGGCGCGGCGGTAAGCTCGGGCGCGCGACGCAGCTCGCCGACCAGCGTCATGGCGTCATGCATAAGCGACAGCGGTGTCTCGGTCGTATCCGCGACGAGGGCGGCACCGGCGACGGCGCCCGCGTGGTCCAGTACGGTGGCAGATTTGGCGGCGCAAAAATCGACAAAGCGCTTGTAACCGGCGCACTTGACCATGCGCTCGGCGGTCTTGCGGGCGGCGGGGTCGATGTCCGCGGCCACGATGCGCGCCTGGCGCTCACGCGCTGCCGCCTCGCGCCCGCGTGCCTCGGCAAGCAACTGCTCCCATAGGGCGGCATCGTGCAGCTGCCAGCCCTCAAAGCCCCAGCGCTCGCGTGCGGCGCCCGGGGCGCGGTCGGTCAGGATGTTCACGGCCTCCAGCAGCAGGCCGCCGCCGGCGCACGAGGCGTCGATCAGCGTAGGTAGGGCCTCGTTTTCGTAGTCGTCGGCCGTCAGCTCGCGCTCGCACAGCGCGGTCCAGCCGACCTGCGCCAACACCAGGGCGGCGTAGTCGGGGCGTAGCACGTGCGCGCCCTCGCCGGCGCGAGTCGCGGCGGGCGGCAGGCGCTTGAACAGCGGGTCGCCCGAAAGGTCCAGGCTTATGCTCGCACGGCGCTGGCGTAGCGAAAGCAGCAGGTGGACATCGGGGTCGGCAGCATCGACATCGGCGCGACGGCCCGTGGTCTCGGCCAGGCGGTCGCATAGCGCGTCCTTGGCGCGCAGGGCCGAGAAGCGTGTGTTGCGCAGCTGCTCGGTCACGCCGCGGGCGGTGATGGCGATGGTGGCGCCGGGGCGGACGATGCTCTCCCAGGCGATGTCGTAAACGCCGTCGTACAACGCATCGGCATCCTGCGCCTCAAAGCGCCCAAGCACCACAAACACGCGGCTGGCCAGGCGCGACCACAGACAGGCGCGGTAGCCTTCTTCGAGCTCGCCCTCAAACGTAGCGCGGCCCTTAAGGCGGCGTACATGCGAAAGCCCGAGCCGTTTAAGCTCGTCGGCGAGTGCGGACTCAAAGCCCTCGGGGCAGCTTGCGTAAAATTCCATGGGTGACCTCTCTGGTTGCGTCGCTCCATTATATGATGGATGCTTCGTTTGCCATCGCCCTCGAAAGGAACCCATATGATTGATGCGTGCTCCGATTCCGCTGTATTGTTTTTTGACGTGGACGGCACGCTGACGTCGTTCGACCCCGACAACATGACCGACAAGGACTTCAATGCAATCCATCCGTCGAAGGCTGTTGTCGATGCATTTGGTCGTCTGCGCAATGCGGGTCACCAGGCATTTATCTGCACGGGCCGTCCCTTGTGGCTGGTTGCCGATGGCCTGCGTGCGCTGAACCCGGCGGGTATCGTTGCCATGGCGGGCGCCACGTTCGAGGTCGAGGGACGCGTGGTACACGAGGACTGCTTTGACGAGGGTATTGTCGAGGAGCTCGCGCGCCGCATTACTGTGGCGGGCGGCGAGGCGTTGTTCGAGACGAACGGTGCCACTTATTCACTTGAGCCAGTTGGTGTCGAACAGTCATTTCTGCTAGGCGCCGGCGTGGTGCATGGCACCGATCAGATGCGCGTCGATGGCCGCTTGCGCGTAGGCAAGGTGTGCATTAACGCGTGCGACCTGGCTCGCGTAGCCAACGACGATGGCTTTATCGATCGCGAGTTTGAGCTGTGCAACACCGGTGGCCAGAATCGCGAGCTGAGCCCCAAGGGCATCGACAAGGGCGTGGGCGTGGCGCGAGCGCTGGAATACCTGGGTCGCACCGGCAACGCGCGCACCTTTGGCTTTGGCGATTCCGGCAACGATCTGGGTATGCTCGCCGCCGTCGAGACGGCCGTGGCCATGGGCAACGCCATGCCCGAGGTCAAGGCAGTCGCCGACTACGTGACCGACGATGTCGCACACGATGGCACCGTCACAGCGATGCGCCATTTTGGGTTGATTTAATAAATGGCCGGGTCGCCCGCAGTGGGGGCGACCCGGCCATTTGAGCTATTTTGCAATATAGAGCTTGGGATGACTGCGACTGCTCTCGATCGCCGCCGTCATGATGCCCTCGTCGTCTCCATCAACGATGATGCCGTCGAGGTCATCGATCTGCGCGGACTGATAAAAACTGGTCTTATTGAACTTTCCCTGGTCAACCATCATGTAGCCCTGGTTTGAGTTGGTAAGGTACATATGCTTGATCATGGCCGAGAAGTCGTGCTCGACGGTAAAACCGTGGTCGGGGTGGAATCCGTCGGCACTGACAAACGCCTTGTCGGCATGTAGTTTGCTCATGCAGTCGAGCGTTAGTGCGCCCGCGAGATAGAGGTGGCCCTTGCGCACGGAGCCGCCCAGCAGCACTACCGAAGCATTGGGGAGATTGAAGCTGGCGTAGTTCGCGATTGCAAGATCGCCGGTGATAATGGTGATCTCACGCTTGTCCATGAGGGCCTTAGCGAAGTAAAAGCCTGTGGTGCCGATATCAATTACCAGAACATCGCCATCATCAACAAGAGTTGCTGCGGTTGCGGCGATGGCTTCCTTGGCCTCGACTTGGACATTGATGCGCTCCTCGGGATACGAGATTGCGTTGGAGCGAGAAAGCGATACCGCTCCGCCGCGTACGCGACGCAGCTTGCCTTCGGATTCCAGCGAGATGAGGTCGTGTCGTGCGGTGACTTCCGAAACCGAAAAACGGCGAACGATGTCGGATACCGAGATATTTGGCTTTTCGGCCAGCCAATTCATGATAAATCGCTGACGCTCGGCCGGTGAAAGGTCTGAAGTAGATGCCATATGCCGCTCCTTTTGAACAAAAGGTAAAAGATGCGCCTTTCGTAATCGAAATATAACGTATCGATATGAAAAGAACAAGGCAAATTCGAATGAATCAAAAGAACGGAATGGCATGTCACAAATGCATGCGTAGCAGATAGTTCGCACGTAAACGGGCTATAAAGAGTCTCATTCTGAAGGTGCCGCCCAAAAGAAGTACGTTCACGCCCGATATTCGACCGTTCACGGAAAGTTGACAATTGAGCTTTCGATAGCTTTTGAAATGGTTTATAAAAGAAAACTGAAAAGCTTTTGAAACAAAGAAGAAGGCTTTCGATAGCAATAGTGTTAGATGAGAAAGGACCGAACATGGCGATCAAGGTGTTTGCCGACGGCGCTAACCTCGAGGGTATGCTTGACATGCATGACAATGGCAACGTTCAGGGCTTCACGACCAATCCTTCCCTTATGAAGGCCGGCGGCGTGACCGACTACCGCGCTTTTGCCAAGACGGTTCTTGAGCACATTACTGATGTGTCGGTCTCTTTTGAGGTATTCGCCGACGACGAGGCGGGTATGGAAGCCGAGGCTCGCGAGATCGCAACCTGGGCAGACAACGTCTACGTTAAGATCCCGGCGCTCAACACCAAGGGTGAGTCCACTGCCGCGCTGGTCAAGCGCCTTTCTGCCGACGGCATCAAGGTGAATGTCACCACTATCTTCACGCCCGAGCAGGTCGACGAGTTTGTCGATGCCGTCTCTGCTGAGACCCCCTCTATTCTGTCCATCTTTGCCGGTCGCATTGCCGATACCGGCGTCGATCCGCTGCCCCTCATGGCGGAGTCCGTAAAGAAGGCTGCCGTTAAGCCTGCTGCCGAGGTTCTCTGGGCGTCTACGCGCGAGGTCCTCAATATCTTCCAGGCGGAGTCCGTTGGCTGTCAGATCATTACGGTCCCCAATGCCCTTCTTGCCAAGCGCAAGAATTTCGGGAAAGATTTGCTTGAGTACTCGCTTGATACGGTCAAGGGCTTTGCCCGCGACATTCAGGCGCTTGGTTTTCATATCCTGCCCGAGGAGTAGGGGACGAGCATGCTGACCGATCTTCTTAAGCCCGAGCTTGTTGCCTGCCACGTCGAGGCCTCCGACTGGGAGGAAGCGATCAAGGCATGCGGTAAGTTGCTCGTAGACGCTGGCAAATGCGACCAGAGCTATGTTGACGCCATGATTTCATCGGTTCACAAATTCGGCCCCTATATGGTCTTGGAAGAGGGCATCGCCATGCCCCACGCTCAGGCAGATGGCAATGTGAGTGAAGCGGGGATCTGTATCGTCACGCTTGACCCTGCCATTGCGTTTGGACACGAGGATTTCGATCCGGTTCACGTGCTCGTGGGTATTTGCGCACCCGACCCCAAGGCTCATCTTGGCTGCTTGGCGGAGCTTTCGCAGATGTTCGAGGACGAGGACTGCGTTGCCAAGCTCAGCGCATGCGATACGCCCGAGCAGGTTTTGGAGACCATGCGTTCATTCTTTTAGGCCTTAATGGCACGGCGATGCGTCGCCGCTTTTGGATAGACGGAAAACCGTCACGTGTAGGAGAGGAAGGTTGCCATGCATATCATCACCGTATGCGGAAACGGCATCGGGTCCAGCCTGATGCTCGCTGGCAAAGTCGAGGAGCTTTGCGAGGAGGAGGGCATCAAGGCCGACGTTGAGTCTATGGACCTGAACGGTGCTTCTTCCGCAAATCCGGATCTGTTCATCACCGTTAAAGAACTCGCCCCCGAGCTCCACGGCAACGTTGTGATCGTTCGCAGCTATGTGAACAAGAAGAAGATCCGCGAAGACGCCCTCGAGGCAATCAAGGCGGCCGCCGCTAACGCCTAAAGCGGCACAAAAAAGGGCGGTTCCCTGTGGAAGAGGGAAACGCGCCCACGTTAGAGAGAAAGGAAGCGCAGATGCAAGCCATCCTTCCCATACTTGAGTTTATCCAATCGATTCTGACCAAGCCAGCGTGGATTATGGGTCTATTTGCCTTTGTGGGCCTTGTCGCGCTTAAGCGTCCTGCCCACAAGGTGATGACGGGCACCCTGAAGCCCATTCTTGGTTACATCATGCTGTCCGCCGGCGCCGCTGTTGTTCAGGAGAACCTTGCTCCGCTGGGCACCTTCATCGAGACCGGTTTCCACATCACCGGCGTCGTGCCCAACAACGAGGTCGTTGTTTCGATGGCTCAGAGCGTCCTCGGCGTTCAGACCATGATGATCCTGATTCTCGGCTATGTCGTGAACATTATCATTGCCCGCTTTACCAAGTTTAAGTACATCTTCCTGACGGGCCATCACAGCATGTTTATGGCCTGCCTGCTGTCTGCCGTTCTGCAGGCATCTGGCTTCCAGGATGTCCAGCTTGTCATCGTGGGCGGCATGTTCCTGGGCCTCGTGAGCGCTATGCTTCCCGCCGTTGGTCAGCGTTTCACCGAGAAGGTTACCGATGGCGATGAAATCGCCATGGGCCACTTCGGTTCACTCGCCTATTACATCTCCGCTGCAGTCGGTACGCTTTTTGCTAAGGACGCCGAGGAGAACAGCACCGAGAAGATCGAGGTTCCCGAGAAGTTCGCCTTCCTGCGCGACACTACCATCTCCACGGCTCTTACCATGGCCTTCTTCTACCTGGTTACCGCTTTCGCCGCTTACATCGCAGATCCTGCGGTCGTTACCAAGACCGCTGGCGGCGACAACGTGATTGTCTATGCCCTGACCTGTGCCCTGTCCTTTGCCGTTGGTGTCACCATCGTCTATAACGGCGTTCGTATGATCCTTGCCGACCTGGTCCCGGCTTTCCAGGGCATCTCCAACAAGCTGATCCCCGGTGCCATCCCCGCCGTCGACTGCGCCGTCTTCTTCCCCTATGCTCCCACCGCCGTCATCCTCGGCTTTGTCGCATCCTTCATCGGTGGCGTGGTCGGTATGTTCATCGTGGGCGCTACCCTGGGCATCTTCATCATCCCGGGCATGGTTCCCCACTTCTTCTGCGGTGCTACCGCAGGCATTTACGGCAATGCTACCGGCGGTCGCAAGGGCGCAGCTCTTGGCGCTTTCGTCAACGGTCTGCTCATCACCTTCGCCCCGGCCCTGCTCCTGCCCGTTCTTGACGTCTTTGGCTTCAAGAACACTACGTTCGGCGACTTCGATTTCTCCGTCATTGGTATTACGCTCGGCCGCGCTGCCGAGGCCTTCGGTACCACCGGTGTCTACGCGATTCTTGCTGTCCTTCTGATCGTCGCCTTCGTCCCCAACTTCATCCACACCAAGGGTGCTGTGATCAATCACGTTGAGGAAGAGTAATCCAGGCATACGTTAAGCCCTAATCGGGCGGAGCTCCGATAACCGGCTCCTACACGGAAGCGGTGACGTCTCAAATGAGGCGTCACCGCTTTTTGTTTTGGAGTGGTTGTGAAAACGCACCGGTGAAGCGCTGTCTCTGCGCCGCGAACGGAATCAACCGCGATGATCAGCAAAAACGTTTTGCCGCTGGGGTGTCGATATAAAAATGGTAAAACTGCAAAACCGTTCGCCGAGAAGATGAAAACCCGCAGTTCACGCCTTGATAAACGTAGGTAAAGTGTTTAGCAGTTTATCGGCCGTATGCTAACGAAAGGAATCAGGCAGATGGCAATCAAGGTGTTCGCTGACGGTGCAAATCTCGAGGGCATGCTCGACATGTACGAGAACGGCAACGTTCAGGGTTTCACGACCAACCCGTCCCTTATGAAGAAGGGCGGCGTGACGGATTACCGCGCGTTTGCCAAAGAGGTCTTGACCCACATCACCGATGTATCCGTGTCGTTTGAGGTCTTTGCCGACGACGTCGAGACCATGGAGATCGAGGCCCGCGAGATCGCTACCTGGGCCGAGAACGTCTATGTCAAGATTCCGTGCGTGACCACCAAGGGCGAGTCCACGGCCGAGTTGGTGCGCAAGCTTTCCGCCGACGGCATTAAGGTCAACGTCACCACCATCTTTACGCCTGCGCAGGTCGACGAGATGGTCGACGCTGTCGACGCCGAGACGCCGTCCATCATCTCGCTCTTTGCCGGCCGTATCGCCGACACGGGTGTCGATCCCATTCCGTTTATGACGGAGTCGGTCAAGAAGGCCGCCGCCAAGCCCAACTGCGAGGTCCTGTGGGCGTCCACGCGCGAGCTTATCAACATTTACCAGGCGCAGGCCTGCGGCTGTCAGATCATCACGGTGCCCAACAGCATCCTGGCCAAGCGCGAGAACATCGGTCGCGATCCGTACGAGGTCTCGCTCGATACCGTGCGCGGTTTTGCCAAGGATATCGCGGCGCTCGGTTTCCATATCCTGCCGTAACGCGAACACTGGCTGCGCCGCGGGTTGTTCGCCCCGGCCTTTCCTTTCCCTATCGCTCACGCGCTTCGCGAGGGTCGCGCTAGGCAAAGGAAAGGCCGGGGCTGCCGACACGAACCCGTCGGTAGGTCCTGAGCTGAATCGCTACCTTTATTCCGATGGGGGTCGACAGTGCTACCCCGCCAACTGTCTCGGGCAGTAATGGGGCTGGGCTCGGATGGCAACGCCGCGTGCCACTGGCGGCTTCGTTCGCCGGATGACGATTCGTGTTACGCGGCCGGCGTCACCTCGGACGGCGGCGTGGGCTCCGACGGCATCGCGTGGACAACGCGGTTCCGCATTATGGATCAACCTGTAATCTAATGATCTTCTAATCCATATCTATCAAGTATCGAAAACGATCCGGCCCCGAGTTGGCAGTCATCGCCAAGGCAAAGGACCCTGCCGGCTATGTGTTCGGGGCGACGCGCAAGTCGCCCAAGACCCTTCGATTATCCTTTGTTCCGCGCATGCAAGATCTCATGCTTGACGTGGTTGAACAGCTCTACCGGGCAAACGAGGTCTTTGCGGCTCGTGCCCATAAGTGTCCCACCAACAGAAATCGAGATATTCGGCCTCAGAGTGCCGTCAAGATTGCCAATATGGCTGAAAAACGTCCCGTACCGCACCTCTGCGGGTGCAGATATGGGACGTTTGTGGAATATCTGATGCCTATTTGTTGAGCTTGCACTTTGAAGAAGTGTTATCGCGGCCCAGCGAGGCCGAATATCTCAAAAATTGCAGGTGATGATTAGCGGAAACGGCGTCTCGCACTTCGGGATATCGCCAAATCGTTTTAGAAGGAGAGGCGCTCGGCGGAATGGGGCCCGCCGAGCGCCTGCAGCGGCTTATTTGCCCCGCACCATGGTGAGGGAGATCTTTTTGCGGTCGCGATCGACCTTTTCTACCCATACCTTCACCGTGTCGCCGACGCGCACCACGTCGCTGGGGTGCTTGACGAAGCGGCTGGCCAGCTTGGAGATGTGCACGAGGCCGTCCTGGTGCACGCCCACGTCGACAAAGGCGCCAAAGTCGACGACGTTGCGCACCGTGCCCTTGAGTTCCATGCCGGGTTCCAGGTCATCGATGGAAAGCGCCGAGCGGCTAAAGACCACCTCGGGCGCGTCGTCGCGCGGGTCGCGCCCGGGCTTCTTGAGCTCGTTGACAATGTCGATGAGCGTTAAGGTGCCGCAGTCCAGGTCGCTTGCCAATGCCGAGATGCTGCCCAGGCGGCGCTCGATGTCGGGCACGCCGCCACGACTGAGCTCGCTTGTCGCAACGCCGGCGCGTTCCAGGACGGCCGTGGCCACCTCGTAGCTCTCAGGGTGGACACTTGTCGCGTCGAGTGGGTTCTTGCCGCCACTGATGCGCAGGAAGCCCGCGGCGTTGAGATACGCCTTGGGCCCCAGCTTGGGGACCTTCTTAAGCTGACGGCGATCGGTAAAGGCGCCGTTTTCCTCGCGGTAGGCCACGATATTCTTGGCCACGCTCGGCGTGATGCCAGATACATATCCCAGCAGGCTCGCGCTCGCGGTGTTTACATCGACGCCCACGCGGTTGACGACGTCCTCCACCACGTAGCCCAGGGTGCGCGAAAGCTCGGCTTGGTCAAGGTCGTGCTGGTACTGGCCGACGCCGATGGACTGGGGCGGAATCTTGACGAGCTCTGCCAGCGGGTCTTGCAGGCGGCGGCCCAGGCTCATGGCGCCGCGCACGGTGACGTCCAGGTCGGGATATTCCTGGCTGGCGAGCTCGGAGGCGGAGTACACAGATGCGCCGGCCTCGTTGACGATGGTGTAGCGCAACCCGGGCGCCTGCTCGGCAATGAACTCCGAGACGACTTCTTCGGTCTCGCGGCTGGCGGTGCCGTTGCCGATGACGATGGTGTTGACGCCGTCCTTTTTGACGAGGCGGGCGAGCTCGCGCTTGGTGCCGGCGACGTCGTGGCGTGGTTTGGTGGGGTAGACCACGCCGTGGTCGAGCAGCTTGCCGGTCTCGTCCATGACGGCGACCTTGCAGCCGGTGCGGTAGCCCGGGTCGAGCGCGAGCACGCGGGCACCGTGCACGGGGCGTGCCGAGAGCAGGCCCTCGAGATTCTTGGCAAAGACGTTGATGGCCTCGGTCTGGGCACGAACGGTGAGTTTGGCGCGGGCCTCGCGCTCCAGGGAGGGGGCCATAAGGCGCTTGTAGCCGTCGGCGATGGCGGCGTCGAAGACCGGGGCGAAGACGCCCTGGCGTCGGGGCCAACGGCTACCGAGGCGTGCCGTGGCGGCGGCGCCGTCGACGTTGACGCGTACGCGGAGCTTGCCCTCGCGCTCGCCGCGGTCGATGGCAAGGATGCGGTGGTTGGGGATCTTGCGCACGGGTTCGTCGTAGTTGTAGTAGGGCTCGTAGGGGGTCTTCTCGGCGGGGTCGGTGGCCTCGACGACGATGTCGGCGGTGTTTTGCGTAAAGGTGCGCAGGTCGGCGACGTTCTCCGGGTCCTCGGCTACCGTCTCGGCCACGATGTCAGCGGCGCCAGCGAGCGCCTTCTCGGGCGTGTCGAAGCCGGCCTCCTCGTTGACGTATGCCGCGGCGGCGTCGAGCGCGCTGCCCTTGGCCGAGGCCTGCATGATGACCATGTTGGCAAGCGGCTCCAGACCTGCCTCGCGGGCCTTCTGCGCGCGGGTCATGCGCTTTTTACGGTAGGGCTTGTAGAGGTCTTCGACGCGCTGGAGCTGTGTGGCCTCGCGAATCTGCTGCTCGAGCTCGGGCGTGAGTTTGCCCTGGGCGTCGATGAGCAGAATGACGTCCTCTTTACGCTGCTCAAGATTGCGCAGGTAGGACAGGCGCTCGTCGAGTGCGCGCAGGGCGACGTCGTCCATGCCGCCCGTGGCTTCCTTGCGGTAGCGCGAGATAAATGGGATGGTGTTGCCCTCGTCGATGAGCTTGACGGCCGCCTCGACGTTGGCGGCCTTAAGGTTGAGCTCGCGGGCGAGCTGGGCGATAAGATCCATAGAACTTCCTGTCTGTGAGTACGTTACAGGTGCATGAGCCACCCAGTCTACCACCCGCCCGCGCCGCGGCTGCAAAGAAAGCCCCGCGGGCAGGAGGCTGCTCGCGGGGCAAAGAAGAGGGACTTGTTGATGGCAGACCGAGGGACTCGGCATGGGGTTTCTGCCGCGGCCGCTCTCAAGGCATTACAGCTCGACGAGCTGACCGGTCTCGGCGGCCTCCTTGATGGCGTTAAGCAGCGTGAGCGTCTTGACGTTGTCGGCGGGGGTCACGACGGGCTCGACCTCGCGGCGGACGACCTTCACAAAGTGCTTGAGCTGCATCTTGTGCGGCAGTGCCGGGTCGACGGCCGGGATCTCCATCTGCAGCGGTTTGTGCCAGTTGGAGGCACCGTCGTAGGAGAACTGGTGCAGGCGGGGCAGCGAAAGGGCGCCCTTGGTACCGCCAATAAAGTAGGCATCGGCGTCGAAGGGACGGTACTGCGGGTCCTCGCGGGCGGTCGCCTCCCAGTTCCAGGGGCTGGCGGTGGCGTCGGAGATGGTCATGCTCGCGAGCGCGCCATCGGCAAAACGGACGTTGACCACGGCGGAGTCCTCGGTCTCAAAACCGCGGGCGGCGCTGGACTGCATACCCTGGACGGCAACGGGCTCGCCCAGCAGATAGCGGAGCAGGTCGACGTCGTGAACCAGGTTAACCAGGATCGGGCCGGCACCCTTCTTGCGGCGCCACTCGACATCGAAATACTCGTCATTCTTATAGATCATGTAGTGGAAACTCGACACGGTGAGCTTGCCCAGCTCGCCAGACTCGATGATCTCCTTGGCCTTGTTCACAAACGGGTTGTGGCGACGGTGCTGACCCACGAGCACGGGCACGCCGGCGGTCTCGGCCTCGGCGGCGAAGGCCTGGGCATCCTCAAGATCGTTGGAGATCGGCTTTTCGACCAGCGGCACGATGTTGCGCTTGATGGCCTCGCGGGCAACGCCCAGGTGCAGGTCGTTGGGGGTGGCGATGATGACGGCCTCGGGCTTGACCTCGTCCATCATCTGGGCAGGATCGGTAAAGAACGGCACGCCGGCGGCCTCGGCCGTGGCGCGGGCGCCCTCAAAGGCGTCGGCGATGGCGACGAGCTCGGCCTCGGGCTCCTCGGTGACAAAGCGGATGTGGTTGCGGCCCATGGCGCCGGCGCCGATAACGGCAATGCGGACGGGGTTGAGCTCAGACATTTCGACTCCTTAATATTGGTGACCGGTGGAATGCGACAAAGGGGCTGTCCCTTTGTCGCATCGGTAAAACTAGGCGGACTTCTTCTTGCTGTCGGAGACCATCATGTAGACGGTGAGCACGACGGCGATGGCGGCGATCACAATGGCGCCGTAGAAGGACTGCTGATAGGCGGCGCTGCCGGCCTCGGCGTGATACAGCACGGCGGTGATGGGCTGGCTGATCCAGGTGGAAGCGGCATAACCCAAAAACATGATGCCGTAGTTGACGCCGATGTTACTGGTGCCAAAGGCGCCACCGGTGAGCGGCGGGTAGATGACGAGCAGAGCGCCAAAGCTAAAGCCGAGCAGAGCGAGCGCCACAAAGAACATGGCCTGCGTAAAGCTCATCGACATGATGACGAGTGCGACGATGGTGACGACAAGGCTGATGAGCAGCGACTTATAGGCGCCGAGCTTGTCGATGATCTGGCCAAAGGACAGACGGCCGACCAGGTTGGCGCAGGTGTTGACGGAGACCACCACACCGCCGAGGGCGACGGCCGCGGCGCTCGTGGGGTCGGCGAAGAGCTGAACGGCGGCGATGGAGGCAACCTTGCCCACGAGCAGGGTGCCCGCGGTGGCGGCAAAGGCGAAGGTGACGATGAGGACCCAGAAGCGCGGGGTCTTGACCATCTCGCCCGGGGTGAGGTCGCCGAAGGTGCCGGCATGTGCGCCACCCTTGGGGGCCTCGAAGCCCTCGGGCAGCCAGCCGGCCTCGGGGGCCTTCAGGAACAGGGCGGAGGCGGCGATTGTCACAAAGAAAATGACGCCGAGCGCCTTAAGGGCGCCAAAGATGCCCAGGCTCGGGATGAGCAGCGAGGCGAGCACCGGGGACAGCACGGCGGGGCCGGCGGTCGAAGCGGCCAGGGTGATGCCGGAGGCGAGACCCTTCTTGTCGATGAACCACTTTTGGCCGGTGGTGAGCGCCGGGTTGTAGCCCAGGCCGTTGCCGATGGCGGCGACGAGCGAGAACCACAGGTAGAACTGCCACGGCTCGGTGACGGTACCGGACATGAACCAGCCCAGGCCGTAGCACACGGCGGCGGCGATCACGACGTTGCGCGGGCCGATCTTATCGGAGATGCGGCCGGCGAAGATGCCCGTCACGGCCATGATGGTCTGAAAGACCGGGAAGGCCCAGGTAAGAGCGCTGGACCACTCGGGGTAGACGGCGAGCAGGTTCTTGCTCACGACGGAATACAGCGCGATGGAGCTGATGAAGAACATGGTGACGCACGCGGCGGAAAGCACGACGGCGCGACCCTTGTTGGAGTTGGTGGAAGCCATTGGACTCTTTCTAATCGATACGGGGGAGGAACAGGCGTGTCTGCGGGTCCTCCCTGTCGGGTTGGTTTACTGGTCAGTCGGCTTGGCGACGCCGGACTCATCGGACCAGAGCTCGACACCCTTGTTCTTAAGGTAGTTGTCGGCATAGGCGCGACGGCCGCCGGGCTTGGCGGTGAGGTCGCCCATCATGTTGGAGAAGCCGCCGTCGACCTTGATGGCGTCGCCGGTGGTAAAGTCCGAGCGCTTGGACGCCAGGAACATGACGGCGTTGGCGATATCGCTGACCTCGCCGATGCGGCGCGTGGCGATCAGGCGGCTGCGGCTCTTTTCGACCTCGGGGTCGGCGTAGAAGTTGGCCGACATCGGGGTCTTAACGAAGCAAGGCTCGACGCAGTTGGAGCGGACGCCGTAGGGGCCCCATTCGGCAGCCAGCATCTTGGACATCATGTTGACGCCCGCCTTGGTGGAGCTGTACACGCCCGAGAACGTCTCGGGGGAGTGGCTGGCAACGGTCGAGATGTGCACCAGGCGACCCTGGCCGGCCTTGATCATCTCGCGACCAAAGCGCTGCGAGGTGATGAAGTAACCGGTGAGGTTGACGTTGAGCACCTGCTCCCAGTCGCTCAGCGGCAGGTCCTCCATGGCGGCGAAGCGCAGGATGCCGGCGGTGTTGACAAGGACGTCGACGCGGCCGAAGTCGGCGATGGTGGCGTCGACGGCGGCCTGAACCTCGGCCTCGTCGGTGGCGTTCATCTTGTAGCCCTCGGCGTGGATGCCAAACTCGGCGGCGAGGTCGGCGGCTGCGGCCTTGACCTTCTCCTCGTCCAGGTCGAGCAGGACGACATTGGCGCCGTTGCGGGCGAACTCGCGGCAAATCTCGGCGCCCATACCGCCGAGCGCGCCAGTCACGGCGCAGACATCGCCCTCGAG
Source organism: Collinsella sp. (assembly GCA_019414345.1). Lineage (GTDB taxonomy): Bacteria > Actinomycetota > Coriobacteriia > Coriobacteriales > Coriobacteriaceae > Collinsella. The sequence goes on from DXMF01000043.1 coordinate 15,269, forward strand.
CTTAAGCCAATTGCTCATAGGAACTTCCCTTCTTGTGCCTCCCTGTGGGTCGCTCCCATTAACCGACCCACGTGGTTTTCGCTGGTTATCGTATGCTTAGCGTTCGCGCAGGTGAATTGCATATTTGTTAGAATGGCGTTAACCGTAGGTTTACACTGTGCATTGAGGTTTGTTCGCAATTGAGCGTGTGACCTGCGAAAACGACCCCCTGCGGCGCTGTGGGCCCGCGCGTGCGAAAACGGGAGATTGACGTGTACGATCGACGACTTGACGCTATTTCGGCCGCCGCGGAGCTGGGAAGTTTCTCGCGTGCCGCGGCAAAGCTGCGCGTGTCGACCCCGGCGCTCGTCAAACAGGTGTCGGGGTTCGAGGCCGAGTTTGGCATCACGTTGTTCGAGCGCTCGCACTCGGGCGTCAAGGTGACGCCGGCGGGCGCGCTGTTGGTGGACGACGCGCGCTCGATTATGCGCCAATCCGAGGATGCGTTGCGCCGCGCCCGGCGAGCGGCGGGCGATGGCGGTGCGGTGCGCCTGGGCGTATCGATGATGTGCCCGGGGCGCCACACGCTCGCGCTGTGGCCGCAGGTGCACGACATGGAGCCGCGCTTGCGTTTTGAGATTGTGCCGGTGGGGGACCTTTACGATGAGCGCGAGACCGTCATGCGAGGTCTGGGGCGCGAGGTGGATGTGGTGCAGTCGAGTTTTTCGACCCCGCGCTGGGGTGATGCCTGCCAAAAGCTCCGCATTGTCAACGTGCCGTTTTATATCGACCTGCCGCGCACGAGCCCGCTGGCACGCAAGAACCGTATTTCGATCGCCGACTTGGAGGGTATGCGTCTGCGCGTACTGCGCCACGGCAACGACGCCATGGACAGCCTGCGCATTGACCTTTTGGCCGACGGCGGCGTGGACGTGATCGACGTGGATAGCTTCGACTTTGCGCTCTTTAACGAAGCCGAGGAAAAGGGCGACGCGGTGCTCACCTGCGGCGCATGGTCGGGTGTGCACCCGGCCTTTGTGGGCGTGCCGTTCCTATGCGGCCGCGAGGTGCCAGTCTATTTGCACTACCCGCTCGAGCCCACCCTCCAAGTCCAAAAATTCGTCAACGCCATGGCCCAACTCCTCAAGTAGCTTACACAAAACGAGGCCCTGGCCAAACGGCCAGGGCCTCACTAACTTTTATTCCGTTTTAAATGACGGGCTAATCGCGTACAGGAGGGTGCCCCGGGGACGGGCGGGGTATTTCCTCCGCGCGCAGTTTCGCAGCGCAGCGAGAATGTTTGAGCACGGAGGAATTACCCCGCCGCCCACGGGGCACCCTCCGTCAGTAACCGGTCCTACTCCAGCTCAAACGCACCCGTGTACAGCTGGTAGTAATATCCGCGCTTGGCGATCAGCTCGTCGTGGTTGCCGCGCTCGATGATGCGGCCGTGATCCAGACAGATGATCGCGTCGGAGTTGCGCACGGTGGAAAGGCGGTGCGCGATGACAAACGTCGTGCGGCCCTCCATGAGCTTATCCATGCCCGCCTGCACGATGGCTTCGGTGCGGGTGTCGATGGAGCTCGTGGCCTCGTCCAGAATCATTGCCGGCGGATCGGCGACGGCGGCGCGCGCGATCGAAATCAGCTGGCGCTGGCCCTGCGACAGCTGGGCGCCGTTGCCGGTGAGCATGGTGTCGTAGCCGTCGGGCAGGCGGGTGATAAAGTCGTCCGCGCCCGCGAGCTTTGCTGCCGCGATGCACTCCTCGTCGGTGGCATCCAGGTTGCCGTAGCGGATGTTGTCCATCACGGTGCCGGTGAACAGGTTCACGTCCTGCAGCACGACGCCCAGCGAGCGGCGCAGATCGGCCTTGCGGATCTTATTGACGTTGATGCCGTCGTAGCGAATCTTGCCGTCGGCAATGTCATAGAAGCGGTTGATGAGGTTGGTGATGGTCGTCTTGCCGGCACCGGTGGCGCCGACAAACGCGACCTTCTGGCCCGGCTTGGCAAACACGGACACGCCGTGCAGCACCTCGTGGTCGGGCGTGTAGCCAAAGTCGACGTTGTCCATGACCAGGTCGCCGCGCAGCGGCACGTACTCGATCTCGCCGGTTGCGCGGTGCGGATGTTTCCACGCCCACATGCCGGTGTGGTGGTCAGCCTCCTCGAGCTGCCAGGTATCGGGGTTGACCTGCGCGTTGACGAGCGTCACATAGCCTTCGTCGGCTTCGGGCTTCTCGTCGATGAGCTCAAAGATACGGTCGGCGCCGGCGAGGCCCATGACCACGGCGTTGATCTGCTGCGAGATCTGGCCGATCTGTCCGCAGAACTGCTTGGTCATGTTGAGGAACGGCACCACGACGGCGATGGACAGCGCCATGCCCGAGATGCTCAGGTTGGGCACGCCCAGTGCCAGGAAAATGCCGCCGGCAAGGGCCACCAGCACGTAGAGCAGGTTGCCCAGGTTCATAAGGATGGGCATGAGGATGTTGGCATACATGTTGGCCTTCTGGGAGACCTCAAAGAGCTTTTCGTTGCGCTCGTCAAAATCGGCCTCGGCGGCAGACTCGTGGCAGAACGCCTTGACGACCTTCTGGCCGTTCATGACCTCCTCGATATGGCCCTCGACCACGCCGAGCTCGGTCTGCTGCGCAATGAAGAAGCGCGCGGAGTTGGAGCCGAGCAGCTTGGTCATAAAGGTCATAAAGGCGACGCCGGCGATGATGATCAGGCACATCCACACGCTGTAGTACAGCATGATAAAGAACACCGTGACGATGATGATGATCGTCATGAGCAGGTTGGGCAGCGACTGGCTGATCATCTGACGCAGCGTGTCGATGTCGTTGGTGTAGTGGCTCATGATATCGCCGCGCTGGTGCGTGTCGAAGTAGCGGATCGGCAGGTCCTGCATGCGGTTGAACATCATCTCGCGCAGCTTCTCGAGCGAGCCCTGCGTGACGATAGCCATGGCGCGGTTCCAGAAGAGCGAGGACAGGACGCCGACGCCGTAGATGCAGGCGAGGGTGGTCACGAGCTGCAGAATCTTGGGCTGTGCGGCTTCCCAATCGCCCGACTGCCACGATTCGCTAATAATCTGCAGGGCGCTCTGCAGGAAGGTCGCGCCGATGGAGTTGATGATGGCGCAGAGCACCACGCCGGCGACGACGAGGGGCAAAAGCACGGGATAGAAGCCAAAGAGCGTCTTGATGAGGCGCGACATGGTGCCGCCCTTGCGGTTGAGCGCGCGCTCGGCGGTCGTTGCCTTACTCATGGGCCTCGCCTCCTTCCTGGGTCTGAGCTTGCGTTGCGGTCATGTCGGTGTTGTCTGCCGTCGTGTTCGCGTCGCCAGAGACGTCGTCGGCGTCTTGCGTACCTTCGGCAGACATCTTGTTTTGCGAGGTAAAGGTCTCGCGGTAGATCTCGCTCGTCTTAAGCAGCTCGTCATGGTTGCCGATCTGCGCGATACGGCCGCCCTCCATGACGATGATGCGGTCTGCGTCCTGCACGGAGCTGATGCGCTGGGCGATGATGAGCTTGGTCGTGTTGGGCAGATAGCTTGCCAGGCCTGCGCGAATCTTGGCGTCGGTCTTGGTGTCGACGGCGCTGGTGGAGTCGTCCAGGATCAAGATCTTGGGGCGGCGCAGCAGGGCACGCGCAATGCACAGGCGCTGCTTCTGACCGCCCGAAACATTAGAGCCGCCCTGCTCAATCCAGGTGTCGTAGCCCTTGGGGAAGCCGTCGACAAACTCATCGGCGCAGGCCAGATGTGCCGCCTCGCGGACTTCCTCGTCGGTGGCGTTCGGGTCGCCCCAACGCAGATTCTCGGCGATGGTGCCGCTAAACAGCACGTTTTTCTGCAGCACCATGGCGACCTGGTGGCGCAGCGCGTCCAGGTCGTAGTCGCGCACGTCCACGCCGCCCACGCGCACAGTGCCTTCGGTGGTGTCGTACAGGCGGGCGATGAGGTTAACGAGCGTGGACTTGGCCGAGCCGGTGCCGCCGATGATGCCGATGGTCTCGCCGCTCGTAATGTGCAGGTCGATATCGTCGAGCGCCTGGCGTTTCGCATGCGCGGAATACTTAAAGCTCACGTGGTCAAAGTCGATGGAACCGTCGGCAACCTCGAGCACGGGCTCGGCGGGATTGGCGATCGTGGGCTCGGCGGCCAGCACCTCGGCAATGCGGTGTGCCGATTCGTCGGCCATGGTCACCATGACAAAGATCATCGACAGCTGCATCAGGCTCATGAGAATCTGGAAACCATAGGTAAAGGTCGAGGAGAGCTGGCCCACGTCGAACAGCGTGCCCTGGCTCGTGATGATGAGCTTGGAGCCCAGGTAGATGATGACGACAAACGCGCCGTTGACGCAGATGTTCATCATGGGGTTGTTAAAGGCGAGCAGCTTCTCGGCGCGGGTGAAGTCCATCTGGACGTCGCGCGCGGCGGTCGCGAACTTCTCCTTCTCAAAGTCTTCGCGCACATAGCTCTTGACCACGCGCATGCCGGTGACGTTTTCCTCGACGGACTCGTTAAGGGCATCGTACTTGTGGAACACGCGCGAGAAGATGGGGCGCACCTTAAAGATGATAAAGAACAGTCCAAAGCCCAGCAGCGGAATGATGACCAGGTAGACCATGGCGACGCTGCCGCCCATGATAAACGCCATGGTAAAGGCGAAGATCAATACCAGCGGCGCGCGCACGGCGATGCGGATGATCATCATAAAGGCCTGCTGCACGTTGTTGATGTCGGTGGTCAGGCGCGTGACGAGCGAGGAGCTCGAGAACTCATCGATGTTGGCAAAGCTGAACGTCTGGATTTTGTAGAACAGGTCGTGACGCAGATTCTTGGCGAAGCCGCAACTCGCATGGCTGCAGGTGATGCCGGCCGCGGCGCCAAAAGCAAGCGACGTAAGCGCGATGAGCACCAAAAAACCCGCGGTGGGAAGCATCTCGGCTACGGTGGCACCGTCTTTGATGGCGTCGATTAGGTTGGCGGTGATAAATGGAATCAGCATCTCGCAGAGCACCTCGCCAAGCACGAGCAATGGCGTGGCAACAGTGACTTTCATATAGTCGCGGATGCTGCCCATGAGGGTTTTAATCATCCAGTTCCTCCCAGGTTACACGGATTTTCTCGAGCATTTCGGCGAGCTGCTCGCGCTCGTCGTGGGTGAGGGCACTAAAGGCTTGCTCTCTAAAGCGAATGCGGGCCGCCTGGTCGATGCGGGCGTTTTCCCGGCCGGTTTCGGTCAGGCGAATGGTGAGCTGCCGTCGATCCTTGGGGTTACGGCTGCGCTCGATGAGGCCGTTGAGCTCGAGCTTGGACAGGATCTCGGAAAGCGACCCCGGCTTGAGGTCAAAGTGCATGCCGAGTTCCTGCTGCGACATCTCGCCGCCGGGTTGCTTGGCCAGCAGGCAGATGATGGGCGCCTTGCCGGACACGCCTCCGCCATGAAAATGCATGTAATGGCCGCAAAAGCCCAGGCCGCTCAGGATGCGCTTGGCGAGTTTGTCTTCGGCGCTGACCGCTTCGGGTATGTCTACCGGTTGCGACGGGTCACCGCCGGGCTCATGCGGAAGGACGAGTGGTTCAACACACATATCTAAGCTTCGCTCCTTTCTTTAGTTAGGTAGTTGAATTGTTTTGTGCCTAACCAATTTAGGAGCACGGTAAATAAATGTCAAGGTACCAAACTTATTATGTTCGAGCGGCACTTAGGGACGTTCCTTATGTGCCGGCATTTGGGGACACTCCTTGTGTCGACTAGTCATTTAAGAACGTCCCCAACGACTAACTTCCTCCTTCCCGTAACCTTTCCGCAACAATTCGTCCTCTGCGGTGCCAGCGCCCGTTCACAACGTCCCCTGCGCTACACTTAGTCGCACTGTGGCGCTGCCGCGCCGCGCCCGAAACAAGGGAGACCCTCATGAAGAATACTCAGCTGCTGCTGATTAACGATATGTGCGGCTACGGCAAGGTCGCGCTTTCCGCCATGCTGCCGGTGCTGTCGCACATGGGTTACCGTATCCACAATCTGCCGACGGCACTTGTGTCCGACACGCTCAACTACCCCAAGTTCTACATCCACGACACCACGGAGTACGTGCGTCAGAGTCTTGCCATCTGGGAGGAGCTCGGCTTTGAGTTCGACGCCATCTCGACCGGCTTTATCGTGACCGAGGAAGAGACGCGCATCATCTCGGACTTTTGCCACCGCCGCGCGCAAAAGGGCACCAAGGTGTTCGTCGATCCCATCATGGGCGACAACGGTAAGCTCTATGCCGGTGTGCCCGAGTCCACGATTGGCCTTATGCGGCACCTGCTGGAGTGCGCAGACTACGCGGTGCCCAACTACACCGAGGCCTGTCTGCTCACCGATGCGCCTATTGCAGAGCAGATCACGCCCGATGAGGCCCGCGCCCTTGTGGACGCCGTGCGCGAGCTGGGTGCCAAGTCGGTAGTCATTACGAGTGCCGTGGTCAATGGCACGAACGCGGTTATCGGTTACGACCATGTGGCGGGGGAGTACTTCACGATTCCATTTGAGCTCATTCCGGTCTATTTCCCGGGCACGGGCGACACGTTTTCGGCGGTGCTCGTCGGCCGCGTTATGGCAGGTTGGAGTCTGCAGCGCGCGACGTCCGATGCCATGCGTGTGGTGGCTGAGCTTATCGAGCGCAATGCCGACCAAGAGGACAAGTCGGCCGGCCTGCCCATCGAGGCCTGCCTGGATGTGATTGACCATGAGTAATGCTGGCGAGGGCGGCATCAAGCCTGCGGGCGAGAACAAGCCGCTCGGCGCTCCGCGTGGCAAGCGGCCGCGTATCCGCGTGAGCTGCGTGGGCCAGTTGGGTGCGTGCCGCTGCCACCATGGTCACAAGCCGGGCGACGTTTTTGACTTCGACCGAGACCGCGGCAAGATGTGTGCCATGGCCTGCCATGTGGGCTTTCCCTATATCGATATCCTGCGCTATGGCGGAACCGTGCCTGGCAACGAGCCCGGTACGGCAAAGTTCTGCTGCCCCGAGGTCGATACGCTGAACGTCTGGCTTGCCGAGATCGTCGACGAGTAGTCGAGCGCAATGTGACAAAGGGACAGTCCCTTTGTCACATTCGCCGGGGCTGCCCCTTCTTTTTGCTTATAATCCTAAATCTCTGCATTTCATCCGATTTTAGGTTCTAAAAATCCTACATTTCATCGATAATTAAGCGCATAAAACTTTGCATTTCATTTGATGACACTGAGGGGAGAGCCTATGCTGCGCAGGAAAATAGCGGCAGAGCTGGAGCGTTGGCTGAAGTCTGCCGAGCAAAAGGCCTTATTCATCACGGGTTCTCGCCAGATCGGCAAAAGCTATTCGATTCGCGCATTTGGCAAAGCCAGCCATGCAACCTACATCGAGCTCAATCTCATGGAAAATCGCCAGGCAAAAGATGCTCTTCTCGAGGCGCGGAATGCCGATGATTTCATCAGCAGGGTGACGCTTCTTTCGGGAAAGTCGATTGCACCAGGCAAAACGCTCGTGTTTATCGATGAGGTCCAAGAGGCCCCCGACATCATGACGATGGCAAAGTTCCTTGTAGAGGACGGGAGGTGCCGCTGGGCGTTTTCGGGGTCAATGCTCGGGACCCAGTTCAAGGGCGTCAGGTCCTATCCCGTGGGGTATGTCCACGAGCTTAGGATGTTCCCGCTCGATTTTGAGGAGTTTTGCTGGGCAACCGGGGTGAGCGAGGGGGCTCGCCAAACGATACGTGACGCGTGTATCAGCGAGAGGCCCATTCCTGATTACATTCATGACGCGATGATGGCAAACTTCAGGACCTATACCGTTGTCGGCGGAATGCCGGAGGTCGTGCAGCGTTTCCTTGACACGCAGGGCGACCTTGCCTCTGTTCGTCAGCTGCAGTCAGAGCTCAACGAACAGTACCGGCGGGATATCTCCAAGTATGCAAGCGGGCGAGCCCTTCAGGTGCAGAGCATCTACGATCAGCTCCCTATTATGCTCGAGGGCGAAAACAAGCGCTTCGTGCTCAATTCCATTGACCCTAAGGCGCACTACGAGAAGTATCAGCGAGATTTTGTATGGCTTGTCGATGCCGGCGTTGCTCTCAAAGCCGATATCGTAACCGAGCCAAAATCGCCTCTGCTCAAGACGGCACGGCCATCGCAGTTCAAGTTATATCAATCGGATACGGGCATGTTGATGGCGCGCTACCCCGTTGGAGTCGCCCAAGCGGCGTATCTTGATAGCAAGGAGTCCAATCTGGGCGGCATTTACGAAAACGTGGTGGCCCAGCAGCTGGCTGCCCAAAATCGCCAGCTTTACTACTATCAGACAAAAAAGCGCGGTGAAGTGGACTTTGTGGTCGATGGACCGGATGGGACGGCTGTTCCGATCGAGGTTAAATCGGGCTCCTATTACCACGCGCACGCTGCGCTCGGTCATGTGCTTGATACGGCTGAATATGGCGTAAGGCTCGGGATTGTTTTCTCGAGAGGCAACGTTGAGCGCAACGGAGCGGTTCTCTATTTGCCGCTATATGCGACCTGGGCCCTTTCGGATGTTTTGGGCGACTCCTGTGCCAAGGGGATTAAGCTGGAGGTCAAGCCGGTCTAGGGCCAGTCCCGGATGTGACAAAGGGGCAGTCCCTTTGTCACATCCGGGAGCGTGGATTTTCTCCCACCGAGATAACGAGCGTGGCCCGTGTGCCCGCGCCGCCCGAGCGCCTACAGTTGCTCGAGCATAGCGGTGCAACCGGCGAGCACATCGCGGTAGGTGGCATCGAAATTGCCGGTGTACCAGGGGTCGGCCACGTCGCCGGGGCGATCGGTCCAATCGAGCAGGCGCGAGATCTTGCCATCGGGGTCCTTCCCAAAAATTCGGTACAGGCCGCGGGCGTTCTCGTCGTCCATATAGACAATGTGGTCCCAGTCGCCATACTCCGCGCGACGCACCTGACGTGCACGATGTGCGACGACGGGAATCCCGACCTCGCGCAGCTTGGCAACGGTACCGTGGTGTGGCGGGTTGCCGATCTCCTCGGTCGAGGTCGCAGCGGAGTCAATGACAAACTCGCCCATGCGCCCAGCGCGGTGCACCAGCTCGGTAAACACCGACTCAGCCATCGTCGAGCGGCAGATGTTTCCATAGCAGATGAACAGTACACGTTGCATATGCGGTTTCCTTTCGATCGCCATCATCGAGCTCGAGTATCGCATCTACGCCTGCGCCATCGCCCTCTTGCGTTCCCAGCGAGCCAACTTAATCGTCACCAGCGTAAGCACCCAGGCCACAAGCGAGAACGCGGCACCCACTGCGCCTACATATGCAATGCCAACGCTGCTTACCACGGCGCCGCCCACTGCGGTGCCAAACGAGATGCCGACGTTAAACGCCATGGGCTCAACCGAACTTGCGAGTACCATCGACTTGGGATGGCGGCTGCGTGCCACGTCCATAAAGTGCGTGATGCACGACACCGAGAACAGGTACATGAGCAGCGCCAGGCTAAAGACAAAGACCAGCGCGAGCGGCATGGTGCCGCCCACAGCAAACAGTCCGAGTAACGCTGCAGCCTGCAGCACAAACGTCACGAGTAGCGCCTTCATGCCAAAGCGCGCATCGATCCATCCGCCCAGGATGTTCGAGATCAGGCAGAACACGCCGTAGGCCATGAGCGTGGTACTGGCTTCGACCGTGCCCATGCCCAGCACCTGCTCAAGATAAGGCGTCACGTAGCCGTAGAAAACGTAGACCGACCCCACGCCAAACAAAAAGATGAGCATGCCGGTGATGATGCTCGGCTCGCGTAGCAGACCCGCCTGCTCGCGAAAAGTGGCGGGCTCGTCGGTTTGCCCAGCGCGCGGCATAAACGCCACGAGCGCTCCGCAGATCAGAACGGCAAAGGCCAGCGTGCCGTACATGGCCACGTGCCAATCGAGCGTGTCGGCCACAAACTTGCCGATCGAAGTGACAAAGACCATTGCCACGGAAAACGCACCATATACCACCGAGATGGCAAGCGAAGTTTGCTGCGGAGACAGAAGCTCGGGGATGTACGTCACGCCCACGGCGAGCAGTGCGCCCGAGACGGAGCCCAGGATGATGCGCGAGATGAACAGCACCTGGAAGTTGGGCGCCAACGCCATGACCAGGTTGCCGAGCACAAAGACGATGCTGTAGCACACGAGCAGCTGGTAGCGGCGAAAACGCCCCGTGCTGAGCGCGAGCACCGGCGTCGAGATAGCGTAGATCAGTGCGAACACGCTAATAAGTTGGCCTGCGGTGGCAAGCGATACGCCGAGTTCCGTCGCTAGGTCGCTTTCGATGCCGATGACCACGAACTCGGAGCAGCCGAGCGAGAATCCCAACAGCACGAGCAGCGCCAGGCAAAGATTGGTGCGCGCGGGGGAGAGCGCGGCGGCGGTTGACTTACTTTTTGGCGTGGTTGCGGCGGTCAAGGTTGTCACTCCAATGTCGCGTGAATAAGCGGGATTCAATCCCTGCAACTCTAACAGAATGTGACAAAGGGACAGTCTCTTTGTCACATTCGCGGCGTGGCTGCCGCCTAAACCGTCACAACATTCGATGAAAATCTCGAAAACGAGGAAAAACGTCGAATGTTGTGACGGTTTTCGTGTCCGGCGCGGGTGAGCTTCGGTGCCGTCTGGGGGTATAAGACTAGCGAGTGTTTATTTGCGAGGCCTAAGGGGCGCCCCGTATGGATATCGATAACTTTGAATGGTGGTATAGCGAGGGCGAGGCTCCGGACGAGGAGTGGGACGAGCCCGCGTCGCGTGACGTGTCGAGCGACGAGGACGAGACCGGCAACGATGCCGCTGTCGAGCCTGATGCCGCCTCCGATGCCGCCGAGCCCCTGACCTTTGAGCAGGCTTGGGCCCAAGCCGAGGCCGATGAGGCTAAGGCCGATGCCACGGCCACACTCGGTGAGCCGGCGGACATGTCCATCTCGCCGGCAAAGATCCCGCAGCCGCGTCACACCATCGACCCCGACAGCACGGCATCCTTCAGCATTCTCGACGTGCCCGCGCAAGGCGCCCAGGCGCCTGCGCCCACACATCGCCCCGACCTGGCTCGTGAGGAAGACGCGGGCCGCCGTTCTCCGCTCGGCCCCATCCTCATCGCCTTCATGGCCGGCGTTATCGCCTGCTCGGCAATCGGTAGCGTTTGGAGCCATGTCGAGCAGCAGCGTCAAGACGCCGCCAAGGTCGAGATGTCTGTCGAGCAATCGCTCAGCCGCACGCGCTCGGTACATGTGTCGGTCGAGGTCAAGGACGGCGCGATGTGGGACACCGCGCGTGGCGACAGCCAAATGCTCATCCACATCGTGGGGCGTACGCTCAAAGGGCAGACGATTGACGAGTATCAATACGTCAATTCCGCTGGTGACGGCATCGAGCTCAAGCCCGGCGACTACGAGCTCACCGTCGACGAACCGCCCGTCGCCACCGACGGCACGCGCTTCCGCGCCTCAAAGCGCATGGTTCCCGTGAGCTTTAACTCGCAGGCGCCCGATACGGTCGATAGCACTCCGCAGGGCGGGTTTGACCTTTACGCTATTGCTCAATAACTGCGCCTGTCGCTCAACCCCGCCGCCAAGAGTGGGACAATAGCCCTCGACACTATTGTTTACTTTTGGAGGAAGTAGCATGTCTACCGTCACTACCATCAAGCGCGGCAGCCTCACCGCGGCCATCGATTCCATGGGCGCCCAGCTCACGAGCCTTGCCCTCAACGGCAACGAGTATCTGTGGCAGGGCGACCCCGCCTTTTGGGGCAAGCATGCGCCCATCCTGTTCCCCATTGTGGGCTCGCTGCGCAACAACACGGCGACGTCTGCGGCTGGCACCTGCGAGATGCCGCGCCACGGCCTCGCGCGCATCGTCGAGCACAAGCTGGTCGAGGTTTCGGAGGACGGCTCCTCGGTAACGTACGAGATCACCGACACGCTCGAGTCGCTCAAGGCCTTTCCGTTCCACTTTAAGCTCAACATGACCTATGCCCTGACTGGTGACGCCACACTTACCCAGACCTTTGCCGTCACCAATACCGGCGACGTGGACCTGCCGTTCTCGGTGGGCGGCCACCCCGCATTTAACGTACCTGCTCCCGGTGCCGAGGACGAGGCGTTCGAGGATTACGAGCTGGCATTTACCGAGGCTTGGACCAACGAGGCCCCCATCATCACGCCCGATGGCCTCATGACGTTCGAGGGTAGCTACAAGGCTCCCGATAACTCGGACGTGCTGCCCATCACGCACCGCAGCTTCGATAACGACGCCATCATGTTCACCGATACCCCGGGCTCCACGCTCACGCTGCGCGGCCGCAAGTCGGGCCACGGCGTCAAGATCGACTTTGAGGGCTTTAAGTACATCGGCGTGTGGTCTGCCGCCAACGACGCCCCGTTTGTGGCGCTCGAGCCTTGGACCGGTCACACCACCATGTCCACCGAGGACGACGTCTTTGAGCACAAGGTCAACACCATCACCTTGGCCCCCGGCGCTACCGATAAACGCAGCTTTAGCGTCACCTTGCTCTAGAGGTTCCGCCGCTCGGTCGATGCTGCGTGCCGTCCAGAGCGATAATTTGTCATTCAAAAGGCAAGGCATAGACCTTCTGGTCATGCCTTGTCTTTTTCATGCCACTTGTTCGCTCTGGACGTCGCTCGCCGGCATTGCCAAAACATCGACGTCCCCAATGACTACCATGTGTCTATTAATTTTTCGAGCTTGTGCTGCACTGCTGGTCGCTGGCGTATATCCTGTTAAGTCGTCAGCATACGATTCAACAGGGAAGGCAGATTATGCATTCTCCCCATCAACGCGACGCGCATCCACAGCCGGTGTGCAGTCGTCGCATCTTCTTGGGTAGCGCTCTCGCTGCGAGCGCTTCTGTCGTCGTCGGCGCACTTGCCGGCTGCCAGCGTCCCTCCACGCTGGAAGTAGTTCAGCCCACGACGGGCGGCGGTCGCGATGACCTGTCCGATTCCGTTATCGGCAAGGATAAGATCCGCATCGGCATGGAGGCGGCCTACGCTCCGTACAACTGGCAGGTTTCCGAGCCCAGCGAGTTCACGATCCCCATCGACAACGTGCAGGGCGCCTATGCCGATGGCTACGACGTGCAGATCGCCAAGATCGTCTGCAAGGCTCTCGGCGGCGAGCCCGTTGCCGTCAAGCAGAGCTTCTCGGGCCTTATCGACTCGCTCAATAACGGCCAGATTGACCTCATCATCGCCGGCATGAGCGCCACGCCCGAGCGCGAGGAGTCCGTCGGCTTTTCCGACCCGTACTTCATTGGCTACTTTGGCCTGTTCGTAAAAGAGGGCTCGCCCTACCAAAACGCCACCAAGCTCAGCGACTTCAGCGGTGCCACGGTGCTCGGCCAAAAGGACACCATGCTCGATACCGTCATCGACGAGATTCCGGGCGTTGTGCACAAGAACCCGGTCGATTCGGTCCCCACGGTGTTCTCGAATCTGCTGCAGGGCACGTGCGACGCCGTGACCTACAACACGGAGAACGAAAAGGGCTATATGGCCCAAAATCCCGGTATCGTCCCCATCCACTTTGCCGAGGGCGAGGGCTTTAAGCAGGAGGTCACGGCAAATGTCGGTTGCCGCAAGGGCTCGGACAAACTGCTTAAGCTCATCGACAAGACACTCAAGGGCATTAGCCAAGAGGAGCGCGACCAAATGTGGGACGCGTGCCTCGACCGTCAGCCGGCATAGGGAGGCAGCATGAAAGCCATCAACCGTCTGGCCTCCTTTATCAAGGCCGACCACCGTTATGTATACCTGGGCACGAGCGTCATCGCGGCGCTCGGCCTGGCGTTTAGCCAGCGCAACCCCACACCGCTGAGCTTCTTAGCCCCCACCGGTATCTTCCAGGATTGCCTTTGGGCGATTCTTTGGGCCTGGATTGTCGTGTCGGCAGCGGCGCTTGTCACCAAGCTTATGCGCTGGAGTGACTATCGCGAAAAGTCGCCGTTCGCATCCGAGCGTTTCCGCCGCGGCGCGCGCCTGGGTAGCTATGTTGTGGTCGCTATCGCGGCGATCTTCTTTATCGACCGCTGCGTCATGTCGTTTATCGACCTGGTGCAGGTGAGCATTGTCTCGGATTCCAACCCCAGCGACTTTTTGTCGAGCCTGGTCTACATGACCTACAAGAGTGGCGACTTCTTTATCCGCGGTATCGAGATCACCATCGCGCTTGCGACCTTCGGTACCGTCATCGCATTCTTCCTGGCGCTGCTCTTTGTGTTCCTGCGTATTCAGACCTTTGACCGCGTGGACAACGACCTGGTGCGCTTCTTTAAGAGTATCGGCCGCGGCTTTGCGACCATCTACTCCACCATCGTGCGCGGCACGCCCATGATGGTCCAGGGCCTGCTCATCTATTACGCGGGCTTTACCGTTTTGCGCGGCATGGGCTTCGAGACCGCTCAGGCCAACCAGATCTGGAGTACCTTCACCGCCGGCTTCGTCACCATCTCGCTCAACTCCACCGCCTACATGATGGAGGTCCTGCGCGGCGGCATCGAGTCCATCGATCCCGGCCAGGCCGAGGCAGCGCGCTCGCTGGGCCTGTCGCAGTGGCAGGCCATGCGCAAAGTCGTGTTCCCCCAAGGCATTAAAAACGCGATTCCGGCGCTCACCAACGAGCTCATCATCAACATTAAGGACTCGTCGGTGCTCTCGGTCATCGGCGTGTTCGACCTTATGTACGCTACTACCACGGTCGCCGGCGTGTACTACCGCCAGATGGAGGTCTACTGCGTGGCGCTCGTGGTCTACCTGATCCTGACACTCGTGGCGAGCCGCCTGCTCGAAGCCTTTGGCAAAAAGCTGGGCGCCGAGGCCCCTGCCACGCTGCCCAGCTCCAACTAGGCGCAAGACGAGGAGAATCATCATGGCAGATACCGCCACTACCGGCACTGCGGCAGCCGTGCAAAACCAAGAGCCGCTTATCCGCGTCGAGGGCCTGCGCAAGAGCTTTGGCTCACTCGAGGTACTCAAGGGCATCGACCTGTCCGTCAATTCCGGTGAGGTTGTCACCATCATCGGCGCCTCGGGCTCGGGCAAATCGACCTTCCTGCGCTGCCTCAACCTGCTCGAGACCCCGGACGCGGGCCACATCTGGTTCCACGGCCAGGACCTCACGGCCGAGCGCTGCAACATCAACAAATTGCGCGAGGACATCGGCATGGTGTTCCAGGGCTTTAACCTGTTCAACAACATGGATGTGCTCGACAACTGCACGCTCGCGCCCGTCACGCTCAAAAAGATGAGCAAGGCCGAGGCCGAGAAGGTCGCGATGGAGCATCTGACGAGCGTGGGACTCGAAAAGTTCGCGCACGCCGCCGTTGGCCGCCTGTCCGGTGGTCAAAAACAGCGCGTGGCCATCGCTCGTGCCCTATGTATGAATCCGCAGATCATGCTGTTCGACGAGCCGACCTCCGCGCTCGACCCCGAGATCGTGGGCGAGGTGCTCGAGGTCATGCGCAAGCTCGCCGCCGACGGCATGACCATGGTCGTCGTCACGCACGAGATGGCCTTTGCCCGCACGGTGTCCGACCGCGTGGTCTTTATGGACAAGGGCGTGGTGCTCGAGGATGCCGCGCCGGCCGAGCTCTTCGGCAACCCCAAACACCAGCGCACTCGTGAGTTCCTCTCTCGCTATCTCGAGGACAAATAACCGACCGCAAATGTTTGCGTGGCAGGGCCGCTCCGGTGGGGCGGCCCTCGTCATCACAATCGAAAGGATGTCATGGCCGAGGTTTGGCGCTTCTTTGCGCATGAGGACGATTTTGCCGATTTGGACGAAACTGGCGCGTGCGAGCGCTTGGGCCGCGTGCTGTCATTTCCGACCATCTCGAGTATGGATGCCGAGGCGGTGGACTGGCAGCCGTTCGACGACCTGCGCGCCTATATGCAGCAGGCGTGGCCGCGCGTGTTCGCGGCGGGCGAGGTCGACCTTATCGACCATTCGCTATTGGTGACGCTTAGCGGTTCCGACCCTGACCTCAAGCCCATTATGCTCATGGGCCACATGGACGTGGTTCCCGTGGTGCCGGGTACCGAGGCCGACTGGACGCACGACCCCTTTAGCGGGCACGTGGACGACACCTACATCTGGGGCCGTGGAGCGATCGACATGAAGGACCAGGTCGCAGGCATTCTCGAGGCTGTCGAGTATGCGCTGGCGCACGGTTGGCAGCACGAGCGGACGCTGCTCCTGGCCTTTGGCCAGGACGAGGAGACGACGCAGTGCGGCGCAGGCGCCATCGGCCGCGCGCTCGAGGAGCGCGGTGTTGAGCTCGAGTTCCTGATCGACGAGGGCGACTACCGCATCGTTTCGGATGCCGAGTACAGCGCGGGCGAGGGTTGGCTCATGCACGCCGACCTCGCGGAGAAGGGCTATGCCGACATTGTGCTCAAGACAAAGAGCGCGGGTGGACATTCTTCCAACCCCTACGGCGGCACGTCGCTCGAGGTGCTGAGCCGTGCCATCACCGCAATCTGCGATATCGAGTGGCCGACGCGCGTCACGGACCTGCTTGCCGCACAGCTCGTCGAGCTGGGGCTTTACACGGCCGATGAAATTGCCGCCAACGGGGGCGCCATTGTCCGCGATTGCCTCGCCAGCAAGAAGCTCTATCCGCTCGTGACCACCACCTGCGCGCCCACGCAGGTCGAGGGTGGCAGCACCGGCGCCAACGTAATGCCGCAGGATATGTGGGCCAATATCAATTTCCGTATGCTCGAGGGCACGAGCGTGGCCGATGTCGTGGCCCGCTGCCGCGTCGCCGTTGCCGAGGCGGGGCTCGCCGACCGTGTCGAGGTCGAGCTCGGCCCCGGCAGCTCCGAACCCTCGCCGTCTCCGCGCATCGGCGGACCGGGACTCGAGGCGGTTCGCTCCATCGCCGCCCGCTATTTCCGTGATCCAAAGGGGACGGAGGAAAACGGATCATCCGAGCCGTTGGCGATTGTCCCCTCGACCGTGATCGGCGCGACCGACGCTGCCAACTACCAGCGCATTTGCTCCGAGTGCATTCGCTTCTCGGCCTTTGTGGTCGACGATGACGAGTGCGATCGCGGCGTCCACGGCACCAACGAGCGCATTACCCGCCGCGCCTACCTCCAGGGTGTCCGCTTCCTCGTCGCCCTGATCCATACGCTTTAGAATCCGACAAAGGGACTGTCCCTTTGTCGGATTCCGTGCGGGTTATATGCAGGTTTGCCTGCGCACGCTATCATATATGGGTTAGACCGCAACTATGTACCCCATACGCGAAGGGATGCGCATGTATCTGAAGATCGACATGCTCTAGCTGGACTTACCCCCGCAGCGGCGCCCCGCGCCCCATCAATTCTGCCGATTTTCGCCTTCACGCATATAAAGGAGTCCGTCATGCGCGACAAGCTCGAAAAGATCATCAAGGCCTACGAGGAGCTCGAGAAGAAGCTTTCCGACCCGGCCGTCGCCTCCGATATCAAGGAGTTCACGCGTCTCAACAAGGAGTACGCGCACCAGTCCGACCTCATTGCCGCCTCGCGCGAGTACATCGGCGCGCTCGATGACATCGAGGCTGCCAAGGAAATGCTGCACGATACCACCGATGCCGATGAGAAGGAGATGCTCCAGATGGACATCTCCGAAAACGAGGCCAAGCTTCCCCAGCTCGAGGAAGACATCAAGTACATGCTCATCCCGAGCGACCCCAACGACGACAAGAACACCATCGTCGAGATCCGCTCCGCCGCCGGTGGCGACGAGGCGGCCATCTTCGCCGGCGATCTGTACAAGATGTACCAGCGCTTTTGCGAGTCGCGCGGCTGGAAGACTACCGTGCTCGATTCCAGCCCCAGCGAGGCCGGTGGCTTTAAGTCCATCGAGTTCAAGGTCGAGGGCGACCGCGTCTACTCCGTCATGAAGTTCGAGTCCGGCGTGCACCGCGTCCAGCGCGTTCCCAAGACTGAGTCCCAGGGCCGCATTCAGACCTCCACGGCTACCGTCGCCGTACTTCCCGAGGCCGAGGAGATCGACGTCCAGATCAACCAGTCCGACCTGCGCATCGACACCTACTGCGCCTCCGGCCCTGGCGGTCAGTGCGTTAACACCACCTACTCCGCCGTGCGCATCACCCACCTGCCCACCAACACCGTGGTGCAGTCGCAGGAGCAGCGTTCCCAGATCCAGAACCGCGAGGTCTGCATGCAGATGCTGCGCGCCCGTCTGTACGAGATGGAACTCGAGAAGCAGCAGGCCGAGCTCGGTGCCGAGCGCCAGAGCCAGATTGGCCACGGCAACCGTTCCGAGAAGATCCGTACTTACAACCAGCCCCAGGACCGCGTGACCGATCACCGTATCGGCTTCAACTCCACCTACAACGGCGTCCTTCTGGGCGATCAGCTCGGCACCGTCATCGAGGCACTTGCCGCCGCCGAGCGAGCCGAGAAGCTGGCACAAGCAGTTTAGGTTACGCGGTTTTACCAAACCGCGTAACGGCTCGACGCTGCGCGCCGCCCAGAGCGACAATTTGTCATTCAAAAGGCGAGGCATGACCAGAAGGTCTATGCCTCGCCTTTTTCATGCCAACTTGTTCGCTCTGGACGTCGCTCGCTGTCCGTCCTCTACCTGCGGCGTTCTCTTGGGTAGTCATTGGGGACGTTCTTAAATGACTAGGTTGAGTAAATTGCTATTCGAGTTTATTTAATCTGCTTTGTTAGAAATTAAGCAATTTAACTGCTTAAAGCAATCAACGGCGTTTATCTGCTATCGATAATAATGCTCAAAAAATCGTCCGAGAAGTCGCAGTGCATTTTTTGATGCGTCGCACGTCAAGTGATTTGGCAAGTTCTTGGTTAGATATTGGTCAGTTTTGGGTCAACCTTGCCAAAAGCTTGACGGATGCAGATTTAGACGTCGGCGAATGAACGCTTCGATTGCAATCCAAGCAAAAATCTGGGCTGATTCTCGATAATCGCCTTCAATCGCCCCTTGCCAAGCGCTGGCCTCGCGTACAATCTGCTCCGACATTCGCGCGCCATCCGGCGCTTAAGAGGGGAGGGCCCCATGGCAAACGAGATTTGGACCATCAAGCGTTGTCTCGAGTGGACCAAGGAGTACCTGGCCGAGCGCGGCGAGGAGCACCCCCGTCTTTCTGCCGAGTGGCTGCTCTGCGCTGCCACGGGTTTGGCACGCATCGACTTATATATGCGCATGGACGAGACGCTTAACGCGGCTCAGCTCGAGACCATGCACGCGGCCGTTGTTCGTCGCGCTAAAGGTGAACCGCTGCAGTACATCACCGGCAGCACGCAGTTTCGCATGATCGACGTCACGTGCGCCCCCGGCGTGCTCATTCCGCGTCCCGAGACCGAGATGCTCGTCGAGGAAGTCCTCAATTATCTGGATGCCGAGGTGCTGAGCCCCGAGGCTGCTGCCCGTCAGCGTGTTGAGCTGCCTTGGAACGATGAGGTCGAGCAGGCTCGCAAGGCTGAGGCCGCGCTGGCAGACGAACGCGCGACCGCCGAGCGCCGTGCCGCCAACCTGACGGCCGCCGATGAGGCTGCGCTGGGTAGCGACGTGCTCGGCAGCCGTGCCTATGCCGAGGAGCTGGCCGACCGCGAGGCCGAGGAAGCCGCCGCGCAGGCAGCAGAAGCCGAAGTCGCGGAAGCCGCCGAGTCCGAGCTCGACGAATACGGCATCGCCATCGAGGGTGCCGACCAGGAGACGGCTTCAGCTCAGGATGCCGCTTCGCCTGCCCCAGCCGAGCCCCGCATCGCCCGCGTTCTCGAGGTCGGCTGCGGCACGGGCTGCATCTCGCTCTCCCTTGCCTGGGAGCGCCGCGGCCACGTTACCTGCACCGCCACCGATATCGAGCCGCGCGCTATCGATCTGGCCACCAAAAACCGCGACGCGCTCGGTCTCACATCCGATGAGGTCGCCTTTAGCCTCACCAACCTGGTGAGTTCCATTCCCCGCGAAGAGTGGGGCACCTTTGATGTGCTTGTCTCCAATCCGCCCTACATTCCGACCGACGTCATGCGCTCACTGCCGCACGAGGTCAAGGACTTTGAGCCCGACCTGGCGCTCGAGGGCGGCGCCGACGGCCTCGATATCTTCCGCCGCCTGCTCAATGCGGCGCCTTACATGCTGCGTGTCGGCGGCCTGTTTGCCTGTGAGCTCTACGAGGGTGCCCTCGATGCCGCGGCCGAGCTCTGTCGCCAGGCAGGCCTTTCGGACGTGCGTATCGTCCATGACCTCACCGATCGCCCCCGCATCGTCCGAGCCATCGTCACCGAGCCCAAACAGCGCCAGTAATATTTATTAACTGGTTAGCAAAAATTATAAAGTAGTTTATAATTAGGACGGCTGAAAGAGGTCGGCCCATGCAACCTCCTACCTTTCGGGAAATCATTGCCCTACTCAAGCACGATGGATTCGTGAAGGTCGCGCAGGTCGGTAGTCATGCTAAGTATGTTTCTGGTGACCGTGTTGTCACCGTGAACGGCTCTGGTGGTGATCGACCAAAGAAGGGCACGTGGGCAAGTATTCGTCGCCAAGCTGGATGGTAGTTGGAGGCAAAATGAGGCAGCGATTTACCTATGACTGCGTTCTCATAAAAGAAGACGACGGTTACTGCGCCAGTTTCCCGCAGATTCCCGGCGCCTTTGCCGATGGCGATACGCGCGAAGAAGCGATTGCCCATGCCACCGAGGCACTGATGGCGTTTTTGGCCGACGACCTCAACAACGGTTTGACTCCGGCAGGGTACGAACGCTCGGCCGAGGTCGTGGCCCTTTCAGTCGAAATCGACCACGAGGACGCTCGGGAAGCGGCGTGCCGAACATTTAAAGACGCAGCGCTGGACCTCAAAGTCTCCGCTCCGCGGATTACCGCGCTGGTCAAAGCCGGAAAGCTCGATGTTGAACTTGTCGACGGCCGTCGGATGATAACGATAGACAGCATCGAGCGCTACGCCGCCCAAGAACGTCACGCCGGCAGGCCAAAGCAGTTCGTCGCAGTCCAATAACCCCCTCACTTTCACCGACTACTAGAGCCGCTCACCAAACCAACATGCGCTCTGGGCAAATAGATTGAACGTTTCGTGCGAGAATGCCCCACAGTAAACAAACTTGCACCAGGGCGTAAGGGGCTGGCATACACATGCAGACGGTCTATCGGGTATACGAGGGAGCGCGCGAGCCGCATCGGCTTGCAGTCGAGCGCACGGCCGAGCTACTCGGTCGCGGTGGCCTGGCGCTTATTCCAACCGAGACGGTCTACGGTGTCGCCGTGGCAGTCAACGCCTTCTCGGATGCCGTTCCACAAGATACAAGTGAACCTCTGCCGTGGCCGCGCGATCCGCAGGCCACCGTCAACGGCGCCGCGGTCCCCGCACTCGGTACCGGCTATCGTCGTATCTTTACCCTCAAGCAGCGCGAGCTCACCCAAACGGTTGCCTGGCTGGTCGATGATGCCGAGGCGCTCGACCGCTATGGCGTGGATATCCCTCATGAGGCCCGCATGCTCGCCCGACGATGCTGGCCGGGTGCCCTGACTATCGTGGTTAAGGCTGCCCCCTGCGTGCCGACCTTTATGCGTGCCGCCGACGACACGGTGGCACTTCGCGCTTCGGCCTCGCCCGTGGTGCAAGCGCTCATCCGCGCCTGCGGCAGCCCTCTTGCCTGCACCAGCGCCAACACGCATGGAGCGCCCGCGCCGGCAAGTTTTGCCACGGTGGAGGAGCGCATCCTGGAGGGGGTCGATGTGGCCGTCGACGCCGGTGAGACCCCGTGTCGCGATGCCTCAACCATCGTGTCGTTTCAGCACGGCGAGCTCCAGATCCTGCGCCAAGGCGCGCTTCCCGCATCAGAGATCGAACGGGTCCTGTCCGACCCGATGCAATAGAAAGGTTTAAGCGATGTCGTTGAATCTAGGTAGCCTGGGTATGGAAGACGCCCCGTTTAGCTTTGGCGGTTCCTACATCATGGCGCTCGACTGCGGCACTACCTCGGTACTCGCGACCATCGTCGACGAGTACGGCTGCATCGTCGCCCAGGCGCGTCGTAGCGTCAAAACCAGCTTCCCGCGCCCCGGCTGGGTGGAGCAGGATCCCACGGAGGTGCTTGCCAGCCAGATCGGCGTGATGATGGAGGTTCAGTTTAAGAGCGGCATCCATTCTGACCGCATTGCCGCCATCGGTATCTCCAACCAGCGCGAGACCACGGTGGTGTGGGACCGCATAAGCGGCCAACCCATCTATAACGCCATCGTGTGGCAATGCCGTCGCACCGCACCTCTGATCGACGAGCTGGTCGAGCAGGGCGCAGAAGAGCTGGTGCGCTCCCGCACAGGACTCACGCTCGATCCGTATTTTTCGGCTTCCAAGGTGCAGTGGATCCTCGACAACGTCGACGGTGCGCGTGAGAGCGCGGCGGCGGGCGACCTCATGTTCGGCACCATCGACACCTGGCTCATCTACAACCTCACCGGCAGTCAGGTCTTTGCCACCGACTACACCAATGCCAGCCGCACGGCACTCTTTAATATCCATACGCTCGATTGGGACGACGACCTGCTGGCGCTCTTTGACGTTCCACGTTCCATGATGCCCGAGGTTCGTTGGAGCTCGGGCGACTACGGCCGCGTCGCGAGCGACATCATGACCAACATGCCGCCCATCATGGGCGTGGCGGGCGACCAGCAGGCGTCGCTGTTCGGCCACTGCTGCTTCCATCCCGGCCAGACCAAAAACACCTATGGCACGGGTTGCTTTATGCTCATGAACACCGGCGACGAGGTCGTCGAATCCAAGAACGGTCTGGTCTCCACGATCGGTATCGCCGCGGACGGCAAGATCAGCTATGCACTCGAGGGCTCCATCTTTGCTGCCGGTTCCACCATGAACTGGCTGCGCAACAACATGGGCATCATCTCGAGTGTGAGCGAGTCCGCGCAACTCGCCGCTTCGATCAACGACAATGAGGGCTGCTACTTCGTTCCCGCCTTTGCGGGTCTGGGCGCTCCCTGGTGGGACCCGCATGCTCGCGGTATCGTGTGCGGCCTGACCGGCGCCTCGAGTCGCGCGACCATTGTGCGTGCGGCCTGCGAGTCCATGGCCTACCAGAGTTATGACGTGCTACGCGCCATGGAGCAGGACGTGGGACTTTCGATTGAGCGCCTGTCCGTCGATGGCGGTGCCTCGCGCAACGAGTTCATCATGCAATTCCAGGCCGATCTGCTGGATATCCCCGTGCTGCAGTGCGAGACGGTGGAGACCACGGCGATCGGTGCCGCGTACTTGGCGGGCCTTGCCGTCGGCTATTGGGAGGACCTGGAGGAGCTGGAGCAAAACGCTCAGATCGTTAAGACCTTCCTTCCCCATATGTCCGCCGAGCGCCGTGAGAGCAATCTCGCTGGTTGGCGTGATGCCGTCAAGCGTTCGCTCAACACCGCTCAGTAGGGTTGCGACGAGCTGCTCGATACAACAAACCGTTAAACTTATGCACGGCGCGCGGCAACAACATCGCCATGCGCCTTGTCAGCAAGGCCATCTTCCGGCCGCAACGAAAGGGGCAATCAACCCATGACCGTCACCTACGATACGTCCCGTGTGACGCTTGTCGATCACCCGCTCGTCCAGCACAAGCTGTCGATTCTGCGCGACAAAAACACCGGCACCAACCAGTTCCGCCAGCTCGTGCGCGAACTCGCACTTTTTGACGGCTACGAGGCCATGCGCGACCTGCCCATGGAAGACGTCGAAGTCGAGACCCCCATCACTACTGCCACGTTCAAACAGCTCGCCGGCAAGAAACTCGCCATCGTGCCCATCCTGCGTGCGGGCCTTGGCATGGTCGACGGCATCCTCGACCTGGTGCCCTCCGCTCGCGTGGGCCACATCGGCATGGAGCGCGACGAGGTCACCCACGAGCCGCACGAGTATTACTGCAAGATGCCCAAGGATATCGACCAGCGCATCTGCCTGGTCGTCGACCCCATGCTCGCCACGGGCGGTTCGGCCGAGATGGCCATCAGCTACCTGCGCGAGCGCGGTGTCAAGGACATCCGCATGCTGTGCATCGTCGCCGCGCCTGAGGGCCTCAAGTCACTGACCGAAAAGGACCCCGACGTACATATTTATACGTGCGCCATCGACGACCATCTCAACGAGGCCGCCTACATCGTTCCCGGCCTGGGCGACGCCGGCGACCGCATCTACGGCACGCTGTAATCTCTGGGCCATACCGGCTAACGTCGAAAATACGAAGAAATGGTGCGCGCGGGCGAGCAAAAGACGTCCACGCGCGCTCTTGTTAACGGACGTTTTGCGCTGAGGGGTTCGAGAAAAACGTATTAGCGTACCTGCGGCATAAAGAAGGTCTTAAGAAAACGAACAGGTGCGTATTAACCGATGCTTTTTCGGTTGTACTTTAGCGATTGGCTCGTACAATAGTCACCAATGTTTGGCGGGAACTGTCCTGTGAGGCGTTAAAAAGGAAAGTGAGGACGCCAGTGTTTCAGATAGCCGATCTGCTCGCTATCGTTGCAGGCGCCATCGCGGGCGCAATTGCCTTCCTTCCCTTTGTCTTTACGCTCAAGCCGGTTCTTGACGATAAACAGAATGCGGACATGCTCAAGGGTATGGTGAGTCTCGCGGTCTCGGCAGTCGCCCTGCTCGTCTTTACCTTGGTTGTGTTTGTGTTGTTCGGAGAGGCATTTCGCATGTTCCTCCTGGGCGAGGCGATCGGCTTCGTGGCCTTTATGGCCGCCTGCGCGGTTCGCGTCGCCAAGGCGCTGCGAGATCCTCATGAGGTCGAAAGGTAAGTCGTGGAAATTTTTGAAAAGCTGCCTGATGAGATTAATCATCTGGTCAGCGAGTTCAGCTCCACCCCTGTCGTGGGCGATCTGAGCTGCGGCATCACGCAGTACTCGTTTTGGCTGATCGTCTCCACGATCGTGCTCCTGATCGTCCTGGCCGTGTTCAAGAAGAAGCAGACTTTGGTTCCCAAGGGCTTCTTCGTCAACGGTTTCGAGTACATCATCGAGTACGTCGAGAACGACATCGGCAAGGGCGTCGTGGGTGAGAACTGGAAGAAGCACTTCCCGTTCCTGTGCTCGCTTTTCCTGTTCATCCTGATCAACAACATGATCGGCCTGATCCCGGGAATGAAGCCCGGCACCGGCGCAATCGGCTCCACTGCCGCGCTCGCCATCTTCGCCTTCGTGTACTTCATCTACTACGGATGCAAGGCTCACGGCGTGATCGGCTACATCAAGAGCCTCGCCCCGCAGGGCGTGAGCTTCCCGATGAACGTGCTCGTGTGGGTCGTTGAGCTTTTCTCGACCTTCCTGCGCCTCATCACGCTCGCCGTCCGTCTGTTCTGCAACATGTTCGCAGGACACGTGGTCATGGGCTCGTTCGCCATCATGGCGAGCATGTTCATGCAGCCGCTGCTTCAGCAAGTTTCCGCGGCCCACGCCGTCGGCGCCCTGCCTTCGCTGGCCTGGCTTGCCATTCTCATCCTGATCTATGCGATCGAGCTTGTGGTCGGCGCCATCCAGGCTTACGTCTTCACGGTCCTTACCGCCGTGTATGTCTCCGAGGCAGAGGAGGTCGCGGAGGAGGAGTAGTCTTCCGTTCGCGCCTTAAAGGTAAGGCAATTCGTTAAACCGCCGGTGCCCGTACCCATGGAGCCCGGCAGTTATAAAAAGGTTATCCTGCGTGAAATAAGACACGCACGACAAAGGAGGAATCGTGGGAGTTATCGGTTACGGTCTCGGTGTTATCGGCGCTGGTCTTGCTATCGGCCTGTCTGCTCTGGGTGCTACGGGTGCTATGGCCCGTCAGCCTGAGGTCCAGGGCCGCGTGTTCACCGTCTTCATCATGGGCTCCGCCTTCGGCGAGGCTCTGGCTCTGATCGGCTTCGTTGTCGCGCTGATCGTTAAATAGCACGGAGCGTCAAGTATGAATCTTTCATCCCAGAAGAGCGCGATCGCACTCTCCGCGTCCGCGGCCGCGCTGCTCATGCCGGTTTCCGCGTTCGCCGAGGACGGCGCCGCCGGTGCGGACATCCTCATCCCTAAGATGGCGGAGTTCATCCCGGCGCTTATCGCCTTCCTGATCATCTGGATCGTGCTGGCCAAGGTTGCCCTGCCGGGCATCATGAAAACCATGGAGGAGCGCGGCAAGAAGATCGAGGAGAGCCTCGACGAGGCCGAGAAGACCAAGCAGGAGGCTATCGCCAAGCGCGCTGAGTCCGACTCGATCGTCACCGACGCCCGTCGTCAGGCTGCCGACATCGTTCTCGAGGCCCGTAAGGACGCCGAGTCCGAGCGCGCCCGTATCATCGAGGCTGCTCACAAGGAGGCTGAGGAGATCATCGCCAAGGCCCATACGACCGTCGAGGACGAGCGCAAGTCCATCTACGCCGGTGCCGCGAGCTCCATCGCCGACCTGTCCGTTGCCGTCGCCACCAAGATCGTGGGCGAGGCACTCGAGGACGATGCCGAGCAGAAGAAGCTCATCGAGCGCTACATCCAGGAAGCAGGTAGCCTGAATGCCGACTAGCCGCTATCAGGACAAGGTACTCGAGACCTACGCGCGCTCCCTTCTGGAAGCCGCTAAGGCCGAGAACCATGTGTTCGAGGACCTCGAGATGATCGAGCGCTTGGCTTCTGCCAGCCCCGAGATCATCGCCGTGCTCGACACCATGTCCAAGCGCGACCAGCTCGACCTTCTTCCCAAGGTGGCAGCTGCCTTTAAGTATGTTGCCGAGGAAGACGAGGATGTAGTGGGCGTGACCGTCACCACGGCGATCCCGCTCGACGACGAGCTGCGTCAAACCATCACTAAGAAATGCGAGCAGGACTTCGGCCGCAAGGTATTCCTTATCGAGCAGGTCGACCCGTCTATCGTGGGCGGCCTGGTGCTCGAGGCCCGCGGCGAGCGTCGTGACATTTCCGTCAAGACGCAGCTGCGCATCGCGCAGGAGACCCTCGCAAACTCTGCTAATTCGTACGGAGGTGAAGCCTAATGTCCGAAACCCTCAATGCCCAGGATATCGCCAAGAAACTGCAGGAGCAGCTCACGAGCCTCTCCGCGACGGTCGATACGCATGAGGTTTCAACGGTCGACGAGGTAGGCGACGGCATCGCGCGCGTCTCCGGCCTCAAGAGCGCCATGGCAGGCGAGCTTCTGGAGTTCAAGAGCTCCGATACCGGTGAGACCGTCTTCGGCCTTGCCCAGAACCTTGACCGTGACGAGGTCGGCGCCGTTCTGTTCGGTGCCGTCGACTCCATCAAGGAAGGCGACGAGTGCCGCACCACTGGCCGCGTTATGGATATCCCCGTGAGCCGTGCCATGCTCGGCCGCGTCGTCAATCCGCTCGGCCAGCCCATCGACGGCCTGGGCGACATCGTCGCTACGCACCGTCGCCCCATCGAGTTCAAGGCTCCCGGCGTCATCGATCGTACCCCGGTGTGCGAGCCGGTTCAGACCGGTCTGCTCGCTATCGACTCCATGGTGCCTATTGGCCGCGGTCAGCGTGAGCTCATCATCGGTGACCGTAAGACCGGTAAGACCGCCATCGCCATCGACGCTATCCTCAACCAGCGCGGCAAGGGCATGGTCTGCATCTATGTCGCCATCGGCCAGAAGGCCTCCACGGTTGCCAACATCCGCGAGACCCTCGCTCAGCACGGTGCGCTCGACTACACCATCATCGTTTCGGCCACCGCTGCCGATTCCGCCCCTATGCAGTACATCGCGCCTATGGCCGGTGCCGCTATCGGCGAGTTCTTTATGTACAACGGCGAGGACGGCAAGCCCGCCAGCGAGACCAACCCCGGCGGCCACGTGCTCGTCATCTACGATGACCTGTCCAAGCAGGCTGTGGCCTACCGTCAGATGTCGCTGACGCTGCATCGTCCGCCCGGACGCGAGGCCTATCCTGGCGACATCTTCTACCTGCACTCTCGTCTGCTCGAGCGTGCCGTCAAGATGTCCAAGAAGAACGGTTACGGCTCCATGACGGCACTGCCGATCATCGAGACCCAGGACGGCGACGTCTCGGCCTACATTCCGACCAACGTCATTTCCATTACCGATGGTCAGATCTACCTGCAGTCCGAGCTCTTCTTCCAGGGTCAGCGCCCGGCAGTCGACGTGGGTATCTCCGTGTCCCGCGTCGGTGGCGATGCGCAGACCAAGGCCATGAAGCAGGTCGCCGGCAACCTCCGTCTGGACCTCGCTTCCTATCAGGAGCTCGCTGGCTTTACGCAGTTCGGCTCCGATCTCGACGAGGCTACTCAGAAGCAGCTGACCCACGGTGCTCGCATGACCGAGCTCCTGAAGCAGCCGCGTTACAAGCCGTTTGAGGTTGGCGAGCAGATCGTTACGCTGTTCGCTGGCAACGAGGGCTTCCTGGATGACCTGGAGATCGCCGACGTGCTGCCTTTCCGTGCCGAGCTCATCGAGTACATGGACAATGGCTTTGGTTCGCTGCTCGACAAGGTTCGCGCCAAGAAGATCGATGATGACACCAAGGCTGAGCTCTTGCGCGTCATCGGCGACTTCAAGCAGCAGTTCATGGCCAAGCACCATTCGGATGTTTCTGGATCAGAGGAGAACTAAGCCCCATGGCCAACCTTCGCGACATTAAGAAGCGAATCTCCTCGGTTACCACGACCAAGCAGATCACGCGCACGATGGAGATGGTCTCTACGGCCAAGATTCGTCGTGCCCTCGATCGCTCCAAGCAGGCCGAGCCCTATAAGGAGGCGCTGACCGACGTCATGTTGACGGTCGCCGGCGACGCCTCCTGTTCGGGCACCGATCCCATGCTGCAGAAGCATGAGAGCGTCAAGCATGGCCTGATTGTCGTTATTGCCTCGGACCGCGGCCTTGCCGGCGGTTTCAATACGACGGTGGAGCGCACGGCCGAAAAGCTCGCCGCTTCTTGGGCGAACGACGGCATCGAATGCGAGATCATCGCGTGCGGGCGTAAGCCGGCCACGTATTTCCGTGACCGCGCAAACGTTGTCATGCACTTTGAGGGCAACTCCTCTGAGCCCGATTTCAATCAGGCCCGCATGATCTCCTCTCATATCTGCGATGCGTATCGTGCCGGTGAGCTTGACCGTGTCGAGCTTGTCTACCACCACGCCAAGAACCGCGTGGATCAGGAGCTTCGCGTCGAGCATCTGTTGCCGCTCGACCCCGAGATGATCGCTATGGCCCACGGTCCGCGTAAGAACGAGACCGACGCCCCTAAGCGCATTTCGTCCACGTTCGAGTTCGTGCCCTCTCCCGAGCATGTTCTCGGCAAGCTTGTGCCGTCTTATATCCTGACGGTCATCTACCAGGCCCTGATCGATTCGGCGGCTGCCGAGCAGGGTGCACGCCGCAAGGCCATGCACTCCGCGACGGAAAACGCCACCGCGATCATCTCGACCCTTACCCGCACGTATAGTCGCGTGCGCCAGGCTTCGATCACGACCGAGATTAACGAGATCGTCGGCGGAGCCTCAGCATTGGAGGAACAGTAATGGCTAATAACACCGTAAAGCTTGCGGTCGAGGAAGCCACCAAGAAGACGACTGCCGGTGATGGTCGCATCGTGCGAATCATCGGCCCTGTCGTCGACGTCAAGTTTGACGGCGCGGTGCCCCCGATCTACAACGCGCTCACGGTCGAGGCCGAGACCCCGATCGGTCATCTGAGCACGATCCTCGAGGTCGAGAGCCAGCTTCCGGGCGGCGTCGTCCGCACGGTCGCCATGTCCTCGACCGACGGCTTGCAGCGCGGCCTCATCGCCACCGATACCGGTGAGCCCATGAAGATGCCCGTTGGTCCCAAGACGCTCGGCCGCATTTGGAACGTCATGGGCAAGCCCGTCGACGGCAAGCCCATGCCCGAGGTGGAGGAGTTCTACCCCATCCACCATGCAGCGCCCCGTTTCGACGAGCTCACCACCAAGACCGAGATCTTCGAGACCGGCATCAAGGCCGTCGACCTGCTCGAGCCCTACATCCGCGGCGGCAAGACAGGTCTGTTCGGCGGCGCCGGCGTCGGCAAGACCGTTCTGATCCAGGAGCTCATCAACAACCTCGCCCAGGAGCACGGCGGCACCTCGGTGTTCACCGGCGTCGGCGAGCGTACCCGCGAGGGCACCGACCTGTTCCTCGAGATGAGCGAGTCTGGCGTTATCGACAAGACCTGCTTGGTCTATGGTCAGATGAACGAGCCGCCCGGAGCGCGTCTGCGCATCGGTCTGGCCGGCCTTACCACCGCTGAGTACTTCCGCGATCGCGGCCAGGACGTTCTGCTGTTCATCGACAACATCTTCCGCTTCTCCCAGGCAGGTTCCGAGGTTTCCGCACTGCTGGGCCGTATGCCGTCCGCCGTTGGTTACCAGCCCACGCTGGCAACCGAGATGGGCGACCTCCAGGAGCGCATTACCTCGACCAAGACGGGCTCCATTACCTCCGTCCAGGCTGTCTACGTCCCCGCAGACGACCTGACCGACCCGGCGCCTGCCACGACGTTTACGCACCTCGATGCCACCACGGTTCTTTCGCGTAGCATTTCGTCGCTCGGCCTGTTCCCGGCTATCGACCCGCTTGCGTCTTCCTCCGACGCTCTCGATCCCTCGATCGTCGGCGAGGAGCACTACCGTGTCGCCGTCAAGGTCCAGGAGCTCCTGCAGGAGTACTCCGACCTTCAGGACATCATCGCCATTCTGGGTATGGACGAGCTGTCCGAGGAGCAGCGCCTTACGGTCAACCGTGCCCGTAAGATTCAGCAGTTCCTCTCGCAGTCCTTCCACGTCGCCGAGAAGTTCACCGGCAACCCCGGTGTCTACGTCCGCGTCGAGGATACCGTCCGCTCTTTCGCCGAGATTGTCGACGGCAAGGCCGATGACCTGCCCGAGCAGGCTTTCCGCTATGCTTCCACGATTGAGGACGTGCGCGAACGCGCCCGCAAGATGGGGGAGAAGTAGGTTATGCGTATCCGCATCGTGTGCCCCGTGAGCTGCGCCTATGAGGGCGACGCTGCGTTTGTGTCGATTCCGTCCACGGATGGCGAGTTTGGCGTTCTGCCTGCTCACTCCAGCGAGATCTGCACGATCGACCGCGGTTACGTTCGCGTTTCCGATAAGGCCATGGGCACTGTCGACCACACGTTTGCCGTGGCCGGCGGCTATGCCCAGGTTGCGGACGATGTAGTGACCGTTCTCGCCGAGCGCGCTTGCGATTTGGCGACCGTCGATGCCGACAAGCTTAAAGCTGATATTCAAGGTTTTGAAGAGAAGCTGGGTAATTTGTCGGAGGATGATGCACGCCGCGCCTACCTCTATAATGAAATCGCATGGTGTAAGCTCAAGCTTGCCCAATAGTCAAACGATTTAGCGTTCGACCATTTGCGAACACATCATGCCCGGGATGGCCCAGCCACCCCGGGCATGCTTTTTGAAAGGGTAGACCTTGGATATTATCCGCGTTGAGGGTGGCCACGCCATCGGAGGCTCCGTGCCCGTCTCGGGTGCCAAGAACTCCGCGCTCAAACTCATGGCGGCAACGCTTCTGGCGCCGGGCAAGACGACGCTGCAGAACGTGCCCGATATTTCCGATGTCCACGTGATGGGCAAGGTGCTCAAGGGCATGGGCGCTACGATCGATGTTCTCGACGAGCATACGCTCGAGATTGATACCTCTCAGGTCGATTCTTGGGAGGCCCCCTACGAGCTCGTTGCCAAGATGCGTGCTTCTACAGCCGTGATGGGACCCCTGCTGGGCCGTTTCCATCGCGCCAAGATCGCCATGCCGGGCGGCTGCAACCTGGGTGCTCGCAAGATCGATATGCACATTCTGGGTCTCGAGGCCCTGGGCGTAGAGTTCGATACCGCCCACGGCTACATCAACGCTAATGCGCCCCAAGGTCTGCGCGGTACCACCGTCACGCTCGAGTTCGCCAGCGTCGGTGCGACCGAGAACCTCATTATGGCATCCGTGCGCGCGCAGGGTACCACGGTTATCGACAATGCCGCCCGCGAGCCCGAGATCGTCGATCTCGCCAACATGCTCAACGAGATGGGCGCCAAGATTGTCGGCGCGGGTACGCCCGTCGTGACTATCGAAGGCGTGGAAGAGCTCCATCCCGTTACCCATCGCGTGGTGGGCGACCGCATCGAGGCCGGTACCTTTATCGTTGCCGGTGCGTTGATGGCCGACGATCGCGGTGTCGATGTCACGGGCTTTTGCCCCATTCACTTGGGCATGGTGCTCAAGAAGATGGAGCTCATGGGTATCGACTGCGAGCGCGTCGAGGATGGCGTCCATGTAAACCGTGCCGAGCGTATCAAGCCGGTCGACATCCAGACGCTTCCGTTCCCCGGCTTCCCGACGGACATGCAGGCGCAGATTATGGTGCTCTCCGCTCTCGCCGACGGCAGTTCCGTTATTACCGAGAACATCTTCGAGAATCGCTTTATGTTTGCCTCTGAGCTGGTGCGCATGGGTGCCGACATTCGTATCGAGAGCCATCATGCCATGATTCATGGCGTCAAGGGCTTCTCGGGTGCACAGGTTACCTCGCCCGATCTGCGTGGCGGAGCGGCCCTCGTCGTAGCGGGCTTGATCGCCGACGGGACGACCGAGGTTTCGGCCATCCATCACATCAAGCGCGGCTACGAGCAGTTTGTCGAAAAGCTGCAGGCGCTCGGCGCGCATGTCGAGCATGCTACCGTCCCCGATCCCGTCATCTACTAATACAGGTTGCCTATGTTTAATAAAAAGCCCCTCGCGGATACCACCGCCCGAAGACCCTCAACTGGTGCGCAGGCCAAGATCTACAGTCGCGATAACGTGGCTCGCTATTCCGAGCGCGCTCGTCAACGTCGTCGTAGCCACACGATTCGTCACGTCGCGCTCATTGTCGTGCTTGGCGTGCTGCTGAGTGCCACTACCGCTGCCGGCCTGTGGTTTGCCACCATTATGGGCAAGCTCGGCGATTCTAATGTCATTACCGACAATCTGCGTCGGGTTCTGGTTGACACCGATGAGGCAAAGGATCCGTTCTACGTGCTGCTTCTTGGCACCGACGGCCGTCCGGGCGAGGATACGTATCGTGCCGACTCGATTATCCTGGCACGCATCGACCCCACGCAAAAGCAGGCGACGCTCATTTCCGTTCCGCGCGACACCAAGGTCGAGTACAAGGGCGAGACCATGAAGATCAACGCCTGCCATACCGTTGGCGGCGCCGAGGCCATGGTCGAGGCGGTCAACGAGCTGTGCGGTGTTCAGATTTCCCACTATACCGAGGTCAGCTTCGACGGTATGCAGGCGCTGATTGATTCGGTTGGCGGTATCGACATTAACGCAACCGATGATGTTGACGACCCCGAGCACCTGGATATTAAGATTACCGCTGGCCAGCAGCATATGGACGGTGCCACCGCCCTTACCTATGCCCGCTGCCGCTACACCTATGCCGACGGCGATTACACGCGCATGCGCCACCAGCGTCAGGTGCTTGGCGCCCTTGCCAACCAGATTCTCAATAACTTCGATGCCACGAAGATCTTTGGCCTGGTTAATTCGCTGTCCGATATGCTCGTAACCGATATGAGCGTTCAGGATATCGTGGCTACGGTCAATGCCATGCGCGGTATGGATGTCGACGGTATCTACTCGGCCAACCTGCCCTCGTACGCCGACGACAGCACCATGATCGACGGAGTGAGCTACGTCTTTGTCTACGAGGACGAGCTCAAGGAAATGATGGAGCGCGTCGATGCCGGCAAGGATCCCAAGGGTCCCAACACCATGGGTCTTTCCGACGGTTCCAGCTCTACGATCGGCGACCTGAACAACAACACGTCTGACGACTACGCAAACGGTACCGCAACCTCATCGGTCAGCTCTGACGATTCCGATGACTCAAGCGATTCAAGCGATTCGGACTACTACGAAGAGCCCACCGGTGACGGCAACGGCTACGAAGCCAACTACTAGAGTTACGCGGTTTTACCAAACCGCGTAACCAGTTGACGCTGCAAACCCGCCAGAGCGGCAATCTGCCTTTCAACTTCGGCGGCATGACCAGAAGGTCAATGCCACCTCGTTTCAAGGCACCTTGCTCGCTCTGGCGGGTCTTCGCTCATATGACCCAATCCGCTGTCA
>DXMF01000044.1 GCA_019414345.1 Collinsella sp.
CCGCAGGAAGCTTGGATACGCCTAGGCGCGGTCCAAGAAATCGTCCGCACCCCCATCCGCAGCAAAAGACACGTGAACCCGTGCTTCTTGCGGTGAATCGACACTACAAAGCGGCCAAAATGTCGATCAGATTATCGATAACGGCATCGGCTCGCGATTGATCGAGGTTGACGCCCTCATGCGGACGCAGTGCCAGGACGCGGGCGCCGGAGCGCTTGCCGGCCTCGATGCCCAAAGGCGAGTCCTCGATAACCAGGCACTCGGAAGGCTCAACCCCCAGCGCCTCCATAGCACGCAGGTAGATCTCGGGGTCGGGCTTAAACGCACTGCACTCGTGGCCGCTGATGGTGTAATCCAGCACATCGGCAATGTCAGCGATCTCCACCAGCTCGTCAATCAACTCGCGATAGGACGAGCTCGCGATGGCACACTTCACGCCGCGCTCGTGCAGCTCACACATCACCGGCTCCGTCTGCTCGTTGAGCAGCTCGGCATACGGAACGGGGTGGTCCGGGCTGTAGACTTGCTTGTACTCCACGCGCAGGCGCTCGCGCAGCTCGATATCGTCGGGAACCAGCGTCTCCCAAATGGCGGGCTCGTTAGACCCCGAAAGATCGGGGATCTCGTCAAAGTGAAACCCCTTCTCTTCCATAAACGCCACGCGGCGGCGGTTGTAGAACCACTCGGTATCGACCAGCACGCCGTCCATGTCAAACAGCACCGCCTTGATCATACGCATCTCCTCCCACCTGCCAAAAAGGGACAGGTTTATTTTGGTAGGTTTTATCTGGGGTTTTGTAACGCGACAAACACGCCCTCCCCAGAGCAAAAAAGGGGACGGGGTGCAAACCCCATCCCCTCTCAATCAACCCGTAAGGTTTACTTACTTGTGATTAGTAGGAAAG
Organism: Collinsella sp.; assembly: GCA_019414345.1. Lineage (GTDB taxonomy): Bacteria > Actinomycetota > Coriobacteriia > Coriobacteriales > Coriobacteriaceae > Collinsella. The sequence continues at coordinate 906 of DXMF01000044.1, forward strand.
CTTCCACATGTAGCGACGCATGGTCAGCGGGTGCTGACGGGCCTCGGCGATCTGGTTGCCGTACTCGCGCATAACGGCGAGGTGCAGCAGCGGGTTGAAGTAGGTAACGACGCTCGCGGGCACGGCGTCAGCCAGGCCGTAGTCCTTGGAGTCGATCAGAGCGACCTTGGCGCCCATGCGCTTAAGGAAGGTGAGGGCGCGGGCGTCCATCGGACGGGTGGCACCATCGGACATGAAGAAGACGTAGGGCTTACCTTCGGTGGAAACCTCGAACGGGCCGTGGAAGTACTCGCCGGTGTTGTAGGCGGCGGCGTCGATCCACTGCATCTCGGTGAACAGGAAGGCGGCGTGAGAATAAGCCATCTTCTCGGAGGCACCGGAGGCCATGAAGTAGATCATCTTGTCGTCCTTGAAGTCCTGGGCGAACTGCTTGGCGAGGCCCTTGGCGGACTGAGCGGCGTTCTCGCAGAGCTCGAAGACGTTGGTGAGGCCGGTGATCATGTCCTCGTAGTGGTCATAGCCCTCGGTCTGCTGAAGAATCTCGACAGCAAGAGCGATGGCGTAGCCGGGCTTCTCGCACTTGGCAGCGTAGTTGGCGTGGAAGCCGTGAACGATGACGTGGTCGGCATCGACGGTCAGAGCGGAGCCAGCCTTGTTGGTGAGGGAGACGACCGGGCAGTTGTGCTTCTTGGCGGTCTTGTTGGCCTCGACGGTCTCGGGCGTGGAGCCACCCAGGGAGCAGGTGATCACGAAGGTGTGCTCGTTGACCCAGGAAGGCGTGTCGTAGTTGAACTCGTTAGCGGTGAAGATCTGAACGTTCAGCTTGTCCGTGTTGTTGGCCAGGAAGTACTTGGCAGGGTAAAGGTCGGACATGGAAGCACCGCAGCCGACGAAGGCGACGCTGTGGATCTCGTGGTTGGACAGGACGTCAGCGACGATCTGCTTAGGGAGGTTAAGGTCGATCTCGTACATCTGACACATTCCTTTCGATTTGTTGCGGCGCCACATTGCCGGGCGCTCGCAGGGTTACCGTGGTTTGGACCGAGTCGCCGGCCCGTTGAGGATGTGTCAAAGGAACTGTCCCTTTGACACATCTAGGGATGGAAGCCTGCCTGGGGTATGGGATGCCAGGCAGGCCCCCGGGGGAAAGCGGTTAGACGCTTGGTCGCGACTAGGCCAGGATGCCGGCCGCGGAGAGGGCGATGCCGCCCACGATGGCGATCACGAGAAGCCAACCGGTGTTGACGTTCTTCTTGATGAGCCAGTACATAAGGCCGGTGAGGCCGAGGGAGATCATCTGGGGCATCATGCCGTCCAGGATGTCCTGGATCACGACGGTGCCGTCAGCGAACTGCAGCGGGGTGGTGGCGCCGATCAGCGTGGCGATCATGCCGCCCACGGACATAAGACCCACGATACCGCAGACATACATGAGCTTCTCCATGAGATCGCCGCCCTGGAGCTTGCTCAGGTACTCGTGGCCACCCTGGTAGCCGATCTTGGCTGCGAACCAGGTGATCAGCACGGAGGGCACGATGGAGATGAGCATGGCCAGGATCGGGCCCATGATGGAGCCCTGCTGAGCCAGCTGAACACCCAGGCCAAAGGCGATAACGCGGATGGTGCCCTGGAAGAAGGAGTCACCGATGCCGGAAAGCGGACCCATGAGGGAGGTCTTGACCGCGTTGATCGAATCGGGATCGAAGTTCTCGGGATCCTTGGCGTACTCCTCCTCCATGGAGGCGGCGAGGCCCAGGATGAAAGCGCTCGTCTGCGGGGTGCAGTTGTAGAACGCCATGTGACGGTGGTAAGCCTCTTTCTTAGCGGCGAGCTGCTTGGGGTCGGACTCGTCCGGATAGAGGCGATCGAGCGTGGGAACCATGCCGTAGAGGAAGCCCATGTTCATCTGACGCTCGTAGTTCCAAGAGGCCTGGATGGCCCAGGAGCGCCAGAAGAACTGGCTGACCTTCTTGTTCAGGGACACGTCCTTGGTTGCGGTTGCCATAGTGTGTTCCTCCTTAGTCTTCGTCGTCTTCGAGCGGATCGTAGTCGGAATCGACACCGGCGGCTGCATGGGAACCGTTGAACTTGAAGCCCATGAAGACGACAGCCAGGCACACACCGATCAGAGCGACCGCGATGACGGACAGGTTGAGGTAAGCGGCGAGCAGGAAACCGATGAACAGGAACGGAGTCATACCCTTCTTGATCATCATGGTGAGCAGCAGGGCCAAGCCGTAGGCGGTCATGATCTTGGTCGAAACGTTAAGACCAGTGGACAGCCACTCGGGAACCATGTTGACGATGGCCTGAACCAGGTCGGTGCCAACAAAGACGGCGAGGAAGATCGGCAGGAAGTACATGACGGCGTACAGACCGGAGCCGGCGCAGATGTGCATGCGGTAGGCGGTCTTGAACTTTCCGTTATCGATCGCGCTATCTGCCACATGGGTGAGGGCGGCGATGATGGAACGGAACACGATGCCGAGGAGCTGACCCAGGACGGCGACCGGGATGGCGATCGTCATGGCGGTCTCGGCAGAAGCATCGGTCAGGCACGCAAAGGCAGCGGCCACGATGCCGCCCAGGACCATATCGGGCGGAACGGCGGCGCCGACCTGCACCAGGCCCATGGACACGAGCTCGACGGCGGCACCGACGGCAAGGCCGGTGGGCACATCACCCAGCAGCAGACCGACGAGCGTAGCGCCAACGAGGGGCTGCTCGAAGTTAAGACGACCGAGCAGGCGGCTGTCCCACATGCAGAACACGCCGACGAGGCCGACGAGCACCGCACTGATGAACGTATTCATACCCTTCTCCTTTCAGTCAGGCAAAAGCCTGGTTGATTACAGCTTGGCGTCGATGTCGACGCTCTGATACGTAGGGGTCTGCTGGACATAGAGCTTGATACCCATGTCGAGCAGCTGGTTGACGTCGGCCTTCTGGGTGGCGTCGAGGAAGACGGAGCTGTCCTTGCCGCCGATCTGATCGGCACCGTCGTGGTTGGCGGTGGCGCCCAGGTTGATGGCGTCGAGCTTGTAGCCCTGGCAGAACTGCAGCATCTCGGCAGTGTTGCCAAAGACGAACATGACGCGCTCGCCGAGGGTGTTGAGCTTGTCCATCTTGGCGAGGGCACGCTCGACGGTGAAGACGTTCAGGCGCACGCCCTGGGGCTTGGCCAGCTTAAGAGCGCCCTTCTTGATGTCATCGTTGGCGGCAGCGTTGTCGACGACGATGATGCGCTCGGCCTGAACCTTGGTGGTCCAGGTAAAGACGACCTGGCCGTGCAGCAGACGGTAGTCAAGACGTGCGAGGACGATCTTGGCGGGGCCGGAGCTGTGACGGGGTGCCTTGGCCTTCTTGGCGGGAGCCGCGGCGACCTCGACCGGTGCGTTGGGGTTGGTCAGACCGGTGCGGGCCTCGTTGATGAGGGCCGCGAGCTCGGCACCCTTGATGGGGGCGGGGCTCATAGCGAGCGTCAGTGCCAGCGGGATGTTGAAACCGCTGACAACCGTGAACTTCGTGCCGTTCTTGGAAAGCTCGACCATGCTGTTGTTGACCGAGCTGCCGAGCATATCGGTCAGCACATAGACGGTGTCGTCCGCGTTGAACGTGGCGATCATGGCGTCCACCTTATTGGTGATGGGCTCCTTGTCGTCACGAGCAAGCGACACGACGTGGACGTTCGACACGTCGCCGAGAACCATCTCGAGCGTGTCTTTGGCGCCTGCGGCCAGGCCGCCATGAGATGCGAGAATGATCTGATTCATCTTGCCTCCTCCTTTTCGTTATGGTCATTATAACGTCTTATACGTTGCTTATATTGCTAATTAGTATAAAGACCGTTCGCGGGTGAAAATCGACCGTTGACGGGTTTAACGTACTTGAAACGTTGGGGCTGGGTAGGCCGGCGCTGGCTGGATAACCCGAGGTCAGACCCTGCGCGCAATCCTCTATCGCACAAAGTACCAGGGGCTTTCCTGCACGGTGGGCTCCAGCGCGATGCCGGTGCGCTCCTTAAACAGATCCATGTCCTGCGATTTCTCCGTCCACCACGCGTTGGGCTTAAAGGTCATGCTCTCAACGACATGACCGACAAACACACTGTTGCGCAGCTTGGAGAAGTCGGTGTTCATGATCAGGATGGACGCGAGCACCAGCACGATGCCCAGGACCTTGATCGCGCCGGCGGGCTCGGCGTAGATGCCAATGCCCACCAGTACGGTGACGACTGTCTCGAAAGACATTACGACGGGAACTTTCGATGTCTCGAGCCCCATGGACAGACCCTGCATATATAAGACATAGGCCACGGCTGTGGGGATGAGTCCAAAACCAAGGAACAGCAGCAGCAGCTGAGGCGACATTGCCGCGGCGACATCTGGCCACGGAGCCGCGATAGCCGCCATAACCGCACCGCCAAAAACAAGGCCCCAAAACGTGACAGCCAGCGGGTGGACCGTCTTGGTTGCTATCCGGCTAAACACCGCGAGCGACGCGCCACAAAAGCCCGCGATCACGCCCGACGTGACGCCCCAAACCGAAAAATGGAAACCGGAAAGGTCGCCATTGGTCACTGCGAGTACACAGCCACCGATATTAAAAGCGATGGCAACGAGCTTGTTGGGAGTCACATCCTCGCGATAAAGCACGCGGCCGAGCATGACGCCAAACACCGGCGAGGTGTAGAGCAGCACCGAGGCCGTGGACATGCCCACCTCGCCCATGCACTCGTAATAAAGCGTGTTAGCGGTGGCGAGGCCGATAATGCCAAGAAGCGCACAGGGAACAAGCTCTTTAGGACTTGCCTTGAACAGTGCCAGGGGACCCGATGCTTTTCCCTCACGATCGCCTCCCTGGCAACCCATGAACGCCAAGACCGGAGCCATTAAGACGGCACCCGACAACAGGCGAAAGGCCGCCATGCTCTGAGACGAAACACCCAGGGCCGAGATGCCTTTTACAAAGATTCCGATGCTGCCCCACATAAGCGCGGCGATCAGCACCAGCACATAGCCCAGATTGCTTTTCTTCAACGCAGCCTCCTCGGTATTGTTTCCAATATGTTTCACACTACGTTATAGTCGTTATATACATTTTTCAAGGCACAAATCGGCAGACGGGAAAATCTGCTTTTCCGCTACAACCCATTAGTGCAAAGAGGCCAGGTTCATATGCACCAACTTGGTGCAAAGTAACCTGTCCCCAATGCACCAACCCCTTAACAAACACGACGACGCCGACGTTTTGGCAACGTCAGCGAGCGCCCGTCATTTGAGCCAAGGTGCCGTGAAATGAAAAGGCGCTGACCTTCTGGTCGCGCCTTTGAAATTGAATGGCAGATTGGCCAAATGCCGGGCGCGCAGCGTCGAGCCGTTACGCCGTTCGGTAGAACGGCGTAACTAGTAGTCCAGCTTCCACATGTAGCGGCGCGTCATGTAGTCCTTGTGGGTGACGGCAGAGAGCGCGCGCATGTACACGTTGTTGAGGATCGGGGCAAAGATCAGGTGGTTGAAGTACTCGCTCACGCTGTCCTTGATGTCGTTAAGGCCGAGCTCCTTGGCGTCGAGCTGATAGACGCGCTCGCCACCGTACTGGTTGACGAAGCGGATGCCGCGCTCGTCGTTGCAGCGGCTGCGGCCGACACTGATGAGCTGGAACAGCGAGGTGCGCTTGTCCAGGATCTCGAAGGGGCCATGGAAGAAATCGCAGGTGTTGATGGTGCAAGAGTCGATCTGCAGCATCTCCTGCACGTTGCAGATGCTAAAGACGTAGGCGGCACCAAAGAGCGGGCCCTGGGCCATGACGTTGATGCAGGGCTTGTCGGCGTTCTGCTCGGCCCACTTGGCAGCGAGCGGACGGGTGTACTCGACAGCCTTGCGATAGATGGGGTCGACCAAGTCAAACGCGGCCATAGCGGTCTCGTACTCGGCATAGCCCTCGGTCTGCTGCGTAAGCTCCATGGCGATCATGGTCACGACGGCGGAGTTGGTGCGGCCCATGCAGGACTCATCGACGGCCAGGCTATCGTACTGGATCTTGTAGTCGCAGACCTCGGTAAGGCCGGACTCGTCGACATAGATGGCGATGGTGCTGGCGCCGTGGTCCTTGGCGACCTGGGCGGCGACGATGGTCTCCTTGGTGCCGCGCATGGACACGACGACGGCCAGGGTGTTCTCGTTGACGTAGGCCGGGGTGGCGTGCACGAACTCGTTGCTGGTGTAGCTGGAGCTCACGACCTGCGTGGCCTCGTGCTCCATAAAGTACTGGGCAGGATAGTTGCCGCCGTTGGATCCGCCAGCGCCAATCCACACGACGCGCTTGATGCCGCCCTTGTCTGCCTTGTCAGCCAAAACCTGGGAGACGACATCCTTAACCTGTTCCTGAGTAGTCATCGTGCATCAGCCTTTCTTCTCGTTTTATGCTCTCGATGGCATACAAGTTACATACATGTTTTGGTTATGTCGACTAGTTGTATGCTATATTTGTCTTAGAAATTTTGTTGGTAAGGTTTTCGGCAATCCATTACCAGCGGTTTTGTTGTCATGTTGGATACATGCTTTGTTCGGTAAGTATACAAGTTAGATACAGGTTGATCGCATGAACGCTTCGTCTAAAAAGAAACTGGCCCAATACGAGCGCTTGGCGGGCATGCTGCGCGACCGCATCGCCGCCGGCACCTACGCACGCGGAGACAAGCTGCCGTCCGAGATGGAGCTCATGGACGAATCGGGGCTGTCACGCAGCACCGTGCGCCACGCCCTTAAGGTGCTCGTTGATGAGGGCCTGGTGCACACCGAGCGCGGGCGTGGCGCCTTTGTGGCCGACACGCCCGCGCTCCACGAGAACAACCTGGTGTTTTCGAGCTATACCAAGCAGGTCGAAGGCCAGGGCATGAAGCCCACCACGCGCACCGTGGACTCGGGCTTTGCCAAGGCGGCCGGCAGCATAGCTAAGTTCTTTGACGCCGCCGTGGGCAGCAAGCTCGTCAAACTTGTCCGCCTGCGCTACCTGGACGACGCGCCGCTGTGCCTGGAGACCACCTACCTGCCGCCAAGCTTCGAGACGCTCATCGATCGCGATATTAACGGTTCACTCTACGCCACGCTGCGACAGGAGTTCCATCGCGCGCCGGCACAGGGGCATAAGACCTTTGAGGTGTGCTACGCCTCGCAAAACGAGGCGTTTTTGCTCAACGTTGAGCGCGGGCAGGCGTTGATCCTAATCACCGACTACGTCTACGACACCGACGGTCGCCCGCTCCACGTCTCCAAGCGCATCCAACGCACCGACCGCGCCAAATACACCGAGCCCATCGGCTAACCTGCCAAAATAAACCTGTCCCTAAATGGTAGGTTTGGGGAGGTCGGGAAACCAGGTTGGCTTGGGTTGGTTGGGTGTGCGCTCGGCCAGGACCAGCTCCATCCAGCACATGTCGTACCAGCGGCCGAACTTTTGGGCGCAGCGATCGAAAGCGCCCACCAGGCGATATCCCATATGGGCATGGAAATCCTGGCTGTTGTGCGTCAGGTACTCGTCGTCCTTATCGTGCGGCACGGCGATGAGGGCGCACATGTTGGTGATGCCCATCGCGATCAGGCATTGCTTGAGCGCATCGTGCAGCTTGCGGCCCAGCCCGCCGTGGCGTACATCGCGCGCCAGGTAGATCGACGTCTCGACCGACCAGTCGTACGCCTCGCGGCTGTTAAGCGGACTCACGTAGGCATAGCCTACCGGACGCCCGTCCAACTCCATCACCAGATACGGATAGCGCTTGAGCGTACGCTCGATGCGCCCGGCGAACTCCTCAACGCTCGGCACCTCGTATTCGCAGGTAATCGCCGTCTGGCGCACATACGGCTCATAGATGGCAAGCAACGCCGGCGCATCATCGGGCGTCGCCAGGCGAATCGTCGGCTCGGACATCTCGGTCATACAACCCTTCTCCCTCAAAAACAAAGGCCGCCTTGCGCCAAACCTAGCGCAAGGCGGCCCCTCGTCATTACATCAGGCTACAGGACAGCCGCCAACGCGTCGATATCCTCCTGCGTCGTGGCCCAGCTGGTGCAAAAGCGCACCACCGTGTGAGTATCGTCGTACTTTTCCCAGTACTCGATCGCCGCGTGCTCGCGAATGCGGGCCATGTCCTCGTTGGGCAGAATCACGAACTGCTGGTTGGTCGGCGTCTCCAAGAAGAACTGGTAGCCGCGCTCGTGCAGCACGCGACGAAGCGCCTGCGCGGTTTCGATCGCCTGGCGACCAATCTCAAAATACAGGCCGTCGGTAAAGAGCGCCTCAAACTGCACGCCCGTCAGGCGGCCCTTGGCCAGCAACGCACCGTGCTGCTTAATGCGCGGAATGGGATGCGCCGGAGCGTGCATGCCGCAAAACACCACGGCCTCGCCGCACAGAGCGCCGCACTTGGTGCCGCCGATGTAGAACACGTCACACAGCTGTGCCAGCTCGGGCAGGGTAATGTCGCACTCATCGGCCGCCAGCGCATAGGCCAGGCGAGCACCGTCCACAAACAGCGGAATCTGGCGCTTCTGGCACACTGCGTGAATCGCCGCGAGCTCGGCCTTGGAGTACAGCGTGCCGTACTCGGTCGATAGGCTCACGTACACGGCACCCGGGAACACCGTGTGCTCGTAGCTCTCGTTTTCGTAGAACACCTGGATATAGTTCTCAAGGTCCTCGGCGTGCATCTTGCCCTCGTAGCCGGGGATGGTGAGCACCTTGTGGCCGCCAAACTCGATGGCGCCCGCCTCGTGGCAGGCGACGTGGCCAGTCTCGGCAGCAACGACGCCCTCGTACGGCGCGAGCAGCATGTCGATCACCGTCGCGTTGGCCTGCGTGCCGCCCACCAGAAAAAACACGTCGGCATCGGGGGCCTGACAGGCCTCGCGGATAAGCTGCTTGGCACGCTCGGTATGTGCATCGGTACCGTATCCGGGCTGCGGCTCCATATTGGTGTCGACGAGCGCCTGCAGCACCGCCGGGTGTGCGCCGTGGGAATAATCGTTGTTGAACGCGAGCATGGCAATCCTCTCTTACCGGGTATCGGCCAGATGATTCAAACGGAGCTATTGTACGCCGCTGGGATAGGCAATGCGCGCGGCAAGGCACTCAAGCGCCAGCACCAGGGCAAAACCGCAGCTCACATCACTCAAAAAGTGCGCTCCGATCACGATGCGGCCAAACGCGACGAACGCCACAACCACAGCCGCCGTCCAAAAGACCACACGACGGCGCGACGGCTTTTCCTTAAAGGCCGCTGCGGGAAGCCCGGCGAGCATAAGGCCGATCGCCGCGTGCGCCGCGTGTCCGCTCGCAAACGACTTAAAGCCGTCCTTGACTACACCGGCGGCAATATAGGCCCGCTTGTCGGGGTTGCCGATCACCCACCACGGCTGAAACTCGAGCCCCGGCGTCACCTCGACCACGCGCATGCGCGGGCGCGACCACAGCGGCTTGACGATCACGTTGAGGATGATGGCCTGAGCGACCCACACGGCAAGCACCATGAGCGCCCAGCGTGTGAGCTCGTCGGGCTCGGTCGTGCGCGTGAGGCGATAGACGATAAGGTTGGCGACGATGGCCAGCACAAACGTCAGCACCAACTGAGCCGCGATGAGTTTGCCGCCAACCCTCAGGGACGAAACGATCTCATAGCCGGTCAGGCCAACATTGACGAGGATGCCGAGCACGGCGAGCCATTTGCTCCCCCTGGAGTCGGGACGCACCGCGCGCACGAGCATAACGCCCGCGACGCTCGCCGTCAGCTCAAACGGCAGCTCGCCGGTCGCCTCGATAAAGCGGCCGTACATACTGCCGATGTTGAACAGCGCGCTCGAGATCTGATAATCGAAGAAACTGCCCACGCCCAGGCAGAGGGCAAGGATAACCGCGATAGCAGCGGCATCTTTCTTATAGATGTACCCGAACATGCTTTCCTTTCCATGGAACCAGATTGCCCAAATGGGGCGTTTACGGCGTCGACCCGTTAGTCATCGTCGGACGTGCCCAGCTGCTGCAGCAGCATGAGTGCCGCGGCCACGGGGCCGGTGCCGTCGTTGGCGTCGAGACCGCGACCCAGGCCGCTGCCCGCGCCGGCGCCCGCCTTGTAGGGCACCGACAGTTTGCGGCTCTTGGGGAAGTTCACCGCACCATAGCGGGTCTTAAGCTCATAGGCCACCTTCTTGGGAACGTCGACGCCCAAAAACGTGATGCGACCGCCGCTGAGCGTAACGCTCTCGAGCCCCAGGCGCTCGCCGCGAATGCGGATTCGCGCGCGATTGAACAGGTTGAGTCCCGCCAACGGCAGCTCGCCATGCGCGGCCTCGGTCTCTTCCTGCACCTCGTCGATGCTCTCCAGGTCCCCGGCCGCCGCAAGCTTACGGTATACGAGCACGCGCTGATCCACCGCCGGCAGGTACTCCTCGGACAAGAAGTAGTCGGCCGGCAGGTTAATACCCACGCTCGCCGCCTCCACACCGGCATCGTCGTCGCCGCGCGCCTCGGCCACGGCCTGACCCAGCATCTGCGTAAACAGGTCAAAGCCCACGCTCGACAGATTGCCGTGCTGCTCGGCGCCCATGAGCGAGCCGGCGCCGCGAATCTCCAGGTCGCGCATGGCGATGCGCATGCCGCTGCCCAGGTCCTGGAACTCGGAGAGTGCGGTCAGGCGTGCCGTAGCCTCCTCGGTGAGCGGCAGCTCGCCCGGGAACATAAAGTACGCGTAGGCTTGCGTGGCAGAACGGCCCACGCGGCCCTTGAGCTGGTAGAGCTGCGCCAGACCCAAGCGCTGCGAATCCTCGATGATGAGCGTGTTGGCGGTCGCGTTGTCGATGCCGCTCTCCACGATGGTCGTGGCGATGAGCACGTCGATCTTTTTGGTCGCGAACTCGATCATGACGTCCTCGACCTCGCGCGGGCTCATCTTGCCGTGTGCCACGCCCACGCGCGCCTCGGGCGCGGCCTCGTGCACGCGCGCCACGGCGTCGTCGATGGTCTTGACGCGGTTGGACACGTAGTACACCTGGCCGCCGCGGCCCACCTCCAGGCGAATCGCCGCGCTCACCACGTCGGGGTCGTACTCCCCCACGTGCACGATCACGGGGCGGCGCCCGGTCGGTGGCGTGGTGATCAGGCTCATGTCGCGCACGCCGCTCGTGGCCATCTGCATGGTTCGAGGAATAGGCGTGGCCGAAAGCGTGAGCACGTCAATCTGCTCGCGCAGGTTCTTGAGCTGCTCCTTGTGCTGCACGCCAAAGCGCTGCTCCTCGTCGATGATCACCAAACCCAGGTTCTTGGGGTTCACATCGGCCGAAAGCAAACGATGCGTGCCGATGAGTACGTCGATCGTGCCCTCGGCAAACGCCTTGAGCGCGCGCTTCTGCTGCGCCGGCGTGCGAAAGCGGCTGAGCACCTCGACCTCGAGGCCAAACGGGGCAAAGCGCTCAAAGAAGGTCTCGTAGTGCTGTTGGGCCAGAATGGTCGTGGGGCAGAGCACCATGACCTGACGGCCGGAGTCCACGCACTTAAACGCCGCGCGCAGGGCAACCTCGGTCTTGCCAAAGCCCACGTCGCCGCACAGCAGGCGGTCCATGGGCTTGGGCGCCTCCATGTCGGCCTTAATATCGGCGATAGCCTCCAGCTGGTCGCGCGTCTCGTCGTAAGGAAAGCTCTCCTCCATCTCGATCTGCTCGGGCGTGTCGGGCGGGCAGGCGATACCGGTAATCGACGAACGGCGCGTATACAAATCGACCAGGTCAAACGCCAGCTTTTTGGCGTTCTTGCGCGCCTTGTTGGTGGCACGCGTCCAGTCGGCGGTATTGAGCCTAGTCAGGCGCGGCTTGTCGCCGTCGGGACCAACATAGCGCGTGATGCGGTCGACCTGCTCGAGCGGCACGTAGAGCTTGTCGCCGTCGGCATATTCCAGCAAAAAGTAGTCGCGCTCCTTGCCGCCCACTTCCTGGCGCGCGATCTCGCTAAAGAGCGCGATGCCGTGGGTAGCGTGCACCACGTAGTCGCCCGGCTTAAACGGAAACGTGATCTGCGTAATGTCCACCTTGCGACGGCTGCGCGCGCGGTTGGCGTCCATGCGGGCATTGAGATCGGCGATCGAGAACACGGCTAGGTTGGCATCGGGCACCACCACGCCCTGCGGCAGGGCAGCATCCACAAAGGTCACGCGTCCGCGCGAGATGGTGGGTACGGCAGCACCGGCGGCAGCCTGGGCGGCGCCCGCCTCGAGCGAGCGGGCGTTGAGTGCGTCGACGCGGCGCTCGCGGATCGAGGCATGGGCCTCCTGGCGGACAGCACGGTCGGCAGAATCTGCCGCTGCCACGCGTACGCGCTCGCCAATAACGCCGGCGTTTTCGGGGGCGGCCGTCAGCGACTCCTCAAAGGTAATGCCCTCGTCGCCAAAGGTGAGCTCCATCGACTCGCGCGCTCCGCGGTCGGGAATGGCAAACACGCAGGCATAGCGCTTGCCCACGACTTCCTGAACGCGCGTCATAAAGCGGTTGTCCGAGCCTGCGATAGCCGGCTGCTCAATCTTGAGCTCTGCTGTAACCGCACCGCCGGCGCGGATCAGGCTCACGTAGTTCAGGCGCTGCTGAGCACCAAAGTCGAGCTGCTGGGCGCGCACGTACAGGCCGTCCAAGCGGTCAATCCCCGCCTCGCCGGCGCGCGCCTCGATATCCTCGTAGGCACGCAGGCAGTCGTCGAACAGCGAGCGCGGCTCGGACAGAACCACAAGCGCCTTGCCGCTTACGTGCGCCAACGGGCTCACGGTCTGGCCGTACATCACCGGCAAAAAGCGGTCGAGCTCGGGTGTGACGATGCGCGCATCAACCATCTCGAGCAGCGCCGCCAGCTTGCTGTCGCTCTGGCTTGCGCGATAGAGCGCCACGTGCATGTTGTGAACGGCTTCGTCGGTAAGCGCCAACTCGCGGCACGGGAAGATCTCGATGCTGTCCTCGTTGCCGATGGTTTGGCCCGTAGAGCTCACCATACGGCGAATGCGATCAATTTCGTCGCCAAAGAACTCAATGCGCACGGGCGCTTTCTCTTGTGCGGGGAATACCTCGACGGTGTCGCCGTGCACGCGGAACAGGCCGGGTGCGTCGGCGGCGCCGGCATTGGTGTAGCCCATGCCCACCAGGCGCTGCGGCACTTCGTCAAAAGGAATCTCCTCGCCCACCGCAAAGGTCGTGGACTCCCAGTAGCGGCTCTCGACTGGCGGCACGCAACGCAGCAGCGCGCGGGCCGAGGCAACCATGATGCAGTTGTCCCCGCGCACGATACGCCCCAGAGCCTCGCAGCGCTGCGCCACCACGGCATCGTCGGGCGCCTGCTCGCGCCACGGATAGTCCTTGCGCTCGGGAAAGCGGCACACGTGCGCCAGGCCCACGTAGGCGGCAAGGCTGCGCGCGGCGCGATCGGCCGCGTCCTCGCCGCTCACAATGTAGACCGTAGGGCGCGGGCGGCGCGCAAACTGAGCAGCCGCCATAAGCGTGCGGCCCGACTGCGACACGGCCAGCGTCACATCCTCGCCGGCGTCGAGCCCGGCCTCGACGGTCTGCAAGGCCTCGGCAGTGTAGAGCTGCGCGGCTATACGGTGAATGAGCATGCTGTTCCTCCGGCATCGCAACGCCAAAAGCCCGCCGGGGCAAGCTCGGCGGGTCGTGCGTCAAAGTTCATTGACGCTTATGGTACCGCACGGTCCCGTGACCAAAAGCCAAAGCGACATCATGCCAAATGTTGCCCACAACGGTCTTGCCAACGCGTTTCCCAGCTAATTAATCCGCTTTCCGCTTTTTAATTTGCTGTCTTCTGGCAGCAATTTACACCGTCCGCGCCCCATGGCGAGCATTTCGAGCTGCAAAGCGCCTATAATTGAGGATAATTGCGTATTCAATGTCACTTTTTTGATGAAGGGGGGGGGTGAAAATAAATGGCCGACACTCCATCTTGTGCACTGTACACCGGGCTCAAGTCACTCGGTCGCATCAAAAACGGTAACGCCGCGCAAATTCTCATGGACGGCAACGCCCGTTACGGTGGACGCCTCATCTCCGAACGCTTGATGGTCCCGTCGTTTATCTCACGCAAAATCGTTCACGCCAAACCCGGTGACCTTCCCGAGTCGCTGTTTGCGCCCTTTGAACAAAGTGCGCGCCAGATACTTAACCTCATCATACAAAACCGAGGCTCCGACCCCCAATCGCTGTGCAGGGTCGCTAAACGCTATATGGAATCGTGCGCCCCAGACATGCAGGATGCCCTTACCAATTGCGGCGTCGACGGCATGCTCTTTAAAAACGGCGTCGAGCGCATCGAGACCACTGACGATAGCGACATTAAAAACCGCCTCTACATCCATCTGGTCTTTTTTATCGTTACCGGCTGCCTTGGCGACCCCGCCCGCGCCATCGAATACACCGAGTCCTTTGTGTCCGACCAGATGCTCTCGACACTCGGCACGGTCGAGACAACCGTCACCTCATTTTTCTCGACAACCGCGCGCCCCACGGGAGACATTCGCCTGGGGCTGCTGCGCGTCGTGGGCAACTCGGCACGACCGCCGTTGCGTCCCCTTACCACGGACCCGGTGGGCAGCATTATCGGGTCGCTGACGAGCGACGAGAACGCCATCACCGACGTCGATTCCGATGTCTCGCGTCAGCACCTGCGCATTTGGCTCCAAGACGGACGCTGGCTTGCGCAGGGCCTCGGCTCCACCAACGGATCGTTTTTGATCTCGGGCGTCGATCGCTGCCGACATGCTATCGAACCGCCTAGACGCGAGCGCCCCGCCAACTTTGCCAACACCCCCGTCGAGATTCACAACGGAGACACGCTTTGCTTGGGCGCCACGACGCGCTTCTTGGTCATTCGCATCACAGACTAGCCCGCCCACACATCTTCGACGCACAAGGTGCCGTTATTTGCATCAACCCATGCAAATAACGGCACCTTTTCGATTAAGGCAACGGTTGCGCTACCTTTTCACTAACATTATCGTCATGCACTTTTTTCTCGAAAGGATCGCCCCGTGACGTACGACACGGATATGAATATCATCGCGTTGTCCCCCTTTGAACCAAACGCCATGTTTGCGACCACCGAAGACCCCGATACTATTCGCCGCTTTACCACCCTGTTGGATTGCGGGGCAGTCGGCGGCGGTTCCCACCATCTTCGCAAGGTCGCCAACACCGAGGGCGAGACCTTTGCGCTCAAGACGCTGTGGCCCCTCAGCGGCTGTGATGAAGACGGCTCCGCCGTCAGCCCCTCGGACATCAAGACGCTTACCGAGGAGTATCGCAATCTTGCAGCCGTCTCACTGTTGGACGGCTTTCCCAAAACCTATGGCTACGGCTATACCGGCTCCGTACCGGTCATCGTTATGGAGTGGATTGAAGGCCTGCCCCTTCGCGATGCTGCGGCAGAGCTAACCGACCCCGCCGAGGGCGGCCACATTCCCGCAAACACCGTCGCCGCGATTGGAAAACGCCTGGGAGAGATTCTCCTGGGTGCCCAAAAGCTCGATGCGCCGTTTGTACACCGTGATATCTCCTTGCGCAATATCATCATTCGCACGACGCGCCGGTCCCTTGCCCAGCAGATTGCACACTGCAGTTTTGACCTTTGCC
This sequence comes from Collinsella sp., assembly GCA_019414345.1. Lineage (GTDB taxonomy): Bacteria > Actinomycetota > Coriobacteriia > Coriobacteriales > Coriobacteriaceae > Collinsella. The sequence continues at coordinate 16,571 of DXMF01000044.1, forward strand.
TGGTCGATCTGGGCAGCTCGAGCATCAAGCGCTCAGACCCCTCGTTTACCATGTCCACCGGCATCTGGCGCAACGGCACCCCCGAGTTCGCCCCACCCGAGATGCTCTCCAACGACATCCCCGAGCTGGCGCCGCTGCGTACGTCGCCCAGCATCGATACATACGAGCTCTGCAGCGTACTCTACACGCTCTATGCCGGCCACACGCCATATCGCCTAAACGAGCATATGGACCAGTCGCCCTACCTGTACAAGATCGAGCACGAGCACGAGCCGCTTGAGGCACGCGTACCCGGCGACCAAATGCTTGTCGATGTCATCATGAGCGGCATCCATAACGAGCAGTCCCAGCGCGCGCCGCTGTCTACGATTGTCGGCAAGCTCGATGCCTGGATTAAAGACATAGATTTTGAGCCGCGCATGCCGCTGCCCACCCCGGTCGACTTTAGCCAGCAACCGAAGCCTTCCTGCTCCGACAAGGCTCAGACGCGCCACCCAGTCATCTCGCGTCGCGCTGCGCTCGTGCTCGGCGGCGTCTGCGTTGCCGGCATAGCAGGCTCTGCCATTGCCACGGGATGCTGGGGGCTTATCGACCTGGCGCACGGCATCAAGCCGTCACTCGACGATTACACCTGGGAAGAACTCGCCCTGATCTCCCGCAAAATCCAAGAGACATCTTCCAGCAAAAAGGTGCTCGAGATTGCCGAAACCTACCACCTGGTAAACAGCAAGCAGTCGCTCGAAAACGAGAACACCAAGACCGTCAGGCTTTCCGACGGGACCAAGGCACAAGTCCAGATCGTGGGCTTTAAGGCAGACACACTCACCGATGACGGCCTTCCCGCTGGCATCACCTTTATGTTCCGTACCCCCATCGCCATGCGCGCCGTTAACGACAGCGCCGCGACGGGCGGTTGGGAGCAATCGTCGCTTCGCGAATGGTTGGCGGACAAGGGCATGGCTACGCTGCCCGACGATCTCCGTAATCAGATCCGCTCGGTGCGAAAGCTCACCAACAACACCGGCGGCACCAAAGACGCCTCCAGCATCACCGCCACCGATGACAAGCTGTGGCTGCCGTCCATGAGCGAGCTGTGCGGCTATCAGGCGCCCGAAACGTTCGCAGAAGGCTACGAGTACCTTTCTACCCTCTACAGCGGAGAAGGCGAGCAGTACCAGCTCTATCGCGAGCAGAGCGTAAGCGGTCTGACCACCAACGACGCCATGATCCGCACCGTCGCCGGCAAAAAGATCTGCTACTGGGAGCGCACCCCCAGCGCCGACTGCAGCGAGGGCGCCAACTCAACGTACTTTAACCGCGTTGGAAGAGACGGCGACGTGTTTAGCTGGGCAACGCCCGGAAACAAACCAGACCAAAAGACCTATGTCCTACCCGGCTTTTGCATCTAACACCTTCACCGGATACCAGAAAGGAGCCTCGCATCATGCGCGCGGAAACACCTTCCGAGGTGCTCTTTGATTTCCTTAAGTGCGACCTGCAGATCAATAATCGAGAAGCAGCGCGCATCTTGGTTTCGGACAAGCCGCTGGGCGCCAAACCGGCCCCTAGGTTTCGCATCGCCGAAAAGACGTTTCTATCGCGACGCGTAGTGCACGTCGTTCCGGGTACCGACAAGATCGACCCCGAAATGTTTGCCGATTTTTCGCAGAGCGTCCAGAACTTGGCTGCCGCTGCAAAAATCGGCGTTGGCAGCAGTCCAGCGGCCGCCAACGCTCGCCAGCAAGTCATTACGACGCGCGCCCTCGAGCGCATGGCAACGTCGCTCGAACACTGGGGGCTCGATGGTTCCATCCTGCGCAATATCTTTGACCGCATCGCCGTCATGCCGGGCCTCAAGCAAAGCGACCGGCGCCTTTTGGAGCTCCTTGCGCTAACGGTCTGCGGATGCTTGGCTGATCCCAATGCCGCCGCCTCCGAGGTCAAAGACTTTGCCATAACGCAACTGGCCCAAACCTTTGGCACGCTCGAGACCGCCGAGGTCGTCCAGGCACAAGGCACTAACCGCAAGGTCAACGAGCCTCCTGCAAAACTGGGGCTGCTCAGGCTTTCGAAAGACGGCTCGGCCTTGCCGCCGATCTATCCTTTGAGCCTCGATCCCGAGGGTACGGTACTAGGCTCTTTTGCACACGACCAAAACGCCATCACCAACGTAGGACCCGATGTATCCCGCCGGCACCTGCGTGTAGTGTTTTCTAACGGCACGTGGCTCGCAAGCGGACTGCACTCCACCAACGGAACGGTGCTGGTGACACGCAACGGCACGACCACCGTTATCGAAAAGCCACGCTCGCTGCGCACCGCCGATGACGAGGACAGTCAGATTCCTATCCACGACGGCGACCTGCTCAAGCTGGGTTCCTCGACCGAGTTTTTGGTGCTGAAGATCTCCTCAAACGTACGCGCGCTGGCCTAGGGCCGAGCACATACAATAAGAATCAACGCAAAGGAGCGCCGCTGCACACATCGCAGCGGCGCTCCTTTGTACAAAGGCGCCCCCGGCCTTGTAACCGGAGGCGCCTATAAAGGGGGGACGAGCTTAAAAAGCTACATTAGGCATTAAAGCGGCGGCGGGTAGCACCAGCGGCGATGGCAGCGGCACCCAGACCGGCGATGATCGTAACCTGAGCGGCAACGCTATCACCAGTGGTGGGAAGGGCAGCCTCGTCGGCCTTCTTCTCGTCAGCCTTCTTCTCGGCCTTGGCAGGAGTCTTGGTCGTCGCGGTGGTCGTCGTGGTGGTGTTCACCTGCTGCTGAGAGGGCTCAACATAGGGAACCAGCGAACCCAGGACCTTCTTGGCGGCCTCAAGCTGAGCCTGAGCCGTGGCCTCAGCCTGCTTGGCGAGCTCGAGCTCGGCATAAGCCTCGAGAGCATCGCTCTGTGCCTGCTCGTACTTGGCAGCAGCAGCCTTGGCCTCATCGGACTTAACCTCGGTGTTAGCCTTGGCGTCCTCGAGAGCCTTAGCGGCCTCATCCTTTGCCTTCTGGGCGTCGGCGAGAGCAACCTGAGCAGCGTTGGCGGCAGCAAGAGCGTTGTCCCAAGCAGCCTTCTTGGCGGCAAGGGTATTCTCAGCATTCAAAGCCTCGTTCTCGAGGTCGTTGTACTCCTGGCCCAGCTTATCAGCCTTGGCGGCAGCAGCCTTGAGCGCAGCCTGGGCAGCGGCAACGATCTGCGGCTTCTTCTTGGCCTGAGCGAGAGCCTGGTCAGCCTTAACCTGCTCATCGATGGCAGCGTCGCGGTCGGCCTTAGCATCCTCGGCAGCCTTAGCAGCCTTAACAGACTTGTTCAGAGCCTCGTTGTAAGCCTTACCAGACTTGTCCGCCTGGCCCATGGCAGCACCAAATGCATCCTGAGCGTCCTTGACAGTCTGCTCCTTGCCCTGAGCAGCCTTCAGGTCAGCCTCGGCCTGGGCCTTCTTGTCGGTCGTCTTGTGCCAAGCAGCCTTAGCCTCATCGGCAGCGGCGCGGGCGTCCTCGGCCTTCTTCTCGTACTGGTTCTCGTTGTACTCCTGGCCAAGCTTGTCGGCATCAGCCTTGAGCTGCGGATACTGCTGACCAAGGTTCACCAGAGCGCTTGCGGCTTTCCACTGAGTCATGACATGGGCTGCGTCGTTGACAGCGTTGGTCCAAGCCTGGCATGCATCATCGTCGTTCTTGGTGGCGTCTTTAAGCGCATTCTCGGTAGCCTCAACTGCCTGAGAAGCACAGTACGCATTGCGCTTCGCGGCGTCCGCTGTCTTCTGCGCGGTGTCAGCCTCGGCCTGCGCGGTGTCAGCCGCAGCCTTCTTGGCGTAATAATCGGCCCAAGCATCAGGGTTAGATATGCCAGGACAACTCGTAGCATAACCGTAAGCCTTCTGGGCCTCATCCTTCAGCTGGTTAGCTTTGGCCTGCTTCTGATCGGCCGTGGCCTGAGCCTGATCGGCCGTGACCTGCTTACGCTCGTAATCGGCCTTGTTCTCTGCAAGCTTGTTGTTGATCTGGGCCTTCATGGCGCCAGTCTTATCTTTCTCGGTCTCGAGCTTAGCAGCCTTGTTGTCGAGCTCGTTGTACTTCTGACCGAGCTCCTCAGCCTTTGCCTTATTGGCGTCAAGGTTCTCGTAAGCCTCCTGAGCCTTGTTGGCCTCGGCGAGCTTAGCGTCCCAAGCGTCCTTCTTAGCCTTGGCGTCCTTCTCGGCTTTGAGAGCCTCGTTGTCAAGCTCATTGAACTTGGCAGCAGCCTCATCGTCAGCCTTGGTGGCAGCCTCAAGAGCAGCCTCGGCATCCTCGACGGAAGGCAGCTTCTTGGCGGCCTCGAGGGCAACCTGAGCGTCGTTGGCGACCTTCAGGTCAGCCTTCATCGTGGCCTCGGCATCCTTGGCAGTCTGCTCAGCCTTAGCAGCAGCGTTGTCAAGGTCGCTCCACTCCTGACGAAGCTTATCGGCCTTCTTGGCAGCAGCGTCGTAGGCAGCCTGGGCCTCGTCCTCAGAAGTCAGGTTCTTGGCGTTCTCCAGAGCAACCTGGGCGTCGTTCTGAGCCTGTGCGGCGTCGTTCCACTCTGCCTTCTTGGCGTCGGCAGCGGCGCGGGCCTCCTCGGCCTTCTTCACGTACTGGTTCTCGTTGTACTCAACACCGAGTGCGTCGGCAGCGTCCTGGGCGTCCTTGTAAGCCTTCTCGGCCTCGTCCAGAGCGTCCTTGGCGGTGGCGAGCTTGGTCTCGGCCTCCATCTCGGCAGCGGCAGCGGCCTCGAGAGCCTTCTGGGCCTCCTGGTCGCCGGCCTGAGCCTCGTCGGCGGCAGCCTTAGCCTCGTCGTAGGCTTTCTGGGTCTTCTCGACGTTGGCCTTAGCCTCGTCGTAGGCCTTCTGGGCCTTCTCGACGTCGGCCTTAGCGGCGGCGATCTCTTCCTTGCTGGCCTGCTTCTGCTCGGCCTTGACATCGTCGTTGGCGTCGGTGCCGGACTCAGCGAAAGCAGCGGTCTGCAGAACCGGAGACAGTGCGAGGCTGGCGGTAACTGCCATGGTTACCGCAGGCTTAGCAAGATTGAGCTTGAGTTGCACTTTTTTGTGCGCGGGCTGATACTTTGCCATGTTTTCCTCTTTGTTCAGAAACAGCCCGTCCCGAAAAAACGAGACAGATTTACTAATGCACGGTTTATTTAAAAGGGGAAAAACGCGAATTGGTTGCGCAACCAAGCTATATCTAAGGTTTGAGACTTTTTTGCAAAAAAGTTTGCAAAAAGCTATTGCACCACTCGAACACTGGGGCAAAGATCTGCCAGCGGGCACTCGTCGCACTTGGGCTTACGGGCATCGCAGATCTCGCGGCCAAAGGTGATCCACTGGTGGTTGACCGACTCCCAATACTCGTGCGGCAAGATCTTGAGCAGATCCTGCTCGGTCTTGAGCGGCTCTTTGGCGTGCGTCTTGGGACTCAGCATCAGACGGTGCGCGATGCGGTTGACGTGCGTATCGACCGCGATGCCCTCGACAATGCCAAACCCCACGTTGAGCACGATGTTCGCCGTCTTGCGCCCAACGCCCGGCAGCTTGACAAGCTCCTTCATGTCGGCCGGCACCTCGCCGCCGTAATCGGCGACAATCATCTGTGCGGCCTCCACGGCGTGCTTGGCCTTGCTCTTATAGAAGCCGAGCGACTTAATGGTATCTGCCACATCGGCAACGCTCGCCCCCGCCATGGCCTCGGGCGTGGGCCACTGGGCAAACAGCTTCGGCGTCACCTTGTTGACCTGCGCGTCGGTCGTCTGCGCCGAGAGCAACACTGCTATGAGCAGCCTATAGGGATTCTCGTGGTCCAAAAAACACTCAACCGGGCCATAACGACGGTTGAGGCGCTCGCACACCTCAACGGCGCGCTCGCGTTTGGCGGCATTGGTCTCGCGTGGCATAACGACTCCTCGGATTGGCGGCATAACTTACCTATGGGCACGATTGTCCCACGTATGGGGTCTTTACGCCTCCAAAAATGCGCCGGTCTGGCGGCCCCACAAGCTCGCATACTCGCCGCCTGCCTCGACAAGCTGCGCATGCGTACCGTCCTCGACAATCTCGCCGTCCGCCAGCACCACGATGCGGTCGAGCGCCGCCACGGTGGACAGGCGATGTGCCACCACAATAGAGGTGCGGCCGCGCATCAGGTTCTCGAGCGCCTCCTGCACCAGCGCCTCGGACTCGCTATCCAGGGCAGAGGTCGCCTCGTCGAGCACCAGAATCGGCGCGTCGGTGAGGATGGCACGGGCGATGGCCACGCGCTGGCGTTGGCCGCCCGAAAGCTTAACGCCGCGCTCGCCCACCATGGTGTCAAAGCCCCGGGGCAGGCGGTCGATAAACTCCAGGGCATTGGCCAAGCGGGCCGCCTCGCGGATCTGTTCGTCGGTGGCGTCGGGGCGGCCGTAGGCGATGTTCTCGCGAATTGAGCGGTGAAACAGCAGCGCCTCCTGCGGCACGTAGGCAACCTGGCGACGCAGGCTCTGCTGCGTGCAGCGCGAGACATCCTGACCGTCCACGAGTACGCGACCGCCCTGTACGTCGTCCAGGCGCAGCAGCAACTTGGTGAGCGTCGTCTTGCCCGAGCCCGATTTGCCCACCAAGCCCACGCGCTGGCCCGCCGCCACATGGAGCGTCAGGTCGTCGAACACGCTCTCGCCCGCCGCGGCGTCGCGGTATGCAAAGCTCAGGTGCTCAAAATCAATCGCGCCCTCGCCCACCTTGAGCTCGGGAGCGTTCTCGTCGTCTGCCACCAGACGCGGCTCGTCCAGCACGCGCGTCATCTCGGCCGCATCGCCCAGCGCGCGGTTAATGCGCTGCATCATGGAGCTTACGTAGTTCAGACGCATGGTGAGGTTGTACGTATAGGTAAAGATCATGACAAGCGCGCCGGCAGAGATGCCAAACCACGCGTTGCCGCCCGCGACGAACACGCTCACCACGGCCATGGTAATGACGATAAGGCCCGAGGTCGTAAAGTTGCGCTGCATCATGGCGTGCATCGAAACCGTCTCGGCGTCGCGCGCGGCGCGGTCGGCGCTATCGAACAGGTCGCGCTCAAAGTCTTCGCGCCCGCAGGTCTTGACGGCCAGGATGTTCGTGACCGCGTCGGACAGCACACCCGACAGTTTGTTCTGCGCGGCGGACGTCGCGGCCGAAAGCGGCATGATGCGCTTATACATGAGCCAGACAAACGCAATGTAGACGACCATAATGCCCACCAGGATCACGGTAAACGTCGGCACCACCGGAGCGAGCGCCGCCACCGTGCAGACAACCGAGGTGATAGTGGGAATGAGCGAATACACCGTCACGTCCACCAGCCCCGTGTAGCCGCTCATAAAACGGCTCGTCTGGCTCACAAGCGATCCGCCAAAACGGCTGGTGTGGAATGTCATGGATTGATTGGAGAGCGTGTCGAAGCACAGGCGCGCCAAGTGATAGTTGCCCGCAATCTCGAGCTTGTAGACGGTGTAGTCCTGCAGCTTGGAGAGGATCTGGCCTACCAGGTTAACGAGCACAAGCGCCAGAATGTAGGGGCCAAAGACCTCAAACACCCGGTCGCCCGCCACGGGGCCGGCCTGGACGCGGTCGACGATAAGCGCCATCACGTAGGTGTTGGCAAACGTGAGCAAAAAGATGTAGCCCGCCGACGAGAGCACCGAGAGAAAGACGATCAGCGGCTGCGTGCGCGTGACGTCCCAAAAACGCTGTAGCGTGCGGCGCACGGTTGAGCGCTTGAGCGGACTGGTGCTTCTCTGTGACATGGGCTTCCTTTCACATCTGGCGGGGCTAAACGTCATTGTTGCATACTAAAGCGCACTTCAGGCAAGCACGATGCGAAAAGCAGCGGGGTGCCCGCGTTTGCGCCGGCGCCCCACCGTCTTGTTGTAATTATTCCTCGTCTTCTTGATCTGTGAGAAGGCCCGCGGGCATGAGTCCCAAGATCTCATCAGCTTGGTCGGCGTCTTCCAGCGCGTCGATGTCCTTGAGCTTGCGCTCCATGACGTTGGTGCGCGTGGTGATGATGCCCTCGACCGTCTTTCCCGCGGTCTCGATTTGCTGCTGGGCGCGGCGCAGCGCCGCCTGATAGCGCGGCAGCTCGGCCTTGACGGCAGAAAGCACGCGCAGCACGTCATCGGTGCGTTTTTGCAGCCTAAACGTTTGGTAGCTCATCTGCAGGCTGTTGAGGATAGCCGCCATGGTGCTAGGGCCGGCAACGTTGACGTGATAGTCGCGGCCCAGGGTCTCGATAAGCCCCGGACGACTGACAACCTCGGCGTACAGCCCCTCAAACGGCACGAACATAATGCCAAAGTTGGTCGTTGCCGGCACACTCAGGTACTTTTCGCAGATGTCCTTGGCCTCGCGCTTGACCATGGCGTCGAGCGTCTTACGCGCAGCGGCGACGGCCTCAGCGTCACCCGACTCCTGGGCGTCGAGCAGATGCTCATATGCGTCACCCGGGAATTTGGAGTCGATCGGCAGCAGCACGGGATCGCCCTCGTCTACCGGCAGCTTGACGGCAAACTCAACGCGCTCCGAGGCTCCGGGCTTGGTGGCGACGTTTTCCAGATACTGGTCGGGCGTAAGGATGTCCGCCAGGATTGCACCCAGCTGTACCTCGCCCAAAATGCCACGCGCCTTTACGTTGCCCAGCACGCGCTTAAGGTCGCCCACGCCGGTGGCGATGGACTGCATGTCGCCCAGGCCCTTGTACACGGCCTCGAGCTGGTCGCTCACCTGCTTAAATGATGCCGACAGGCGATCGTTGAGCGTGCGGGAGAGCTTCTCGTCCACCGTCGCGCGCATCTGATCGAGTTGCACGTTGTTGTCTTTGCGGATAGCACCCAGCTGGGCATCGACCGTCTCGCGCACCTTGTCCAGGCGGTGCTCGATGCCCTCGCGGTTGGCACCGAGTTGTTGGGCCGTCTCGCGGCGCAGGTCATCCATCCGGTCACCAGCTTGCGAAAACTCGCGTGCGATGTTCAGGTAACGTTGCTGCTCCACGGCCGCATCTGTCGTCTGCTGCTGCGCGATGGCATTGGCCGTGCGGCGGGTTTCGGCCAGCGCGACGTTCAGGGCATCGAGCGCGTTGTTGGCCTGCTCGAGTGCCGCCATCGCCTCCGCACCGCCATCGCTGCGCTCTCGCAGCTCGGCGCGAAGGCCCTTGAGCTGCAGGGCGCAAGCCACAGCCACTCCTACCGCTACCAAGGCGATCACGACCAGCACAATATCAACAGCAGACATAGACTCCGCCCAACAAACCCAATCGATCATCAAACAAAACCGCGATCAATCTTACCCCGCCACACGCACCGGGCGCCCGGCCCCTTCTTGGGCGCCCCTCTCCTCCGCATATTCCATAATGCGGCGCGCCGTCTCCCTGCTCACCTTTGAGTCATCGCCGGCTAAGTATGCGTACACGTTTCCCTTATTCAGATTCAAATCGCGGCAGAGACCGTAGCGCGTTACGCCCGATTCCCCTAGCGCTCCCAACGTTCTTTTTCGCATCAGAGCGTTGATCCTTCTGTCCGCCACTGGCTTTTCCTTCACCGCTCTATACGCACGCCAAACGTTGGCATAACGATTAGGGAGTTTGTCCTCGGCGCATAGAGATGCCAGGCTACCCGTTTGGGCGTACAAGGACAAAACGCCTCGGTAGCCCTCTTCCATCCACGAACCCTCGGATAAGCCCAGAACGTATTCGGCTTTACCCTGCGCCAAAGCGAGCAAAAACAGGGGCTCCGCCACGCGCGGCGCAACCGTCGTCGCCTGCTTAACCAGTTTTCTAAAACTGAGCGACTGCTGTCCGGATAGCTCTCGGCAATAGCCTTTTAAGAATCCCTCAAAGGTCAGATTCAACCGAGCACCTCCTTTTTGTATTGCCTGTATGCGCAGACCATCTCTTGATAACTCCGCTCCGAAGGCGACGACGCCAGCGCCTCGCCCTCGTCGAATATAAGCCGTTCGAGCAGTCCCCAATCAAGTCGGTCGACGAATGCCTGGCTATGAAGATCGACGATGTCGTTCGGACGGTAGGCATAGAGCTTCATTACCGCTAGGTCTTCCAAGGATGGCGTAAAGTACCTGATAAAACGCGCCCCAATATCCAAGGGAATCAAACGAGCTTCGTAATTGAATGGCATCTGATTACAATATGCCACCGCCATACCATTCACCTCGGGATATCGAGCTATGATCTCGCGGAGGCACCTGTCTGCCTCAAACACATCAATGTCATGTGTAACCGACCGATTCGTCACATCGTTAAGCATGAAGGCGCTCCCTCCCACCAATACAACGCTCGGTCTATCGTCTCTTGGACCTATTTCCAGCTCCGCCTCTTCGTCAATATCCAAAAGAGTCTGCTCTAAATCCTGCTTATGCATAGCAAATCCTATTATTAATCATCATCAATAATACTATTCAGTCGCACGACAGGACCCACAGGATGCAAGAATTCTACTCGTGGCGATAATCCCTGCACCCTAGAAGTCCTAATGTGACAAACGCTAACTCTCCCAGCCGGCGCGGATGGTTGTTACGACATCGCCCAGGCGCTGGCCGAGAGCTGTCAAATGTTGGAGCACTTCGCTGGGCGAGGCGCCGTTGAGAATGCACGTGAGGGCATATGAGGCCAAGAAGATTGCCGCGAGTCCCAACGGGATCAGCACGATCATCGCCAGCGTACGCAGGCGCTGGGCCCAGCGACGGCGACGCGCACGACGCTTGTCGAACGCAAGCTCCTGCGCATATGAATCTTGCTGTACGGAATAGGCTCCTGGGTCCACCTCACCCGCAGGCGATACCGCGGGCGCGGCGTTTTGCGCAGGAGGCTGGACGGCTGCCCCTTGCATTTGCATCTCCATAAGCCGCTGCTGTTGGCGCAGCATGCGCTCGGCTTGTTGCTGCGGGGTCTCAAGAAACAGATCCATGTTGGCCTCCTCAATAGGAGCATTCGATGCTTGCGCCCAGCATCCCGCACCATCGCGGCCGCGGCAACGAAATCCGCGGCAATAGCCGCAAAGATTCTTTTGTCAGAAAACTGTCGAAAAGTTCAACAACTCCCCTACCAGCACTTTCTTTGAGCTTTTTTCGCCAGCAATCTTTTGCCCTCTCGCCCTTGCGCCATCCGACCAAAACCTAACCAAAAGCTTGACGGAAATTGTGAAGACAGGGACCCCAAACAAAACGTGCCGCCCCAAAAGGGGCGGCACACAAACTAATCTAATTAGCCAAAACTCGTTGGCAAGCCCGCGCCGTCAGAACCGCGGCGCATGCCTTTGCCTCGCGCGACCCTGCGAAGCCGTGAGCGAGAGGGAAAGGGATGCGCCGCGGTTCTGATGCCCGGAGCGGCGAGGCCGGCAGTTGCCCTGCGGAGCCGTGAGCAAGAGGCAAAGGTATTTCCCCGCCCTGCGCTCCGCAGCAGCCAGCGCCACGCGCTAGTAGTTCACCACCTGCTCCTCAAAGTACGCCTTGGGATGGTTGCAAACCGGGCACACCTCGGGCGCCTTGGCACCAACATGCAGGTGTCCGCAGTTCAGGCACTTCCACACCTTTACGCCCTCGCGCTCAAACACCTCGCCCGATTCAATGCGCTCGACGAGCTTGTTATAGCGCTCCTCGTGAGCCTTCTCGACAGCGCCAACGCCACGGAACTTCGCGGCGATCTCGGCAAAACCCTCCTCTTCGGCGGTCTTGGCGAACTCGTCATACATCGTGGTCCACTCGTAGTTCTCGCCCGCGGCGGCATCGCGCAGGTTGTCCAGCGTATCCGGAACAGCACCGTCGTGCAGGTACTTAAACCACAGCTTGGCATGCTCGGACTCGTTGCCCGCCGTCTCTGCAAAGATATTCGAAATCTGAACGTAGCCGTCCTTTTTGGCCTTGGATGCATAGTAACGATACTTGGTGTGCGCCTGGGACTCACCGGCAAAAGCGGTCTCGAGGTTCTTCTTGGTTTGAGAATTCTCAAAATCCATAGGTGTACTTCCCTTCAATACGCGCCGCCCACAGACTTTGAGCGGCATTGCCTTTAGGATGCCCTCATGCCGAGAATCTAAACCTTACTATCCTGTTCTGCAAATTCGCGTCATCACACACTCAGCCAGCGCTCGCCTTCGACACGACAAAAGCCTTCGCGCTCCAGGTCGGCAAGAATGCCCGCAATAAAATCGCAACCAACCGGTTCGCGACCCGCTGTCGCCTCCATCTTGTTAACGCCTGCAACAGCTTCAACAAGCGTTATGCCCGCCGGCTGTCCGTCGCGAGCTGCAAGCAGCATGCGCACGATATGGGCACGCTTTTGCCGACGCGAGCCCTCAAATTTGGACTGGCGGCTATAGCCCGCCGAGCGCCTAGACGGATTGGGCAGCGTCTTTTTAAGATACGCGCCGTAATCCAGCAGCGCGTAATACCACGCGCGCGGCGTATCGGCATCGTCGAGCGGCACGGCAAAGGGAGCGACCTCATCCGACGCCGCACCGGGCGCCGCCGGGCAGGCTGCTTGGATCAACGGCACCAGCTCGCGATCGGGAACAGACGGAACGTCAGGAAAAAAGTGATGCAGAAAGACCGTGCGCACATTGGTCTCCAGGTACACTCCCGGAAGATCAAACGCAAACGACCGAATGCCCTGCGCCGTTGCGGGCCCAATACCGGGCAGCGCGACCAGGTCGCGTGTATCACGCGGAAACTCCCCATCCCAGTCCTCCACGAGTCGCTGCGCGGCCTTATGGAGTGCCAAAGCACGGCGGTTGTAGCCCATGCCCTGCCAAGCGTCCAAAACATCAGAAGGAGCGGCCTGGGCGAGAGAATGCACGGTCGGAAAGCGGTCGAGCCATGCCGGCATGCGCGTCTCTACGCGTGGAACCTGCGTCTGCTGCAGCATGACCTCGGAAAGCCAGATGATGTACGGGTCGCGTGTGCGGCGCCACGGAAGGTCGCGATAACGCAGAACCCCTTCCGAACGAATCATCGAACGAAAGGGGTTCTGAATCATAGCTATACTCCTTATGCGGCGCTACTCCTCCCGGCAAGCACACGCGCAAACGGCATACTCGGGAAAGGCGTCGCGGTCGGCGAACTTGGGATCGACGGCGGGGAACTGGCGGCGAGCGACGACATCGTCCAGCGAAACGGAATCGAGGTAGTCACGCATCAGCGCCTGGGCCCCAGCCCACAGGGGATGATAGCAGCACGTGCCCCTGCGCGCACAGTCGCCATCGAGCGCCGTGCAATCATTCATAACCATAGGGCCTTGAACGGCCTCGACGACCTGACGGATAGTGACCTCGCTCGGGTTGACCTTAAGACGCATACCGCCGTGGACGCCACGCAGGCTCTCCACAATACCGGCCTGAACCAAACCGTGTTGGATCGAACGGGCAAACGAATACGGAACATTGACCTCTTCGGCAGCAGTGCGAACAGAAAGCAACCGCTCCGGCTCCTCGGCAAGCATCGCAAGCATGCGGAGGGCATAATCAGTCTTCCTCGATATGTCCATGTTTCCCCTTTCAAGGAATACGAACAGCTCGAACGGGCTCCGGGGCCGAGCTTACGTCGAGACGCTAAATAACCGCCGGGACAACCAAATAGTGAATTAGATGTCCGCTGAAGGTCGAATCCAAAGCAAATTGCATCAGATTAGGCCTGCAGTGGAATTTAGTATAACCTAACCCCCTGTTTCATTGAACGAGTGTTGCGCAACAAACCCCCCCCCTGTTTAAACCGATATACTTAATTCATTTCCGCATCTCGGAAACAAGGAGCAGAATGAAAGGGACGGCCGAGCGGTTGTCCTATTAAACGCAAAAAGCCACGTCCGAAGACGTGGCTTTAATTGCGTTGGCGGGAAGTACGGGGCTCGAACCCGCGACCTCCGACGTGACAGGCCGGCGCTCTAACCAAACTGAGCTAACTCCCCAGGCAGACGTTCGCGTTTGTTTCCGCTCGCGTGCGCTGCGGGGATTAGTATACACAGAAGTCTGTCCGGCGCGCAACAACTTTTTTGAAAAATTTTTTGGGGCCATCCGGGAGGGCTTCCGGGGCTGAGGGCGGGGGTTAAGTTTGCTGCTCTACAGTCCTGCGCAAGACGGAAAGCACATTAAGTGCTTTCCTTT
>DXMF01000045.1:0-4019 GCA_019414345.1 Collinsella sp.
AAAAGACCGAGTCGTCCTCGCAGACGCTCAAGCAGGAATACCTCGATACATACGAGGGAGGTGAATGACATGATAGGCAAGAGCTATGCAAAGATAGCGATTGTTGGCTCTGTACTTTGTCTTGCAATGGTGCTATGTGCATCATTTGCGAGGTATAGGTCCGAGCAGTCGTTCATCGATGGCGCTGAAAATGGGTTTGGCATAGACGGGATGTATGTCAACGATGGCGCGACCAGGCCGTCTATGGCGATTCTTGCAGGCGAAGACATGGAATGGCAAATCTGTAATGACGATGGCTCTTGTATGAGTGGTCGTTTGGCCGCAACGAGCGACCCGAATTCGTTCGATCTTCTCGACAATGATGGAGCGGATTGCGGTTCTGTTCACCTTTCATATGCATCGCGAGATGGGATGGACGGCATTCTCTACGTCTCCCACGAGACCGGCGATTTCAAGATGCGCGGGACTAACCGAGTGCCGGCTTTTATCGAGGAGTGAGAGTTCCCGGCGGTCTGCCGATTAGGCCGCCGGGGTATTGAACCCCGCATTCATCCGTACACACACGGATGAATGCGGGAAGTGTCCGGATGAAGGTGATAATCAAGGAAACAAAGCTGTTCTGCCTGGGACGGCTTTGGCCTGGACTTTAACCACAGCATCGCAATCGACACTTATCAGCTCGCGCAACGCGCATGGCCAAATCTCGGACGCTGGTGCATGGAGGACCTTCGAGATTTACTGGACATCCAAATCGACGACGCACACCGCGTGCTCGCCGACTGCGAAGACGAGATGGCTGTCTACAATGCGATCAGAAACGGCGTGAAGTCGGGAGAGCTTTCTGTGGAACCGCCGCGCCGTCGCGCGAGCCGACCGGGCAACTCGGGCAATCTGGTCCCGACTCTCCCGGTCGTATTCCTACGATATCGCCCCTAAATCACCAATGTGTCAGATAAAGAATGATGCAATGGCTGTGATCACGCCTACGGCGGACGCAACGACTGCGCCTTTTTTCCTCTCCTTTAGTCCGACGATTAGGGTTGCCGTAAAGTAAAGGGCGGAAATGCAGTCTATGGCAAGCAAAACGAGTTCCTTGGGCGGTTTCAGCAAAAGGTCGCTAGCAAAGAGTAATGCAAGCAGGGCAAAGCCGATTGTGTTCAAGTATCTCGATTGATTTTGCGACAACATGGCAACTTCCTTTCAGAACATGCAAATGAAAAGTCGGTACGATGTCATTGCGGTTGCAAAAAAGCCGCCGCTAGGACCGGTTGTCACGAGACCGGCGATAACTTCAGCGGTGCCAACAAGCTAGAGATCGCGCAGGCAAGCCTCCTCCTTCGCGTTCAGCTTGACCTTGTGAGGGGCGGGGCGGTTATTTGCAGATCCGTGAGAATCGCACCACGCCTTGGAATATGAATCCGCGCAGCGCCCGCGCTCAAAAAAGGGATATATCGTAATTTTCGTCGTAATTGACTCCGACGTAGATATCGCTGCTCTCGGCGGGAGATCCCTCGTCGGCATGGGCTGCCGCAACGGGTACAAATGGTGTCATGACAAGGGAGGGGCAAAGAGTTGCTGAGACGATGGAGGGTAGGCATTTCTTCATGGCCGGCTCCTTAATCTGGCCTTTGATAGTTACTCGATGTCGCCTCCTTCCGCTTTATATCCGTTGTATTTGGCGTATTTCTTTAATAAGGCAAGAGGTTCTTCCTCTCCTTCGGATGGGCCGATGATGTTTCCTTGATCATCCAGTATGAATACGGACGAAATATGCTCAAGTTCATATTGGTCATACACGGTCTTATCTTAATTTTTGCTGATGGCTCAGGCAAGGCGGGGCTTACGTTCGAGGCGACCAACAATGCCCTGGCCCTACAGAGAATAAACGCCGCGAACACGCACGCCGGCGGCTGGGAGAAGTCCGAACTCCGCGGCCTCCTCAATACCGGCGACCTCTGGTCGCTTTTGCCTTGCGAACTCCAGTCCAAGGTGAAGTCCGTCACGAAGATGACCGACAACCTGGGCGACGGCGAGGCAGGCACCCCCTCGGCCACGACTGACAAGGTCTTCCTGCTCTCGATGACTGAAGTCTACGGTGACCTCCAGTCTGACGGCGCCCAGTACGAGTACTACAAATCCAAGGGCGTGACAACATCGAACTATTCCAGTGCTTCGTCGAGCAGCTATCACTGGACTCGCTCCGTGCATCCGAGCAACTCCGCGTCCTTCCGCTGTGTCCACAGCAACGGCAGCTATGACTACTACAGCGCGACGAACATCTACTGCGTGTTCCCCGCCTTCTGCTTTTAGCCTCATCTGCAACCAATGAAAAGCCCGTGCGATTCTGCGCGGGCTTTTCATTTGGCAACCAAACGAACGATTCTCGTCTTGAAGCATAGTTATCGGGTTGAGGAGAAATGGGGTCGTACAGCGGCTCTCAGAGCGTCTGCCGCACTCCCCCGCCATTACTCCTGCGGCATCCTCGTATAGAGCCCATCCCGCTTGGCGTTTCGTTGCAACAGCCCACTTGTCCACCGATCAAGTGAACTACTGGAATAAATACAGCGACACGCTTGTTCGTTACAGTCGCTATATCTACGTAAATCGCCGCGATAAATACAGCCTGTATTCGGCTGTATACCAGCTACGCGTATGTAGATTCATATCGCGTTAATAAATCGGCTCAAGCGCGTGCAAAACGCGCAAGTAACCGCAAAAGGCGATTATCGCGTAGGTAGATTTTTGGCACCCTGTTGATTAATCAAAATTAAGCAATTGCTTAAAACAAAAAAGGTCAGACACTAGGTGCCTGACCTGCAAACTTCTGGTCGGGACGACTGGATTCGAACCAGCGACCCCTTGACCCCCAGTCAAGTGCGCTACCAAGCTGCGCCACGTCCCGAAGCTTTTGTTCGTTGCGCTGCTCTCGCTCGCAACAGGGAGTATATTAACCCGAAACTTTGCCCTTGTGCAAGAACTTTTTTATAAATTTTGAAGCAAGTCCAAAATTGTATCTGCGAGCTGGGGTTTTGTTAGCACGGGAAGTTCTTGCGTGCCCGCTGCACTCACGATCCAGGCCTTGTTGGTATCGGTTCCAAATCCCGAATCGGCGCGCGAGACATCGTTGGCGATAATGGCATCGCAACCCTTGCGGGCGAGCTTTCGCTGAGCGTACTCCACGACGTTATCGGTCTCGGCCGCAAAGCCTATCACGCACCGCTCCCCCTTTTGGCGCGAAAGCTCGGCCAAGACATCGACCGTCTCGACCAATTCGATGCGATCCAAGCGCTCGTTGGCCTTTTTGAGCTTATGGTCGGCAGGGGCTGCGGGGGTGTAGTCGGCGACGGCGGCCGCACAAATGGCTGTATCGGCCGTCTGGAAGGCGCTGAGCGCTGCCTGCAGCATCTCTGCGGCGGTCTGCACGCGTACGCACTCCACGCCGCGGGGGACATCGAGCGATGTCGGTCCCAGCACAAGCGTGACCGCAGCACCGCGGCGAGCTGCCTCCTCCGCCAGGGCGATGCCCATCTTGCCCGACGAACGGTTACCAATGAAGCGCACGGGGTCGATCGGCTCGTGCGTGGGGCCGGCGGTGATCACGATTCGCTTGCCCGCCAGGTCTTGCTGCGCGGGGTCGAGCACCTCGCAGACGGCTTCGACAATGTCCTCGGGCTCGCCCATGCGTCCCGTGTCCACGTCGCCACAGGCAAGGTAGCCACTGCCAGGTCCCACCACATGGACGCCACGGTCGCGCAACGTGGCCATGTTGGCCTGCGTTGCCGGCGCCTTCCACATGCCGTTGTTCATGGCGGGTGCGATCACGATGGGTCGCGGCGTGGCAAGCAGCGTGGTGGAGATGAGGTCATCGGCGATGCCGTTGACCATCTTGGCGATGATATTGGCCGTCGCGGGCGCCACGACCACCAAGTCGGGCTCCTGCGCCAGCGAAATGTGGTGGATGGGGTCGGAAGGGTCGTCGAATAGGCCAACGGCAACGGGTTCGTGGGTGAGTGCACGGA
>DXMF01000045.1:4029-20101 GCA_019414345.1 Collinsella sp.
GAGCGGGCCCACAAACTCGGTGGCATGCTCGCTCATAACGACCTTGACGCGCGCGCCGCGCTTTTGCAGCAGGCGCACGATATTGCACGACTTATAGGCGGCGATCCCGCCGGTAATGCCCAGCAGGATCGTTTTTCCCTCAAGTTGCATTGATTTGTTGGGTGCCGCCGTCATCGTTAGGCTTCCTTGCTGGGGAGCACGAGCAGGCGGTGGCAGTACGGGCAATGCGTAATCTCACTACCGTCGTGGTTGAGGTCGCTCATGGACGACGCCTGCAGCGCGGTGTGGCAGACCGTGGGGATGTTGCCCTTGATGGTCTCGACGGCCAGTCCGCGGAACTGCTTGAGCAGGCGCTCATAATCGGTGAGCACGTTGGTCGGCAGCGTGGCGGCAAGCGCGGTGCGCTCCTTGGTGGCGGCATCAATCTGAGACTGGAGGTCGGCGGCCTTGGCGCGGGCGGCCTTGGTGTCGGCCTTCACGCCCTCCTCGAACTTGGCGATGATGGCCTGCGCACGGGCCTCGCGGTCGAGCGCCTCCTTGTGGGCGACGACGACATCTTTGCGGGTGTGCTCGATCTTGTCCAGACGCTTGGCCAGGGTGGCGAGTTCGTTCTCCAGGTCCTGAACCTCGCGGTAGTCAGAGCCGTCAACGTGGCGCTTCTTGGCGGCCTCGATGGCGTTATTGGTCTGGATTTCGGTGGTGTTGAGATCATCGAGCTCAATGTCCAGGTCCTTGCGCTGAGCATAGAGCTTGGTCATCTCGGACTTAAGCTTTACATAGGTCTTGCGCTTGGAAGCGAGCTCCTTGAGCTCCGGCATATTGGCAAGTTCGCTCTTGTTGCGGGCGAGCTCCAAATCGATCTGTTGCAGCTTGAGTAGCGTAGCGCCGGCGCTCATAAGTTCTCTCCTTTTGTCACAGTCCACCATTGGCAAGGGTTCAGTATTTTAATCGCATGACGGGGGTCGACCCCGGCGTCAACTGCAGAGTTCATCAATATATCAATGAATGGCTCCTCGGAGCGGTCATGGCCGAGCAGGATCACCGGCAGACCACGCAAGGCAAGGTCTTGCGCCACGTGGTAGCCCGCCTCGCCCGTCACGATCACATCGGCGCACGCGGCGATGGCAAGCTCTCCAAAATCGCCCAGGGAGCCGCCCAAAATGGCGACCGTGCGGCATGGGTGATCGGCCTCGCCCCACACGCGCGGGTCGCTGCCAAACGCCGTGGCGGCACGGTTGGCGAGGTCGCGTAGGCTGCAGGGGTTGTTGAGCGTTGCAAGTGCGCCCAGGCCGCTCGCTTCGGGGTCGTCCACGTGCTCCAGCGAGCTTGCGGGCGCGGCGTCCAACAGCTTGCTTAGGCAGATGCGTGCCTCATGCGAGCGGTCCAGGTTAGTGTGGAGCGAGATGATGCTCACCCCACAACGGGCCGCCTCGTAGAGCGCCGCACTGCACTGGGGACGCGTCGCGCTGGGCGGGCAAAATGCCTCGGGTGCCTTGATATAGACGGGATGATGCGTCAGCAGCACGTTGGTGCCGGCCTCGAGAGCGCGGTGCACGTTGGCCTCGGTCGCGTCGAGTGCGCAGGCAACACCGGTGATCACAGCAGCGGGATCTCCCACAGATAGCCCAACATGATCCCAGCCCTCGGCGTCCGCCTTGGGGTAGCGCGTCAGCAGGGCACGCTCGAGTTCGGCGACGATCATGCGGCACCTACGATCGAGAGCAGCGTCTGGGCAAAGTCGTTCAGATCGTCCGGATTCACGCGGTCATCGAAGGAAATGCGCAGTGCGCCCAGAGCCTGCTCGCGACCGATGCCCATCGCGCTCAAAACGTGGCTGGGGTCCATGCTGCCGCTCGAGCATGCCGAGCCTGCCGATACCTCAAAGCCGGCGGCGTCGAGCTTGATGATGAGCTCCTCGGAGTCCATGCCGTCAATATAGATCGATACCATGCCGGGCAGACGGTCGGCCTGCGCGTAGTCACCCATGGTGGCGTGAATGCGCGGGTGGGCCGTAAGCGTGGCGTAGAGCTTGTCGGAAAGGGCTTGCAGCTTCTCGCGCTCCTCGGCCACATGGGGTGCCAGCGTACGCGCGGCGGCGGCAAAGGCCAGCTGTGTGCGCAGGTCCTGCGTGCCGGCGCGACGTCCGGCTTCCTGTCCGCCGCCAAAGATGCGGGGGCGCAGCGGCGTGCGGTTCTTAAGGTAGAGCGCGCCGGATGCCACAGGGCCGCCGATCTTATGCGCGGCAACGGTCATAGCATCGACGCCCAGCTCGGTGACATCGAGCGGAATATGCAAGTAGCCCTGGATGGCATCGGTGTGGAACAGGGCGCCCACGGTATGCGCGGCGGCGGCCAGCTCGCGGATGGGCTGCACCACGCCGGTCTCGTTATTGGCGGCCATGATGCTCACGAGCGCGACGTCATCGCCAAGCAAGTCGCTCAGCACGGAGGTCTCGATGTAGCCCGCACGGCAGGGCTGCACAAGATCGACGGTAAAGCCGCCGGCACGCAGCAGCGGCAGGTTGTCCAGAATCGAATCGTGCTCGATGGCAGATACGATCACGCGGTTGCGCTTGCGGTCGTGCTGACGGGCGCCCTCGGCAAGTCCGAGGAGCGCCAGCTGGTTTGCCTCGGTGCCGCCATTGGTCAAGATAATCTCGGACGGGCGGACGCGCGCGCCAAAGCTGCGGGCGATCTCGCGACGCGCCACTTCCAGGCGCACAGCGGCCTTGCGGCCGAGCGAATGCAGCGAGTTGGGGTTGACGCCGGCAAGCTCGCTGTCGTCGTACTCACGCTGCGCAAGGAGCGCCTCGGCGCGCATGGGCGTCGAGGCGGCATAGTCAAGATTCACGGGTATGCGGTTTTGACCTGCGGTCATAAGGGTTTATGCCTCCTGTGCGGCCTCGTTGCCCAGCTTCTGCAGCAGCGCAACCTCGGCAGCGGGATCTTCGGACTTAAATACGGCGGAGCCGGCTACGAGCACGTTGGCACCGACCTTGACGACCTCGGCGATGTTCTTGGAAGAGATTCCGCCATCGACCTCGATCAGGGGCGACACGCCGTGGCGTTCGCACATGGCCTT
Source organism: Collinsella sp. (assembly GCA_019414345.1). Taxonomy (GTDB): domain Bacteria; phylum Actinomycetota; class Coriobacteriia; order Coriobacteriales; family Coriobacteriaceae; genus Collinsella. The sequence continues at coordinate 7,111 of DXMF01000045.1, forward strand.
GAGCTCGTGGAGCTTTGCGATGGTGCCCGGGATAAAGCTCTGGCCGCCAAAGCCAGGGTTCACGCTCATGAGCAGTACCATGTCGACAACGTCGATGATGCTCTCGAGCACGCAGACGGGCGTGGCGGGGTTGAGCACCACGCCGGCCTTGACACCGCGCTGCTGCAGATGCGTGAGCGTGCGGTGCAGGTGCGTGGAGGCCTCGTAGTGCACGGTGATCATATCGGCACCGGCATCGGCATACCAATCGACCGTCTCATCGGGGTTCGACACCATCAGGTGCGCGTCGACCGGCACGTCAGTTGAGCGCTTGACGGCCTTGAGGATGTCGACGCCAAAGGTGAGGTTGCCGGTAAAGTGACCGTCCATCACGTCGAAGTGCACGTAGTCGGCACCGGCGATCTTGTCGAGCTCGCCCTTGAGGTTGGCCATATCGGCCGAAAGGACGGACGGAGCGATTTTAATGGAACCCATGGTAGTAGCCTTTCTGCACTAGTCGGTGAGTCCGTAGAACTCTTGCGATGGGACGCGGTCGGTGAGAATTTCGAGCGCCCTATCCAAAGTAACACCGTTGTAGAGCGTTTGCTCCACGGCAAAGGTGAGCGGAATGTCTACGCCCAGTGAACGGGCGAGCTCGCTGACGCTGCGGGCCGCGACGGCGCCCTCGACCACCATATGCGTGCGGGCCTGGTACTCGTCGAGCGACACGCCGTGGGCAAACTCGTAGCCAAAGGTGCGGTTGCGCGAATGCTCCGAGGTACAGGTGGCGATGAGGTCGCCCATGCCGGCAAGGCCCATGCAAGTCATGGCCTGGCCGCCGCGGGCGTGCACCAGGCGGCTGATCTCGGCCAGGCCGCGCGTCATGATAAGGGCGAGCGTGTTGTCGCCCGCGCCGGTACCGGCGGAGATGCCGCATACGATGGCGATGACGTTTTTCATGGCGCCGCAAACCTCGACACCGGTCATGTCCTGCGACAGGTAGATGCGGAAGGCCGTGGATAGGAGCAGGTCCTTAAAGGTCTCCCCTATCTGCGGGTCTTTGCTGGCAATGACAGCGGCAGAAAGTCCGCCTCGGCAGATTTCCTCGGCATGGTTGGGGCCCGAGAGGGCCGCCACGCGCGTCTCGTTGCCGATCTCGCTGGCAATGACCTCGCTCATGAGCAGGCCGGACTCGGGCTCAATGCCCTTGGTGAGGCAGAGCACCGGGGTGTCGGTGGCGATGAAGGGTGCTGCCTGATGACATACGCTGCGCAGGTGCGTGGAGGGCACGGCAAAGATGATGACATCGGCGCCCTCGAGTGCCTGCGACAGGTCCGTGGTGGCGACGACGTTGCCGGGCAGCTCATATCCCACCAGATACCGGGGATTACGGTGCTCGCCGTTGATGCCGGCGGCCGTCTGCTCGCTATGGGCCCACATGGTTACGCGCTCGGCTCGAGCGGCGGCAAGGCCGGCGACGGCGGTTCCCCAGGAGCCGGAGCCAATCAGCGCAACATTCATGACTCTCTCCTACTTATCGTCGGGCTCGGTGACGCGCTTGGTAAACGAGAGCTTGGACTCCTTACCGCACGTGAGCTTTTTGATGTTCGCGCGATGGGCCCACACCACGGTGATGCCGATCATCGCCATGCAAAACTTAAGGCCTAGGCTGCCGTACGGAAAGACCGCGCAGACGGCGATGGGAAGACCGATGGCCGCGGCAAGCGAGCCTACCGAGACAAACTTGGTGATGGCGACGGCCACGATAAACATGCCCAGCAGCGAAAGACCGATGGGCCAGTACCAGGCGAGGATGACGCCCAAGCCCACGGCGATACCCTTGCCGCCATGGAAGTTGAGGTAGGGAGAAAAGATGTGCCCCCACACCGCAGCCAGGCAGATGACGCCGAGCATCCAGTCGCCGGGGGCTCCAGGCGCCATGATGCTCACAGGGAAGCCATAGCCCACGCCCGCGATAAGCGGACGGGCGATAAGGACGCAGATGGCGCCCTTAAGGCAGTCGAGCAGCAGCGTGAGCGCAGCCACCTTGGGGCCGGCTACGCGCAGGGCGTTGGTGGTGCCGATGTTGCCGGAGCCCGCCTTGCGAATATCGGTGTGGTTGAACACGCGGCCCAGGATCAGGCCAAACGGAATCGCTCCGATAAAGAACGAAACCACGGCGCAGATGGCGGTCAGCAGAATCGGATTATGCATCCTTTTGCTCCTTCTTCCTAAAGAAGAGTCGAATGGGCGTGCCGGAAAAATCGAAGGTCGAGCGCATACGGTTCTCCACGTAGCGCTGGTAGGTGTCGTTGACCAGGTCGCTGTGGTTGACGAAGAACGTAAACGTCGGCGGGTTGACGCCCGTCTGGGTCACGTAATGCATACGAAGGCGCCGCTTGCCGTCCACCACGGTGTGGCCGAACTCACGCAGGTCGGTGAGGAACGTGTTGAGACGCGAGGTGCTGATCTTTTGCGAGCGCGTCTTTTCGGCCGCGTCGACCATCGCCCAGATCTTCTCGACGCTGCGGCCGGTCAGGGCCGAGATGCGCAGGTACTGGGCCCAGGGGGCCATAACGCCCAAACGGCGGTCGACGGTCTCCATGCAGGCCTCGCGCTTGCGGTCGTCGTCGAGCAGGTCCCACTTGTTGAGCAGCACCACGATGGCGCAGCCGCGCTCGATGGCCAAGCCCATGACCTTCTGGTCCTGCTCGGTGACGCCCACAGAGGCGTCGACGACGAGCAGCGCCACGTCGGCGCGGTCGATGGCGCGCAGACCGCGGACCATGGAGTAGTACTCGATATTCTCGTACACGGTGCTCTTCTTGCGAATGCCCGCGGTGTCGACCATGCGGTAGTGCTTGCCGTCGCGCTCGACGACGGTGTCGATGGCATCGCGCGTGGTGCCGGCGATGTTGGACACGATGGAGCGGTCGGCGCCCAGGATGCGGTTGAACAGCGAGGACTTACCGGCGTTGGGGCGGCCGATGATGGCCACGTTGAGCGCATCGGGGAACTCGTCGGCGATCTCGTCCTCCTCCTCGGGCAACAGGGCCACGATGTCGTCGAGCAGGTCACCCGTGCCGTGGCCGTGCAGTGCCGAGAGCGGCGTGGGCTCACCGATGCCGAGCGAATAGAACTCCCAGATGTTGTCATTCTCGCGATCGGGGTTGTCGAGCTTGTTCACCAGCAGAAAGACCGGCTTGTCGCAGCGCTTGAGCATGCGGGCGACCGACTCGTCCTCCTCGGTGACGCCGGTGCGGCCGTCGACCACAAACAGGATCACGGCGGCTTCCTCAGCGGCGGCGAGGGCCTGGTCGCGGATGGACGTGGCAAAGACGTCATCGCTCTTGAGCGGCTCGATACCGCCCGTGTCGACGATGGTGAACTCGCGGCCGTTCCAGTCGGCCGTGTGATACGAGCGGTCGCGCGTGACGCCGCGGGACTCATGGACGATGGCGTCCGAGGTCTGGGCCAGGCGGTTGACGAGCGTGGACTTGCCCACGTTGGGGCGTCCGACGACGGCGACGATAGGTTTCATCTGCTCTCCTTTAATGGGTAGGTTCAGCGGGAATAGTTGAATTGGCGGGCGTTATGCCAAGGATGTGCTCCAGGGTATCGAGCAGCTCATGCGGCATGGTCGACACCACATGAACCTCGGCGCCGCGACCGGTAAGGCTTGCGAGTAATTCGTCACGATGATACTCGTCAAGGGTCATACCATCGGCGTTGAACATGAGCTTAGGCACAAAGAGCATAACCCCCGATAGGTCCTGTGGCAGTTGCTCCAAGATGTCGCAGGCGACGATGAGGCCGGTCACGTCCACGTTGCCGCCAAAGTAGCGGTTTTTGATGGCCGTGACGGTACCGGCAAGGCCCTGCGGCGATTCCACAAAACGCGCTACCGTATCGCGCGCGCTGGCGCCCGAAAGGCACAGCAGGCGCTGGTCACGGGCGGCGATTGCCTCGCGAACGCGGCGCAGGCGCTCGGCATCGGCGGCGAGCACGTTGTCGGTCTCGTCCAGATAGGAGCGAATCATACCGATGCCGTCGTAGTACTGCGGGTAGCCGTCGTAAAAGTCCGCCTCAGGCGGCTCGATGCCGGCATCCAGGTAGAACTCGTCGCTCATCTGGAAGGTATGGCGGCCAAAGCGCTCGAAGGCACGGTCCTGGAAGGGCCGGATCATGGCGATAGTCTCGCGCGCCAGCTCGGGCTTGTCACTGTAGGACCAGCTAAAACGGTTCTGATGCTTGGTAAATCCAAGCGGCACAATGCCCAGGCTCGTGATTTGCTCGTGCTCCTCGCAAAAGCGCAGAGTCTTTTCCAGCTCCTCGCCGTCGTTCATGCCGGGGCACAGCACGATCTGCGCGTGAATCTCGATGCCGGCGGCCATGATGGCCTCGAGCACGTCCATGCCGCGCTGGGCGTTGCGGCCCATCATGCGGCGACGGATGTCGGGGCTCACGGCGTGGACCGACACGTTCATGGGGCTCATGTTGCGTTGGATGACGTTTTGAACATCTTCGTCGGTGAGGTTCGTGAGCGTGACAAAGTTGCCCTGCAAAAAGCTCAAGCGGTAGTCATCATCGCGGATGTAGAGCGTGGAGCGACCGCCCTTGGGCAGCATGGTCATAAAGCAGAACACGCAGGCATTTACGCAGGTACGCATGCCATCGAAGATGGGGCCATCGAACTCCAGACCCCAGTCCTCGCCGGGAAAGCGGTCAAGCTCGACGGGGGTGACGGTGTCGTCGCGCGGGTCGAATACCTCCAGCTCGACAGTGTCGTCATCTGCCTCCCAGAGCCACACGATCATATCGGTCAGTTGCTCGCCGTTGACCGTGAGCACGCGCATGCCCGGCTCGATACCCACATCCCATGCGGGCGATTCGGGGCGCACGTTTTTAACGAGCGCGCCCTCACCCGGCTCGGGGTCGCGGCTGCGCCCGTAATCGGCCACCTCAGCGGCGTATGCGGGTACGGTCTGGTCCATGATTAGCGGCAAAGCTCCTTGATGCGCTCGACGGCGCGTTCGATGTGTTCTTGCGGGGTGGAGGCTCCGGCGGTGATGCCGATGTGGTGAGCGTCGGTAAACCACGCGGCCTGAAGCTCGGAAGCTTCCTCGATGTGATACGTACGCTCGCAGGCGTTTGCGCAAATCTGCGCCAGGCGGCGGGTGTTGCCCGAGTTCTTGCCGCCCACCACGACCATGCAGTCGCAGCGGTTGGCAAGTGCGGCTGCTGCCTGTTGACGCTCACTCGTGGCGGCGCAGATGGTGTTGATCACGCGCAGTTCCTGCACGCGCGGCGTGATGGCAGCCACGACCTCGGCCAGGTTCTGCGCGGTCTGGGTGGTCTGCACGACGAGCCCAACCTTGCCCTTGAGCGGCAGCGCGTCCGCATCGGCGGCGCAGCTCACGACTTGAGCGTCATCGCCGGCATGGCCCAGGATGCCCTCAACCTCGGGGTGGCCCGGCTCGCCCACGACGATCACGCGGTAGCCCTCGCGTACCAGGCGCTCCGCCGCCACGTGGACTTTTTTCACGTAGGGGCAGGTGGCATCGACCACGTCGAGACCGCGCTCGCGAGCGGCCTCGATCACCTGCGGCACCACGCCGTGCGCGCGGATGATCACGGTGCCCGATGCGGCGTCGTCTAGGGTCTCGGCCAGACCGACGCCTGCCTCGGAAAGCTCGCGCACCACGATGGGATTATGGATGAGCGGGCCCAGGGTGTGGACCTGAGCGTTCTCCCCCGCCTGCGGGGCGGCCGCCAGGGCCATATCGAGCGCACGCTGCACGCCGTAGCAGGTGCCAGCGTGGGCGGCGATTTCGATGGTGGGGGCGTCTGCCTTGCCGGTCACAGCCTCGGCAGTGTTCATGACATACTCGCCCATGGCTAGAACCTGCCCGGGTGCTCGGCGCACAGGTCATCGCGCATGGCGTAGACGCGACTCATGGCTTCGGACTCAAACCATGCCAGGCGTTCCTTGCGCTTGAGCTCGGCCGGAGCATCGGAAAGCGAGATGGCCTTGCCGGCACGGATCCAGCATTTTTTGGGGCGCATGAGCTTTTTGCCCTTAGGCGTAATATCGGACCAACCACAAATGGCGAGTGGGTTGACGGGCGCCTTGCCCATCTGAGCGATGAGCGCAAAGCCGCCGTGGACTTCGGGTTTGATCTCGCGCGAGCGGATGCGCGTGCCCTCGGGGAAGATCAAGACGTCCTCGCCGCGCTGCAGCGCATGCTGGGCGGCACGCAGACACTTCATGTCTGCAGTGCCACGCTCGACGGGAATGCCGCCCACGCGGCTAAAGGCCCAGCGCACAATCTTGGTCTTGGCAAACTCGGATTTAAAGATCGGGCGGATGCGGCGGCCGCCAAAGAACAACGCCGTCTCCACGGCCAGCAACTCGGCCATTGAGGTGTGGTTGCAGATGACCACACTGCCGCGGCCTTCCTGGCGCTCAAACAGCAGGTCGCTGTCCTCGACCTTCCAGCGCCACATGAGCTTGGAGAAGACCCACAGGATGCCCATGACCACGGCGACGGTGCCGCGGATGAGCGCCGGGAACTCGGCGTAGGGGGCGTTGTAGTAATCCTCGGGCGTCTGCTTAAACAGGCGCATGGGCTACCTCCTTTGGTTGATGAGGTCCTCGATAATGTGGACGACCTCGTCGATGGTGTGGGCGGTGGAGTCGACGTGCACGGCGTCCTCGGCGGGAACGAGCGGCGCGACCTCGCGGCTGCTGTCGAGCTTATCGCGCTGCTTGAGGGCGTCGAGGGTCTCGTCGACCTCGGCCTCGAGCTTCTCGGTGGTAAGCGGCTGGGCGTCGTTTTGGTGGCGCTGCAGCACGCGGCGACGGGCGCGTTCGCGCGGGTCGGCGGTCAGGAAGACCTTGACCTGCGCGTTGGGGAACACGACGGTTCCGATGTCGCGACCTTCGGCCACGATATCGCGGTCCTCGGCGGCGCGGCGCTGATGGATGAGCATGGCCGCGCGCACGCCCGGGTAGGCCGAGACCTTGGAGACGTTAGCGTCAACCTGCGGGGTGCGAATGGCAGCCGAGGCGTCCTGGCCGTCAATGGTCAGGCGCGTGTCCTCGCCGGTGCCGTTGGTAAAGCGGATCTCGATCTGTTCGGCGAGGGCATCGATGGCGGCCTCGTCGTCCAGGTCGATGCCGCGGTCGAGCGCGGCGAAGGTGACGGCGCGATACATGGCGCCCGTGTCGAGCTTGTTAAAGCCCAGCTGGCGGGCAATCTCCTTGGCGATGGTGGACTTGCCGGAACCGGCGGGGCCGTCGATGGCGACGATCATGCAATGCTTCCTTTCGGTGGTTGACGTGCTGGTATGGGTCGCGGGCGCTGCGGATTGGCGGGTTGCCTAGCTCGTGTAGCGCTCGCGGTAGGTGTTGCGCTTGGGCGCGGAGCCGTGGCTGCCGTGGTGACGCGTGCGGGTCGCGGGGTTGGCCGCTGTCGCGTTGGGGTTGCCCCGCTTGGAGCTGGCCTGCCTGGGCGGGATGCCTCCGGCCTTGAGGATCTGCACCTCGCGGTCGGTGAGCTCGCGCCACGAGCCTTTGGCCACGTCCTTGAGCTCCAGACCGGCAAAGTTGCAGCGGTGCAGGCGGATCACGGGATGGTGGATCTTGCTCAGCATGCGCTTGACCTGGTTCTTGCGGCCCTCGCGGATGATGACCTCCACGGCGGTGGTCCCGGGCTTGACGCCCTGGGGAGCTACGGCCTCGGCCTCGCGCGCGTTAATGACGCGGCAGATTGCCGGCTGGCACAGGCCGTCGTCGAGCTCGATGCCGCGACGGAGTGGTTTCAAGTCGCGATCGGTCAGGTGGCCGTCCACGAGCGCCTGGTAGGTCTTGTAGACGTGCTTGCTGGGGTGCAGCAGATCCTGCGACAGGTCGCCGTCGGTGGTAAAGAGCAAAAGGCCCGTGGTGTCGCGGTCCAGGCGACCCACCGGAAAGAGCCCAGGAAAACGGTCGCGCGGGACCAGGTCGGCCACGCAAGGGCGCTCCTGCGGATCGCTCATGGTGGTGAGGTAGCCAGTCGGCTTGTAGAGCATTAGGTACACGGCGCCCTGGTTGAGCTTGACGGGCATGCCGTCGACCTCGATATGGTCGCGGTCGACGTCGACCTTGGTGCCCAGCTCGGTTGCGACCTGGCCGTTGACGGTCACGCGGCCGGCGGTCATCAGGTCCTCCGAGCCGCGGCGGCTCGCCACGCCCGCGCGCGCCAAAAAGCGCTGCAGGCGCATGGTGTGCGGGTAGACGGGCTGGGCGTCGCTCGCGGGCGTTGTGACGCCCGCGGCACGTGAGGTGCGCGTCTCCCCTGCTTCGTTAGTCCTCGTCATGCAAATCCTCCGAGGTATCGACGGTGGGCAGAAGCTCCTCGCCATCGGTGTCCTCAACATCGGTATCGATCAGTTCGCGTTCTTCGTCCAGGTCCTCGGCCTGCTCCTCGAGCGTGGACTGAATGCTGCGGCCGCTCAGGCGCTCGCGGATAAACTGGCGCGACTGCTCGTCGGGGGCAAACTGCTCCAGATCGGGCAGGTCCCGGGTGGAGCGCAGGCCGAACTTTTCCAAGAAGGCGTTGGTCGTGCCGTAGATGATGGCCTGACCGCGCTCGGGGTCACGGCCGAGTTCGCGCACCAGGCCCTTATCCACGAGCGACGCGATGACGCCGTCGGAGTTGACGCCGCGGATGCCCTTGACCACCTCGCGCGTGACGGGCTGGTGGTAGGCGATGACGGCCAGGGTCTCAAGCGCCGCCTGAGACAGCTTTTGCGTGTCCCAGCTCAGCACGTAGGCCTCGACCGCATCATGGTAGGCGGGGTGTGTAAACAGGCGCCAGCCACCGGCGACCTCGCGCAGCTGAAAGCCGCGGTTGGCCTCTTCGTACTCAACCTTGAGCTCGGCCAAAAGCGACGCGCACTCGCCCGGGGCGATATCCAGCGCACCTGCCAGCGCGGGTGCGCTCACGGGGTCGCTCGACACCAGCAACAGCGCCTCGAGGGCGCCTTTGAGGCTGTTTGCCTCCAGCGTGGAAAGGGTTGACATGGTTAGCACTCCTATTCGGTGAGCTCGGGGCCCTCGCCGGGCACGTATGCCTCGGCGCCCTCGACGCGGTTGATTTGAATGGTTCCAAAGATCTCGTCCTGGCTCAGCGTGAGCGAGCCGCGCTTGGCGAGCTCGAGCATGGCCAGGAAGGTGACGACGAGCTGCTCGGTGGTGGCGTCGCCGTCCAAGAGCTCGCGGAAGGTGCAGGTTTGGTGCGTCATGGTAAAGCGGTCGACAGAGGCCACCGTCAGGTCGAGCGGCACGCGATGCGGTGCCACGTGCTCGGCCTCCAGCAGGAAGGTCTGGCGCTTGCCGTCCAGGTCGGCGCAGATGACGGCGAGGCCGCGCAGGGTAATGCCGGCAAGGTAGTCGGGCATAAGGCCCAGAAACTCGGGGTCGGGGCCGGCAACACGCGGATGCATGCGGCTCTCGGCCTGCATGCGGGCGCCAAGGGCAGCCGCCGCGCCCTTAAACTGCTTGTAGGCGATCAGGCGCTGGATCAGGACCTCGCGCAGGGCATCGCCGTCGAGCGCGCTGAGCTCCTCGAGGTCATCGTCGTCCTCGTCATCGTCGTCTGCCTTGCGCGGGGCCTCCTGGGGCACCAGTGAGGCGGCCTTGATGTCCAAAAGGGTTGCCGCGACCAGCAAAAAGTCGCTCGCCACGTCCAGGTCCAGCGCCTCGATGCGCTCGGCCTCGGCCAGGTATTGCTCGGCCACCTCGCTGATCGAGATGGCGCCGATATCAACTTTTTGACGGGTTACCAGCTGCAGCAGCAGGTCGAACGGTCCGCTGTAGACCTGCGTCGACACGCGATACGACATCTTCGACCTCCTTTGACGGCGCCTTCGCGGCGCGGTTTGGGTGCATGTTGCGACCGTTTTGCACGGTCGACCTGTAAGTTTACCTTAGATGCCGGCGATTGCGAAGTTGAGCAGCCACTCGGCCAGCGGATACACGGTAACGTCGAAATACCGTCCGATCACGTCGATGCCGGTCCACATGGGCAGCAGATACAGCACTAGGATGAGGATGGGCATGGCGTATTGCTGCAGGCGGTAGTAGTTGGTGAGCGCCTTGCCCTTGAGGAACGGCACGATAATCGACGAGCCGTCGAGCGGCGGGATCGGGATGAGGTTAAAGAACGCGAGCGACAGGTTGATCACAATAAAGGTGGCACCGAAGTTCATGATTTGTGATGCCACAGCAAAGGACATGCTGGTGTAGAGGTTGCCGTATGTCGCGTGCATGAGAGCGGCCGCAAGGCATGCAAGCGCAATGTTCGATGCGGGGCCGGCCACGCTCACCAGGACCTCGTCGCGCTTGGGGTGCTTGAGGTTGTTGAGGTAGACGGGCACGGGCTTGGCGAAGGCGAACACCGGGCCGCCGGCCGCGAGCATAAGCAGCGGCAGGAGAATGGTGCCAAATGGGTCGATGTGGTTGAGCGGGTTGAGCGAGACGCGGCCGCGCGAACGGGCCGTCTTATCGCCGAGTGCCCAGGCCGCGGCGGCGTGCGCGCTCTCGTGGATCACGATGCCCACGATGACGGCGGCGGCGCTGGCGAGCAGGTTCATGAGGTAGCTGCTGGACATGTCACTCCCCTAGCGGACGCGGCGCGAGGCGCGCGTAAGCAGGTAGTCGGCCACAAACAGGATGACGGCCACGATGGCGTAATCCAAGCGGAACACGCCGCCAAAGGGTGAGGTGATGACGCCGTAGCCGGCGATAGCGCTCGGCAGCGCGCGCGAAAGCTCAACGACAAAGCCAACGATCTGCAGCTTGGCGGTGAGGCCGCTAAAGCACAGCAGCACGGTCATCGCGCTCATAAAGATGCCGCAGATGCGACAGGCGATGGCGATGATGCTCATCGCCACGGCGGTGGCTTTACGAGAGTTCACGTGCGGTCTCCTCTTCGATCTGGGTGGAAAGCTCCAGCCATTCGTCCTCGAGCTTGGGCAGCTCTTGCTTAAGGCCGTTATATTCCCCCAGCGCGGCGTTGAACTTGTCCTGATCGGCATAAAGCTCTTCGCTTGCCATCAATTCCATAAGCTCGTCATATCGGGCGCGCTTTTTGTCGAGCTCGGCCTCGATCTTCTTGAGCTGGTTGCGCACGCCCTTGAGCTTTTTGTTGAGCGCGGCACGGGCCTGGGCCTCGGCGCGCTTTTGCTCCTTGGTCTTTTTGCCCTCGGCCGGCTTAGGGGCCGCGGCTGGGCTGCTGTCCTGGGCCGCGTTGGCTTTGGTGGACTTGGCCGCGGCAGGTGCGCTCTCCCCTGCTGCCTCGGCGGCGGCGCGGGCTGCGAGGTCCTCGCGCTTGTAGAGGTAGTAGTCGTAGTCGCCGTCGTAGACCGTGACCTTGCCGTCGCGGATGTCGATCACGCGGTTGGCCACGGCGCGTACCAGGTGCTCGTCGTGGCTGATCAGCACGATGGTACCGGGGAAGTTTTGCAGGGCGTTCTCGAGCATGTCCACCGAGTCGATGTCCAAGTGGTTGGTGGGCTCGTCTAGGCACAGGAGCGCCTCGGGCGCCACGAGCATCTTGGCCAGGGCCAGACGCGCCTTTTCGCCGCCGGAGAGGACTCGAACCTGCTTCTCGATGGAATCGTTGTCGCTAAATAGGAAGGCGCCCAGCAGGCTGCGCTGCTGCGGTACGGTCCACTTGGGCGTGACAGTGTCGATCTCTTGCAGAACGGTATTGGACTCGGTCATGCCCTCGAGCGCGTGCTGGGCATAGTAGGCCACACCCACGTTGGTGCCCAGGTCGCGCGTGCCGGTGGTGGGCGGCTCCAGGCCGGCGAGGATCTTCATGAGCGTGGACTTGCCGGCGCCGTTGGGGCCGACGAGCGCCACGTGCTCGCCGCGGTAGAGTTTGAGGTCGATGTCGCTGTAGATGTGCTTGTCGCCGTAGGACTTGGATACGCCCTCCAGGCCCACGACCATGTCGCCCGAGCGCGGCGGGTCGGGGAACTTAAAGTCGATGTGCTTGTGACCCTCGGGCAGGATGACGAGCTCCTTTTTGATCTGCTCGATCTTGCGGATGCGTTCCTGCGCCTGGGCGGCCTTGGTGGGCTTGTAGCGGAACTTGTCGACGAAGACCTGCATGTGGGCGATGTCGCGCTCCTGGGCGGCGCGCTTGGCGCGCATCTGCTCCAGATTGTCCTCGCGCTGCTTGAGGTAACTGCTGTAGTTGCCGGTGTAGGTGGTCACGCGGCGGTTCTCGAGCGCGGCGACGTGATCGACGCAGGCGTCCATGAAGGCGCGGTCGTGGCTGACGATGAGCACGGCGCCGTCGTAGTTGGCGATAAAGCCGCGCAGCCACTGGACGCTCTCGAGATCCAGGTGGTTGGTGGGCTCGTCGAGCAGCAGCAGGTCGGGGTGGCGCAGGAAGAGCTTGGCGAGCGCGATACGCATCTGCCAGCCGCCGGAGAACTCGGAGCACGGGCGCTCAAAGTCGGTGACCTTAAAGCCCAGGCCGGACAGGATCTTGCGGGCGTTGCTCTCGAGCTCGTAGCCGCCCAGGTGCTCAAAGCGGTCCTGGACCTGGCCGTATTCGGTAAGGAGTCCGTCGACGTCCTTGCCCTGTTCGGAGAGCTCGGTGATCTGGGCCTGCAGCTCGTTGGCGCGCTCGCCCATGCGGCGGATTTCCTTGGCGGCTGCCATGACCTCGGCAAGGATGGTGGTGTCCTTTTGCTCCAAGTTGGTTTCCTGCTCTAGGTAGCCCACCTGGCAGTCCTTGGCGTACTGGATCTGGCCGGCGTCGGGGCTGTCGATGCCCATGATGATCTTGAGCATGGTGGTTTTGCCGGCGCCGTTGGGTCCCACGAGCGCAAAACGCTCGCCGGGGTTGATCTGGAAGGACGCGCCGCTAAAGAGGACGCGCGCGCCGAAGCTTTTTTCGATCTTGTCGACCAGGAGGATCATGGTGCCGCCTTTGACCTTGTGTGCCTATAT
>DXMF01000046.1 GCA_019414345.1 Collinsella sp.
GTGCAACGGGCATGCGCCTTCCCCGACCGACGGCGCATGCCCGTTGCACGGGGACGCGACCGGCGCCCCCGTGCGCGGCGAGTTTACAGCTTGGCGATGGCGTCGTCCACGTGCGAGACGTAGATGTCGTCGACCGCGGCGTTCTGTCCCAGACCCTGGAGCAGGCACGTCACTTCGAAGCCAGCGGCCATGAACTTTGCAGCCCAGCTGTCGGGGTCGGTCTCGTCTGCCATGTCGTTGTTCGCGTGGTCGCCCGCGACCACCATGAACGGCGCGAGCACGGCCTTCTTGTACCCTGCGGCGCTCGCGGCGGCGATAACATCCTCGCAGGTCGGCTCAGCCTCGACGGTGCCGACGAAGAACTGCGTCAAGCCCTCGTTCTTGAACACTTCCTGCATCTTGGCATAGTCGGCGTTGGAATCGGCTTCGGTGCCGTGGCCCATGAGGCACAGCGCCGTCTTGCCGTCGTCGAAGGACGCCATGTTCTCCTTAATGGCTGCGGCCACCTTCTTGTAGTCGTCGTCGGAGGTGAGCAGCGGGTCGCCGAGCGAGATCTTGTCGAACTTGTCGGCGTACTTGTCGAGCTTGTCTTTCACGTCGGCGTATTCCAGGCCAGCCATGAGATGCGTCGGCTGCACGACAATTTCCTTCACGCCGTCTTCCACGCAGCGGTCGAGCGCCTCGGTCATGTTGTCGATCGTGATGCCGTCGCGCTTCTTCAGCTTGTCGATGATGATCTGCGCGGTGAAGGCGCGGCGGATGTCGTAGTCCTGCCAGTACTTCTCGCGGATAGCGTCTTCGATGGCGCCGATGGTGATGTGGCGCGAGTCGTTGTAGCTCGTGCCGAAGCTCGTGACGAGGATGACCGGCTTCACGGCCTTCTCCTTTTCGCTCGATTTCTCGGAACTCGCGGAGGTGCTGGAGCAGCCCGCGAGCGCGAATCCGGCGAGCGCGACGGCTCCGGTTGCTGCGGCGCCCATGAAGCCGCGGCGTGACATCTGGTCGGACATGGTTTTTCCTTTCCTCGGTTTGCCGGTCCCCCGGCGACAGTTGCTTGTCGGCACAAGCGAAAGAAAAGCGCACCCCTCGGGGTTCACAAGGAGCTAACGCCACGGCGATGCCGTGAGGAAAAGGCGAAGCAGTCTGGCTTGGGGCGCGAGGCAGTTCGCCCGCGCGTCCTATACAGTAATGTCCCTTGCCCAGGATTCCCACCTGGTTCCCTTCGCAAGCCAGCGCGGGCTGTGCGGGCGCCGCGCCGGTCATTTCCTTTTATCCGATTGTCATATGCTCGTTGCCGAAACTTTTACTATGATAGTGGGCACTTGTGAACGTGTCAAAGCCAGGGCGGGCGGCATTGCGCCTCCTGCCTGCGTATTTGCGCCGATTGCCGCTGCGGGCGCCGTGTTTTGCCCGCTGTGCGAAGGGCGGCGTAAACGGTTGCGATGAGAAACGGGAAGGGAAGGCTCGGATGATTCATATCGTTGGCGCAGGCTCGGGCGCCGCCGACCTTATCACGCTGCGCGGGGCGCGCCTTCTGCGCGCGGCCGACGTGGTCGTTTGGGCGGGGAGCCTTGTGAACCCCGAGCTGCTCGCCGATTGCAAGGAATCCTGCGTCGTCTACGACAGCGCGCACATGACCTTGGAGGAAGTGCTCGACGTGATGTGTGCGGCGGATGCGCGGGGCGAGGAAGTGGTGCGCCTGCACACGGGTGACCCGTGCCTATACGGCGCCATCCAGGAGCAGATGGACGCACTCGACGCGCGCGGCGTGGACTACGAGGTGGTGCCCGGCGTGTCGAGCTTTTGCGGTGCCGCGGCGGCGCTTCGCCAGGAATACACGCTGCCGGGAATCAGCCAGTCGGTCGTGATCACGCGGCTTTCCGGGCGCACCCCCATGCCCGCGGGCGAGGGCATGCGCACCATGGCGGAAAGCGGCTCGACTATGGTCATCTTCCTGAGCTCGGGTATGCTCGCCGAGCTTTCCGCCGAGCTTTTGGCCGCGGGCCGCAGCTCCGACGAGCCGGCGGCGCTCGTGTACAAGGCGACCTGGCCTGAGGAGCGCGTGGTGCGATGCACAGTGGGCACGCTCGCCGATGCGGGCGCGCGAGAGGGCATCGACCGCACGGCGCTCGTGGTGGTGGGCCGCGTGCTCGGAGCTCGCGGCGGGCTTGCGCACGACGGCGCGCAAGCGGAGTCGTACGAGCGCAGCAAGCTTTACGACCCTTCGTTTGCCACGGGGTATCGGAAGGCGAGCAGCTAGCGTGGCCTTCGAGCACTACATATATACCGGGACGACCCGCCTGCGCTGCGGCTATACCACGGGGAGTTGCGCCGCGCTCGCGGCGAAGGCGGCCTGCGAGATGCTCTTGTCACGAAAGCCCGTCGGCCGCGTGTCGATCGTCACCCCCGGCGGGCTGCCCGTCGAGACGGACGTGGTCGATGCATACATCGGCGAGGGGTGCTCCCAGTGCGCCGTGCGAAAGGATGCAGGCGACGACGCCGATGTGACCGACGGCGTGCTCGTGTACGCGCGCGTGGAACATGCGGGGTCGGGCACGGGTACTGCGGGCAGCAAGGACGTGCCCGCGCACGAATCGGAAGTTTCCGTCGATGGCGGCGTGGGCGTGGGGCGCGTGACGTTGCCCGGGCTCGAGCAGCCGGTGGGGGCGGCCGCCATCAACGCGACGCCGCGCGCGATGATTACTTCGGCGGTGCGTGAGGTGTGCGCCGCGCACGGCTTTTCTGGAAACATTGCTGTGACGATTTCGGTACCCGAGGGTGTGGCCCTTGCCGAAAAGACCTTCAACCCGCACCTGGGGATAGAGGACGGCATCTCCATCCTGGGAACGACGGGCATCGTCGAGCCGCGCAGCCTCGCTGCCTTGCGTGACAGCATCGAGCTCGAGATTCGGCAGCATGCGGCTATGGGGCGGCGCGGAGTCGTGCTCACGCCCGGCAACTACGGCGGGCAGTTCATCTCGGGGCATTTCCACCTAAACGGTGCGCCGGTGGTCTTCATCTCCAACTTTGTGGGCGACGCGATTGATTGCTGCATTCGCGAGGGATTTACCAATGTCCTTCTTGTGGGACACATCGGCAAGTTGGTGAAGGTCGCGGGCGGCATCATGGACACCCATTCGCGTACCGCCGACTGCCGCGCGGAGATTCTGGCCGCCCACGCGGCCATGGCCGGCGCGGGCGCGAAGACCGTGCGCGAGATCATGACGTCCGTCACGACCACGGCGGCACTCGAGGTAATCGAGGCCGCCGGCGTGGGGGACGCTGCGCGCGCCTCGCTCGCTACGGCAATCGAGGACAGGTTGCGCCGTCGCGCGGCGGGCGCATGCGACATCGCCGCGGTCGTGTTCGACGCCGAGCGCCGCGAGCTTTTCCGCACGTCGGGCGCCGATGCAGTTATCGGGAAATTGGGGGCGACGTATGAGTAAAGGCGTGCTGTACGGGGTGGGCCGCGCAATCGGCTGGCCGGGGACGAAGGTGGTCATGAAGGCACGCCGCTCGCTTGCGGACATGAAGCGCATCCTTCGCGAGGAGGGCACCTTCGACGGTGCCGAGCTCGTAGAGGACTGTGGGCTTCCGGGCGAGCGCGTGTACCGCTCGCTCGACGATATGCCCGATCGGGGCAGCTGCTTCTCGACGATGGTGGTGTGCTAGATGAGGATTTCCTGCATAGCGTTCACTGAGAGGGGGTATGCGTTGGCGGAGCGCACCGCACACGCGCTTTCCGATTACGCGCAGACAGGTGAAGATGACCCTGGCTGGTACGTTTCCGTTTCGCGCGGGTTCGGTGAGGGGAAGGCCGACCTGCGCGCATGGACGGCGCTCGCGTGGGAAGCGTCGGACGCGCTTCTGTTCGTGGGCGCGGCGGGCATCGCCGTGCGGGCGATCGCGCCGCATGTCGCCTCGAAGGCAACCGATTCCGCGGTTGTGGTGATCGACGAGGCTGGGCGCTTTGCCGTCCCGCTTTTGTCGGGGCATTTGGGCGGTGCGAACGAGCTTGCGCAAACTGTGGCACGCGCGGCAGGGGCCATCCCCGTCATCACCACGGCGACCGACGTCCGCGGCGTGTGGGCGGTGGATACGTGGGCGCGCTGTGCGGGGCTCGTCGTTTCGAATCCCGAGGCTATCAAGCGAGTGTCGGCGCGGCTGCTTTCGGGCGGGCGCGTGGCGCTCTATTCCGACATGCCGATTTCGGGACAGCCTCCTGAGGGGGTTGACATTGCGTCCGACCGCGCTCGGGCCGATATCGTCGTGTCGCCGTTCGCTGGCGCGAATGCAGGTGCGTCCGTTCGCGCGGCGGAGACAACGGGCGAGGTCGTGCCCGCCGGTGAGACGGGGAAGCCGGCGGGCGTGCGGGCGCAGGCGCCTGCGCCCGAGCCGCTTCGCCTTGTCGTGCCCTGCATCGTTGCGGGCATAGGGTGCCGTCGCGGTGCGTGCGCCGAAGCGATCGAGGAGGCGTTTCTTCTCGCGTGCGGGCAGGTGGGTATCTCGCCTTCGGCCGTGCGCGAGGCGGCGACGATCGACGTGAAGGCGCACGAGGAGGGTCTGCTCGCCTTCTGCCGCGCGCGCAATATTCCGCTTGCGACGTATTCCGCAGATGAGTTGTCGCAAGTCGAAGGCAGCATTTCGCCATCTGATTTCGTGCGCGCGACGGTGGGGGTCGACAACGTGTGCGAGCGCGCGGCGCTCGCGGACGGGGGCAAACTTATCTTCCCGAAGCTCGCTCACGGCGGCGTGACCGTCGCGTTTTCCAAGGTAACTATCGAACTTTCGTTTAAGGAGCGGTGATGGGAAAGCTCTTCGTGGTGGGGATCGGCCCGGGCGGCCCCGACGGCATGACGATTGCGGCCCGGCGCGCGCTCGAGACGGCCGACATCGTTGTGGGGTACACGAAATACGTGGAGCTCGCGCTCGCCGCCGTGCCCGACGCGGCGCATCTCGCGACGCCGATGATGCACGAGGTTGAACGGTGCCGCCTGGCGCTTTCGCGCGCGCAGAGCGGAGAAGCCGTGGCGCTCGTGTGCAGCGGTGACGCGGGCGTGTACGGCATGGCGAGCCCCGTGCTGGAGCTTGCGGAGGACTACCCCGATGTAGACGTGGAAGTTATCGCCGGGGCCACCGCGGCTCAGAGCGGGTCGGCGGTGCTCGGCGCCCCGCTTGCCCACGACTTCGCGGTCGTGTCGCTCTCCGACCTGCTCACGCCGTGGGAGGTCATCGAGCGCAGGCTCGCCGCCGTGGCGAGCGCCGACTTCTGCATCTGTTTGTACAACCCGCGCAGCAGAAAGCGCGCCGACAGGCTCTCGCGCGCGGCGAAGATTATGCTCGAATGGAAGGCCCCCGACACGCTCTGCGGCTGGGTACGCAACATCGGGCGCGAGGGGCAGCAGTCGGGCATGTGCAGGCTCTCCGAGCTGGGGGAGATCGACGCCGACATGTTCACCACCGTGTTCGTCGGCAACGCTGACACGAAGCTCGTAGGCGGCCGTATGGTCACGCCGCGCGGGTATCGGGAGATTCCATGCGAAAGGTAACGATCATCGGGGCGGGGCCCGGAAACCCCGACTTGCTCTCGCGCGCGGCGCTCGACGCGATCGACATCGCCGACGTGGTCATCGGCGCTCATCGCGCGCTTGCCGGCATCGACGTGCCGCCCGACGTGGTGAGATGCGAGCTCGTGAAGACGGCGGACATCGTCGCCGCGCTCACCGATGCGGCGTCGTGGCGGCGCGCCGTGGTCGTGATGACGGGCGATGTGGGGCTGTTCAGCGGCGCGCGCCGCCTGGTGGAGGCGCTCTCCGGCGACGCGCAGGTGGACGTGCGCGTTGTTCCCGGCATAAGCTCAGCGTCGTATCTCGCCGCGCGCCTTGCGCGTCCATGGCAGGATTGGCGCTTTGCGAGCGCTCACGGCGTGGCGTGCGACATCGTGGCCGAGGCCGAGCGCGCAGGTGAGCTCTTCCTCGCCACGTCGGGCGGGGAAGACCCCTCGCGGCTTTCGTGCGAGCTTGCGCAAGCGGGCTTCGGGGACGCGCGCGTGACGGTGGCCGAGCGCCTGTCGTACCCCGACGAGCGCATCACCTGCGCGACCGCAAGTGAAATCGCAGGTCAGACGTTTGACGACTTGAACGTGATGCTTATCGAGTTCGCAGGCGGCGCCGGGTCGCCTGTGGGCTCTAGCGCATCCCGTGCCGCGAGCTCCCGCTGGCCGTACGCTTCCTCGGGCATTCCCGACGAGCTCTTCATCCGCGGCGACGTTCCCATGACCAAGCAGGAGGTGCGCGCCGTCGCGCTCGCGAAACTGCGCCTTACCGCGACCGACACCGTGTGGGACGTAGGCGCCGGCACGGGGAGCGTGTCGATCGAGGCGGCGCTCGTCGCGCGAGCGGGGTCGGTATGGGCGGTTGAGCGCAACGCGGCCGGCGTGCGGCTCATCCGGGAGAACGCGGATGCATTCGGGTGCGGCAACGTGCATGCGGTCCCCGGTGTCGCCCCCGAAGCGCTCGCGAAACTGCCCGTCCCCGACGCCGTGTTCGTCGGCGGGAGCGCGGGCGAGCTTCCCTCTATCGTGGAGGCGGCGCTCGAGAAGAACTCGCAGGTTCGCCTGTGCGTGCCATGCGTCACCGTTGAGACGCTCACCGAGGCGTGCGCGCTCCTCTCGGGTTCGCGCTTTAAGGGGTTCGAGGCGTGCCAGGTGTCGGCCGCCCGCGCCGAGGCTGTAGGCTTGCACCATCTTATGAAGGCGCAAAACCCTGTGTTCCTCGTCAGCGCGCGTGGTGCGGGTGGGGAAGGCGGCGCCCGGTGAGCACGACCATCCCGCGCTTCATGGTCGCTGCGCCCTCGAGCGGGAGCGGCAAGACGGTCGTTACCTGCGCACTCCTGCGCGCGCTCGCGCGTCGCGGCCTTGCATGCGCGGCTTTCAAATGCGGCCCCGATTACATCGACCCGCTCTTTCATCGCCGCGTCGTGGGCGCGCGCTCGGGCAACTTAGACGGCTTCTTCACCGACGCCCCGACGCTGCGCGCCCTGCTCGCACGCGGCGCCGCGGGCGCGGATGTCGCGGTGCTCGAGGGGGTCATGGGCTTCTACGACGGCATGGCGCCCGGCGTGGCTGACGCGAGCAGCTACCAGGTTGCGCGCGACACGGAAACGCCGGTCGTTTTAGTGGTGAACGGGCGCGGAGCGTCTTTATCGCTCGCCGCCGTAATCCGCGGCATCGCCGAGTTCCTGCCTTGTGCGAACGTGCGCGGCGTCGTGCTGAACAAGACGAGCACCGCTGCCTGCGCCTACGCGGCGCCTGCGATCGAAAAGCACACGGGCGTCGCGGTTTTGGGGAATATCCCCGCCGACGATGCGTTCTCGCTCGAAAGCCGGCATCTGGGGCTTGTGACCGCCGACGAGGTCGAGCAGCTCTCCGCGCGCATCGACAAGATGGCCGAGCTGGTGGAAAAGAGCGTCGACGTCGATCGCTTGCTCGAAATAGCGGCGACGGCACCCGATATCTGCGAGGAACCTTACCGGTTGGAGCCGATCGCGGGAGCGCGGCCCATCGTCGCCGTTGCGCGTGACGAGGCGTTCTCGTTCTACTACGAGGAAAACCTGCGCGCGCTCGAGGACCTGGGTTGCGAGCTGGCCTTTTTCAGCCCCCTGTGTGATAGCGAGTTGCCCCGGGGGACAAGCGCCCTCTATCTGGGGGGCGGCTACCCGGAGCTCCATGTACGGCAGCTCTCCGAGAACGCACCGATGCGCGAGGCGGTGCGGCGCGCGGTGGAATCCGGCATGCCGACGGTCGCCGAATGCGGTGGGTTTCTGTATCTGCAGCGCGAAATCGCCGATAGCGAGGGGCGGCGCTGGCCTGTTGCGGGCGCTCTTGAGGGCGCAAGCGAGAACGGGGGAAGGCTGTCCCATTTCGGGTACGTGGAGCTCACTTCCCAACGCGACGGGCTCTACGGGCCGCGCGGCACACGCATCCGCGCGCACGAGTTCCACTACTGGCAGTCCACCTGCCCGGGCGGCGACTTCTGGGCGCAGAAGCCCCGGCGCGACAAAGGCTGGCCGTGCATGACGACCACCCCGTCCCTGGTTGCGGGCTTCCCGCATGTGTACTATCCTGCGAACCCCGACGTTGCACGCGCGTTCGCGTCTGCCGCAGCGTCGTTTGCAGAGAGGAGACGGCATGGCTGAAGCAACCGAAACCGCGCTTGCCTGCATCCGCGAGGAAGTCGAGCGCGCGTTCTCGTCGGCGCCGGGCGCCGTGCTCGAAGCCGCGCTCTCCCGGATCGCGCCCGCAGACGAGTGCGCCCGCGCCGCCGCGTACGCCGCATGGGACTCCATCGCGCACCCCTTGGGGGGATTGGGCGACTTTGAAGACGCCGTCGCGTGTATCGCCGCAGCTCAGGGGAGCGCCGAGGTGGCCGAGTTTCCTCGTGCGCTCGCGGTATTCTTCTCCGACAACGGGGTCGTTGCCGAAGGCGTGTCGCAAAGCGGACAAGACGTGACGCGAGCCGTCGCGCGCAACATGTGCGAGGGGGCCACGAGCGCCTGCCGCATGGCGGCGTTCGCGGGTGCCGAGGTCGTGCCCGTCGACGTGGGTATGGCTCGGGGCATAGAAGACGCGCGCATGGTGCGCGCGAACGTGCGGCGGGGGAGCGGCAACATCGCGCACGGCTCCGCTATGTCTCGCGATGGGGCCGTGCGCGCGATCGAGGTCGGAATTGCCGTCGCGTGCGGGCTTGCCCGCGCCGGCGTGCGCCTTCTCGCCGCGGGCGAGATGGGCATCGGCAACACGACCACCTCGGCGGCGGTGGCCGCAGTGCTCATCCGGGCGGACGCGCGGAGCCTCGTCGGGCGCGGCGCGGGGCTCTCGGACGCCTCGCTCGCGCGCAAGCGCGACGTGGTCGAGCGCGCTATCGACGCGAACTCGCCCGATCCCGCCGACCCGATCGACGTGCTCTCGAAGGTGGGCGGCTTCGACATCGCTGCGATGTGCGGCTTCTACCTGGGGGCCGCGGTCTCGAAGGCGCCGGCGCTCCTCGACGGGGTCATATCCTGCACGGCGGCCCTGTGCGCGGCGCGCCTGTGCCCCAACGCCTTGGGCTACCTCGTGGGCACCCACGCATCAAGCGAACCCGCAAGCCGGGAGCTCCTTCGCGAGCTCGGTATAAAGGCGCCCCTCGA
Organism: Collinsella sp.; assembly: GCA_019414345.1. Classification (GTDB taxonomy): domain Bacteria; phylum Actinomycetota; class Coriobacteriia; order Coriobacteriales; family Coriobacteriaceae; genus Collinsella. Next base: position 9,190 of record DXMF01000046.1, read on the forward strand.
CGCAGGCATGCACTTGGGCGAGGGCGCGGGCGCCATGGCGTATCTGCCCCTTCTGGATTCGGCGCTGCGCGTGTACCGGGATGGGAAGACGTTCACGGCGACTGGCATGGCTGCTTACGAGCATTTCGAGGCCGGTAAATGACGGTGACGCTCGTCATCGGTGCCGCCGCGAGCGGCAAGAGCCCCTACGCCGAGTCCCTGTGCCTCGGGCACGACGGCCCTCGCGTGTACCTGGCAACGATGGAGCCCTTCGGGGAAGAGGGCGCCCGCCGCATCGCGCGCCATCGTGCGCTGCGCGAAGGCAAAGGGTTTTCCACCCTCGAGTGCTCGCGTGACGTGGGCGCCGCAGCGCCCGGGGTTCCGCGCGGCTGCACACTTCTTTTGGAGGACGTGGGCAACCTGGTTGCGAACGAGCTTTTCGCGGAAGGCGGCTTGTCCCCACGTGACCCCGACGCTGCGGCGCGCGAGGTGCTCGGAGGCATCGAACGGCTCGCTCAGGCCGCTGCGTATACGGTGGTGGTCACCGTCGACGTGTTCGCCGATGAGATGCGCTACGATGAGGGGACCGAGGCATGGAGGCGCGCGCTCGCGCGCGTGAACGCGGGCGTGGCGGCGCTGGCCGACCGCGCAGTCGAAGTGGTATGCGGGATTCCCGTGTGGATGAAAGGTGAAGGACCTACAAGGTGAAGATAGCAGAGGCAATCGGCGCGGCGTTCGGAACGTTCTCGCGCATCCCCGTCCCGAAATCGGCCTGGACCGATTTCGGGTCAACCCATGCGCTTGCCGCGTTTCCCCTGGTGGGCCTTGCGGAAGGGTTCCTCATGACGGCGTGGGGACACGTTGCGAACCTGCTCGGCGTGCCCGCGACCATCGTCGCGGCCGTGCTCGTGGCGCTGCCTGTGGCGGTGACGGGAGGCATCCACCTAGACGGGCTCTGCGACACCTCCGATGCGCTTGCAAGTTGGGCCCCGCGCGAGCGAAAGCTCGAGATCATGCACGACCCGCGGGCGGGCGCCTTCGGGGTCATCGGTGTTGTTGTGTACCTTATTCTGCAGTTTTCCCTGTTCACCGCGCTGCCGCTTACGGCGGGGGCGTTCCTCGCGCTTCTGTGCTCGCTCGTGTTCTCCCGCTCGCTTTCGGGGCTCGCCGTTGAATGCTGGCCTGCCGCGCGGGCGGACGGCATGGCCGCGGGGCTCTCGCCTGCGAAGAAGCGCGCGGCGATCGTCGTGCCGCTTTGCGCTTTCGCTGCGGCTTCGGCTGCAGGGATGGTCGCGTGCGCTCAGGCCGTCGGCGCCCTTATGGCGGTGGCGGGGCTTTTGGCGCTCGCGTGGTACCGCCATGTTGCCCTGTCCCGCTTCGGCGGGGTGACGGGGGATTTGGCCGGATGGTTTCTGCAATGGGCCGAGCTCGCGATGCTTGCCATGCTGGTGGCAGGGGGCATGCTCCTATGATGCTCGTGGTAGGTGGCGCGCATTCGGGGAAGAGGACCTTCGTGCGTGAAAAGCTCGGGTTCGCGGCGGACGATTTCGTCGACGCGGCGCAGCTTGCGGAGGGCGGCGTGCCCGCGGCTTTTGCCGGCCGCGTCGCATACCGTGCTGAGGAACTCGTACGCGCGCTCGACGCTGACCGGGCGCTCGAGCGGCTGATCGGCTTCGACGCAGTGATTCTGCCCTTGGTCGGCTCGGGGGTCGTCCCCATGCGTGCGGAAGACGCCCAATGGCGCGAGCGCGCGGGGCGCCTGGGATGCGCGCTCGCTGCGCGCGCCGACGTCGTCGTGCGCATGACGTGCGGGATTCCCCAGGTCATCAAAGGAAACCTTGATGATGCGCCTCGAGGGACGCAGGGCGCGGGTGCGCCTTTGGAAGTCGTCTTCGTGCGCCATGGTGCTACGGCGGGCACGGAAGACCATCGCTACAGCGGGGCGGGCACCGACGAGCCCCTGTCGATTGCGGGCGAGCGCGCTTTGCGCGACCTCGCGTGCGATCGTGACGTGTTCCGTGTTATCACGAGCGGCATGGTCCGCACCGACCAGACGGCGCGCATCCTCTTCCCGAACGCGGAGCTTATGGCGTGCCCCGGTCTGCGCGAGATGGATTTCGGCGACTTCGAGGGGCGAAGCGCCGCCGAGCTTAAAGAGGATGCGCGCTATCGCGCCTGGGTAGACTCCTGGTGCGAGACGCGCTGCCCGCATGGCGAGGACAAGAGCGATTTCACCCGCCGCGTCGTCGCGGCGTTTCGGGAGGCGTGCAAATCGGAGCGCGCCCAGGGGAGCGGGCGCGCCGTCTTCGTCGTTCACGCGGGTACCGTGAAAGCGCTGCTCTCCGAGCTAGCTGTCCCGAAAATGGGATACTTTGACGTGCATACCGAGCCGGGCGGCGCATGGGCCGCCACCTGGGATGGGCGCTGCCTTCGCGACGTTCGCCCCGCTTCGGGGGGCGATGCCCGGTGATGACGATTCTTGCCGTCGCCGCCGGGTTCGCGGCCGACCTTGCCTTCGGCGACCCGCGCTGGCTTCCCCATCCCGTCGTCGCCATGGGGCGCGCGATCACGTGGGCCGAAGGCCGCCTGCGGGGCGCGTGCCCGCAAACGTCCGCGGGCACGCGCGCCGCAGGGCTTGTGCTTGCCGTGGCGCTTCCGCTTGCGTGTGGGCTTTTGACCTGGGGAATCCTGCATCTTTGCGGCATGGTTCACTCCGGCTTGCGCTTCGTGGCCGAGGCATGGGCGAGCTATCAGATTCTCGCGGCATGCGAGCTGCGCCGCCAGAGCCTGGCCGTGGCCCGCGCGTTCTCGAAGGGCGGCCTTGTCGCGGCGCGCGAAGCCGTCGGGCTCATCGTGGGACGCGACACGTCTGTTCTCGACGAGCACGGCGTCGCGCGCGCCGCCGTGGAAACGGTGGCGGAGAACGCGAGCGACGGTGTCATCGCGCCGCTTTTCTACCTTATGATCGGGGGTGCGCCCTTGGGCATGGCGTACAAGGCGGTGAACACGCTCGACAGCATGGTGGGCTACAAAAACGAGCGCTACATCGACTTCGGCTGCGCCTCGGCGCGCCTCGACGATGCGGTGAATTGGATCCCCTCGCGGTTATCGGCCCTGCTCATGATCGCCGTGTGCCCGATCGTCGGGCTCGACGCGCGCGGGGCGGCGCGCATCTGGCTCCGCGACAGGCGTCGCCATGCGAGCCCGAACGCGGCGCAGACCGAGTCAGCGTGCGCGGGCGCGCTCGGGCTGCGCCTGGCAGGACCCGCGGTGTATTTCGGCAAGCTCGTTGAGAAACCGACGATAGGCGATGCGTCCCGCGAAATCGAGTGGGGCGACATCGTTCGGGCGACAAGGCTCATGCTCGCCGCGTCCGTATGCGCGCTCGTCGTCTTCGGCGCTGCGCGCGCGGCGGTCGTGCTCGCCGTGGGGGCGATGTCATGAGGGAAGACCACGCCGCGCCCCGGGCTGCCGGGGGGATCCTGCGCTCCCGTACGCATGGGGGCAGCGCGCAATCGCTCGGCATCGCTTGCGAAAGGGGCGCCTCCGACCTCATTGACTTCTCGGTGAACGTGAATCCGGCAGGCCCCTCGCCGCGCGCCATCGCCGCAGCTTGCAAGGCGCTTTCTCGAATCGACGCCTACCCCGATAGGGAAAGCCTCGCCCTCGTTCGCGCCCTAGCGCGCGCCCAGGGCATTCCCGAAGATACTATCGTTTGCGGCGCGGGCGCGTCCGACATCATCTGGCGGCTCGCCGCGGCGGTGCGCCCGAAACGCATCGTCGTGTGCGCGCCGACGTTTTCTGAATATGCGGAGGCGGCATCGTACTACGGCGCATGCGTGCAGGAGTTCTCGCTCTCCGAAGCGGACGACTTCGACGTGCCCGCCTCCTTCGCCCGCGCGATCGAGGGGCCGGGAGACGTGGCGTACCTCTGCAATCCGAACAACCCGACGGGGCGCCTCGTCGACCCCAGCGTGATCGAGGCCGCGGCTTGCCGCTGCGAGCAGGTGGGCGCGCTGCTCGTCGTGGACGAGTGCTTCCTCGGATTTGCGCCCGACGCCCGCGAAAGGAGCGTGGCCGCACGCGCCGCGTGTTCGCGCCATGTGGCCGTGCTCTCCGCGTTCACCAAGCTCTACGGAATGGCGGGGTTGCGGTTGGGATATCTGATCAGCGGAAACGCCCAACTCATCGAGGGGATTCGCCGGGCGGGGCAGGCGTGGCCCGTCTCCTCGGTCGCCGAGGCCGCGGGCATCGCCGCCCTGGAAGACATTGAATACGTCTCGCGCACGCGCGATGTATTGGCGGGCGAGCGAGCGTGGCTTTCCCACGAGCTCTCCTCGCTCGGGCTTTCCGTCGTGCCGTCGGATGCGAACTTCCTTTTAGTCCGCACGCCGGCGAAAGACATCCCCGAGCGCCTGTATAATCAGGGGGTTTTGGTCCGCACGTGCGACTCGTTTTCGGTACTGTCCCGTTTCTGGTGCCGCGTCGCGGTGCGCACGCGCAAGGAGAACGCCCGGCTTGCGATGGCGTTCGGCCGCGCACTTCGGGCGGAAGGTGCACCGGGCGAAGGCGAACCCGACGAACGGGGCGGCGCTATGGCGGGCGCGGATGGCCGAGGCTTGGCGAAGGAGGTCGATACCCGTGGGTAGGGCCAAGCCCATCATGATCCAGGGCACCATGTCGAACGCGGGGAAGAGCCTGCTTGCGGCGGGGCTGTGCCGCGTGCTTTCGCAGGACGGCCTTCGCGTGACTCCCTTCAAGAGCCAGAACATGGCACTCAACAGCGGTGTCACGGCCGACGGGCTCGAGATGGGGCGCGCCCAGATCATGCAGGCCGAGGCGTGCGGCATCGCGCCCGACGTGCGCATGAACCCCATCCTGCTCAAGCCCGAAAGCGGCCACCGAAGCCAGCTCATCGTGGCCGGCAAGGCGCAGGGAGCCTTCGCTGCGAGGGACTACTTCGCGCGAAAGAAGGCGCTCATGCCGCAGATTTTGGAGGCGTTCGATTCGCTCGCGGAGGAAAACGACGTCATCGTCATCGAGGGCGCCGGCAGCCCCGCCGAAATCAACCTTGCCGAAAACGACATCGTCAACATGGGGCTCGCGCGCGCCGTGTCCTCCCCCGTGCTGCTCGCGGGCGACATCGACCCAGGCGGGGTGTTTGCCCAGCTCTACGGCACGGTCGCGCTCCTTGCGCCCGAGGACCGCGCGCTTTTGCGGGGGCTTGTGGTGAACAAGTTCCGCGGCGATGTGGAAATCCTGCGCCCGGGTTTGGCCCCGCTCGAGAAGATGTGCGGGGTTCCCGTCGTGGGGGTCGTGCCGTATCTTACGCTCGACCTGGACGACGAGGACTCGCTCGCGCCGCGCCTATCTGCCCGCGAGACGCGCGGCGTCATCGACGTCGCCGTCGTGCGTCTTCCGCATCTGTCGAACTTCACCGACTTCGACCCGCTTTCGCGCGTGCCCGGCGTGGGCGTGCGCTACGTTTCCTCGACGACCGATCTGGGCCGACCCGACCTGGTGGTGCTTCCCGGCTCGAAGACTACGCTCGACGACGCGCGCTGGCTTGCGGCTAGCGGCATCGGGGCCTGTGTACGCGCGCTTTCGGGCGCGGGCACGCCGGTGCTCGGCATATGCGGAGGCTACCAGCTTTTGGGAGACGAGCTTTCCGACCCGCACGGCAGGGAAGGCGCTGGAACCGCGCGCGGGCTCGGGCTCATCCCTGCAAGTACGGTGTTCAAGGAGGAAAAGCGCCTCGCCCAGTCGGCACTGCGCATCACGGGCGCCCAAGGCGCGTTCTCGGTGTGGAACGGCATGACGGCGCGCGGGTACGAGATTCACGACGGCGAAACGACCGTCTCTTGCGCCTCTGCGGGCACGATTGGCGGCAAACCAGAAGGCGCGGCCTGCGGAAACGTGTTCGGAACCTATCTCCACGGCCTGTTCGACGAACCGGGGGTGGCGCTCGCCCTCGCGCGCTCGCTCGCGCGCATGCGCGGCCTGCCCGAGAGCGTCGTGGGTGCTGCGGGCGCGGCGTCCGCGGCCGATCACCGTGCGCGCGAGTTCGACCGCCTGGCCGACGTCGTGCGCGGGGCGCTCGACATGGAGTATGTCTACCGCATTATCGAGGAGGGCGTATGATCCACGTGTATCATGGCGACGGCAAAGGCAAGACCACGGCGGCGATGGGCCTCGCCCTTCGCATGCTCGCTGCAGGTCGCCGCGTCGTCGTCGTGCAGTTCCTGAAAGACGGCGAAAGCGGGGAGGTGCGCCTGCTCGCCGAGCATTTCGGCGTGCCCGTGTTCGCGGGGAAGGCGTCGGACAAGTTTACCTGGTCGATGACGTCGGAAGAACTTGCCGCGACGTGCGAGCTGCACGATGGGAACCTCGCTTCCGCGCTCGCCGAGCTCGAGGGCGCGCAAGAGGGACTGCTCGTGCTCGACGAGGCGCTCGACGCGCTTTCGAAGGGGCTTGTTGACGAGGCGCTCGTGGACCGCGCGCTCGATATGTCCGCGCGCGGCGTCGAAGTAGCGCTCACCGGGCGCGCGCCTTCCCGCAAGATCGTGGAGAAGGCCGACTACATAACCGAGATGCGGTGCGAGAAACATCCCTACGAGCAGGGGATATGTGCAAGGGAAGGAGTGGAGTACTAGATGGATTCCAAGGAGATGGCGCCCGGCGACATCGAGCGGCGCAGCTTCGAGATCATCACCGAAGAGCTCGGTGGCCGCACGTTCCCGCCGCTCGAAGAGCCCGTCGTGAAGCGCGTCATCCACACCACTGCCGACTTCTCGTACGCCGATTCTCTCGTGTTCACCCATGACGCCGCGCACTGTGCGCTCGACGCACTGCGCGCAGGGGCCACGGTGCTCACCGACACGAACATGGCGCTCGCAGGCATAAGCAAGCCCGCGCTCGAGAAGCTCGGCTGCAAGGCCGTGTGCTACATGGCCGACCCTGATGTCGCCGCGGCTGCGCGCGCCACGGGCACGACTCGCGCCGTTGCGAGCATGGACAAAGCTAGCGGCATTGAGGGTCCGCTCATCGTGGCCGTCGGCAACGCTCCCACAGCACTTCTGCGCCTCGCCGAGCTCATGGACGCGGGGAAGATCGCGCCCGCGCTCGTCGTTGGGGTGCCGGTCGGGTTTGTGAACGTGGTCGAGGCGAAAGAGGAGTTACTCGCGCGACGCGTGCCGGCCATCGTCGCGAGGGGTCGCAAGGGCGGCTCGAACGTGGCGGCCGCCATTATGAACGCGCTGCTCTACCAGATCACGCGCCCAGGCGGCCCGAAGTGACGGCGCCCGCATCCGCGCCGGCGCTGCGCATCTTCGCCGGCACCACCGAGGGCCGCCTTCTGTGCGAATGGGCGAGCGGGGCGGGCATCCCCGCCCGTGCCTATGCGGCAACCGAGTACGGAGGCGAGCTTTTGGGCGAGCTTCCAGGCATCGAGGTGCATGCGGGCAGGCTCGACGAGGCTGACATGGAGCGCGAGCTTTCCGGCGCGCGCATCGTTGTCGACGCCACGCACCCCTTCGCTACGCTCGCAAGCGGCAACATCCGGGCCGCTTCGCTCGCCGTGGGTGCACGATGCCTGCGCCTTGCGCGCCCGGTCGAGGCGCTGCCCAAAGGCGTCGTGTCGGTCGCGTCGATCGCCTGCGCGGCGCGCTTTCTCTCCGAGAACCCGGGTCGCGCTCTTCTCACGACGGGGAGCAAGGAGCTTGCTCCCTACACGCGCGTCGCCGATTTCGCGGAGCGCTTCTTCGTGCGCGTGCTCCCGCTGCCCAGTGCTATAACGAAGTGCATCGACGCGGGGTTTTCGCCGTCGCACGTCATCGGCATGCAGGGGCCCTTCACCCGCGAGCTCAACGAGGCGATGCTTCGGCAGGTGGGCGCCCAGTGGCTTGTGACTAAGGACTCGGGAACCGTAGGCGGCACGGCCGAGAAGCTCGCCGCCGCGCGCGACGTGGGAGCGCGCTGCATCGTGGTCACCCGTCCCGCCGAGGGAAGCGGGGCCCTTTCGCTTCGGGAAGTGGAAGACGCGCTCTTACGGGAGTTCGCGCGCTAGGCGCTTGCCGCGCCTGCGCGCCCTCCCGCCCGCGAGGAGGAGCGTCCCGAGCAAGCTCGACCCGTACAAGCCCGTCATCCATCAATAGCTCGAGGACGACGCCCAGAACTGGCGCAAACAGCCCTTCAATAAGTTGCGGTGAAATAGTGTCTGTTTTTGCTGCTAGATAGCATATTCAGCCCCTAATTCACCGCAACTTGTTGGTGGTGGCTTACTGGTAGCTGGTGGTGGCTTACTGGTAGCTGGTGGTGGCTTACTGGTAGCGTAGGCACTCCACCGGGTTGAGCTTTGCCGCGCGGCGAGCGGGGTAGAAGCCAAAGATTACGCCGATGCCGACGGAGACGGCGAAGGCCAGCAGCACCGTGGCGATTGAAAAGCTCGGTGTGATTTGCCCGCTGGCGCCGAGCTCGCTGAGAACCCCTGATCCTGCTGCAAACATCGCGAGGCCCCAGGCCAGCAGATAGCCAATCAGGACACCCAGCAGGCCACCGGTGACGCACAGTGCCGAGGATTCGGCCAAAAACTGCGCGGTGATATCGCGGCGACTGGCGCCCAAGGCACGGCGAATACCGATCTCGCGGATGCGCTCAGTCACGTTGGTAAGCATCATATTCATAATGCCGATTCCGCCGACAAGCAGTGAGATACTGGCGACAGCGCCCATGATGAGCGAGAAGGCGCCCATAAACGAGTTGAGTGCATCGATGGCGCTTTTCATGGAGGTCGCCGATACGCTGTCGTACTCATCATCCTCCGAGATGCCCTTCATCGCGCGCACCTTAGACTCGATGGTCTTGCAGAGCTCGTCCATGTCTGTGCCCTCGGCGGCAAGTGCCGTCACGCTGGGAAATGAAGGATTCTCGTCGCCAAACAGGCCGGAGATGGTTTCGCGTGGCATATACAGCGTGAGCGAGCCCATGGAGTCGCTGCCGCCATCAATCACGCCTACAATCTGCACCTCGCCGTTGGACACCTTGATGGTTTTCCCCAGTGCGTCCTGTTCGTTGCCGTAAAGCTGATCGGCGCCGCCGCGGCTGATGAGCGCCACGCGCGAGCCTGATTGAGACTCTGCCTGTGAATAGACACGTCCCGCAACGAGCTTGCTGGCGCCCACGGCATCGAGCATGTCGCTATCGACGCCGTGTGCCATGACGGTATAGCTTTTATCCCCGACCTTGTACTCGGAATAGGCGCTATCGACGATGCCGATCTGCTCAATCTGCGGCACCAGTTTGCGAAGCTTTTCCACATCCGAATCGGTGAGTTCTTGGGACGAATAGATCTCTACCATGCGGGCTGCATTGAGGCCCAGGCTGTTGACCAGGCTGTTTTGGATACCGCCGATGAGCGAAGTCATGGCGATGACCGAGGCGATGCCAATGACGATGCCAAGGATGGTGAGCAGGCTGCGTCCCTTGTTGGCCTCGAGCGAGTGAAGGGCTTCTTGGACAAGATCGCGGGTGCTCATGCCTTCGCTCCTTTCGGCTGATTGGTGGTTGCAGAAATCGCGGGCAGGTTTTTGACGGCCCCGCGTAACGTATTCGGTGTATGCGCGACATATGCGCCGTCATGGATTCGCCCGTCACGGATGGTTACGGCTCGATCGGCCTCGGCGGCGATGCCGGGGTCATGCGTGATGAGTACGATGGTCTTGCCGCGTTTCTGGAGCTTGTGGAAGGTTTCCATGACGAGCGCCCCGGTTGTCGAGTCTAGATTTCCCGTTGGCTCGTCGGCCAAAATGATGGGCGGGTCGTTGACGAGGGCGCGCGCGATGGCGACGCGCTGCATCTGTCCGCCCGAGAGTTCCGATATGCGGTGGTCCCAATGGTCGACCGGCAATGTGACGGCTTGCAGCGCGTGCACGGCGCGCATCTCGCGCTGGCTGCGCGGCACATTGGTGTAGGACAGCGGCAGCATGACGTTTTCGATCACCGTCAGACGCGGCAGCAAGTTAAAACTCTGAAAGACAAAGCCGATGCTCAGCGCGCGCACCTCGGTGAGCTCATCATCGTCGAGCTCGGCGACGTTGAGCCCTTGCAGGAAATAATCACCCGCCGTCGGCTTGTCCAGGCAGCCCAGGATGTTCATGAGCGTCGACTTGCCCGAGCCCGAGGGGCCGGTGATGGCGACGAACTCACCGGGGTTCACCGCCAGGCTCACGTTGTGCAGGATGTGGGCGCAACCGGCCTCGCTCTCAAAGATGCGGTGCACGTTGCGGATGTCGATGACGGGACGCATTACTTGCCCTCGTCGGCAGACATATTGTCGCCGCCGTCTGCCGTCATGCCTGCGCCGGTATCCGTCACGATGGTGTCGCCGTCGCGTAACTTGGTAACCGGGACGTCTGGGTTGATCTCGTTGCCCTGGTCGTCGCGCTTGACCTGCGTCTTACCGACTACAGCCTCGTTGTCGTTTTGCGTCACGACGGTCACCTTCACGCGGCGCGTCTTCTTGCCTTCCGAATCGGTGGCCAGATTGACGTAATAGTGCTCGCCATCTTCGGTCATCAGCGCCATGGTCGGCACCATAACCACGTCGTCGAGCTTCTCGGTCACTACCGAGACCTCGGCAGTCATACCCGGCTTAAGGCGACTGTCGGGTGCTTCGATGAGGATGTCGACGTTAAAGGTCACGCTGCCGCCGCTACCGGAGCCGGAGTCAGAGTTTGCCACCGAGGCGATAGCCGTGACGGTGCCCTGGCTCACGATATCGGGAAACGCGGGATAGGTCACGTTGGCGCTTTGGCCCACGGCAATTTTGGCGATATCCTTTTCGCCCACCTGAACCGTCACCTTCATCTTGGACAGGTCGGCGATTTGCATGCACTGCTTGCCGCCGCTCGTGTCGCCTTCGCCCATGATCGTGCCTCCGGTCACCGTGGCACCGACTTTGGCGTTGAGCTCGACGATGTTGCCCGAACTGGGGGCCTTTACGGTGCGCTCGGCCGCCTTTGCAGTTGCCTGCTCCAGCGTTGCCTGGGCCGAGGCGAGGTTGCGCTGGGCGGTCGAGACGGCATTTGCGTTGGCGTTTGCGTCCGATGGGCCGGTCGATCCGTCACTGTCCGTTGTCGGTGCGGCCTGTGCGGCCGCGAGTGCCACCTTTGCATTGTTCAGGTCTTCCTGGGCGGCCGCGACCGCGCGCTGCGCCTCGGAAACAGCGCTATCGAGCGCGTCGTTCTTAATGGTCATGAGCACGTCGCCCTCGTTGACGCTCTGTCCGGCCTGCACGTTGATCTTTTCAACCGTACCGTCGACAGAAGGGGAGACGACCGATGCCGAGATGGGCTTAAGCTGCCCCTTGGCTTCGACTGTGGTGGTAAACGTGCCTTCGGTGACCATGTCGGTCACCGGTCCGTTGGTGCCTGCGGGTTGCGCGTTGATGACCAGCGTTGCGATGATGACAATGAGCGCGATGGCAACAACGACGCCGGCGGCAATACCGCGTCGAATCAGCTTTTTGCGTCGACGTTCGGCACGTTTTGCCTTGAGCTTGGCATATGCCTCTTCATCGGAAATCTCGGCCGTATCGTTCGTGCGTCCGTTCTGCTTGTCGGCATGTACGTTTGTAATCAGAGGAAGCGTTTCGGCGGCATCTTCGGGCGTGTGCTCGGTATCATTCGGGCCCGGGGTGATCGTGGGGACATTCGGCATAGCGTCTCCTTTATAGAAAGTTCCTCAATAAGTATATGCGCCCGTCGCGTAAGGCGGGCGCATATGGCGGATTCTTTCGGAACTGTTAGATTGGTCGCAGCGGCTCCACGTTGTGGGAATGCGCGCGTTGCACTACGAGTGGACAACCACGCACAGGCCGACTTTGATGCAGTCGTGAAGTGCCTTTGCATCGGCCAGGCGCAGGTTGATGCAACCGTGGCTGCCGCACCACTTGTAGGAGTTGGGGTCGTCGAAACTCTTGTCGTTTTGCCACGTTGCATCGTGGAAGCCGACCATGTTTCCCTCAAACGGCATCCAATAGCTTACCGGGCTCTCGTATTTGGGCTTACCGGTCTCGGGGTCCTTGGTACCGATAAGCTTGCTGGCGCCATCGTTGCTGTTGATCTGCCATACTCCCTCGGGGGTGGCGTCCTCGCCCGGCTTTCCAGAGATAAAGTTGGCCTCCCACACGATATTGCCGCTCTCGTCGTAGTAGCGCGCGTGCTGCTCGGACAGATCGACGTCGATATACGCCTTCCAGTCGGGCTCTCCCTTTGCGGTAAAGGTGTCGGCCTTCTGGGAGTACTTGATCTCGATTTCGCCGGTCTGCTTGTTGTTAATGGCGTCCTCGACCTGCTTGGCGAGCGAGCTGCTGTCGATGGACCAACCAAAGTCGCCGCCTTCGACGGCGCACTGCTTGCCATCGGCGCGCGTCCACCAGCGAGTGGAGCCCACGGTGTTAAAGCCGTTGGCGAGCTCGGCTGCCCAGCTGCTGATCTGCGACGTATCGAGCGTAGGTTTGGCCGGATCGGCAAAGCTGATCCACTGCAACACGGAGCTGCCATCAACTTTGCCGGCATCCTCGCCGTTGAGCTTGAGGGTCACGTTGACGCCCAGGAAGTTGTTGGCGGCATCGCATGCGGCCTGAATCTGATCATCGGTCAGCGTTCCGTTGAGCGGCTCATAGGCATCGTTGCCGAGCTTGGAAAGATCTACGGTCTCGGCCAGCGAGGCAAGCTCGAGCTCGGCATACTTAATGACATGCTCGCGGTTGAGTTTTTCGTTGGAGCGCGCCTTCTCGACGGTAAACTTGCCGGCCTGCTCGTCATAGGAGCTATTGGCCTCGAACGCGCCCGAACACCTCTCGTTAAACTCATCGATGGCGGTGCCCAGATCCTTCTCAAACTGCTTTTGGTCAAAGGTATCGGAGAGCATGGACAGGTCGACGTCTTGATCAAGATCTACTTCGTTGGATGTAGCGGTTGTTTTGGTCTTGCCGCTTAAGGATTCTACAAGGCGGACCGGCCATACAAAGGCTTCGTTGTGGTTGATGATCTCTTTTGCGGCAGCTTCGCCGTCGACGATGGGCTCATCGGACTCGGGCTGATAGGTCCAGCTAAAGTCATCGCCCGCCACGGTGAGCTTATAGTGCTTCCACGCCGAGTTGACCTTGGTGGCGGCAGACGAAGCGTTGGAGAACGAGACGTCGACGCCGGCGATGGTGGTGTTGGGGTAGGCTACCTGCGAAAACGCTACGACGCCTACGATATAGACAATGACGATAAGACCCAGGAGGACAAAGAGCGTCGTCTTTTTGCCCGACTTATTGTTCCCGGTGGGTTTGCGCGCGGGGCCGCGATCGCCTCGACCGTGCGTGGGGGGCTGCTTGGGCGTATTGCCGTTTGCCTGGCGCTGCTGGTTCGGGCGTTGCGAAGCGTTTGCCGCACCACGCTGCTGACCGTGGCTCGGCGCGATAGGACGCGGCGACTGAACGCCGCCGGTGTGCCTGCTCGGCTGCTGCGGATCGGGAATCAGTTGAGTTCGATCGTTTTGCGACATCGTGTGCATATCCTTCGAATTTCGCCTTGCGGCTCATCGTGTTTTTACTGGGCTTGCATTATAGCGATTACCTAGTTGATTGTGGTATGGAAACGGTGGCATTCAAAAGAGGTGGGACATTTGTCCCACCTTCGAGTCGTTCTTTGTCGCTATCCGCACACACCGCATTTTGCACAGGCCGAAAGTGCGGCCGGAGCCTGCGCGATGCCGCCCTTTGCCGTCTCGCGCAGCGTGGCCGGCAACGCGTGGCCCACCGAGAGCATGACGTGTGCCATCTGGTCAAACGGCACCAGGCTCTTAATGCCGGCGAGGGCGAGTTGTGCGGAGCTAAAGGCGGCTGCCACGCCGATGGCGTTGCGGTTTTGGCAGGGCACCTCCACGAGGCCACCGACGGGGTCACAAACGAGGCCCAGCAGATTACTCAGCGCGATGGAACTGGCGTCGAGCGCCTGCTCGGGTGTGCCGCCGAGCATCTGCACTAGCGCGGCGGCGGCCATGGCGGCCGCACTTCCGACCTCGGCCTGACAGCCGCCCTCGGCGCCGGCGACGCAGGCGCTCGTGGTGAGGTTGAGGCCGATGGCGGCTGCGCAGTAGAGCGCGTCCATGACCTGCTCGTCGTCGAGCTGAAGGTGATCGGCGAGCGCCAGCACGCAGCCGGGCACGACACCCGCGGAGCCTGCCGTGGGAGCGGCGACGATCACTCCCATCGTGGCGGAGCGTTCGAGCACGGCCATCGCGCGGGCCACGGCGTCGGTTTGAACGGTGCCCATCAGGCTCGTGCTCAAATCGTTGCGGCCGGTGGCATCGACGAGTTTAGCCTCGCCGCCGATAAGCCCGCCGAGCGATTGCTGCGGATTGACGATGGGGGTCGTGGTCTCCTCGCGCATGACGTCGAGCACGCGGCGCATGGCGGCGACGGCGTGGGCCTCGCCGGTCAGACGTGCCTCGCGCACGGCCATGACGGCGCCGATGTTGAGCCCCAGTTCCTCGCACGCATCGAGCAGCTGCTCGCCGTCGTCGAAGATTTCCTTTGCCGAGACGCCGGGGGAGAGCGACGAGGCAGAACCGGGGAGTTCGATAAAGGTCGCGTAATCGACATTGTCGAGCTTGCGGAGCATGGGGACGACGGTGTCGTCGGGGGCGCCGTCGGTCTCAAAGACGGAGTAGGCCTGGCCGCCCACTTCGGTGCGGTAGGTGCGGCAGAAGGCGATGTTCACATGGGCGTAGGCGAGCAGGTTGGTGAGCGCTGCGAGCACGCCGGGGACGTCCTGGTGCGCCACGAAGAGCGTGGAATACATGCCCGAGATGTCGACGCCGACGCCGTTAATGCGGCTGATGCGCATCTTGCCGCCGCCTAAGCTCTCGCCGCGGACCTGCGCCGTGGCGCCCGTGGCGTCGACCATATCGATGTCGACGGTGTTGGGGTGGATGGAGGCGTCGTCGCCCTTGATGTCAAAGTGATATTCGAGGCCCTGCCCACGTGCGAGGTCAAAGGCCTGCTTGATGTTCTCGTCATCGGTGTCGAGGCCCAGAATGCCCGCGACGAGAGCGCGGTCGGTGCCGTGGCCGCGGTAGGTGTGGGCGAAGGAATTCCACAGGCCAAAGGTGACTTTGGTGATGCGGCCTTCCAGCAGGCTGGCGGCAACTTGTGCGCAGCGCAGGGCGCCAGCGGTGTGCGATGAGCTGGGGCCGACCATGACGGGGCCCAAGATCTCGAATGCCGAGGTCGTAGCTAGTGTTTGCGGCTTGCCTGCCATATGCGCTCCTGTTCTATCCCGTCGTTCCGAGGACTTTGGTATTTGATCGCCTGCTCTACAGTCCTGGCTCACACGGAGGCCACATTAAGTGGCCTCCGGCTCGTGCGGAACTCGCGATCGACCAAATACCAAAGCCCTCGGAACTTAGGATACATGGTAGGGGCACGCTTGCTGCAAAATTCATCAGCTGGGAACCTATTCTGTGTCCCATGTCGACTCATCTTCGCCACCGGTTAATATAAAAGAGGTACCGGTTGTTCCGGTACCTCTTTTTGGCGTGTTTCTATTTGGCTGTGGCTTTTCTCGTTAGCTTACAGGCCGCAGGCTGCTTTGAGTTCTTCGACTCGGTCGGTCTTTTCCCAGGTGAAGTCGGCGTCTTCGCGGCCGAAGTGACCGTAGGCTGCCGTCTTTTCGTAGATGGGGCGACGCAGGTCTAGGTCGCGGATGATTGCGCCCGGGCGCAGGTCGAAGGTTTTCTCAACGGCCTCAACGATCTTGTCCTCGGCAACATGCGCGGTACCGAAGGTGTCGACCATGATTGAGAGGGGCTTGGAAACGCCGATGGCGTAGGCAAGCTCGACTTCACAGCGGTCGGCCAGACCGGCGGCGACCACGTTCTTAGCGACCCAGCGCGCGGCATACGCGGCGGAACGGTCGACCTTGGTGCAGTCCTTGCCGCTAAAGGCGCCACCGCCGTGACGGCCGTAGCCGCCGTAGGTGTCGACGATGATCTTGCGGCCGGTGAGGCCCGTGTCGCCCATGGGGCCGCCCACGACAAAGCGACCGGTGGGGTTCACGTAGATCTCCGCGTTGTCCCACGGCATGTTCTCGGCGGCCATGACCGGGGTGATGACGTGCTCGATGAGGTCGGCCTTGATCTTGCCCATGTCCTCGATCTCGGCGGCGTGCTGCGTGGAGATGACGATGGTCGTGACCTCGACGGGCTTGCCTTCCTCGTAGCGCACGGTGACCTGGGTCTTGCCGTCGGGACGCAGATAGGCGAGGGTGCCGTCGTGACGCACGGCGGCCAGGCGCTCGGCCAGGCGGCTCGCCAGGTAGTGCGGCATGGGCATGAGGGTCTTGGTTTCGTTGGAGGCATAACCGAACATCATGCCCTGGTCGCCGGCGCCGATCAGGTCGATCGGGTCGGTGGTAGCGCCGGTCTGGGTCTCGAAGGACTCGTCAACGCCCTGGGCGATATCGGGCGACTGCTCGTGGATGAGGCTCATAACGCCGCAAGTGTCGCAGTCAAAACCGAACTTGGCACGGTTGTAGCCGATGCGGCGGATAACGCCACGGGCAATTTCCTGCACGTCAACGTAGGCCTGGGTGCGGATCTCGCCGGCGACGATGACGGTGCCGGTGGTCACGAGGGTCTCGCAGGCGCAACGGACGTTTTCCACGTTGGCGGGCACGCCGTTGGGCGCAATATAGCCTTGCTCCTGCAGCTCTATTTCTTTAGCGAGGATTGCGTCGAGGACGGCATCGCTGATCTGGTCGGCGATCTTATCGGGATGACCTTCGGTCACCGACTCCGACGTAAACACAAATGACCCGTGTTGGGGTGGGATGGAACGAAGCTCTTCTGACATGATTGTCCTTTCAAAAACGTGTCCCGGCGACCGTTACCATTCCGCCAGGCTCTCTATGCAAGGGCACATCATAGCGCGTTAAACGAATATTCACACCCTTTCCGCAACTACTCATTGGAGACAGACATAAACGACCAGACCCACTCATTGGGGACAGACTTAAATGACCAGCCGAAGGAACATTCCGGCATTTGGAGACTGGTCATTTAAGTCTGTCCCCAATGAGTGTGTCCCAATGACTGAGTCGGTGCCCTTTGTGCGGAGGTGGGCATTGTTGCTTTATACTGGTGCGGTTAGACATCCATCCTGCAATCGAGGAGATTTCCATGGCATCAGACGTTCGCGTCCGCTTTGCACCCTCACCGACGGGCAAGCTGCACATCGGCGGCGCCCGCACCGCTATCTATAACTGGGCTTTTGCCCGCGCAAACGGCGGCACGTTCATCCTGCGCATCGACGACACCGACCCCACCCGTTCCACCGACGAGAATACGCAGATCATCCTGCGCGCCATGCGTTGGCTGGGCCTGGACTGGGACGAGGGCCCCGAGGTGGGCGGCGACTTTGGCCCCTATGCCCAGACCGAGCGCCTGGACCTGTACAAGCAGGCCGCCCAGCAGCTTTGGGACGAGGGCAAGGCATATCCCTGCTTCTGCACCAAGGAGCAGCTCGAGGCCGATCGCAAGGCCGCGCAGGAGCGCAAGGACCCCTTCCAGGGCTATCAGCGCCGCTGCCGCGATCTGGATCCCGAGGAGGCACGCCGCCGCATCGAGGCCGGCGAGCCCTACGTCCTGCGCATCAAGGTGCCCGAGGACCGCGGCGACGTCGTCATCCACGATGCCGTCCACGGCGAGGTGACCTTCGATGCCAAGGAGCTCGACGACTTTGTCATCTTCCGCTCCGACGGCACGCCCACATACAACTTCGCGACCGTCGTCGACGACGCCATGATGAAGATCACCCACGTCATCCGCGGCGATGACCACCTTTCCAATACTCCGCGCCAGGTCATGGTCTACGAGGCTCTCGGCGCGCCCGTGCCCACGTTCGCCCATATCTCCATGATTCTGGGCGCCGACGGCAAGAAGCTCTCCAAGCGCCATGGCGCCACCTCGGTGGAGGAGTACCGCGATGCCGGCTACCTGCCTGACGCGTTCGTCAACTATCTGGCGCTGCTTGGCTGGTCGCTCGACGGCGAGACCACGATCATCCCGCGCGATGTCCTGGCCAGCAAGTTCTCGCTTGACCGCATTTCCAAGAACCCGGCGACCTTCGACCCCAAGAAGCTCGACTGGGTCAATGCCGAGTACATCAACGGCATGTCCGACGCCCAGTTTGCCGATGAGATCATGGTCCCCGAGCTGCACGAGGCCGGCATGATCGAGGGTAACGTCGAGTACGGCGAGGACTGGATCGACGCGCTTGCCGCCATCGTCAAGCCGCGCACCAAGATGCCGGCCGACGCCGTGATCGTCGCCGCCCCCATCTTTGCCACGGCCGAGACGCTCGAGTATGACGAGAAGTCCGTTAACAAGGGCCTGGCCAAGGAAGGTATGGGTGCCATTCTGGACGCCGCCAAGGCCGCGCTCGAGGGTGTTACCGAGTGGTCCGCCGAGGCCATCGACGCCGCGCTTGAGCCGCTGCCCGAGCAGATGGATCTCAAGAAGCGCGTGGTGTTCCAGGCTGTGCGCGTCGCCGTCTGCGGCAACATGGTGAGCCCTCCGTTGGGCGAGACCATGGCGCTCGTCGGCCGCGACGATTGCCTGGCGCGTATCGACCGCGCCCGCACGATGGCGCTGTAACAGTCGCGCAAACGCATGTATCCGAGCCCCGCTCACCACGAGTGGGGCTCTTGTTTCTAAAGACGTATGGGGTGGGAGGTACAGAGAGCATGGCCGAGCAACTGTCGCTGTTTGGTTCGCCTGAGCCTAAGCAGGCTTCCGTAAAGCCTGTCCGCACGGCCGAGCAGGCCAAGCCCGCGCCTGCGCCCGAGCCCACGGCCGCCTACGCGAGCGTGGTCCTCGACATTCCTACCCGTGCGCTGTCCGAGCCTTTTGCCTACGGCATTCCGCGGTCTCTTGCCAACGAGGCCCAGATCGGCTCCACTGTCCTAGTTCATTTTGGCAACCGTGCTGCCGCGGGCTATATCGTCGACATTGCGTCTGGGCTGGGCGAGTTGCAAGGCAACAACGCCCTCGACCCCTCGCGCGTCAAGCCCATCGAGACCATCCTCAGCAAACCGCTCTTTGGCGTCGAGGCCGCCCGCATTGCGCGTTGGATGAGCCGCGAGTATGTCGCGACGCTTTCCGAATGCCTGCGTCTGTTTTTGCCTCCGGGTGGCAGCCCGCGTGTCGTTAAGGGCGATGACGGGGCGTGGACGGTCGAGCGTCCCGCCGTCAAGCCTATCCAAAACCGCTGGGTGATGCTTACGCCCGAGGGCTTTGACTATACGCCGCCCAAGACCGCAGTTCGCCAGCGTCAGCTCATCGAGGCGCTCCAGTGCGGACCGGTCACGACGCGCGACCTTAACCTGCTCTATAACAGTATGTCGGCGACCATCAAGGCGCTCGAAAAACGCGGCGCCGTGGTGGTGGAGGAGCGTCGTGCCTGGCGTGGCTGCAGCGAGCAGACCACGTTGTCCTCGGCAAGCGGCAAGGCACCTGTCGAGCTCACGAACGGCCAGCAGCAGGCGCTTGCGCAAATAGAGCGCGCCCGTCTTGACGCCCACGGCGACGTAGTCCTTGTCGACGGCGTCACCGGATCCGGTAAAACCGAGGTCTACCTCTCCGCTATCGAGCGCGTGCTCGAGGCCGGCCGTTCAGCGTGCGTGCTTGTGCCCGAGATCTCGCTGACGGCCCAAACCGTCGGCCGCTTCCGCTCGCGCTTTGGCGAGACGGTCGCTGTGTTCCATTCGCGCCTTTCTGCCGGTGAGCGCCTAGACCAGTGGGATATGGTCGCCAGCGGTGCCGCACGCGTGGTCGTGGGCGCCCGCTCGGCGCTCTTTTGCCCGCTCAGCGACCTGGGCCTCATCATCATCGACGAGGAGCACGAGACCAGCTATAAGCAGGGTTCCAGCCCGCGCTACCATGCGCGCGAGGTGGCGGCCGAGATGGCGCGTCGCTATCGCTGCCCGCTCGTGTTGGGCTCGGCTACGCCTTCTGCCGAGGCCCTCGATCGCTGCCGCCGCGGCACGTATAACGGCGCCACCTGGACGCGTGTCGAGATGCCCGAGCGCCCGGGACACGCCGTGCTGCCCGAGGTTCGCATTGCCGACCTGCGCCGCGAGTTCTCGCACGGCAGCCGCTCCATGTTCTCAATACCGCTGATGGAAGGCTTGGAACGCGTGGTCGAGCGTCGCGAGAAGGCCGTGCTGCTGCACAACCGCCGCGGTTTTGCGCCGTTTTTGATGTGCCGCGAGTGCGGCTGCGTCCCCACCTGCAACCACTGCTCCACCGCGCTCACGTATCACGAGCGCACGCATTCGTTGCAGTGCCATACCTGCGGTTCGTCCTGGCGCGTGCAGCCCTATCCGGCGCCCACGAGCCGTTGCCCCAAATGCGGCAGTCGCTACCTGGCAAAAATGGGCCTAGGCACGCAGCAGATCGAGGACGCCTTGCGCCAGATGCTGCCCGAGGATGTCGCCATCATTCGCATGGACGCCGATTCCACGCGTGGCAAGGACGCGCACAAGAAGTTGCTTGAACAGTTCGATGCCGCCGATTGCGCGGTGCTGCTGGGCACCCAGATGATCGCCAAGGGCCTCGACTTTCCCGAGGTTACCCTTGTGGGCGTGGTCAATGCCGACTTTGCATTAAAGCTACCCGATTTTAGAGCGGGGGAGCGCGCTTACGATTTGCTGGAGCAGGTCGCCGGCCGTGCCGGGCGCGGCGATCGCCCTGGCGAGGTCATTATCCAGACCTATTTGCCCGAGGACCCGGTCATTCGCGCCGTTGCCGAGCATGATCGCTCGATCTTTACCGACTACGACTTGGACCAGCGTCGCGAAGCGCTGTATCCGCCGTTTGTGCGCCTGGTTAACATTTTGGTGTGGTCGGCGAATCGTGACGAGGCGCAGGATTACATTGGGCGCATCGCAAAGTTGCTCAAGCGCCGCTGGCACGCCGCCGCGCCTGATTTTTTGCGGGTGGGGAGCGCTGTGCCGCAGGTGCTGGGCCCGGCTTCGTGTGTAATCGAGAGAGCCAAGGACCGTTATCGCTTCCACCTGCTTGTGAAGTCGCCCGTGGGGTACCATGTCTCTGACGATATCGACGCCTGCCTCAAAGAGGCGGGCTCCGCGCGTGGCGTGAGCGTGAGCGTTGACGTCGACGCCTATGATTTGATGTAACAACCCGAAAGGATGGCCATGGAAGCCAACGGAATCGTACTTTCGCCCGACCCTCGTCTGCGTCAGGAGTGCGCCGTCATCGAGGAGATCACCCCGGCGATCGAGGCACTCGCCGAGAAGATGAAGAAGATGATGTTCGAGAACGGCGGCTGCGGCCTGGCTGCCCCACAGATTGGCGAGCTCATCCAGCTCGTCACCATCGACTGCGACTACAGCGACAAGAACGACTACGACCCCTACGTGCTCATCAACCCCGTGATCGTGGAACAGAGCGACCATCTGGTGCCGTTTAGCGAGGGCTGCCTTTCCATCCCCGGCATTAGCTGCGAGATCGAGCGTCCCGATCATGTCGTCGTCGAGGCGTATGACCTGGATGCCAACCTGATTCGCTACGAGGCGTCGGGCGATCTGTTCTGCGTGTGCCTGCAGCACGAGATCGATCACCTGCACGGCAACACCATGTTCGAGCGACTAAAGCCGATGCAGCGGATCAAGGCAGTCAAGGAGTACCAGGACGCCCTGGCCCGCGGCGCTCGACCGGGCGAGACGGAGTAGGTTTGTCCGTCCCCGGGGCGCCCGCCTATATCATCCCGTGCTCAAACATTCTCGCTGCGCTGCGAAACTGCGCGCGGGACGATATAGGCGGGCGCTCCGGGGACTACGTTGACGCTGCTTGTCTCGCCCGGGTGCCGTCGGGCCAGGGAAGGGCGTCTTCGCTGATAGGTGCTTTGTTGGGAGGGCTGCTTTTATGCGGCTCTTTCTTTGTTTTTGGTATATTTGTCTTTGTTGAACTGTTCTTGCGGCTGGGTGCGCTTGCGACCTGGAACGCTTTTTTGTAGCCGTCTCGGCTCGTTATTGAGAGGAGACTAACTTTTATGCGTATTGTGTTTATGGGTACGCCTGATTTTGCTGTGCCTTCGTTGACTTCGCTTGTTGCGGCTGGGAATGAGATTGCGCTTGTTGTTACTCGTCCTGATGCTGTTCGTGGGCGTGGTAAGAAGCTTGAGCCTTCTCCTGTTAAGGCTAAGGCGCTTGAGCTGGGGTTGCCGGTTGTTGAGGCTGATCGTATGACGGCCGAGGTTGTTGAGGCGCTCAAGGTTGCGCAGGCTGATATTTTCTGCGTGGCTGCTTATGGCTGCATTTTGCCCGATGAGGTGCTGCATATGGCGCCGCTTGGTATTGTGAATGTTCATGCTTCGCTTCTGCCGCGTTGGCGTGGCGCTGCTCCCATTCAGCGTGCCATTCTTGCTGGTGATGAGGTTGCCGGCGTTTCCATTATGCGTATTGGACATGGCGTGGATACGGGCGCTTATTGCGCGCAGGTGTCTACGTCGGTTGCCGGTAAGCATGCCGAGGCACTGACGATGGAGCTTGGCGAGCTGGGTGGTAAGCTGCTGGCCGATACGTTGCCCTCGCTTGCCGATGATACAGCGGTGTGGACCGAGCAGGATGAGTCGCTCGTCACGCATGCTGCCAAGATTTCTAAGCAGGAGATGCGTCTGGATCCGCAGATGGGGGCGCTCGATTGCGTGCGCCACGTGCTGGCTTCGTCCGACACCGCACCTGCTCGCTGCGTGATTGCCGGTAAGACGGTGCGCGTACTCGATGCTGCGCCGGCCGATGTGTCGCTTGGCGAGGGCCAGGTGCTTGTTAAGGCCAAGCGCGTTTACCTGGGGCTTTCCGACGGTGACGTTGAGCTGCTCGAGGTTAAGCCCGATGGCAAGCGTGCTATGGATGCTTCTGCTTGGGCTGCCGGACTGCAGGGCGCCGACCTTACGTGGGGTGTTTTGTCATGAGCAAGTTGTCTCCTGCGCGCAAGCTTGCGCTCGATGTGTTGATGGAGGCCGATCGCCGTGGCATGTACGCGCGCGACGTGCTGTCCTCCCGTGCTTCCGCCAAGGCCATTGACCAGCGCGATTCTGCTTTTGCCGCGCGTTTGGCGCTCGGCGTTGCCGCCACGCAGGGCATTTTGGATGAGTTGCTTGACCAGTTTCTGGATAAGCCCAAAAAGGTCGCGTCGCGTGTGCGCATGGCGCTTCGCATCTCGGCCTTTGAGATGCTCTACCTGCATACACCGGGTCGCGTTGCCGTGAGCCAGGGTGTTGAGCTGGTGCGCAGCGGCGCTAAGTCTGCCGCTGGCCTGGCTAACGCGGTGCTGCACAAGGTTGCGGACAACGTTGAGGATTTTGCCACGGCGTCTGACGTGGATGAATCCGAGCGTCGCCTGGTTCGCCTGTCACGTTTGATGGGTCTGCCGCGCTGGCTCTGCGCTCGCATTATGGTGTCGTTCGACACGCCCGAGGGCGCGCTCAACTTTGCCGGCAATCTGGCGCCCGCGCCGCTCGCCCTGCACGAGAATGCCTTTGCGACCAAGGTCGATCCGTATATCTCACAGCTCGTCGCGCCCGTTTTTCCGGGTTGCCATGCACCGGTCGACGCTCAGGTTACCGTTGCTTCGGGCGTGTTTGAGCGCGCGGCGGCAGTGGCCTCGGACCTCAACGCTCAGCTTATCGCTACTGTGGCGACACGTCCCGGGCGTTGCCTGGAGATTGGCGCCGGTCGCGGCACCAAGACCTATGTGATGATGTGCCAGGCCAAGCGCGCCGGGTACGAGCGTCAACATACGGCGCTCGATCTGCATGATCGCAAGTGCGATCAGAATCTCGCGCGCCTGCATAAGGCGGGTATTACGGGTGTACGTACGGTCTCGGGCGATGCCTGCGAGCTCAATGAGGTGCTCACTTCGTTTGATGCCATGCTCGGTGAGCCCGCTCTATTCGACACCGTGTTTATCGATGCGCCGTGCTCTGGCACTGGCACCATGCGCCGTCACCCCGAGATACCGTGGCGTCTGACCGAGAACGACGTTACGACTGAGCTGCCCAAGCTACAGCTGACGATGCTCAAGGAAGCAGCCGCGCGCGTTGCTGCCGGCGGCGAGCTTATTTATGCCACCTGCTCGGTTTTTGATGAAGAGAACGTGCAGGTCGTGGATGCCTTCCTAGCCTCACCCGAGGGCGCCGGCTTTACCGTGGCGCCGCTCTCCGAAGCTCAGATTCTGCAGCTTCCCGATTTCGCGCAGGCCAAGAAGCTTGTCGCCGTGCGCCAGAACGATCGAGGCCTCTTCCAAAGCGTACCGGTAAACGCCGACTCCTACGACGGTCACTTCTGCGCCAGGCTAGTCCACAAGTAATACGGGCCCAAGGGTAGCTAATTTGGGACGGGGCTTTTTTAACTACCCGGCCTGCAGGGTAGTTAAAAAAGCCCCGTCCCAAATTAGCTACCCTTAGCGCAAAGAATTAGCCCCGCGATCGGTGTTGATCGCGGGGCCGCGTTGTTTCTAGTGGCTATGCGGGCAGTTGGCGCAGCAGCCGCTCGTGGCGCTGGTGCTGGAGCCGCCGCTGCGTTGGTCGGTGTTGTAGAAACCGCTGCCGTCGAACTTAATGCCGCTGGCCGAGAACGTCTTGGATGCCGGGGCGCCGCAGCTGGGGCATACGACCTCGGGCGTCTCGGACATGGGGTGCTCAACTTCAAACACGTTGCCGCAACTCGTGCACTTGTAATCGTAGCGCGCCATAATACTTCCTTTTCAGCACAAAGCGGGCAGATCGCTCTGCCCGCAAAAATTCAAACAGCTGTAACTGTACCCTATATCGTGGGTTTTATCACGCTTCGCCCCAGAATCTGTGGGTGCTGCGCAGGAGCTTCGCAGTTTTCTCTTCGGCCGCCGCAATGTCGGCCTCTTGCGCCTGCCATGTCCAGTTGCCCGTGGCCACGCCCGGCACGTTCATACGTGCATCGTCGCCCAGCCCCAGTATGTCCTGCAGCGGCATCATAACGAGCGGCGCATCGCTTGCCAGGGCGTTGCCCATGAGCTCGCTTGCCAATGCAATGCCGCTCGGCTCATCGCCGCCTGCAAAGGAGCGCGTGCACCAGCCGGCAAGTGTCGAGGTGTCGTGCGTCGAGGTGTACAGGATCTTGCCCGGTGTGGGATGAATTCCGCAGCGAACGTCGTAGTCGCTAAACTCCAGTACGTCCATGCCGGGGAAGCCGCAGGTCGATGCCATGGCGCGAACGCCAGGCGTCAGATAGCCCAGATCCTCGGCAATAAAGTTGAGCGGACCCAGCTCGTCGTAGGCCGTCTGGAACAGGTCCTTTCCTGGTCCCGCAAGCCAGCGGCCGTCGGCACAGGCCTTGCCGGCGGGGATGCTAAAGTAGCTGTGAAAGCCCAGGAAGTGGTCCAGGCGCACGCGGTCGTAGAGTGAAAACGCACGACGCAGGCGATCCATCCACCAGCTATAGCCGTTCTTCTTCATGTAATCCCAGCGGAAGGTAGGGTTTCCCCACACCTGGCCCTCGGGCGCAAAGTTGTCGGGCGGCGCGCCCGAAATCTCAATTGCCTTGCCGGTGTCGGATAGCCAGAAGTTTTCGGGCTCGCTCCATGCGTCGGCTGAATCGTCCGAGACATACATCGGGATATCGCCGATGACCTCGATGCCCTTCTTGTGCGCATAGTTCATGAGCTCGCACCAGGCAAGGTCAAAGCGATACTGCATGTACGCCTGCAGCTCAGCCTCGTCGTGGAAGCGCTTGTCATCGATCAGGTGCTCGTTGTAGCGCGCGACATCCGCCGGCCAATCGAGGCGCGACTCGCCCTCAAAGTACTTCTTAACGGCCATGTAGACGCAGTACTTCTCGAGCCAATCGGCGTTGCGATGTTTAAATGCCGTGTACAGCGGGTCGGCATCCTCGCCGCCGTGGGCCTTCCAGGCAGCAAAGTCGGCAGCCAGCTCCTCGTGGCTCTCGGGCAGCAGGTCGATATTGCCTGCAAAGGCCGAAGGACCGGCGTAGGGGGAGCGGAAGAAGTCCGTGGGATTGACGGGCAGGACCTGCCAGTAACGCATGCCCATGGCGGCCAGATGGTCGATAAAGCGACGCGTGGGCGCACCGATTGTGCCGGGTTTGCCGTCATCGGTCGGCACCGAGGTGATGTGGCACACGACGCCCGCGCCGTGATCGAGCGGCTCCTGCAGGCGCTTCTCGGAATGGTGATAGATGATCGAAGAGCCCAACGGGTACAGGTCGAGCGTGACGGTACCGTTGTGGATCTCGCACTCGTGGCCGCTGATAACGTCGCTTGCACATTCGCCGAGCGCTGGGATCGTCACACAGTGCGAATTGCGCAGACTTCGGTTGATGATAACCGTCGCGGCCTCGCCGTCTTTGCCCGTGCGGGTGTAAGCCAAGACTTCGTCGTTGAGCGCAAAGGCCTTGATCTCGCCATCGACCATAAAGGGCAGCGCGCGGCGCACGGCAGACGCGTTCTTAACGATGGCCAGCGTGTCGAAGTCGTGGAGTTGGTCCTTGGTCGGCAGGGTGCGGCGGTTGCCCGGATCGGTGAGGCCCTCCAAGCCGTACTCGTCGCCATAATAGATCGAGGGCACGCCTGGGAAGGTCATCTGCATGAGCGTTGCCAACCAAAAACGGCTCTTGGCCAGGCCCATCGAGTTCTCGTCCAGGCGCCATTTGCTGCGCTCGCTCTCGGGCAGCTGCGACTCATCGGGGCCACCGCCGAGCACCGAGATAATGCGCGGGCGGTCGTGGCTCGAAAGCAGATTGAGCGCGCAGGCCAGTGCCTCGCGCGGGTAGTTCTCGCGCAGGGTCTCGATGTCCTCAGCAGCTTGATAGGCATTCTTGTAGCCCATCAAAAAGCCGATGACCATGTCGCGGAAGGGGTAGTCCATAGCAGAGTCGAGCTCGGAGCCCTGCAGGTAGCGGCGCAGATGGCCGTAGCTGATCTTGTTGGAGGCGTCCTCCCAGACTTCGCCGAGCAGCAGCGCATCGGGTTTCTCGGCGAGCACGGCTTTTTTGATCTCGGCCAGGAAGTCGTCGGAAAGCTCATCGGCCACGTCCAGGCGCCAACCATGGGCACCGGCGCGCAGCCATTTGCGGATCACGCCGTCCTTGCCCAGGAGCCGCTCGCGCACCAGTTCGGAGCTCTCGTTGATGGCGGGCATGTTGCCCACGCCCCACCAGCAGTCATACGAACCGTCTTCATGGAAGTAAAACGCATCGCGCCACGGCGAGTCCTCGCTCTGCCAAGCACCGACGCCGGGATAATTGCCGTAGCGGTTAAAGTAGATCGAATCGTCGCCCGTGTGGTTGAAGACGCCGTCCAGGATGATAGAAATGCCGAGCTTCTCGGCCGCCTTGCACAGCTCCGTAAAGTCCTGCTCGGTGCCCAGAATCGGGTCGATCTTGGTATAGTCGGCCGTGTCGTAGCGGTGGTTGCTCGCGGCCTCAAAGATGGGGTTGAGGTAGATGGCCGTAAAGCCTAGCTCGGCAATGCGGGGCAGGTCATTTTGGATACCCTTGAGCGAACCGCCGTAAAAATCCCAGGTCTTGATGGAGCCGTCTTCGGCACGCTCGTACTCGGGCGGTTCGTTCCAGTCCTCGACCATGCGGCGCTGGATTCCTTTGCGCGGTTTTTCAACTTCGGCAAGCGTGCGTTCGCGCCAGTTTTCGTCGCGTGCATAGCGGTCGGGGAAGATCTGGTAGACCATACCGCGCTCGTACCAAGTGGGACGGTTCTCGCGGTGCTTGTAGACGGTAATCTGGAACGACGGAACTTCGGCGTAGTCGTAGGTTACGCCCTCGCCACCGGTGCGACCCTGCGGTGCGCCCAAACGGACCTCGGGCTGGCCCTCGATATTGCAGATAAAGCTGTACCAGATAAGACAGGGCTCAGTGCACTCAAGCTCTACGGGAAATATGCCGTCGCCCTCGTGCGTCATGGGATACAGAGACTCACCGATCTCATCGACCCAGGTGCGCAGGGTGAGCGTCGCCTGGTTGGGGTCGGCATCCTCCAAAATCACCGAGAGCGAAACGGAAGTTCCAGTGGTCACAGCGCCAAACGGAGTACGAAACTGCGGCAGACGGCTGTTGTGAATCAATCTCATAATACGGTCCAGTTCAATAGAATCACGGCCTGCGGGCCATGGGCTTTACGCACAGGATATAAGTATATCTGTTGTACACAGGCTGTATAAACAACATTCGTTTACCATCGGCGAACGGTTGTCCTAGAAAATCGTTTTACCATCCAAATTATCGCGATATTCGAAAACGCCCAGGCGGATACTATTTGTAGTCAAACAAAAGTACATCGGTTTACTACGACGAATTGAATGATCTCAACCACGGTCAATTTGGTGATATTAAATCCGCAGGTAGAAGCGTTGCCAATTTCATAGAATACTCTCCGTGGTCGGCCAGAGCTATTTTGTCGTAGTAAACCGGCCCTCTTTTTAATAGAGAAGTTCAACCAAGAAGAGGGCGCCTGGTTGGGGCGCCCTCTTTTGCGTTGGATTAAGTTTTAATCGTCCAGACTAGTGACGCTTGCGGGTGGCCGTTGCCTTGCGGACGGAGGTCTTCTTGGTCGGAGCCTTTTCCTCGGCTGGAGCGGCGGGGGAGACCGGGGCCTTCTTGGCGGGCTCGGTCTTTGCCTTAGTCTTGGGAGCGGTCTTGGCCTCAGCGGCCTTCGGCGCCGGCTCGGCCTTTACTGCGGGCTTGTCCTCGTCCTTAGCCTCTGCCTTGGGAGCAGCAGCCTTGGTCGTGGCCTTTTTGACCGTCGTCGTAGCGCGCTTGCGCGTGGTGGTTTTGGCGGCCGGCTTTGCCTCGACAGCTACCTTGGCCTTGGGCTCGGAGGGCGCCTCCTCGACCTTGACGGCGGGCTTTGCAGCGGCCTTCGGGGTCGTCTTCGCGGCGGCTTTCGTCGTAGCAGCCTTGGTCGTCGTCGACTTCGCAGCCGTGGCCTTCTTAGCGGTCGTGGTCTTGGTCGCGGTCGTCTTCTTGGCAGCGGTCTTGGCCGGAGCCTTTGCCGCGGGCTCGGCCTTTACCTCGGGAGCGACCTCGGCCTCGGCGGCCTTTTTGGCAGCGGCGGTCGTACGCTTGCGCGTAGTCGATGCCTTGGCAGTAGTTGCCTTAGCGGCGCTAGTCTTGCTAGCAGCGGCCTTCGTGGTCGTGGCCTTCTTAGCCGTCGTCTTGCGGACCGTCGTCTTCTTGGCGGCAGGCTTCGCGTCGGGCTTAACTTCGGCCTTGGCCGCCGGCTTCTCCTCGGCCTTGGGCTCCTCAGCGGCAGCGGGCTCATCGACAGCTGCAACATCAGTCACACCCGCCGGCCTCTCAATCTCCGGGTGCATAAAGAAGTACAGGTCCAGATACTTGTCGGCCGAGCGCGTCCAGCTAAAGTCCTGGCTCATGGCCTGCGTGACCAGCTGGTTCCAAGCGTCGCGGTTATCCCAGAACAGGCGCGCCGCGCGGAAGACCGCGTCGCCCATCTCGTCGCCATTAAAGTTGCTAAACGAGAAGCCCGTACCCTCGCCGGTAAACTCGTTATACGGGATAACGGTGTCCTTCAAGCCACCGGTCTCGCGCACGATTGGCAGGGTGCCGTAGCGCATGGCGATGATCTGCGACAGACCGCAGGGCTCAAACTTCGAAGGCATCAGGAACATGTCGGCGGCGGCGTACATACGCTGCGACAGTGCCGGATCGAATTCGATGCGCGCGGCCATGGTGCCAGGGTACTTGTCCTGGAAGTAGCGCAGGCCGTCCTCGTAGTCGCGGTCGCCTGTGCCCAGCACGGCCACCTGAACGCCGCCGGACAGGATGCGGTCGAGCGCGTACATGACCAGGTCCATGCCCTTCTGGCGCGTCAGGCGAGTAACCATCACCATAAGCGGGCGGTCGTCGCGAACCTCGAGGCCTAGCTCTTCCTGCAGCTTGGCCTTGCACACGGCCTTGCCGGAACGATCGTCAATCGTGTAGTTGGCGGCAATGCGCTTGTCGGTTGCCGGGTCAAAGCCCGCCACGTCAATGCCATTCAAAATGCCCTGCAGCGCGTAGGAACGCTCGCGCAGCACGCCGTCCAGGCCCTCGCCAAACTCGGGTGTCTGGATCTCGCCCGCATAGGTGGGGCTCACCGTTGTGATGGCGTCGGCATAGTGCAGCGCGCCCAGCATGTAGTTGATGCTGCAGGCGTCGCAGCGCAGCTGCGAGGCGGCCGCCGGAATATGCGCCACACCCAGGATGTCCTCCATCACGGTGTCGCTAAACTGGCCCTGGAACGCCACGTTGTGGATCGAGAACACGGTCTTGACGCGGTCGTACAGCGGCAGGCCCTGGTAGAACTCGCGTAAGAACACTGGTGCCAGTGCCGTCTGCCAGTCGTTGCAATGCAGGATGTCGCACTCAAAGCCGGCCGGCAGGTGCTGCAGGCTCTCGGTGATGGCCTTGGAGAAGAACGCAAAACGCTCGCCGTCGTCAAAGAAGCCGTACGGATAGTCGCGCGCAAAGTAGCGCTCGTTGTCGATGAACATATAGGTGACGCCGTCGTGCTCGAGCTTCTCGAGTCCACAGTACTCATTGCGCCAGCCCAGGCTCACGTAAAAGTCGGAGAAGTGCTCCATCTGCGCCTTGTACTCGTCCTTGATGGTGGCGTACTTGGGCACCATCACGATAACCTCGGCGCCGGCGCGCACGAGCGCCGCAGGCAGCGAGCCCGCCACGTCGCCGAGGCCACCGGTCTTAACAAACGGTGCGCACTCGGCCGAGGCAAACACGATCTGCATCTTTTTGCTGGAATCAGCCATATTGTCTCCCATGTTGTAATTCGAGAATAGCCGCCTGGCGCTAACCGGGCGGCTATTCTACATGTTACGAGCGATGTTGCGGTGCCAACGTTAACGTACGATGGTGGTGTCGGAAGTTAACGGAGCCTTGCCCAGCACCAGGATGTTCTCGGGCGTGCCGCGAAGCTCGGTGTTGGTGGGAACCACGTTGTTCTTGTCCAGGATGGCGTTTTCGACACGGGCACCGCTCTTGATGATGCAGCTCTGGTTGATGATCGAGTTGGTCACCGATGCGCCCTCCTCGACCACGACGCCGCGCGACAGGATCGAGTTGCGCACGGTGCCCTTGATGATGCAACCGGCCGAGATGATCGAGTTGCACGCGTGGCTGCCGGTCGCATAGCGCGAAGGCGGCACGTCGTGAGCCTTGGTCAGGATCGGGCGCTCGGGGTCAAAGAGCTGGTCGGCCACGGTCTGGTCGAGCAGGTCCATGCTGCGGCGATACAGCGACTTCTCGCTAAACACGCCCACGACCTCGCCCTTGTATTCGTAGCTGCACACGTCGATGTTGCCAAAGTCGCCCTGGAGTGCCTCGAGCAGGTCAAGATAGTCGGCGGCCTGGTAGTGGTCGATGATCTCGAGCAGCGTCTCGCGGTTGACGATGCAGCAGTCCATAGAGGCGTTGTCGCCGTACACGACGCCGGCGCTCACACCCGTCAGGCGGCCGTTCTCGTTAATCTCGAGTTTGGTCTCGTCGTCGACGTTGCGCGTGGCCTTGCAGTACACCACGGTCATCTGGGCACCGGAGTTCTCGTGCGCGTCGATGATGGTGTTGAGGTCCATGTTAAAGATGATGTTGGTGCCCATCATCACGACGTAGGGCTTGTCCGAGCGCTGGAACAGCGTCTTGTTGGAGATGATATCGCGCAGCAGGAAGCGCATGCCGCCCTTGGTGGTGCCATACGCGTTGCCGGGCACCATGAACAGACCGCCCTTCTTGCGGTCCAGGCCCCAGTCCTTGCCCGAGCCCACGTGGTCAATCAGCGAGCGGTAGTTGCCCGGCATGACGACGCCAACGGTCTTAATGCCGGCATTCATCATGTTGGACAGCGGGAAGTCGATCAGGCGGTAGCGGCCCAAAAACGGAACGGACGCGATAGGGCGGTCCTTGAGCAGCACGCTGCCGTAGGTCGAAGAGTAGTTAGCGGTGATATAACCGATGGCCTTGCGATTGATCATCGGATCATTCCCCCTTTCCGATAACGACGTCATTTCCAACGACGGCCGTATCCTTGGTGGTATCGACAGAGCCGAGCTTCACGCCCTCTTCGACCGTGGAGTTCTCGCCCAAAATAGCGCGGCAGATGTGCGCGCCGCTCTTAACGTGCGCACCCGGCAGCAGCACGGAGTCCTCGACCACGGCGCGCTCCTCGATGATGACATCGGTCGAAATGATCGAGTGACGAGCGGTGCCGTAGATCTTGCAGCCGTTGGAGACCAGGCAGTCGTCCAGGCGGCCGTCCGGGCCAATGTAGTGCGGCGGACGCGTGGTGATGTTGGACATGATGGGGAAGTGCTTGTCGAACAGATCGAACTCGGGGTTGTTGCCCAGCAGGTCCATCGAGGTCTCGTGGAAGCTGGCGATGGTGCCGACGTCCTTCCAAAAGCCGTGGAACTCGTGGCTGTACAGGCGCTTGCCCTCGCCGAGCAGCTTGGGGATGATGTCCTTGCCAAAGTCGTGGCTCGAGCGCTGGTCCAGAGCGTCCTCTTCGAGCGCCTCGATCAGCACGTCGGCCGAGAAGATGTAGATGCCCATGGACGCGAGGTTCGAATCGGGCTTATCGGGCTTCTCGGTGAACTTGGTGATGCGGCCGTCCTCGGGGTCGGTGGTCAGGATGCCAAAGCGGCTGGCCTCCTCCCACGGCACGGGCATAACGCTCACCGTGAGGTCGGCGTTATTCTCAATGTGCGTCTTGAGCATCTTGCGGTAGTCCATGCGATACAGGTGATCGCCCGAAAGAATCAGGACGTACTTGGGGTCGTTGGCCTTGATGTAGTCGAGGTTCTGCGTAATGGCGTCGGCCGTGCCCGCATACCAGGCGCCGCCGGTCTGCGTTTCGTACGGCGGCAGGATCGATACGCCGCCATCGCGGCTGTCCAGATCCCAAGCCTCGCCGGAGCCCACGTAGGCATGCAGCAGGTAGGGGCGATACTGGGTCAGAACGCCCACCGTGTCGATGCCCGAGTTGGAGCAGTTGGAGAGCGAAAAGTCGATAATGCGGAACTTGCCACCAAAGCTAACCGCCGGCTTAGCGATCTTTTGGGTGAGTGCCCCCAATCGGCTGCCCTGTCCTCCTGCGAGGAGCATCGCGATGCATTCTTTCTTACTCATCGATTTCTCCTTCTGTCATCGATGTTCCTAAACCCATTAGCGACGGGTGCGGCACAACGTCACGCCCGTCGAGTAATGCCGTGCTGGCATAGGGGAGCTTGCGCGCCTTTACGCGTGCCAGATCTCGTCGCGGTACTCGCGAATGGTGCGGTCGCTCGAGAACCAGCCCGAGGAGGCGGTGTTGAGCAGCGCCTTGCGGTTCCAGGTCTCCTGGTCGCCATAGCTGCCGGTAAGCTTCTCCCACGCATCCACGTAGCTGCGGAAGTCTGCCATGACAAGGTCGGGGTCGTTGTTGTTCATGAGCTCGTTGTAGATGCTCTCGAAGTTGCCCGAAAGACCCGCAAACGTGTTGTCCTTGAGCTCGTCCATCACGCGGCCCAGACGCTCGCGGTCGTTGTTGAGGGTATCCCATGCAAAGTAGCTGTTCGACGCCCAGAGCTGCTCGACCTCGGAGGCGGTCAGGCCAAAGATGGCCTCGTTCTCGCGGCCGGCCAGGTCGGCGATCTCGATGTTGGCGCCGTCGAGGGTGCCCAGCGTAATGGCGCCGTTCATCATGAGCTTCATGTTGGACGTGCCCGAGGCCTCCTTGCCTGCCGTGGAGATCTGCTCAGAGATCTCGGCGGCGGGGTAGATGAGCTGGGCGTTGCTCACGCGGAAGTTGGGGATAAAGCAGACCTTCATGACCTCATTGACGCGCGGGTCGTTGTTGATGACCTCGGCCACCGAGTTAATCAGGCGGATGGTCTCCTTGGCAAAGGTGTAACTCGAGGCGGCCTTGCCGCTAAAGATGAAGGTCGTCGGCGTCACGTGGAAGTTGGGATCGGCGATGCGACGGTTGTAGATGTCCATTACCTTCATGATGTTCATGAGCTGGCGCTTGTAGGCGTGGAAGCGCTTTACCTGGACATCGAAGACGGTGTTGGGATCGATGACCAGACCGGTCTCGGCCTTGACGTAGGCGGCCAGGCGCTCCTTGTTGGCGCGTTTGGAGGCGCCCACGGCCTTAAGGAACTCGGTGTCGTTCTGGAACTCCTTGAGTTTCTCCAGCTCAAAGGCGTCCTTGAGCCAGCCGTCGCCAATGGCCTCGGTGACGAGCTTGGCGTAGGTGGGGTTGGCCTCGGCAAAGAAGCGACGGTGCGAGATGCCGTTGGTCTTGTTGTTGAACTTCTCGGGCGTCAGGGCATAGAAGTCCTTGAGCACAATGTTCTTGATGATGTCGGAGTGGATCTTGGCCACGCCGTTGACGCTGTGGCTGCAGATCACAGACAGGTTGGCCATGCGAATCTCGCCGTCCCACAGGATAGCGGTCTGGCGCAGGCGCTCCTGCCAGCCCTCCTGCGTGGTGTCGAACGACTCGTGCCAACGACGGCTGATCTCGTCGATGATCTGGTACACGCGGGGGAGGAGCTTGGAGAACGTGCCGATGGGCCACTTCTCCAGAGCCTCGGGCAGGATGGTGTGGTTGGTGTAGCTCACGACCTGCGTCACGATGTTCCAGGCGTCGTCCCACTCGAGCTTCTTCTCGTCGATCAGGATACGCATGAGCTCGGGGCCGCACATGGCGGGGTGGGTATCGTTGGTATGGATGGCCACAAACTGCGGCAGCAGCTCCCAGTTCTCGCCGTGCTCCTTCTCAAAGGTGTCGAGCAGGCTGTAGATGCCGGCCGAAACAAACAGGTACTCCTGCTTCAGGCGCAGCAGACGGCCGTGCTCGCCGGCGTCGTTGGGGTAGAGGATGGCGCTGATGGCCTCGGCCTCGGCGCGCTCGGCGTCGGCCAGGGCGTAGTCGCCGCGGTTGAAGGCCTCCAGGTCAAAGTGCTCCTCGACCGGCTCTGCGGCCCAGACGCGCAGCTTGTTGACGGTCTCGCCGGCATAGCCCACAACGGGGATGTCGTAGGGGACAGCCAGGATGTCCTGCGTGTCCACCGTGCGGTAGAACGTGCGGCCGTTCTCCTCAAAGCCCTCAAC
This sequence comes from Collinsella sp., assembly GCA_019414345.1. Lineage (GTDB taxonomy): Bacteria > Actinomycetota > Coriobacteriia > Coriobacteriales > Coriobacteriaceae > Collinsella. Next base: position 44,412 of record DXMF01000046.1, read on the forward strand.
ATGGCCACCAAACTTAATGGTCACGGCTTTGTCCTGACGACGGACCTCCCAGGGATAGCCGTGGGTGAGCCACTCGTCGGTGGCCTCGACCTGGCTGCCGTTGACGATCTCCTGCTTAAACAGGCCGTAGCGGTAGCGCATGCCGTTGCCGTAGCCGGCAATGCCCTCGGCAGCCATGGAATCTAAGAAGCATGCGGCCAGACGGCCCAGGCCACCGTTGCCCAGAGCCGGATCGGGCTCCTGGTTCTCGATGACGGACAGGTCGAAGCCCATGTCGTCGAGCGCCTCGGCGACCATGTCGCGCACGCCAAAGTTGAGCAGGTAGTTGTCGAGCAGGCGGCCGATCAAAAACTCGATCGAGAAGTAGTACACGCGCTTCTTGCCCTCGGCGGCCACACGGGCGTCGCTCTTGGTGGCAACGGTGCGTGCCTTCTCGGCCACGAGCTTGGCCAGGGCGTTAAAGCGGTCCAGGTCGCTGGCGGCTTCGACGCTCTTGCCGCTGATGCTCATGACGGCATCGCGATAGAGCTCGGTAAACTCCTGCTTGTTGTCGAAGATCTTATTCATACGTTCCTTTCCCCCGGGGATGTTTCTCCCGGAACGGTTATGACTTGTATCCTACGCCCCCGCGGGGCGGGTAATTACAGCTGTAACGCTTTTGTTACGCATCCTTGGCAGATGGCTTAACAGCAGCTGCCTTGGCCTTGGGAGCAGCCTTTTTAGTGGCTGCCTTTTTGGCCGTGCTGGACTTGGCCGAAGCCTTGGCAGCAGACTTGGCAGCCTTCGTCTTAGCCGGAGCCTTCTTAGCGGCCGCGGTCTTGGGCTTTACCGAGGACGTCCGCTTGCGCGTCGCCTTCTTGGGCTCTTTAACCACGGGCGGCTTATAGCTGCTGGGACCGCGGCGCTTAAGCACCACGCCTGCCAGGCCGGGCACCTTAATTTCGATGGAGTCCATCTGCCCGTTCCAGGGATAGGGCTCGCTCGAGCAGGTGTAGGGCTCCTCGCCGGCGTAGCTGCTGCCGCCAAACTCGGGACGGTCAGAATCGAAGATGACCTCCCAGTCGCCCTCGCGCGGCACGCCCACGCGGAAGCTCTCGTAGCTCGCCGGGTCAAAGTTGATCAGGATCACCAGGTCGTCGTCGACGTCCTCGCCCTGGCGCACAAAGCTCACGATGGACTGCTTCGAGTTGTCCGCATCGATCCAGGTAAAGCCGTCGTCAGTGTATCCGCGCTCATACAGGGCGGGCTCGGCGGTGTACAGGTGGTTGAGCGCCTTGATAAACGCCTGATGATGACGGTGGGTCTCGTACTCCTCGGTCAGGAACCACTGAATGGACTCGTAGTAGCGCCACTCGATAAACTGACCGATCTCGTTGCCCATAAAGTTGAGCTTGGCACCGGGGTGTGTCATCTGGTAGAAGGCCAGCGTGCGCAGGCCGGCAAACTGGCGCCACCAGTCACCCGGCATGCGGCCGATGAGCGAGCACTTGCCGTGCACGACTTCGTCGTGGCTCAGCGGGCAGATGAAGTTCTCGGTAAAGGCGTACATGATGGAGAACGTGAGCAGGCCGTGGTTGCCGGGGCGCCACGGAAAATCGGTCTGCATGTAGTGCAGGGTGTCGTTCATCCAGCCCATGTCCCACTTGTAGTGGAAGCCCAGACCGCCGTCCTGCGGCGGATAGGTCACGAGCGGCCACGCGGTTGACTCTTCGGCCATCATCATCACGTCGGGGTAGTGCGCCTCCACGGCGCAGTTGACCTGACGGATAAACGCACTTGCGTCCAGGTCCTCCTCGGTACCGTACTTGTTGAACTTCTTTTGGCCGGGATCGTCAATGCCAAAGTTGAGGTAGAGCATGCTGGACACGCCGTCCATGCGAATGCCGTCCACGTGGAAGTTCTCGAGCCAGTACAGCACGTTAGAGACCAGGAAGGAGCGGACCTCGCCGCGGGCGAAGTCAAACTTGTGCGTGCCCCAGTTGGGGTGAATCTCGTGCTCAAACAGCATGTGGCCGTTAAAGGTGGCAAGGCCGTGGGAGTCGGCGCAAAAACCGCCGGGCACCCAGTCCATGATCACGCCGATGCCCGCCTCGTGGCACGCATCGATAAAGTGCATGAGCTGCTGCGGGTTGCCGTAGCGCGACGTGGCGGCATAGTAGCCGGTCGTCTGGTAGCCCCAGGAGCCATCGAAGGGATGCTCCATAAGCGGCATTACCTCAATGTGCGTGTAGCCCATGTCGCGCACGTAGTCCACGAGCTCCACCGACAGGTCGTCGTAGGTATAGAACTCGCCGCGCTGCGCGGGGAAGGGATCCATGGGTCCGGGGTAGTTGCCGTACTCGTCGGGCTCGCCCTGCGGCGCGTCGCCGTGGCGCTTCCACGAGCCAATATGCACCTCGTAGATGTTAAGGGGCTGCGACATGTGGTTATGGCTGGCGCGGCGCTTGAGCCATGCGGCGTCGTTCCACTGGTAGCCATCGAGGGTCCACAGCACACTTGCGGTACCCGGAGGGCACTCGGCCTTAAAGGCATACGGATCGGCCTTGTAGAGTTTTTCGCCCTCGTTGGTCTCGATAAGGTATTTATAGAGCTGCCCCTGCTCGGCGCCAGGAATAAAGCCTTCCCAAATAGCGCTCGTATGCACGGGCACCAGCGGGTTGGCTTGCTCATCCCAGTCGTTAAATTCACCAATGACATGGACACTCTTTACGTCGGGCGCCCAAACGCAAAAACGCCAGCCGCGCGTACGGTTCTGCGTGTCGGGGTGCGCGCCCATCTTTTCCCAGCTGCGCTCCCACGTACCGATGCCAAACAGGTAGACATCGTCTTTGGTGAGCTCCGGCGCGTGCGGGGCGGCTTTACGGGTAGCAGGCTTTTTGGTTGCTGGCTTTAGCTTTTTATCGCTCACGTTTGATCCCATCATGACGCGGCAGCGTGTTGCCTTGGTGACTAAATGCGAAAGGTCCAAGGCTGCACGAATCGAAGGGACGGCGATAGTTCTATGATTCGTTCCACCTCGCGTGCTCGGTGGAACTTTCGGTAAAAACTACGATAACACCTTTACGTTAGTTTTATGAACGAAAGAGGATTTGCGGTGGCGTTTAATCGGTAAGCGCCATGTTTATACCACTTGCAGAATTGCCGTGGTAAAACTCTTGACAGTTTTACCAATTAGCGTTTCTAGATTGTTAGGTTGACGTTTGGTAAAACGTTTTTAGCAGGTTGTTTACCCTTTGACATCGAAAGGCTCGTTTATGGACCACACCGCTGCCCCAAGTGTTGCTTTTATTTTCGATTGCGACGGCACACTGGTTAATAGCACCCCCGTTTGGGCCTATGCCCAGCCCGAGTTATTGCACCGCCACGGTATTGACGTGACGGTCGACGATTTTGCCCAGTTTGAGCATTTGTCGCTCGAGGACGAGTGCCAGGCCTACCACGACATCTGGGGCATTGGCGAAAATGGCGAAGAGCTGTATCGCGAGCTGAGCAATATTCTGATCGATGGTTACTCCAAGGTCCCGCCCCGTGAGGGTCTGCTGACGTTTTTGGAGCAGACGAAGGCTGCCGGCATTGCCATGTGCGTTGCCACGTCCACGCCCGCCGAGTTGGTTAAGTCTGCACTTGCGGGCGCCGGCCTTGATCGCTATATGGAGTTTATTACCACGACGGGCGAGGCGGGCCGCTCCAAGCAGTTTCCCGATGTGTACGAGCTGGCGCTGCGCCGTCTTGAGGAGCGCCGCGGGCACAAGTTTGAGCGCGCGTGGGTATTTGAGGACGCCGTCTTTGGCCTTAAGAGCTCTGGCACAGCAGGCTTTAAGCGCGTGGGTATCTATGACCCGCACGGCCGCATGGAGCGCGACGAGGTGCGTGCCAACTGCGATATATATATCGATAGCTATGAGGACCTGGATCTGGACCGCGTGCTTTCGTTTGAGGGATAGGCGAGGGTTGTGGCTTGCAAAGTATTAGTGGTCTGCGGCTCGCCCGTGGTGGCGAGCGTGGATCTGCTGCGCCAACTGGCAGGGGAGTGCGACCACGTTGTCGCCGTGGACCGCGGGCTCGACGCGCTGCTGGGCGTGGGACTAGGTTGCGACGTATATGTTGGTGACGCTGATACGGTGAGCGATGCGGGTCGCGCGTTGGTCGATTCCGCCGAGGCCTTTGAGGTAGAGCGCCACGACCCCTACAAGGACTATACCGATCTGGCGCTGGCGCTCGATTCCGTCCGCCGTCGCTGGCCGGGTGCCGAAGTGGTTGCGACCTGCGCCACCAGCGGCCGCCCGGACATGGCCCTGTCTGTGTTAGGGCTACTGGCTGGCTATGCGGACGCCCCTGTCTGGATCGCCGAGGACAAGGTGGTCGCCCGCATCCTCCACGCAGGCGAATCGTGGACCATCGATAACGCCGAGGGTAAGATATTCTCCATCATCGCGATTGCCCCCAACACCGAGGTAAGCGAACACGGCCTAGAGTGGGAGCTAGATTACAGCCCCCTGGGCCTCTTGGCCGACACGGGTATTAGCAACATAGTCCGATCCACCGCAAAGATTGAAGTCCACACCGGTACTGCAATAGCGTATTTGCTGCATTAGGGTTTTATCGGGACGGCGGATAAAAATAATCGCTCGTAGAGTGATTATTTTTGCCTCGTCCCAGGAAAACCCGTACGGCAGGGCAACAACTCAAAAAAAGTCCTTGCATCCCCGAAGATCTTCCCCTATAGTATCACCTCGTCACGGGGGCGTAGCTCAGCTGGGAGAGCGCTTGACTGGCAGTCAAGAGGTCAGGGGTTCGATCCCCCTCGTCTCCACC
>DXMF01000047.1 GCA_019414345.1 Collinsella sp.
AGGGCACGAGCTGCTTGGTGAGCACCAGGCGGCCGAGCATGGCGAAGCCCATGGCAGGCAGGAAGTTGGCGGCAACGCCAAAGCCAGCAAGGACAAAGGGCGGGATGAAGTCGAGCAGGCCCTGGATGGCGTCAGCACCCAGATAGAACGACAGCGAGCACAGCAGGAACGCCATGACGATACCGGTCAAACCGATCAGGAAGTGCATCGCATAGACACCCTTAAGGTTGCCCTGGCCGGAGTAGACATCAGCGCGGTCGACCAGGATCGGCAGGGCGGCGTTAAGGATGTTCTTGATGGCAAGGCACAGCGTGGCGATGGGCATGGCAAGCGCGATGGCTGCCTCGGTGCTCTGGCCCAGCTGGATAGCGAAGGCGCAGGCGAGCACGCCGCCGATCGTCTCATCAGGCGGCACGTAGGCGCCGATGGAGATCGAGCCCATGAACAGCAGCTCCAGACTCGCACCGATCGCGAGGCCGGACTGCAGGTCCCCCAGCACCAGGCCCACGAGCGGGCACAGGACGATGGGGCGGAACGCGTAGAGCGTACCGAGCTGGCAGTCGAACTTACCAAATGCGGCGATAAGTCCGATGAGGATTGCTTGGGTAAGCATACATCCCCCTTTCCATATAGGACACTACGAAGAGCTCAGACTCTTCGAAATTGAACGCCTAGAGCACGCTGGCGCAGTCGACCTTGGGGTCATCGGCCAGGGGTCGAATCTCGACCTCAACGCCACGATCCAGCATCTCGCGCACATCGGCTTCCTCGGCCGCGGTCAGGAAGATCTGACGAGAGACCTGACGAGCGTCGGGACGCTTCTCGTCCTTGGGCTTGGTGTTGCCCAGGTTGACCGACTTGATCTGCGGGCAGCCCTCAACAAGCTGCTTTGCCTCAGCGATAGTGGCGACGCAGATGATCATCTTGTACTTGTCGGTCACGCCCGAGTTGATAGCTTCGATTGCATGCTCCATATCTTTGATGACGAGCTTGCAGCCGGCAGGCTTGCCCATCTTGAGCGTCGTCTTCCACACCGGGTCGTTAGCGACCTTATCGCCCACGCAGAAAATGCAGTTGGAGCCAAGGCCCTGAACCCAGGAAACTGCGACCTGGCCATGAAGCAGGCGATGGTCAACGCGAAGTAGCTGAATCATAATGTGACCCCCCAAAGGTCTTGTGCCGTCATACGGCGTGTCAGTAGGTGCTGCGGATTAGAACTCTTCCTCCTCCTCGTCATCGACCAAAAGATCGTTGACAAACTTCACGCGCGTATCGTCCGCAGCGACGATGGCGCGAATCGTCTCCTCAACCGGCGCCGACTCGTCAGAGAACAGCAGCTGGATGAGCAGAGGAAGGTTCATGTTGGTAACGAGGTACGTGCGGGGACGCGTCTGGACGATCTTGGTGAACTCGTTGTTAACGCTACCGCCAAAGAGGTCGGTGCAGACAACGACATCATCGTCGGCAGACATGCCTGCCAGCAGTTTTTGGGCCTCCTCGGCCACGTCCATGCGGCCATCGACGAACATCGAAAGATCGTGGACGTTGTCGCGAGCGCCCGAGAGCAGCTCGACGCTCTCCTTGATGCCGGTGGCGAAGTGCGCATGGCTGGCGATGATGTACTGCCTCATTCTGTGTTCCTCTCAATAGCCCGGCACGTTCCCGCACCCGTTTTCTTTAGTAGTCGAACTGGTGATAGTAGCGACGATACTTGAGGTTGTGCTTGGTGACCGTCTCGTAGTAGCGAGCCAGGCGGTCGGTCACGAGCACCGTCAGAATCCACGGGGAGACGATGACGCGGAACTCGTCGTCAAGGCCGGGGATCGCGAACTCGGCGGTGTCGA
>DXMF01000048.1:0-40659 GCA_019414345.1 Collinsella sp.
TTCCCGGTTGCACCGGGCCGCGCGGCAAGGAGATATATTGCCAGACCGGAGGGGCGCCGTGGGCGGGAATCGCGCACTCCATATTTTGTTCACAAATGAATAGGTCCCTCAGTCGCATCACTGAGGTTAAAACTGAAGCATTGGCTTCTGATATTGGCGATGACCAGCTGTTTTATGTGTATTGAGACATCGGTCATCTCTGGAGCGCTACTTTACTCCAAAGGCATCAGTTATTTGTTTCCCATCGGTAAAAGGCGGGTTTTGTTCGCCAAGCGTTCTTATATACAGCTAGATACGGGTTCGAACCCGTGCACCGGCAACAAAAAAGCGACCAACCGGAGTTGGTCGCTTTCTATTCCATGGTGGGCCGTCAGGGGTTCAGCCTGCTTCGCAGGCGGCCGCTGCGGCGCTTCGCGCCTTGCGCGCTGCGCTGGCAAACGCTCATGCGTTTACTCAGCTCCGCGCCCCGACGGGTTCGAACCCGTGGCGCGGCAACAAAAAAGCGGCCGGCGTCCGCCAGTCGCTTTTCTATTCTATGGTGGGCCGTCAGGGGTTCGAACCCTGGACCTTGGGATTAAAAGTCCCCTGCTCTGCCAGCTGAGCTAACGGCCCGCGGGTGGCATTGTACCACGGTCTGGGACTATTCCCAACTCCATTGTCCGTTCTGGAAAATCACAACTTCACGTCCATCAGGCGTAATGCCCGTAATATCGATGTCGTCCGTGCCGATCATAAAATCGACGTGCGTGCTGGATACGTTAACGCCATGCTCCAGGAGCTCCTCCTTGGACATGTCATACCCGCCCTCGATGCACTCGGGGAAGCCGACGCCCAGCGCAAGGTGGCAGCTGGCGTTCTCGTCATAGAGCGTATCGTAGAACAGAACGCCACTTTCGCGGATCGGCGTGTTCTTGGAAATGAGCGCGACCTCGCCCAGATGAGCGGCACCTTCGTCGGTGTCAATGATGCTCGCAAGCGTCGCCTTGCCCACGCGGGCGTCGTAGTCCACCACACGGCCGCCCTCGAACTTAATCCAAAAATCGTCGACCTTGTTACCGTGGTGGATGAGCGGCATGGCCGAGTAGACGATTCCGTCAGCGCGCATGCGATCAGGCGAGGTAAAAACCTCCTCGGTGGGGATGTTGGGGAAGAAGGGGTGTCCATCGGGCGTCTTGCCCTTGCCGCCGGCCCACTCGTGACCTTTCGTCATGCCAATCGTCAGATTGGTTCCGTTCGAAGCGGTGTAGCGCAGGCAATCAAATTGATTATCGTTTAGGAAACGCAGGTTCTTTTCGAATGCGGCGTCATGGAGTTCCCAGTCGCTCTCCGGGTCCTGGCCATCGGCACGAGCGGTGTGCAGAATCGCATTCCACAGCTTATAGATTGCAACCTCATCGGCGTCTCCCGGGAACACCTCGTGCGCCCAAGCCACGACCGGAGCGCCGGCGATGCACCACGGATTGATGTTGTAATCCAGTCCACGGCGGAAAACTTTGCACTGCGTATTCCTCGCCTTTGATGCCGCGGCCGGCTTGGCTGGATCGATGCCCTTGAGGGCCGCAGGATCCGCACCCTCGATAAAGACAAAGCAGGCACCATCCTGGGCCAAGGAATCCAGCTGCATGCGCTTCCACTCGGACGTCTGCTCAAAATAGCTTTTCTCGACATGCTCGTACGTGAGCCTCGTCACGGCATCATCGGCCCAAATGACCGTCACGTGGCCGGCGCCGGCAGCATAGGCCTCCGCGACCACCACGCGCGCAAACGGCGCGCACTCGACCGGAGACTGAACGACGACCTCCTGGCCGGGCTTGACGTTTACGCCCTTGCGGACGACCAGGCGCGCGTAGTATTTAATCTTGGGCTCCAGGGCCTTCATGCCCTCCAGAGCCTCTTCGACCGTCAGGGCAGCTCGAATCATGTGCCACTCCATCTATCTATAGAACAGTAAAAAGGCGCGCCGCAAAAACGACGCGCCTTATATCTTAGCGATAAGTATGCATGCAAACGCTACTTCTTCTTGGAGTCCTTCTTGTCCTCCTCGGCAGCTGCGCGCTCGATAAGAGCGTTGAGCTTGTTCTCGGACATGCCCTCGGCCTGCGCGCGATACATGTTACGCAAGGGACGAATACGAGCGAAGTCGTAGATAAAGTCACCCAGGATGATGACATAGGACAAAACGATGCCGACCATCTGAACAGGACTGGACACCGTGCCGCCGGGAGCGAAGTAGAGCGAAGCCCAAATGGCCACGACGAGCACCATGCCGATAGCGAGCACAGCCCACCAAATACGGCGGCGCTTGGTGTAGTCCTCATCCTGCTTGAGAAGGATATTCGACACCGTGTAGATGCGGTCCTCCTTGGCGCGCTGCTTAGCCTTGCGGGCGCGCTTCTCCTCTTTAGAGAGGCCCTCGAGGTTCTCGCCCTTCTCGAGCTCTTTGCGGCGTGCCTTAGACGAAGCCGGCACGACGCGGACAGAGCTCGCTGCCTGACGGGCAGGCTTAGCAGATGCGGCGGACTTGCGCGCAACCCCGGTAACCTCGTGGGATTGCGTGCGCTTGTTCGTGGCGCTACGGGTACTCACTTATGCGTTCTCCTTCATGCTTGTGAACTGGGAGCCCGTGATGATCTGGAAGGCCTCGCGATAGCGCTCGGACGTGCCATCGATGACCTCGGCGGGCAGGTGCGGGGTCTCCCCCGTCATATCCCAGTTGGCCTTGAGCCAATTGCGGACGAATTGTTTGTCGTAGCTGGGCTGGATCTTGCCCTCCTCGTAGCTGGCAGCAGGCCAGAAACGGCTGGAATCGGGCGTGAGGCACTCGTCGATCAGCGTGACCTTGCCATCGATGACACCAAACTCGAACTTGGTGTCGGCAATGATGATGCCACGGGTCGCGGCGTACTCGGCAGCGGCCTTGTAGATCTTGAGGGAAAGGTCGCGAATCTGCGTGGCGATGTCCTCGCCCACGATCTCGCAGCAACGCTCGAACGAGATGTTCTCGTCGTGGTCACCGATCTCGGCCTTCGTGGACGGCGTGAACAGCGGCTCGGGAAGCTTGGAAGCCTCGGTCAGGCCCTCAGGCAGCTGGATGCCGCAGACGGTGCCGTTCTCGTCGTAGGTCTTCTTGCCCGAACCGGTCAGATAGCCGCGGACGATGCACTCGATAGGAATCGTCTGGGCCTTCTTAACCAGCATGGCGCGGCCAGCGAGGTAGTCACGATACTCAGCAAACTCCTCGGGGAAATCCGCCGGGTCGATGGAAACGAGATGGTTGGGGACGATGTCGGCAAACTTATCAAACCAGAATGCCGAGATGCGATTGAGCACCTCTCCCTTAAACGGAATCTCGTCGGGAAGAATGAAGTCGAACGCAGAAATGCGGTCGGTGGCGACCATCAGCAGGTTTTCACCGGCATCGTAGATATCACGAACCTTGCCACGGGAATCCGGACGACGCTCCATCGTTGTCACGTGAGTCACTCCTTACCAAAATACGACAGTAATGCGGGTTCTTTCCCGCACGTTTTCGCAAACTCGGAGCGGCAGGGACGAAACCCCTCCTTCACCGAATAGCGAAAAGCTAGTGCTCCATTGTAGTAGATGCCGCGTCCGCCGTGTGCTCGCGAGGCAGATGAATCGTAAAAGTCGTACCCTTTCCAAGCTCCGACTCCACGGAAATGTAGCCATGATGTCGCTCGACGATCTGTTTAGTCACGGCGAGGCCCACGCCCAGACCGCCCGCCTCACGGGCACGGCTGGCATCGGCGCGCCAAAAACGGCCGAAGATGCGCGACAAGTCATCCTTGGCAATACCGATGCCGGTATCAGAAACGGCGACGCTGACGTGTTTGCGGTCACTGAGCACCGACACCACGACCCAACCGCCCTCGGGGGTATAGCGCATGGCGTTGCTCATGAGATTGATGACGCATTGTGTGATCATGTCGGGATCGGCTTCGACGACATCGTCGTGACCTTGCGTCTCGTCAGCAAAGCGCAAGCGCAGATCGCGGTCGACAAACAGGCGCTCCTGGGCATTGACGATGGAACGCACGAAAGGAACCATGTCCACCGGCTCAAGGTTGAGCGGAGCCGTGCTGTTTTCCATGCGCGACAGGTCGAGCATCTGCTGCACCAGACGAGCCAGGCGACGCGTCTCGGAAGCAACGGTTTCCAGATGCTCGTCGTCGATGGGATACACCCCATCCTGCATGGCTTCGACTGTCGCGAGCATGGCCATAAGCGGAGTACGAAGTTCGTGAGCCACGTCTGAGGTCAGGCGCTTCTCGTGTTTCATATCCTTCTCGAGCGAAGTGGCCATCTCATCGAATGTCTCGCCCAGTTGATCGATCTCGTCATCGCCGCGCAAGCCCGTACGAGCAGACAGATCGCCATCGCGAATTTGCTTGGCCGTGCTGGTAATACGGTGAATCGGCTTGGTGAGCATGCGCGACACGAGTGATCCGATAACGACCGAAATGCAAACTGCAACAACCGCAGCAAGGGCCATGGCGTTAAAGGTCTTCTCCCTAAACGCAGAATCTGCCTTGGTGAGCAAGGCATCGGAGCCGATGGCCCACAGCTTTACTTGTCCGACATGCTCGCCGGAAGACGTTATGATTTCGACGTTTGCAACGCTATCGGAGCCGGTGGGAGCCGACGAGACCGGACTATGCGATGCTTTTTTCCCGCTCGAGCTGCTCGACGGCGATTCGTTCTCGCGCACATCGGCGGTCGCGCTTGCCGAAGGCCATGAGTCGTCATAAACGACAACGCCTTTCTTGTTGACGACCTGCATACCCAAATCGTCGGACACCAAACTCGATGTCGCGACCGTACGTAGCTCGCCCGCAGTCCAATTGCCGTTTTCCTCATACGACGTCGCAAGCTTTTCGGCAGCGGAATTTGCGATTTCGACGATATTGGAGCGCGTGTAATCCGAAAAGACCGTGCCCCACACAACAGAGACCACGCCCACCAGCACCAATACCGTCATGAGCGATGTCAGAGCAAAAGCAAGTGCCATGCGCGAGGGATAGCTCATCGTTGGCCTTGAATCGGAGCGAGGCGTGTTCCAACTAGCCTTGGAACCCGCCTCGCTCTCCTGCTTGTGCTTTTGTCCGATTTCAAAGCGCGCAGGTGTCATATGTGATTTCCCTATTTCTCGTCCGACTTATCGGTCTTGGCCGGAGCCTCGAAGCGATAGCCGACACCATGAACGGTGTAGAGCCACTTGGGCTTCTTGGGATCATCGCCCAGCTTGGCGCGAAGGTTCTTCACGTGGCTATCGATGGTGCGCTCATAGCCCTCAAAGTCGTACCCAAGCACCTTCTCGACCAGCTCCATACGGTTGTAGACACGGCCGGGATGACGAGCAAGCGTGGTGAGCAGCTTGAACTCGGAAGCCGTCAGATCGACTTCCTTGCCCTCGACCAAGATCTTGTGGCCCGAGATATCGATGACCAGATCGCCGAAGTCGAGTACCTCGACGGCTGGCTCGTCGGCCTGATGGGCACGGCGGAACAAAGCGCGAACGCGCGCGACAAGCTCGCGCGGCGAGAACGGCTTAATCAGATAGTCGTCGGCGCCGAGCTCAAGACCGATAATACGGTCCTCGATCTCGCCCTTGGCAGTCAGCATGATGATGGGGACATCCGAGGTATCGCGAATGGTGCGGCAAACGCGCTCGCCGGGGATCTTGGGGAGCATAAGGTCGAGCACGACCAGGTCGAACTGATGCTTCTCGAACTCCTCGATCGCGGACTGGCCGTCGCCGACACCCACAACCCAGTAGCCTTCGCGCTCGAGATAGGCAGCGACGGCGTCACGGATTGCCTTCTCATCCTCGACCAGCAGAATCTTTTTTGCATCTGAAGCCATAACACGGCCCCCCTGTCTCAATCAGCTAAGAACAAGCCCATTTTAACGCACCTGAGCCCGCCGGATGCCACTATGACGCGGCAGCTCGGCGGGCGGTACTCACAATTACAACGCGTTTATTCCCCTGTTGGCGCCTTTTTAACCCCTCTAAGCTTAAAGAGAGAATAGGCGTGCGGTGACCGTCTCGGGTATACCCTGGCTGTTGCGCACCGTGGCGTACGTAAGAAATGAGTCCGATTTTCCCGCCGTAGCTGGATAATCGCCATATTCCAAAGCGCGGTCGGGCGACAGTAGCGAGCCATAGGTCTTGGCAGAGGTGTCGATGAGAAAATGCGATGCCTGTACCTTAACGAGATATTTATTCTTCTTGCCGGCAGCACATGCGAGTGGCTCGCGGGACAGGAAGAGGTATGGCCCTCCCTCATTACCGATATACGTGCCCATGTTGCCCAGGCTGCCCACGCCACTATAGGTCGCCTCGATAGAAAACACGAAGGTATCGCCCATATATACGGCCTCGAAAGGCGAGACTGACGAGGGAAGGACTAGCTGGGCACGTTTGGTGTTGTTGCCATCGGTCAGATCGATTGCCGTTATGCCGTAGTAGACGCCCTCGTCGTTGCGGACACGCGGCGAGATGGTCAAAATGCCGTCGCTCACGCGCGGGGCCGACGCAAAGCGGCCCGTCGATTTCCAAATTGTCTCGGCCTTGGATTCATCAAGCGAGCGACGATAGCAAAACGAATCACTACTCGTTTTATTGCCGCCTGCCGAAGGCATTTTATACCAGATGGCTGATGACCCGAACGCCGTAAACAGTGGCGGATCGTAGTCCTTGCCACCTCGATCGAGCTCAACCACGTCGCCAGAGAGCGAAGCGCCCGACAGATTTTGAGCGTAGAGCTTCCACGATGAACTGGCAAAGTTCATCTCAACCCACGCAAACACGCCGTCGCCGGCACGGACATCGTAAAAAGCATATCCCGTGCCCTCGATAGGATTCTCAATTAATGTGGTAAGCGAGCCATCGCCCAGGTTGAGCACGCCGAGCGTGTTGGCGTGCAGTGCCGATGCGGGCGCCATCATTGCCGCAGCATAGTCACCATCGCAGTAGTACAGCAACGTGCCCAGCGGCAGCGTCCACGATGCCGCCGGCTCAAGATCGATGTCAACTGCCTCGTACTCATCAGTGATCGAGACAATCTTCGAATCGTCCTTGATAACCTGCGGCTCGCCAGCGGCATCATCACTGGTGCCTGTTTTTTTCGAACATCCGGCAAGCACCGTGGCAGCGCCCGCGGCAGCTCCACCGAGCACAAAGCCGCGGCGCGATATTCCGTTCTTGATGTGGTCGGCGATACCCATTAGGCGATCTCGGCGCGAGCGGCCTCGATAGCGCGCGTAAGCTGATCGGCGCAAGAGGTCTTCTTCATGCCGCAGGTATTGCCGGCAAGAACCTCGATCACACGGTCGGCAGGAGCGCCCTCGACCAGTTTGGAGATGGCCTTGAGGTTGCCATCGCAGCCGCCGGTAAACTCAACGCCCAGCACCTTGCTGCCATCGTCAGAGAGATTGAGGTGAATATTGCGAGAGCATACACCCTGCGGCTTGTAATCAAACGAAATCATGCGATCCCCTCTCAGAATGTTATTCGAGACGACTATTATCCCCGTCTTTCCCTAAATGCAACGAGGCGCTTTGCCGGCAACACACATTACCAGCAAAGCGCCCTAAAAAGCTAACGTTATGCCCGAACCTACTCGAAGCTCAGCTGCTCCAGACGATCGAAGACCGTGTCGATGCGGGTGAGGAAGTCCCACGGATTAAAGATCTCGTCGAGCTTCTCCTGGCTGACGGTGCAGCGCGGATCAGCCTCGAGACGCTCCTTAAAGGTGGGACCGGAGACGCAATCCTGCACCTCGTGCCAGGTAGCCATGGCGTTTTCCTGCACGATCGCATAGGCATCTTCGCGGGTGATGCCCGTATCGACGAGGGCCAGCAGGACCTTGGAGGAGAAGATGAGACCGCGAGTCTTGTTGAGGTTGGCCATCATGCGAGCCGGATACAGCTGCAGGCCGTCGATAACGCGAATGAGACACTGGAACATGTGGTCGAGCGCGATGAAGCTATCGGCCTGGGCGACGCGCTCGGCAGAGGAGTGCGAAATGTCGCGCTCGTGCCACAGGGCGACATTGTCGAAGGCGACCTGGGCGTTGGACTTCACGATGCGCGACAGGCCGCAGACCTTCTCCATGGTGATCGGGTTGCGCTTGTGCGGCATGGCGGAGCTGCCCTTTTGACCCTTGCGGAACGGCTCCTCGGCCTCGAGCGTATCGGTCTTCTGCAGATTGCGAACCTCGGTAGCGATGCGCTCGCAGGTGGCCGCCGTGGTGGCGAGGACGCCGGCGAGGTAGGCATGATGGTCGCGGGAGATGACCTGCGTGGACAGCGGGTCGTGGACCAGACCCAGGTGCTCGCAGACGTACTCCTCGACAAACGGCTCGATGGAGCTGTACGTGCCGACCGCGCCCGAGATGGCACCGAAGGCAACGTTCTTGCGGGCATCCTCAAGACGATCCAGATCGCGCTTGAGCTCCCAGGCCCAAGAGCCAAACTTCATGCCGAAGGTCATCGGCTCGGCGTGGATGCCATGAGTGCGGCCGGCACAGAGCGTATTGCGCTCCTCAAAGGCGCGACGCTTGCAAATCTCGCCGAGCTTCTTGACGTCCTCGATGATCAAGTCGCAGGCCTGGGTGAGCTGGTAGCACAGAGCCGTGTCGCCCAGATCGGAGCTGGTCATGCCATAGTGAACCCAGCGGCTGGGCTTGGGGTCGCCCTCGGGCACATCGGCGTCGATGTACTCCTTCATGTTGGTAAGGAAGGCAATAACGTCGTGGCGCGTGACTTCCTCGATCTCGTCGACCTTTGCCTTCTCAAAGTTGGCGTGGTCGCGGATCCACTGGGCTTCGTCTTTAGAAATGCCGATCTTACCGAGCTCCGCCTGGGCCTCGCAGGCCAGAACCTCGATCTCCTGCCAAATGGCGTACTTGTTCTCGAGGGAGAAGATGTGTCCCATCTCCGGGCGGGTATAGCGATCGATCATAGCGGCTCCTTTTTGGTTATTGGCACGTTGGTCGTAACCCAACCATTGTACCGTGCGCAGGTGCAAGTATGGGCAGCAGGCATTAACCTAACATTTTGCCGCAAGAGCGGCCATGGGGACATCCGCGTATTTGCTTCGCAAATCCGCACCGGCTTCAGGCGAGCCCCTCAGCCTCACGAAGCCGCGGGGGAAGACTTTGTTGAATTGGCCGTCCCCATGTCTCCCGCACTCGATGGAGCGGGCAACGGGACATCCGCGTATTTGCTTCGCAAATCCGCACCGGCTTCAGGCGCCTGTCGGCGCCTTCGCCTGCTCGCTACAAACGCTTCGCGTTTGCTTTACGCTCGCACCCTGTCGGGTTCGAGTCCCGGCGCTTTATTGAAAAAAGCACGGCACCGTAATGGTGCCGTGCTTGTGCTTCTAGCTGGAGCGGGCAACGGGACTCGAACCCGCGAGTGTCAGCTTGGGAAGCTGATGCCTTACCACTTGGCGATGCCCGCTTGTGTGTTGGCTAGTATAACGCGGTTGTCTTGTTCGATACAAGGGTGGCGATGCTTGTTTTAGCTGTGGAGATTCGTTTGAAAATCGCATCAATTGTGGAGACGAGGACCTTTGGCCTCCTGTTCTCCTTATCTTCTACCTGCGCTTTTGCCTGATTGTTGTATTTGAGCTCAATTTGTCAGGAATTGGGCAAGCTTTTGGTCAGGCTCCGGTACTTACCCGCATGAACCTCGGGGGTAGCCTCATCCTACGCGTCGCAACCTCCCCATGCGGCGCACGAGGGATAAGGAGCAGCCATGTCCAACGCACCCACGCACTCTGTCCACAGCGCAATCGCAACAGGTCCGCTGCTCCTGCTCCTCTTCCTGCTGTTCGGCTGCCTGGCACCGGGAGCCGCATTTGCCGTCGATGGCTACGACCAGCTCGGCTTCCGTACTATTAGCGATGATTGTGGGCCCTTCTTCATCGGCAAGTATGAAGCTCAAGACGCCTCGATTGCCTACTGCATGAACCAGGAACGCCCCGGGCCCACCAAGCCGGGCGGTCCATGGCTCAACTTTGATCAAGGCTGGGTGTGGCTCGACGACGAGTTCGCGGCAATCGTTTGTCACGGATATCCCACCACCACGTCGTTTGGCGGTTACCATCTTTCACCCGATCGCGCCCGCGCCGCCACCCAGCTTGCCGTATGGATGCTCAACGGCACTACCCATGTCGACGGCACCTACTCCTACACGACCGCTCAGGGCAAAACCAAGAGCGGGCACTTTACCGCCGACAATGAAGTCGTGGCGGCTGCGCGGTGGCTCCACGACAGCGCAAAATCAGGAAGCATCAAAGCCGCTCCGCACCGCGCGCGGCGCTATATAGGAACCGTATCGGGCGGCAGCAAACGTCAAGACATGCTCTATGTACTGCCGGCGGTCTCTGTTTCCTTCCAAAAGCAGTCTGCAAACGCTGCCATTACCAGCGGAAACAATACTTATCAGTTTGACGGGGCAACATTCGATGTTTTTGAGAGCGCCAGCGGCGCGCGTGTCGGCACCGTCCAGATGGACAGCAACGGTCGAGCGCAGGCAACACTCCTACCCAACACGGCATACTACCTAGTTGAGACAACAGCGCCAGCTGGTTATATCCCCCTGCACGATCGCATTGCCTTTACCACGACGAATAACGGCGGATACGTCACCATTGATGAACAACCCGGCACCATTACCTTGCGCATTGTAAAGCTCGACGCCGCAACGAATGCAGGCCCCCAAGTTGGAGCTTCGCTCGCAGGAGCAGAATTCGTGTGCGTATCGCAATCAACCCCTGGATGGACACAAACTCTCAGGACCGATGAAAGCGGTCGAGCTACCCTCACCGATGTCCCCCTGGGAACCTTTACCATCTATGAATCGAAGGCGCCCGAGGGCTATTTGCCCTCCGGTGACAGTTGGTCTTACACCGTTGGAGCCGACCAACTCGGCGATTCAGGCGTGGTCGAGATCGAATCTCGCGTTTCCAATATCCCCATTGCGTTTGACCTTGAGATTTCCAAATTCAAGGACTACGGCAATAGCGATCAATCCGGCCTGGAGCAGCCGGCAGGAGATGTTGTCTTTGAGGTTGTCAGTAACAGCTCTCAGCAGGTTGTTGGCACACTGACTACAAACATCTATGGCTTTGCCTCCACCAAAGACCAGCCCGAAGCATGGTTCGGCACAGGCAAGCGACCAGCCGGTGTCCACGGAGCCGTCCCATACGACCGCGCCGGCTACACGGTTCGTGAGGTTCCGGAAACCGTCCCCGAGGGTTTTAAACGTGCGGGGGAATGGACCGTCGAGGCCAATCAGATTTCCGACGGCGCCGAGCTTCAATATATCGTGGACAACCACGCTCTGTCGACGCATCTCCAGATTGTAAAACGCGATGCCCAAACAGGCGCCTCTGTTCCCCTAGCCGGATTCACCTTCCAACTCCTCGACAGCAATCACAAACCTGTCTCACAAACATGCTGGTATCCAGCACATAACGTAATGGACACCTTTACGACTGACGCGACCGGCACCGTCACACTGCCCGAATCGCTCGTGCCGGGCACCTATTATGTACGCGAAACCTCGGCCAAAGAGCCCTATCTTGTCGGCGGAGAGATCGAGGTAAACATACCCGCCGATATAAACCTAACGCCCGTTGCAATCGTCTCGTATTATGACCACGCCGCGACCGGAAACATCAGGATCGTTAAAACCGATGCCGTAGACGGCAGCAGCCTCGCGGGCGCCATCTTTGAGATCCGTGCCTCAGGTGATATCGTGCGCCCCGACGGTAGCATTGCCGCGCTCGACGGCGAGGCTGTCGCTACCGTCACGACGGATGAAACTGGAGAAGCACGCGCGGACGACCTCCCGCTGGGATCTGGCACCGCACGCTACGAGGTTGTCGAGACTCAAGCGCCGACCGGCTTCTTGCTCGACCGGACGCATCATATCGTCGACCTTACCTATGCCGACCAGAAAACACCCGTTGTGGAAGCACGGCTTAACGTATCCGACGATTACACCAAGGTTGATATCTCCAAGGTCGATGCAAGCGGAGAGCAGGAAGTGAAAGGCGCACAGCTCACCTTATATGGTCCCGATAAAACCGAAATAGACTCCTGGACCTCATCCGACAAGCCGCACCGCATCGAACATCTTGCACCCGGCACCTACTCGTTGCGCGAAACGATGTCTCCGCGGACCTATGACCTTGCCGAGGAGATAACGTTTGAAATAAAGGATACGGGAGAAGTCCAATCCGTCGCGATGAAGGATGCGCCCATCGAGATCAAAGGACAGGTCGACAAGCGTCAGGAACTTGTCCAACCTATCGGGAAGGGTCTGTTGGCTAACGGCGATGGAAAAAACCGCGGCGCGATGCAAACCAATACGGATGGGCTTTTCTCCTATACCATCGATGCTCGAAACGATTCCGCTACTTGGGTTGATGAGTTTACGATTACCGATGATCTTGAGTGCGCCAAAGACGGCACGGCGAGATTCGTCTCAATCGAAACCCCCGTCGCCATCGGCGACCTCAACGGTCTGTGCAACGTGTGGTATCGCACGACGCCGTTGGACTCGACAGACGTCGATGAGCCGGCAAACGCGACGCTTGACGATGGGCACGAAAAACCTTGGCTTGAGTCCGACGAAGTAAAAGAGAGTCTGGGTGAAGATTGCCGCCTCGTCGATTACGACGGGTGGCACCTATGGAAAGCAGATATCCCGACGGACAAGTCCGTCACGCTCGATACGAAAGAGATTGATCTTGCAGACAACGCCGTCATCACGGGCATCCGTTTTGAATACGGTGCGGCAGCCGCCGACTTTACAACCAGAAGCGAGGCGGGCTCTTGGACCCGGGATGACCTTAAAGACGAACACGACGATCTTGACGATGCCAAGGCGGCCCTTAACTCGGATGCCCGAGGCGCAGTCGTGCACATGCAGGCAACGTCGGCTTATACGCCCCAAACCGCACTCACCAACAGCGCGCGCGTCGATCTTTGCCGCAACGGCGGCGGCGATAAACTTGAGTCACATGACGAGGACCGTGTCATTCAACGCTGTACCCTACCGCAGGACCTACCGGCAACAGGATCAGTTCCCATCGCCGCTTGCATCACCGCGCTCCTGACCTCGGGTGCCGCAGCCCTATGGTTCGCTCGCCTTAGGTCGATCCCAAAGAAGCGCTAGCGCGATAAAAAAAGCGGGCGAGCCAGTCCCCCGGCTCGCCCGCTTTCAATCATTTAAATCGCCGTATCTACTCTGCAGACGAAGATCCACCATCAACGATTGTCTGCTCGGACTCAGGAATCCCATCGGCACCCGTGCTCTGTTCTTGCTCCACCTCTTCGCTGATTGCGGAGGCGGGGGTCGAGCCCTTCGCACCCACGATGTAGGCAGCCCCAAATCCTAACGCAATGGCGATCAAGGTCAAAATCACGTAGACAGGCCAATGGCGCTTAATATACGAAAACACGTTGACTCCTTAGAGCTCCGTCTACGAACGGCGGATAACCTCGGTCACGACCTCGGATACCGTGGCAATGTTCGTCGGGTTGACATTGTGGGGCAGGTCGTCCTCGGTACGAGCGCAAGCCAGACGCGTGCCGTCCACGCCGGCGATGGTGAGGGCTCGGCGGCTCGCCTCGAGGGCGGCGTAGGCATCGGTCTTGGCATAGGGCATCTCGAGCGCGCCACAATCGACATGGAACGACTTGCACACCTTGCTGACCAGGTTCATGATGCGGCGATCGCCCTTGAGCAGCTGCTGTTCGCCCTCAACCGTCACCACCGAAAGCCTACCGGCGCCGACGGATTCAAGATTGATGAAGAAGACGCCGCGGAGCTTATCGCGATGCGAAGCCAAGAAGGCCTTCATACCGGAGCCATCACAATCCGAGGCGCCCGTTGCCACAAACCAGATATCGTGACCGAGCAGCTCATCGTCGCCCATAGAGGCGACAGCCGAGAGCATATCTTCGGAAGAAGCGCCGTCGGAAGACGTAGCGCCGCCCTTCCAGCCATCGTTATCGTCCTCGAAATTATCCCACGAACCGATGCCGCGACCGGACTTCTTGGCATCGTAATCGTCTTCGACGCCCAGCCAGTCACTCATGCTGTCCTGTTCGTTTTTCTTTTTACGACCGAACAGGCCGCCCAGGCCGCGCTTGCGAGACTTGGGTGCCGCAGGAGCGGGAGCCGAAATGGTCTCGATCGGCTGTGCGCCCGACGCAACGGGCATAGGAGGCGCAACGGGTGCCGATGTGGGTTCGGGACCCTGAGCGGTAGCAAAGGGGTCGTTGACCTGTGCGGAGGGATCGGGAAGGTCGAACAGCGACGTGCGAGACGCAACGTTTGCCTGCTTCATAGACGGCAGCGACGGATCGGGGACCGAAGCCAGCGGAGACGAGGAAGGTGCAGGCGACGGTGCCGACGCCGGATCGGGAACATTCATCTGCGGACGCGGCGATGCCTGGGAGGAAATCTGGGCCATAAGGGAATCGACCGTTTCGTCCTGGGTGGGAGCGACATTGGCAACCGTGGCACCGGAACCACTCGGAGTCGGCATGGTGAAACTCTGCGTGGAGTAAGGCCTCGACTCATTTGTCTCGGGAGCCTCGGAAACCGCAGGCACTTCCTCCTGCTCGACCTCGGTCGAATCATCTTGCTCGGCTGCCGCGTACTGCTCTTCGTCAGAGTTGACCTCGACGGGCTCGTCCTCGGTCGCATTCTGAATTTCGGCAGCATCAATGGGCTCGCCATCGCCCGCCGCGTCGTCCTGCTCATCGGAAGCAGGAAGGGGCTCGGCAATCGCGGTACCTTGCTTTTCAAACGTTATCGTGGAATCGAACTGCGCGGCATCAAACGACATGGTGCTATCGACGTGCTGCTGAGCCTCGAAAGACGTTGTAGCTTCGGCAGCGTCGACGGGTACGGACTGCATAGCCTCGTTCTGCTCGAACTCTTGCGCCGCGCGCTCACGTGCCGCCTCGGCTGCCTGCTGCTGAGCGATAGCCTCCTGCTCGGCAGCCTCGCGTGCGGCAGCGCGCTTCTCCTCGAAATCGTCGACAAATTTCTTGCCCTTTGCAAGCGCACCCTTAAAGAAGTTGGAAGCGCTGGCGCCAATCGACGAGAACGCGGATGCAATGTCGGCATGGGGCGTTGCCGCGGGAATCTCGGCCGAGAAATCAGTATCGCTCTCGTAAGACACGCGCCTCGGCTGTTCAACGTAATCGTCGTCAGACTCGTCCGCAACGTCTTGCGCCGGCGCGGCGGGAGCCAAAATGTCCAGTCCTGCCGCGGGATCGATCGCGGACACCGCCTCGGGCTCGGCAACGGCAGCGGCAACCGCGGCAGACTCATCATCCACGGTGACAGCGGGCGCAGGTGCAGCCACGACGGGGGCAGGCTCGGGCTCAAACGTCGGCTCCTCGCCCTCCTCGTAATCGAGCGTGCAGGACTCGGGAAGCATTCCGAGCGCACGGATGGCATCCGAACCAAAGCGGATGTTGCCGGCGGCATTGCGATAGAGCTTGGGCTCGGGCTCGGCCGCGACAGGCTCCTCCACCGGCTCGGCAGCGGAAACCTCGTCATTGAACTCTTCGGCCTGGACAGCCTGATTCTGATCCTCGGGCACAATGGCGCCAATCAGTGTCTCGTCGGCAGACGCACCCTCAAAGCCCTCGATCTGCTCGTCGAAAGCCTCGCCCTGTTCGGGCTCGGTTTGAGCGTCGGGAGCAATCGGCTGACCGAACTCGTCCTCAGCGTAGGTAGGCTCTTCATACTCGATGGTGTTACCGTAGTCGTTTTGCTGCTGGGCCGCGGCATACTCCGCCGCTGCGCGCGCCATTTCCTCGGCACGACGCTTCTGCTCCCCAAAATAGGTATCGAACGGAACATCGTCGGGAAACTCGTTTTCGCCCTGGAAGGGAGCAACGTTGTCCATAACGCCGAGCATAGCGGCGACAGAGGACTTGTTGCACACCGCGCCGGACGTATAGGGAAGAATATGGCGGTTAGAGATGATGTTTGCCGCGTTGGCAAGTGCAACGAGGGAAGCGAGGATCGCGACAATCCACAGCAGAACCTTGAGCGCGCCGGGGAGCGGCAGGATACGCAGGATGGCAACGGCAGCGGGGGCAACCGTGGCAACGGGCAACAGCTTGGCGATGAGCGCACGATACGAAGCATAGGGCTCGCGGGCGAGCAGCTCAGCACGGGGAGAGTCGTAGTGTGCGACAACGACCACCGGGCGGTTGCGCGGAGACGCGAGCGGGCCCGAGGCCTTGTGGTAGGCGATGACATTTTGGCTCACGCCCGTCTTGCCCAGGCGCGAAACCACGGGGTGCCCTGTGCGTTCGAGCACGTAAAGAACGGCGCCGACAATGGCCAGTAAGGTGCCGACCAAGCCGATACCGCCACCGATGCCCATCAGCAGGGCACCGGCAAACGCAAGAATACCGGTAACGGCAAATGCCAACCTACTGGGCGCCGGGGCATTGAACTCCTGAACCTCGGGATCAAAGCCGTGGTTGCGGAAGATCTGAGCGATATCCTCGGCCGCCAAGCGCTCTTCTTCGCTGCATGCCGGCGTAATGCCGGTGTTCTGCAGCAGGTGGTTAATATAGTTCTGGGTGTTCGCCATGTGCGCTCCACATCCATAATCCGACAAATAGGCCCAATGCATGCACATTAGAACCGTATATAGTCGAAAGTATACCCCGAGCGAGCGCAAACGACCGAATTCGGGCCATCTTAACGCCCCGAGCGGACAAGGATATAGCCTAATCTCCATATCGGACTAAAATCATGGCAGCAAACCACCTTCTCATGCGAGGACTCTATGACGGCAAGCGACACGACCGCGACAATTAAAAAGGGGAATTCGGAGCCCAGTTTCGATAAAACGGCTCAGCGCATCCTCAATCTTTTCTTTGTGCTCAACAGCTCCCCCGAACCGCTGACGACCGAGCAGATCGTCTTGGATTCCGACCTGGGATATGGCTCCGGCAACATCGACTCGGATAAGCGCAAGTTTCGGCGCGATCGTGACAAACTGCTCGAGCGTGGCATCTTAATCAAGGAGGTTCGCCCCGCCGGTGCGCAGGAGACCGAGGAAAGCTCGTGGACAATCGACCGCGAGCACACCTTTGCAGCAGGCGGCCTCATCACCGCAGACGACGCCGATATCCTGCTCAACGCCATCGACCAGACACTAGCGGCCGGCTCATCCACTTTTGCCGCGCCGCTTGCCGATATTCGCTCCAAAATTGCCTACCTCACCGGCATGTCGGCGGTGGACGAAGTACCGATCCGCCGCTCTCCCACCGTCGATGCGGTATGGAGCGCCTTTGCCGAGCGATGCGCGCTGCGATTTTTATATCAGAACGGACGCGGCGAGCAGAAAGAACGTACCGTCTGTGTCTACGGCATGTTCGAACGCGAGGGCGTGGCGTACTTCTGCGGCCTCGACAATGTCACCGACGACATCAGGACATTCCGCTGCGACCGTATCGTTCGCGCATGGCGTCCTTCGAAGGCCTACGCCATCCCTGCGGACTTCAATCTCAACGACTATCTGTTCTTTGAATTCGATTTTGCCGACCGACCGCCCGTTGCAGCCACGTTCTCGTTCGCCCCTCAGACGCAGATCGATATGATCAACGGCCTCACGCGCGGGCGAGGTGAACTCGCACACACCGATGCGGGATGGACCTGGACCGTTGACGTGCATGACCTTGAAGCCGCCGCCTCATTTTGCATGGCCCACGCCATGGACGGCATGAGGCCTGTGGCCCCCGAATCGCTCAAGCAGGCGTGGAACCACCTCATTGAAAGGACGGTGCACGAGCATGCCCGTGCGTAAACTCACCAGCGAGCAGAGACTCTCGCGCGCCATCGACATCATGGAGGCTCTCTACGCCGCCGGCGAGAGCGGCATGACACGAACCGAGATTTGCAGCCGCTTTGACATCACGGGGGCGTCGCTCGTCGAGATTCTCGAGATCGTCTCGACGCTCGCGGACCGAGAATCGGGCGCGCGCATCATCTGCGAATGCCACGGCGAGCGTGTGGTCCTCACCGGTGACGCCGGGCGTGTGCTACCGTTGCGTTTGAGTGCCGCCGAGGGCGCTGTGCTCAACCACGAACTTGAATCGTTGGGGATCGAGCCACAGACGGCAGCCCGGATTCGGCATGCTCTTCTACCCGAAGAGCTCGGCTATAACCAGCGCGTCTTTGACACCGTCAACCACGGGTCGCACTGGCAGCAGCTGAGCTGCGCCATTCAGGACGGCGTTCGCTGCCGCATCTCGTATCGCTCGATGGACGATGCACGGCCACGCGAGCGTCTGGTCGACCCCTTGCGCATTACGGCAAACGGCGACCAAACATACTTGATTGCCTGGGACATCGCAGTCGATGAGCAGCGCACCTATCGCATGGATAAAATCGAGGGACTCACCTTGACGGAAGACTCCGTCGTGTCTCACGCACCGGACGTCGCATCCCTCCACGATTCCCTTGCCCGGACGCAGCGTAGCGCAAAGCTCTTGATGCCATTCGATATGGCGGAACATCTGGACTGGGCCGGCATCACCCTAATCGAGCGCAGCGGGGCAGACATGGCAATGGTAACCGTACATTACGGCTCCGAGCGTTGGCTACTGAGCCAGGTAATCGCAGCGGGCGGAGCCATCCGCATCTTGGATGACCCCGCCCTGTCAAAGCGTCTGTGCGATATGGCAAAAACCCTCGTTTGTCCGCTTTAGCGCCGCCGCTCGTGGCGTGCACGCCACAGTTGCAGATAGTGCCCGATCTGCACCGATTCGATGCGCTGGTAGGAGCTCGTGGGCAGCGACGTTAAGAACTTCTTTCCGTAGCCCTTCGTCACCAGGCGCGGGTCGGCCAGAATCAGCACGCCGCAATCGGTCGACGAGCGGATAAGGCGGCCGGCCGCCTGCTTGACCTCGAGCACCGCCTCGGGCAGCGAATAGCGCGCCCAAGCGCGGTCTTCGCGCAAGTTGCGCTCGCACGAGAGCGGGTCCGTGGGGCTCGAGAACGGCAGCTTGGGAATGATGACGCAGCGCAGCGTCTCGCCGCTGGCGTCGAATCCCTCCCAGAAGGCCTTAAGCGCAAAAAGCGACGAGGTCGGCTCGTTGATAAACCGGTCGCGCAGGCGACGAGGAGATGAGTTGCGCTGCTGGCAGTTGAGTTCCAGACCCGCACGGGCCATCTTGGGCTCAACGCGGGTGTACAGGTCTTCCATGTCGCGCCGATTGGTGAACAGCGTGAGCACCGATCCGCCCATGGCAAGATGGGCGTCGACCAGCACGCGCTCGAGCGCCGTAAGATAGCTCTCACGATCGCGCGGATCGGGTATATCGCCCGCAACGACTACAGCCATGTTCGAATCAAAGTCGTAGCTCGAGTCCAAGTGCAGCGATGAGGATGTTGAAGCACCGATGCGATCGAGGCCGACCGCGTGGTTAAAGTGTTCAAAGCTTTTGGACACCGTCATGGTCGCCGAGGCAAAGATAGCCGTGTGAACCTCGGGCAGCCACTCGGTTGCCAAGGCCTCGCCAATGTCGATGCGCTCTGCGGTCATTGACTCTCCGCCGGCACGCAACCTGCGATTGACCTGCAGCGAATACACGTAGTGTTCATCGGTGCCGTCGATGATGAGTTTGAGGTTCTCGGCCAGCTCGTGCAGGCGGCGCGAGATATCGCCCAAGTCGACAACAACCTCGGGCTTGTCGGCGGCGACGGCTTGCACCAGCGCGTCGACGCACTTGTCAGCTTGTTCCAATGCATCGATGGCAGCGTAGGCCGACTGTAAGAAATCATGCCAGTCGTCAGATTCGCGCAGCTCGGGGCCAATCCATAGATTGGCATTGTCATAACCCCCACGGACACGGCGGCCGAGCTCGCGAACGCCATCGAACACGTCGGCGATTGCCATGCTCGCGCGCGCAACCGTCGACGTCGCCTTGGCAGTAAGGCCCAGATAGAGCGTAGAGCCCTCGGAGGTTGCCAAATCACGGGAGACCTGGCTTAGCGCGCCGGTGGTCGAGCCGCCCAGGCGCTCAAACAGAACGCGTGATTCGTCCGCCGACACCACGCGCGCCCACTGACGGCGCGCCTCGCGCTCGATGGAATGGGCCTCGTCGATTACCCAATGACGAATCGGAGGTAAAATCCTGCCCTCGGCCGCAACATTGCGGAACAGCAGTGAATGGTTGGTGACCACCACGTCGGCATGCGCCGCACGACGGCGAGCGCCGTGGACCAAACATTTTTCAGGGAAAAACGGGCAGAGGCGACGAGCACACTCGCGCGAGGCCGTCGTAAAGTCGGGGCGGTTGACACTGCGCCACCGAATGCCGAGCGAGTCGAGGTCGCCATCGGCTGATTGACAGACGTACGCCATAATGACCGCGACCGCCGTGAGCGTGTCCGCCGGATCGCGCTTGGTGGTAATCTCGACCTGGCCGCGGCTCATGCGCTCAAGCTTGCGCAGGCACGGATAGTGGTCATAGCCCTTGAGAGCGCAAAATGACAGGCCACCGTCCAGTTGCTCGGCAAGTTTTGGCAGCTCATGGTACATGAGCTGGTCGGCAAGATTGTTCGATTTGGTCGCAATACCAACCGTGATGTTGTTACGGCGTGCTGCCTCGGCAAAAGGCACCAGATAGGCCATCGATTTGCCGACGCCCGTGCCCGCCTCAATTACACGATGAGTGCCCGTGACCAGCGCATCGCGGACCTCGAGCGCCATCGCGATCTGCTCATCACGCGGCTCGTAGGTGGGATACATGCGATTGACCAGGCCACCTGGCGCATAGTCTGCCTCAATCTCCTCACGACTCGGCATCTTGAGTACCGGCAGTTCGTCGGCGTCCACCCGATCGTCGGCGCGATCGGCCTTGAGAACGTCAGCACGAGCGGCGCTGAGAGAGAAGATAGAACCGGGGTTCTGCCCCGCCAAGAATGAGAAGATTGGACGATAGGACCAAGGCACGTCCGGATGCATGTCGGCTAGGCGCGCCATGAGGCCCTGGGGCAAGTCGGTGAGTGCCACGAGCAACACGCGCCATACGCCACACAGGGCGTCGACGTCGGCATTGGCACGGTGTGATACCGAGTCACAGCCAAACAGATCGGCCATAAAAGACAGCTTGTGCGAAGCCAGGCGCGGAAGCGCGATGCGCGACAGCGCCAGCGAATCGATCCAAATATCGCTCACGTTGACGCCGCCTTTGACCGACTCGATAAACGAGCGGTCGAACGTGGCGTTATGTGCGATTACCGGGCAACCACCGACAAAATCGGCGAGAGCGGCTACGGCCTCAACGGCCGACGGGGCATCTGCCACATCGGCATTTGTAATGCTCGTGAGCTCGGTAATCTCGGCGGGAATCAGCTGCTTGGGATGCACGAAGGTATCGAAGCGGTCGACGATCTCGCGGCCCGAAAGACGGGCCGCCGAGATCTCGATCAGCTCGTTGTCCTGCACCGAAAGACCTGTGGTCTCGGTATCGAGGACAATCACATCTTCCTCGATAAGGCCGAAGGACTGCGTTTTGGCGCGTTCGGCAAGCGTGGCATAGGAGTCGATGACAAACTGCGGCGTTCCTGACGAAACCGCGTCCTCGATTAGCATGCAATGCCCGCTCGACGAAGGCCCATACGGATCAGGCTGTCACAGACCTGCGGGAACGTCATGTCGTCGGTGTGGCGGATCTCATCCGGATACAGCGACGTATCGGTCATGCCGGGAATGGTATTGGTCTCGAGGATGACGGGGCCGTCCTCACTCACAATAAAGTCGCTGCGTGAGATACCCAGGCAACCGAGGGCCTTGTGAGCAGCGCAGGCAAGCTCCTGAGCGCGAGTGTAATTCTCGGGTGAAATCTGCGCCGGAATGCGATGGATGTCCGTAGGGTCGACATACTTCACGTCCAGATCGTAGAACTCGCAGTCCTTGGGCTTACGAATCTCGACAATCGGCAGAGCGCGCACGTCGTCCTCGCCGTACACGCCGACGGTGATCTCGGTACCCTCGATGCACTTCTCGACCAGCACTTTGTCGCCGTACTCAAACGCCTTGGCGATTGCCGCGGGCAGCTCGGAGGGCTCATGGACCAGGGAAATGCCATAGCTGGAACCGTTGACGGCCGGCTTCACAAAGCAGCGCTCGCCACAAACCTCGACGATATGATCGATATCGACTTCATCGCCCACCTCGAGCGCGAGGCCGGGGGCGATGGGAATGCCCGCCTTGGCGTACAGGAGCTTAGAGACCTCCTTGTCGGCACCGCAGGCGCTGGCAAGCACGCCCGAAGCCGTGTAGGGGATACCCAGGGTCTCCATGGCGCCTTGCATGGCGCCATCCTCGCCGCCGGCACCGTGCATGGCGATAAACGCCACGTCAAAGCCGCCGGTCGCCATGGTTACCATAAAATCATCGGCAGCCGTGTCGAGCAGCTCCACCGAAGTGTAGCCGGCCTCCTTCAAGGCAACCACGACGTTCTTACCCGAATTGAGCGAGATCTCGCGCTCAGCGGAATGACCGCCCGCCAAGACCGCTACGTGCATGTTCTCTAGGCTTTTACCCGGCATGGGCAGACTCCTCCTCTATAATTTCTGCAGCTGATACCATATTGTAGCGATACCCTCTACGTTTCCCCAAAATCGAAAGGCTTCCATGAATCCCAGGACTAAATCTCAGGACATTCGCGACTTGAGCCAAAACGATATTCGCGAGCTCGTGGCCGAGCTTGGCCAGCCCGCCTTCCGCGCGAAGCAGCTCATCGAATGGGTCTTTGAGAAGAACGTTTGTTCGTTTGACGATATGACCAACCTCCCCAAGGCTTTCCGCGAGCAGCTTAAAGAGGCTTTTGCCTTTGACACGCCGACTGAACTCACCAAGCAGGTTTCCAAAGATGGCTCTCGCAAGTATCTGCTCGAGTACCACGACGGCGTTTCCGTCGAGACCGTCGGCATGCCCCGTCGTAACAAGCTTTCCGTCTGCGTTTCCACCCAGGCAGGCTGTGGCATGGGCTGTGCCTTTTGCGCTACCGGTCTCAACGGCCTCAAGCGCTCTCTGACCGCTCAAGAGATCGTCGACCAGGTACTTCATGTATCCAACGACTTTGGCGAGCGCGCCACGAGCGTTGTCTTCATGGGCCAGGGCGAGCCGTTTGCCAACTATGACGAGGTTCTCAAGGCGCTGCGAATCCTCAACGACCCCGATGGCATCGGTATCGGCGCTCGTCACCTCACTGTCTCTACCAGTGGCGTTATTCCCGGTATTCGCAAATTTGCCGACATCCCCGAGCAGTTCACGCTTGCTGTTTCCCTGCATTCCGCCATCCAGTCGACGCGCAATAAGCTCATGCCCGGTGTTAAGAAGTACACGCTGCTTCGCCTTCACGAAGCGCTTCAGCTCTACACCGAGAAGACTGGCCGCCGCCCGACCTATGAGTACGCCATGATCGAAGGCGTCAACGATACGAATCCCGAAATGCAGGCGCTCTGCGACTTCTGCGAGGGAACGCTGTGCCACGTTAACCTCATTCAGCTTAACGACATCGAGGGTAGCCCGCTCAAGCCGTCGCCGATTCATAAGGTTGAGGATCTTCAGCGTCGTCTTGAGTCCCGTGGCATCGAGACCACGATTCGTAACTCCCGTGGTAACGATATTGACGCCGCTTGCGGACAGCTGAAGCAGCGCTTCAAAGTTCAGAAGAACGCATAGGGGAGTCGCATCCCAAAACGTTTCATGTGAAACATCGAACGACCCCGGTTACAGAATATGCAACCGGGGTCGTTTCATTTATTGACCTTAATTTTGAATCAGCTGCTACCTGTCCCATTTTTACGGCCAAAATAAGGGGTCCTTGTCTCATGAATCAGACAAGGACCCCTCAAAATATGCTGAGTAATTGTTAGGTACCTAATAGCCTACATTTTCCCATTGGTTGCTGACCCAACCTTGATTAATCTTGGGATTCTTCGTTACCTGAGCAGTACGCATGGCAACATCTTCTGTCATAACATCCATTTTCTTTTTGGAAGTATCGACGATATCTTGCGCGCTACGAAGCAAACGACCTCGAAGTTCATCGTCTGTCGCGATCCTATAGCCAGCAAAGGCACCAGCCGCGACAGTCGTCACCAATGCAATCGCTGTTAAAATCTTATTCCTCATCTTGGCCTCCTTGATCAAACTGAATCATTTCGCCAAGAATACGAGAGAGCTCTTCCTCGTCTTTAAACTCAATCTCAATCTTATTCTTTCCACGCGAGCTCTTCACACGCACGTTGGTATTAAAAACCTGACGAAGCACGCGGGCAGCCTTTTTAAAAGACTGAGGCGTTGCAGGCCTCGGCGTCTTAGGTGTCTCTCCGGCAGAAAACAACGGAGCAAGATTTTCTGTCGCTCTTACGGAAAGGCCCTCTGTAACAATTTTCTCTGCAAGTCGAATACGCGCGTCCTCATAGGGAACTGCAAGAATCGCACGTGCATGACCAGCAGTAAGTTTGCCCTCAAAAATCATCTGCTGAACTACTTCAGGGAGATCGAGAAGACGCAGCGAGTTTGTAATTGCAGAGCGTGACTTGCTTACTGCCTTCGACAATGCCTCCTGGGTCATCCCGCTGGCATCAATAAGTTGGCGATAGCCCTTAGCCTCTTCGACGGGATTCAGATCAGAACGCTGAAGGTTTTCGATAAGAGCAAGAGCCAGCATCTCTTCATCATTTACCTCTTTAATGATGACTGGCAATTCTTCAAGGCCAGCAAGCTTTGACGCCTGGTAACGACGCTCACCAGCGATGATCTCATAGCCGTTTCCATGCTTGCGAACCAAAAGCGGCTGCAAAACGCCATGTTCTTGGATCGACTCGCTCAACTCGCGAAGTTCAGTTTCGTTAAAGTGAATTCGCGGCTGATTAGGGTTGGGAACGATATCCTCAATAGGTAGTTTTGTTTCAGATGCGGCATTTGAAGCCGATGCAGCCGAACCGCCGGTCTCATACTCGGCCTCTGAGACCAAAGCATTGAGTCCACGTCCCAATCCGCCACGTTTCTTTACACTAGGCACGCTTGATCACCTCTTTTGCAAGGTTCATATATGCTTTTGCACCCTTATTTTGAGGTGCATAGGTAATTACCGGTTCTCCAAAAGACGGAGCTTCGGAGATTTTAACCGTACGGGGGATTAGCGTCTTAAACGCCTTGTCACCAAAGTACGATTGAACCTCCTCAACAACCTGATTCGATAGTGAAGTACGCGAGTCATACATGGTCATAAGCACACCATAGGTGTCTAAGCCCTTGTTCAGCCGTGATTTGACCATCTTCATTGACTCAAGCAGCTTCGTAACGCCCTCGAGTGCGTAATATTCGCACTGGATCGGAATCAAAACGCTGTCTGCTGCGGTCAAAGCGTTGATAGTAAGCAGGCCGAGCGAAGGAGGACAGTCAATGAAAATAAAGTCAAACTCGTCCTGAATCGGCTCAAGCAAATCTTTGAGGCGGGTTTCACGAGCAATTGCGCTTACGAGCTCAATTTCCGCGCCTGCAAGTTGAATTGTAGCCGGAATAACGAATACCTTTTTACAATTTGTATCAAGAACAAGCGATTCTGCCGGCACATCATTCAACAATGCATCATAGATGCAGTGATCAAGGTCTTCTTTTTCAATTCCGAATCCACTGGTGCTGTTTCCCTGCGGATCAAAATCGACAATCAGTGTCTTACGACCCTGCTCACCCAGTGCTGCTGCAAGGTTTACAGCCGTCGTTGACTTACCGACGCCGCCTTTTTGATTGATGATTGCAATGATACGCGTGTCTTTTGCGCTCTTAGAACGCTTAACGTCGCGAAATCCCACGGTCCCTCCTGGTGTGTATTAAAGCTGTCAAACGGAGGATGTTTCACGTGAAACATTCCGAATCGATATCAACCGCCATGTTTCACGTGAAACACTGCAAGTTGTTAGTATCCATTATGTTTCACGTGAAACATCTAGGCAAGCGGATTCTTCTTTGCCACGCCATTTGCACGAGGCAATGAGACAGATGCTGGATGACTCTTCTTAAGAACAATGAACTCCCTGTGACCCAAGCCTTCAGGCAAATCAATTGCGTCATTCAGAAGCAAAGTGAAGCCGCAAATCTTAGCTGCTGACATGCCGGAAGCAAGCTCCTCATCCGAAGGATTGCCCTTGGTTATAACAAATAGCCCTCCATCCTTCAGATACGGAGCCGCATACTCAACAAGAATCGGTAGAGGGGCCAGTGCGCGGGCGGTTACAACAGAGAACTGCTTCTTATGGCTTCGAGCATATTCTTCAAGACGATCATGAACCGCATGAGCATGTTTCAATCCAAGAGCATGGACAAAGGAATTAACCGCATCAACCTTCTTGCCAACAGAGTCAATATAAGTAGCTTTACGATGCGTGGTTATGGTTAATGGAATACCAGGGAAGCCCGCACCTGTTCCCATATCGAGCAAAGCTCCCTCAGGAGCCTTGTTGATATAGGGGAGCAAAACAAGTGAGTCGAGGATATGAAGTACTGCAGCATCTTCTACGTTAAGAATACGGGTGAGATTGGTTGTCATATTTGTTTCTAGAACCAAATCCAAATGCTGAATACATTTCCTCAGCTCAACATCAGTTACGCTCAAGGAATACTCTTTGCAATAGGAAGTTAGACGACTCAACATCTCGTCAGCCTGCTGATCAGTAAGTACTAACAACGAAAGCTCCTTTCTGACAAAAATCAGTGTATCGAGAACTTTTGACAAAAAAAGGGGACGTGGAAACCACGTCCCCTTAGCATAAGCTCGAGTAGATTATCGAGCAACAATCACCACATGGCGATCAGGGTCAGAACCCTCAGAATGAGTATCGACTGCATCGTTGCCACGAAGTGCAATGTGAACCAGTCGGCGCTCGTAGGCATTCATGGGCGGAAGCGAAACACTCTTATGAGTGCGGATGGCACGCTCGGCAGCAGACTGAGCCATGGAGGCGACCTTATCCTGACGGCGACTCTTGTATCCCTCGACGTCCACTACAACCGGATACCTAAAGCCAAGCTTGCGGCTCACCAGCAAAGAGAACATAACCTGAAGAGCATCAAGAGTGCGACCATGACGGCCAATGAGAACAGCAAGGTCGGGAGCCGTTACATCCAAAATCAGCTCACCCTCGTCGCCCTCATACTCATCGATAGGAGAGTTGGCGGCATCGAAGTGCGAAAGGATGGAACGCAGGATGGAAATCGCAACATCGGCAATGGTGTCGAGCTCCTCATCGGTCAGCTCTTCACCGGCCTTGTAGCGCTGTGCAATCTCGGGATAATCGCCCGCGACCTGCGGGGCAACCTCCTCAAGCATATCCTCGATGATCTCTTCAGACATAACGTACTCCAAAAGTTAGGTACCTAAATAAGATTGATATCCCACTACTTCTTCTTGTGCGGGCGCGGCTTCTTCTCGCGACGAGTGACCTCAACCTGCAGCGGAGCGTTCTTAAGACGCTCCTCCTCATCGGCCTTCGCCTTGTCGATGACCTTCTGCGTCACAAAAATCTGCTGGATAACCTGCCAAGCAGACGAGACGTCGTAGTACAGCAAAACACCAACGGGAAGGCTCCAGCCCATCCAAAGCATCATGACCGTCATGACAACGGCCATCATACGCATGCTCTGAGCCTGCTGGCCGGTCTGGTTGCGCGACATATAGAGCTGCGGAATCAGGGTCAGGACGGCAAACAGGATCAGGCAAACCAGCGCAGGCAGTGCAACCATAAAGCCATCGGCAAAGGAAGCGCTCGGCGTGGTGGTCAGGTCGGGCAGGATGTTGAAGAACGAGAACGTGCCGTCGTTAAAGTACTGCGGCAGGTTGCGCAGCAATGTAAACAGGGCGAACAGGATAGGCATCTGAATCAGCAGCGGCAGACAGCCAGCCATGGGGTTGAACTTGTTCTCGCTGTAGAACTTCTGCATCTCCTCGGCCTGACGCTGGGGATCGTCGGCATAGCGCTCCTGGATCTCAAGCATCTTAGGCTGCAGCACCTGCATGCGAGCCGTCGACTTGGTCGACTTGAGCATAAGCGGCGTCAGCAGCAGACGGATGATGACCACCAGAATGATGATGGACAGGCCCCAGTCGACCGCAAAGGTCTGGATGAGCTTGAGCAGCTCGAAAAGGATGTTAACGATCCAATCCCACATGTAAGTTTTCCTCCGATAGCGAGTGCCCGCTAGGGCACAGGGTCATAACCGCCGACGTGCAGGGGATTGCAGCGAGCGATGCGCCTCACGGCAAGCCAGCAGCCTCTCAAAACACCGTGCTTCTCAATCGCCTGGATGGCGTATTGCGAGCACGTTGGGTAATAAATGCAGGCGTCAGGCAATAAGGGCGAAATAACCTGTTGATATATGCGAATAGGAGCGATGGCAACACGTCGCAAAACGTGATTGCTCATCGCTCCTCCCCGGCAACGCCGGCGCGCTTCATAAGCGAACGCAACGCCTTGTCCATCTCCTGCGGCGAGGAAACCCTAGTCTTGGGAGTTGAAAACAAGATGATGTCATAACCCGCAACGGGAAATCCGCAGCTGCGGGCGGCCTCGCGCATCACACGCTTAGATCGGTTGCGCACGACGGCACAACCGAGTCGCTTAGCACCAACGAAGGCGACCCTTCCGGAGTCGCCTTCGCCAACCGATTCACATATGGTCATTCGAATCAGAGGGTGATTGAAACGACGCCCCTGACTGAACACATGCTCGAAATCTTGCCGAGACTTAATAGTCTTCATGCGAGATGTGTGTATCGCTGCTAGACAGTGAGACGCTTGCGGCCCTTGGCGCGACGACGGGCGAGCACGGCACGACCACCCTTAGTGGCCATACGGGCACGGAAGCCATGGGTCTTGGCACGCTTACGCTTATTAGGCTGATACGTACGCTTCATCTTAAGTTCCTCCTGCTGCATTTCGAGTGTCCGCGGGGACGCGGACGCAGATATAGACACGTGAGCTTGAAGATTGTAGGGAAATCAATGTTCAAATGTCAAGAAATCAAAGGTAAAAGGTTGCGCAGTTCACACGGTTCCCCCATAAGCACAACCGAAATTTGCGCCTCATGGCAACCTTTCACGATATTTCATCGAGTTTTCAACAGGTCATGTTGGCAATGTTGAGAACTTTTCGCCCGTTTTCCAAAGTTTTCAACAAGTTTTGAAAAGTTGTCGAAAGATGAGAAACGTTGCACGGTGAGCTACTATTTGTTCGAAACCTTTTGAACGATTGCGAGCAGCATGTCAGACGACTTCTACACCATGGTCGACTCGGGAGACCCGGCACCCGATAACGAGCACATCACCGGTGTGCGCGAAGAGCGGGTCGCGAGCGACGACGCAGCAAAAAAAGCACCGAGCGCCATGTATGCGGCGCGCATCGCCGTCTACGACGACATGCTGTCGACGCCGCGCGTGATCGTTATCGAGCCGCAAGACGTCCGTACCTATCTGGAAGAGACGACCAACACCGTCTATCAGTGCATGAAGGAACAGGGCGGTCATATCTCGCTCATGGTGATTCGCGAGATTGTGGAAAACTTCATCCACGCGCACTTCGCGGAGCCCATCATCTCCATCCTCGATGGGGGCGACACCATTCGCTTTGCCGACCAGGGGCCGGGCATCGACGACAAGGAGCGCGCCTTCGACTTTGGCGTAACCAGCGCAAATAGCAGTATGAAACGATATATCCGCGGCACTGGAGCCGGTTTCCCCATGGTGCAGGAGTACCTGGAAAACGCCGGCGGGGCGGTATCGATCGAGGACAATATGGGCAACGGCACCGTCGTAACCGTAAGCCTCGACCCCAAACGTGTGCAGGAGATCGAGGGCGCCGGTGGACGCGGTGCCGCCGTGCGGCCCGAGACGGAGCAGCCCACATATCCCCTGCCGGGAGCTTTTGCGCAGCAGGCCATGGCGGCGCCGCAAATGCAGCCCCCCGTGGGACAGATGCAGCAGCCCGGAATGCTTCCTACGCAAGAGTCCCAGGCGGCATCGATGACGATGCCACCAAACATGCCAGAGGCCATGCCGCTGGCGGATCAGAATGCAGCCACAATGCAGCAGGCGACGGGGACACCGGGTGGCCAGCAAATGGGTTACCAACCGTATCAACAGGGATATCCATATCAGCAGGTGCCGCCACTGGGATATGGCCAGCAGTTCCCGCAGCAGTACCAGCAGGGATATCAGCAGCCGTACCAGCAAATGCCACAGCAGCAGTACAACCCCTGGGCCCAGCAGATGCCTCCGCAGCCTTACCAACAGTGGCCGCAAAGTTTTCAACAGCAGATGCCGCCAATGCAGAGTTCTCAACAACCGGCAGCTCAAATGATGTATCCTAATGCGGCTCAACAATATCCACAGCCGCCGGCGAACACATACGTAAGCGAACGTGGAAAGAAAGCGCTGGGCTATTTAGCTCAAAACGAAGCATGCGGAGCCACCGACTTGGCAAGGGCCCTTGGGAGCTCTGCCCCCACGTGGTCACGCACGCTCAACGACCTGGCGCAAGTTGGTTTGGTGATCAAGCACGGCCAGAAATACCATCTGACCGAGCTTGGCAGAGACCGCGTGCAGGCGCAGGGTTAAGGAACGGGAGAGACAGTGGACGAGGAAGCAAGCATCATCTTGGGAGACGCCATCGCCTTTTGCCAGCGCGATGGCCAAGATGCGCGCCTCATCAATATGCTGGGGCAATCGCGCGCCGTCAGCCTCACCGAAGACACCTTGACGATAGAGGCCCCCTCGCGCTTTGCCATCGCCCAGCTCAAAAAGCACCAACCGACCATCGAGGCGTACCTGGAAGAAATCGCTTTTGCGCCGATCGCGCTCAACATCGTGGCACCCCAAGGCGCCGCGGCAGATAGCGCCGCGTCTGCGGCACTCGTCGTCCCCCCGACGGCGCCCGTGGCAGCCGCAACGTCGGCTCCCGAACACCAAATCGGCGATGTTTCCCGTGAAACCATGTCTGCCGCACCGACGGCAACGGCTCCCACGCCCCCTGCCACACACATGCCTATCGCGCACGACGCAACACCGGGCGAGAATTCGGGCATCGCAATCAAAAA
The DNA here is from genome assembly GCA_019414345.1 of Collinsella sp. Classification (GTDB taxonomy): domain Bacteria; phylum Actinomycetota; class Coriobacteriia; order Coriobacteriales; family Coriobacteriaceae; genus Collinsella. The sequence goes on from DXMF01000048.1 coordinate 31,198, forward strand.
TACGCTTTCGGCCGATGATTTCCGCCGCATGATGAATCAGATGAAAGGCGGCACGCCAGCAAAGAGCGAGCCCCGTGCCACGGCATCGGTCGTCGCAGCCCCGGCATCCGCGGCCGCGGCACCGATCGAGCAGAACACCGATGGCGCGCCCCTCGCGGCCAACTCAAAATTCACCTTCGAAAACTTTGTCTACGGCCCCGAGAACAGCCACGCCTATCGCTCGGCACTCAAGTTTGCCGCCCTCGCGGACGAGCGCGGCACGTGCACATCGCTGTTCATCTACGGCAAATCGGGCCTGGGCAAGACGCACCTGCTGCTTGCCATCAAAAACGAGCTCGCCGAGAAGTCGCCCGAGATCAAGGTCAAGTATGCCAACTCCCAGGCATATCTGGACGACCTGATGACCGAGTTCGACCGTCAAAAGAAGAGCAACGCCCCCATCATGCAGGCGTACCACGGCGTGGACGTGCTCATCATCGATGACATCCAAAACATCATCGGTAAGCGCGCGAGCGTGGACTACTTTTTCCAGCTCATGGACGAGTTCATCCGCAACAACAAGAAAGTCGTCATCGCGGCAGACCGCGCCCCCAAGGACCTGAGCATGGACGAGCGTCTGACCAGCCGCTTCAACGCCGGCATGCTCTGCCTAGTCGCAGAGCCCAGCTACGAGATGAAATACAAGATCTTGCAGCGCTATTACGAGAACACCATCGTCGCCGCTCCCGAGGCAGGCGACGACTCGCTGCTGGCGGCCTATGGGGGCGACGGCGGGCACCTGACCGATGAGCACTTTAAGCACATGGCAGAGGTGTCGGGCACCAACATCCGCGAACTCGAGAGCTTCTGCGAGCGCTGCGCCGGCGAGGCGGGCGACCGCGAACGCGAGGGCGGGGAGCTCACCTTTGACGATATCGACGCCATCGCCAGCCAGTACTTCGACACATCGGCCAAAAAGATCAACGTGCAAACGGTTCAGTCCGTCATCGAAGAGCAGTACGGCGTGACGCACGAGGAGCTCATCGGCCCGCGTCGCAACGCCAATATCGCCAAAGCACGCCATATCGCTATCTACCTGGCCATCGAGATGTGCGAGATGACGACCACGGCGGTGGGCGCCGAATTTGGCAACCGCAACCACTCGACCGTCAGCACGAGTTACAAAAAGGTCCAGAAGATGATCCAGGAAGACCGCACCGTCACCGAAGACCTTAAGTCGCTGCGCGATAAAATTACACTGCGCTCGTAGGGAAATAGAGACACCTGTTGAAAACTTGTCGAAACCACGGGCATAAGGTGTCTAAAACCCAACCCGCGGTGATGAAAAGTTTTGCGCAGGTTTTGAACGTGGAAAACCACCCCTGTTGCACACAGGTTGCTGTCGATTCTCTTTTTGGGTCTGACCTGCGTCTTTGGGAGTAATCAACAGTTTCGTCAGTGCTATTACTATTATTAAGATATTTATATCTATAGAAAGGTATTAAAAGATGAAGTTCACCGTCAGCCAGAGCTCGCTTACACAAGCCATCGGCGTCGTTATGAAGGGTGTCGCTTCGGCATCCACCCTCCCCATCCTGTCGGGCGTGCTCGTTAAGGCCCAAGACGGCATCTTGGAATTCCAGACCTCTAACTACACCATCTCGATCCGTCATCGCATCGCGGCGCATGTCGAAGAAGAGGGCGAGATGGTTATCCCCTGTAAGATGCTCTCCAATATCACCAAGACCCTCCCCGATGCCCCGGTCACCTTTGAGCTGTCCGAGCGCCAGGTGCTGATTGGTTGCGAGAAGAGCTCTTTCCGCCTGAACACGCTCGATGCTAATGACTTCCCCGAGTTTCCGGCCTATGCCATCGAGAGCGCCGTGGAACTGCCGACCGATATCTTGTCCGAGATGGTCGGCCGCGTGTGGCGCGTCACCTCGACCGACAAGGCCCGCCCCATCCTGGGTGGCGTGCACATGAAGGTCGAGAACAACACCGTGCGCCTGGTGGCGACCGATTCCTTCCGTTTGGCCGTGTGCGATACGCAGGTCGAAACCTCGACCCTCGAAGGCTCCTTTGAGCTCAACGTTCCGGCTGACGCCTTTAACGACGCACTGAACATCATGGCCAGCCAGGCGACCATCATGATCGGGGCTACCGACACCCAGGTCGTCTTCGAGGCCGGCAACACCACCTACGTGTCGCGCCGCATCGAGGGCGTGTACCCCAACTACAAGCAGCTCATCCCCGATTCGTGCGTGACGAGCGTCAAGATCGACGTCGCCGCCTTTAACGCCGCCCTCAAGCGCGTGGCCGTTATCGCGAGCGCCAACCCCGCCGTCAAGTTCGAGATCGATGTCGAGAACGGGCAGATGGGCCTGTCCTCCATCTCCAATGACCAGGACCTTGCGCAGGAGACGATCGATGTCGAGGCCGAGGGCGAGTCGGGCACCATCGCCTTCAACTACCACTACATCTTCGGCTGCCTCAATGCCCTGTCCAAGGAGAAGGAGATCACGCTGGAGCTCAAGAGCTACTCGCAGGCGGGCATCTTCAAGTCCTACGACAAGATCAACTACCTGTACCTGGTCATGCCGGTTCGCATCTAGCGCTGCGCCATGACCATGTTCGCCCGCGATCTTTCCGTCGCGCACTACCGCAGTTTCGAGAGCTATCGTCTTGCCCTGGACGAGGGCGTGACGATACTTGCGGGACCCAACGCGGCGGGAAAGACCAATCTCATAGAGGCACTGCAGCTGCTGACGAGCGGCGCCTCGTTTAGGCATCCGACCGCAGCCGAGCTCGTCCATGATGGCGCGGGCTCGTGCAAGGTTGAGCTGAGGCTCGAGGGCGACGGCCGCGTGCTTGATATGGGATTGAGCGCGGAGGACGGTAAGCGCTCGTTTAGCCGCAACGGCAAGAGATGCTCTGCCGCCGGTGTGCGCGGGGTCCTGCCGAGCGTGCTGTTTTGCCCCGACCATCTGGACATGGTTAAGCGAGGCGCCAGTGTGCGCCGTGCCGCCCTCGATGACTTTGGCATGCAGCTGAGCGCACGCTATGCCGATCTTGCGAGCACCTATGGGCGCTGCGTGACCCAGCGTAACGCCTTGCTCAAGGAGGCCTGGTGCTGCCGCGAGATGCTCGGCGCGTGGAACGATTCGATTGCCCGCGCGGGCTCGGCCCTGCTCGTGCACCGGTTGGCCCTGCTCGACCGGCTGGCGGGCCATGTGCACACTGCCTACGGGCAAGTGGCGTCCGGCGAGGCCGCCAACGTGACCTATACGTCCACGCTGGGGGATTTGCCCCAGGTCGAGGATCGCGAAGAGCTGAAGGGCTGGGCGTACGAGCGCATGCTGGCTGCCCTTGATGAGCACGCCGACGAGGAAATTCGCCGCGGCGTGACGTTGGTGGGACCGCATCGCGATGAGATTGAGTTTGCCGTGGCGGGTCGATCCGCCCGTTCATTTGCCAGCCAAGGTCAGCAGCGGACGTTGGTTTTGGCCTGGAAGGTGGCGGAGGTGGCCGTGGCTCGCGATGTCCTGGGCACCGCCCCACTGCTGCTTTTGGACGACGTGATGAGCGAGCTCGACGGCGGGCGTCGCGGCGCTTTTCTGCGGCTGATCGGCGATGATATCCAGACGGTCATAACCACGACCAACCTGGGGTATTTTACCGATGACCTGCTTGATCGAGCCAAGGTGGTGAGCATGGGTGAGACGTGCTAATTACGAGCGCGAGAGCGAAACGGTCGCCTTCAGTGGATTTTTAAACGCAGAGCGCCAGCGCATCCTGGCGGCTGCAACACCTGAGCGCCATGCGCAGATGGAGGCTGCCGAGGAGTCGCGCGCGGTCTATCGCGCGTGGAACGCGGTGTGCTCGGGCACGCGCGAGGGGCGGCATGTGACGGGCCTGCGCTACCTGCCCGAGTCCAATGAGCTGCTGGTATATCTCGACTCGCCCTCGTGGACGCAGGAAATGACGCTGTTGCGCGAGATCATCCGCGCGCGCATGGAGCGCGCCGGTGCGCATGTGGATGGCCTGGTGTTCAAAACCACCGCGCCCGGTCACACGCCGCCCGCCGCCAAGCAGCGCCTGCGCCCGGCGACGACCGAGCGCCCGCCGGCCCCGCACGCCGACCTAAGTGAGGCCGAGCGCACCGAGATTGAGCGCCAAGTGGCGCCCATCGAAGACCAAAAACTGCGCGAGGCCCTCGAGAATGCCATGAGAGCCAGTGCCGAGTGGGCCAAGGGCGTGCAAAGCAAAAAAGAGCCTTAAATCGCATCTGGTGGCCTTGTAGAGCCAAATACCCTCGTTCCCGAGGGTATTTTTTTACGATAAACTAGTAAGGCTGTACACATTTTCTTGACTGAAGGAGGACGTGTGGCAAACGAAAACGATTACGATGGCGGCGAGATTAAGATTCTCGAAGGTCTCGAGGCCGTTCGTAAGCGCCCGGGCATGTATATCGGCTCGACGAGCGCCAGCGGTCTGCATCACCTGGTGTGGGAGATCGTTGACAACTCCGTCGACGAGGCCATGGCCGGTTTCTGCACCGAGATCCAGGTGACGGTCCACGCCGACAACTCCATCACGGTCGTCGACAACGGGCGCGGCATCCCCGTCGACGAGCACCCTGTTAAAAAGATCCCGACGCTCGAGGTCGTCATGACGATCTTGCACGCCGGCGGTAAGTTCGATAACTCGGCCTATAAGGTCTCGGGCGGCCTGCACGGCGTTGGCATCTCCGTCGTCAACGCACTGTCCAAGCGCGTGGTCGTTCAGGTTCGTCGCGACGGCAACACCTACGAGATGGAGTTCTCGCGCGGCAAGACCGTCAAGAAGATGGAGGTCGTGGGCACCTCGGATTCGACGGGCACCACCGTCACCTTCTGGCCCGACGACGAGATCTTCGAGACCTGCATCTACGATTTCGATACGCTGCACAACCGTCTGCAGGAGACAGCGTTCCTCAATAAGAACCTCAAAATCGTGCTGACCGACGAGCGCGAGGCGACTCCCCACGTGGAGGAGTTTTGCTACGAGGGCGGCATCATCGACTTCGTCAAGTTCCTCAACGAGGGCAAGGACGTCCCCGAGGCCTTTAAGGAGCCTATCTACATCGAGGGCAAATCGGATCCGGACGCACCTGTGGCCAAGATGGGCGAGGTCGAGGTTTCCCTGCAGTGGAATAGCGGCTACGGCGAGAACGTCATGTCGTTTGCCAACGACATCTACACCCCCGAGGGCGGCATGCACCTTGAGGGCTTCCGCACCGCGCTCACCCGCGTGATCAACGACTACGCGCGCAAACAGAACCTGCTCAAGGAAAAAGACGCCAACCTGACCGGCGACGATGTACGCGAGGGCCTTTCGGCCGTTATCTCGGTCAAGCTGCCAGACCCGCAGTTTGAGGGCCAGACCAAGGCCAAACTCGGAAGCTCCTATATGCGCGCGCTCACGCTCAAGATCGTGACCGACGGCCTCGCCGATTACTTGGAGGAGCACCCTAAGCCCGCTCGCGAGATCGTCAAGAAGGCGCAGCAGGCCTGCAAGGCGCGCAATGCCGCCCGCAAGGCGCGCGAGGCGACCCGCCGCAAGAGCCTGCTCGAGACGGCGTCCCTGCCCGGTAAGCTCGCCGACTGCTCGGTGCGCGATGCCGAGCTGACCGAGCTCTTCATCGTAGAGGGCGACTCGGCAGGCGGTTCGGCCAAGGACGGCCGTCGCCGAGACATCCAGGCGATTCTGCCCCTGCGCGGCAAGATTTTGAACGTCGAACGCGTTGGTGACCATCGCGCGTTCTCGAGTGACACCATCCAGTCGCTGATTACCGCGATCGGTTGCGGCGTCACGACGAGTGCCGGCGACGGCGGCGATTTCGATATCACCAAGGCGCGCTACCACAAGATCATCATCATGACCGATGCAGACGTCGACGGCGCGCATATCCGCATCCTGCTGCTGACGTTCTTCTACAAGTACATGCGTCCGCTGATCGATGCCGGCTACGTCTATGTTGCCTGCCCGCCCATCTTTGGCATTAAGGTGCGCAACAAGATCCACTACGTGTATCCCAACGGCCGCCAGCCCGAAGACGAGATCCTGCGCGACACCATCCAGAGCCTGGGCCTGAACCCCGACGATAACGACGAGGACGGCAAGGCCAAGGACGGCAAGATCACCAAAAAGCGCAAGGGCTATACCGTCCAGCGCTACAAGGGCCTGGGCGAGATGGACCCCAAGCAGCTTGCCTCGACGACGATGGACCCCAAGACCCGCATCCTGCAGCGCGTGTCGATCGAGGACGCCGTGGTGGCAGACCGCGCCGTGCGCGAGCTGATGGGTTCCGAGGTCGGCTATCGCCGCGAGTACATTGAAAAACATGCGCATGACGCGCGTTTCCTTGACGCTTAAGAGGAGGTAACGTGGCAGACGATATCAACAATAACGAGGGTATGGACGAGGCCGGCGATGCCGGTATGCCCGATGATCTGAAGCGCCTGCTTGCCCGTGCTGAGCAGGGCGAGGACGGCGATCCGGACGCCTATAACCCCGATGCCGATGATGATGAGGAAGAAGACGACGCCGAGCTCGAGGAGAGCTTTGGCGAAGTCGATCGCGGCGCCTCGGCCGGCGAGGATATCAATGGCGGCCAGCTCCAGATTTCGGAGTTTGGCCGCGAGATGAAGCAGTCGTTCATCGAGTATTCGATGTCGGTTATCACGGCACGTGCCCTGCCGGACGTGCGCGATGGCTTAAAGCCGGTGCACCGCCGCATTCTGTACGCGATGAACGAGAGCGGCATCTACCCCAACCGCCCGCACAAGAAGTCAGCTTGGACGGTCGGCGAAGTTATCGGTAAGTACCACCCGCACGGTGACTTTGCGGTCTACGAGGCCATGGTCCGCCTGGCACAGTGGTTCTCCATGCGCACGCCGCTCATCGACGGTCACGGCAACTTCGGTAACATCGACGGCGACGGCGCGGCAGCCATGCGTTACACCGAGAGCCGCCTGGCAAAGCCCGCCATGGAACTGCTGCGTGACTTGCAGAAGGATACCGTCGACTGGCAGCCCAACTACGACGAATCGCTCGCCGAGCCCGTGGCGCTGCCTGCGCGCTTCCCCAACCTGCTGGTCAACGGCAGCCAGGGCATCGCCGTCGGCATGGCCACCAACATCGCTCCGCATAACCTCACCGAGGCGATCGAGGCCACCTGCTACCTGATCGACAACCCCGACGCCACCGTCGACGAGCTCATGCAGATCATGCCCGGTCCGGACTTCCCCACCGGCGCCATCATCATGGGCAGCGCCGGCATTAAGCAGAGCTACGAGACCGGCCGCGGCTCCATTACCGTGCGCGCCAAGGCACATGTGGAGTCCACCAAGACCGGCCGCAGCCGCCTGGTCTTTACCGAGATTCCCTACATGGTCAACAAGGGCACGCTGCAGGAGAAGATCGCCCAGCTCGTCAACGATAAGCGCATCGAGGGCATCTCGGATATGCGCGATGAGTCCAACCAGAAGGGCATCCGTCTGGTCATCGAGCTCAAGAAGGGCGTCATTCCGCAGGTCGTGCTCAACAACCTGTATAAGTACACCTCGCTGCAGACGACCTTCGGCGCCAACAACCTGGCGCTCGTCAACGGCGTTCCCAAATGCCTGAGCCTGCGCGAGATGCTGCAGCACTACATTGACCACCAGGTCGACGTCGTTACCCGCCGCACCCGCTTCGACCTTAAGAAGGCCCAGGCGCGTGCCCATATCCTCGAGGGCTACCTGATGGCCCTTGACCATATCGACGAGGTCATTAGCATCATCCGCTCCTCGCAGACCGACTCCGAGGCCAGCAGCCGCCTGATCGAGCGCTTTGGCTTTACGCCCGAGCAGACCACGGCCATCCTCGAAATGAAGCTGCGCCGCCTGACCGGCCTGGAGCGCGACAAGATCCAAGAAGAGTTGGACGGCCTGCGCCGCGCCATCGCCTACTACGAGGACCTGCTGGCGCATGAGGAGAAGATCCTGGGCGTCATCAAGGAAGAGATGCGCGAGATCTCCAAGAAGTTTGGCGACAAGCGCCGCACCGAGATCAGCCAGGTTGAGAAGGACCTGGATGTCGAGGACCTCATCGCCGACGAGGATATGGTCGTGACCATCACCCACACCGGCTACGTTAAGCGTATCCCGGTGGCCGCCTACCGTGCCCAAAAGCGCGGTGGCAAGGGCGTGTCGGGCGTCAACCTCAAAGAGGACGACGTTATCGACGAGATGTTTATCGCATCCACGCACGAGTACGTGCTGTTCTTCTCGAGCAAGGGCAAGGTCTATCGCCTGAAGGTGCACGAGCTGCCGGTGGGTACGCGCCAGGCGCGCGGTACCGCGATCGTCAACCTGCTGCCCTTCGAGGAGGGCGAGAAGATCGCGAGCGTCATCAGCTGCCGCGAGTTCCCAGCCGACGAGTACCTGATGTTTGCCACCAAGAGCGGCATGGTCAAGAAGACCGTGATGAGCGCATATGACCGCAGCCGTCGCGACGGCCTGATCGCTATCAACCTGCGTGACGACGACGCGCTGCTGAACGTGCGCCGCGTGCGCGAGGGCGACAAGATTATCCTGGCCACCACCGCGGGCAAGGCGATCATGTTCTCCGAGGAGCAGGTGCGCGCCACCGGCCGCGATACCAGCGGCGTTCGCGGTATTGGTATGAAGGACGGCGTGAGCGTTCTGGGCATGGAAGTCACTAACGGCAACGGCGATCTGTTCGTCATCACCGAGCGCGGCTACGGCAAGCGCACGCCGGTCGCGGACTACCCGGAGCAGAATCGCGGCGGCCAGGGCGTCTACACCATCCAAATGACCGAGCGTAAGGGTAACCTTGCGGCCATGAAGACGGTGGGCCCACAGCACGAGCTGTTCATCGTGACGGAGGGCGCGACGGTCATTCGCGTCAAGACCGACGAGATCAGCCAGACCGGCCGCGCCACCCAGGGCGTCAAGATGATGACCGTCGACGACAGCGACCGCATCTGCGCCGTAGCCCGCATGACGGCCGCCAAAGAGAAGCCCGAGGGCGAAGCCACAGAAAACGTCTCTGCTTCCGAAGAAACCCCTGTCGATCTAGGCGACGGCAACGACATGCCAGAAGATCTCCTAGACGAGTAAGAGGCCCTAGCTGGTAGAAAATATCAGACACCATATATCGGCGGTCGGCGCACTGCGCGCCGACCGCTTTTTTGAAAACCTTGGGACCCCATGGTCGCTGGGCTGGCGAGATGGTTTTGGTTTGTCGCGAGTTCCGCACGCAAAGAAGGCCACTTAATGTGGCCTTCGTCTTGCGCAGGACTGTCCGAGCAGCAAACCAAAACCATCTCGCCAGCCCAGCGACCACCCCTCCCAAAGATTTTCAAAAAAGTTGTTGACGCGCGCGTAACGACTCGTCTAATATATCCCTTGCGCGATGGACCTGTAGCTCAGTTGGTTA
>DXMF01000048.1:40759-124008 GCA_019414345.1 Collinsella sp.
GAGCGTCCGGCTGATAACCGGGAGGTCACAAGTTCGAATCTTGTCAGGTCCACCACTTTCTTTCGCAATAAACACCCCAGCGAGAGCCGAGTCGCCGCTGGGGTGTTTATTACTGTCTCCGTGGGGGTTTAGCTCAGCTGGGAGAGCGCGGGCTTTGCAAGCCTGAGGTCAGGGGTTCGATCCCCCTAACCTCCACCATGATGGACCTGTAGCTCAGTTGGTTAGAGCGTCCGGCTGATAACCGGGAGGTCACAAGTTCGAATCTTGTCAGGTCCACCATCAAAACTGTGAAGAGCCCTGAGGCGTTGCCTCGGGGCTTTTTTCTTGTCTGCGATAAATCTCATTTTGGTTTTGTGTGCTGTGCGAAAGATTGGGTAGTATAGCTATTCAATGCGGCAACCCTGCCGCGTGTTAACCGCTACGTACCGGAGGTGTTCCATGGTTCGTGTCGACATAGAGACCATCGTCATGGCCGCCGGTCCCGTGCCATCGCTTATCGTGCTTCGCGAGCGCTGCAGCAAATCGGACTCGCCCGCGCCGTTGCGTTCCCTTTCCATTCAGACTGGTTCGTTTGAGGCTGCTGCCATTAGCCGTGGCATCGATAGTGGCCGCGCCGAGCGCCCGATTACCCATGACCTGCTGCTCGATACTGTTAGCGCCCTGGGCGCCAAGCTCGAGCGCATCGAGATCGTTCGCGCCGAGCCGCCGGTGTTCTACGCGACGATCGTTGTGCTGGTCGATGGCGACGAGCGCAAGATCGACGCCCGCCCCAGTGATGCCATTGCCCTTGCCGTGCGCAGCAATGCTCCCATGTTTGTGGAGGATGACATCATGAATCGCTTGGGCACTGTTTCTACCCATGCCGAGGAAGTTGACGACGAGCAGGAGTTCGAGAAGTTCGACGAGTTCGTCCATACGCTCTCCCCCGATGATTTCTAAATGCGGGGCGGCCAGGTTGCGGAGCGTTCGCTGATGGCCGGCGGCATGTCTGCCGAGGCGGCGGCTATCGCGCGTGAAGCCCAGATGCGCTCCGAGGCGTCCGAGGCGGCACGCATTGCCTATGTGACGCAGGCCCGCACGCTTCGCGAACGCCGCGGCTCGTTTATCAAGATGGTTGTCATCTCCGCCCTTGTCGCGGCAATCTGTTCGCGCCTTCGTGGTACAGTTGGTGCGCTTGGGTTTTCGATCTCTACGGGCCTGGTGATCTGGGGTGTGGTCGATGCGGTAATGCTGACCAGTCAGATCAAGGTGCTCGACAAGCGCGCGATGGATATGATGCGCGCCCGCGATGCCGCTGCTAAGATCGCCGCCGAGGCGCAAGAACTGTAACGACGCCAGACTCGATGGGAAGGTCTAAAGATGGCACAGGATATGCAGGATGCCGGTAACGTCTCCGCCGAGCTCGACGCCATGGTGTGCGATCTGATCGGCGCGTTCTTGGACGACCTTGCCGCCGGTGAAAACCCCGGCGTGGTCGTGGCGATTGAGGACGCCGCTTCCAACCGTTATCTGGCGGCGCTCGATGAGGATGGCGAAGAGGCGTGCCTCGAGGCGGCCACCAACTTTATCTCCGAGCACAAGATGGGTCTTAAGGACGAGGGCCTGGGCCGTATCGTCCGCTATGCCATCGGCTATACCGGCTGCGTCGAGATTGACGGTGGCTACCACGACGCTCTGCTCGTGAGCTTTTTCGAGACGACGCTCGAGAGCGGTTTTTCGGCATATGTGCTGTATGAGGGCATGGGTGCCGGCGATGGTTTTATGTGGAGCGACCCTGAACCTGCAGGTGAGGAAACCCCTCTCATCTAAAATCGCTAAAATAAACGAGTTTTCGGTAAAAGGCTCAATATTCCCGCTGAGCGTTGTATCGCTGGGCGGGCCGCATACGCGTGCCGTTTGTATATGGATAGAAGATAGGGGAACTACATGCGCGTAGACAATCTGAGGAACATCGCCATCATCGCCCACGTCGACCACGGCAAGACGACGATGGTCGACAAGCTCCTGCGTGCCACGGACGCCTTCCGTGCCAACCAGCAGGTCGAGGACCGCGTCCTGGATTCTAACGACCAGGAGCGCGAGCGCGGCATCACGATTCTCGCCAAGAACATCTCTATCGAGTACAAGGACGTCAAGATCAACGTCATCGACACCCCGGGCCACGCCGACTTTGGCGGCGAGGTCGAGCGCGTGCTGCGTATGGCCGACGGCGCCCTGCTGCTGGTCGACGCCTTTGAGGGCCCCATGCCCCAGACCCGCTTCGTGCTGCGCCACGCTATCGACACCGGCCTTAAGATCATGATCGTCATCAACAAGATCGACCGTCCGGGCGCCAACCCCGAGAAGGCCTACAACGACTGTCTGGACCTTATGGCCGACCTGGGTGCCACCGACGACCAGCTTGAGTTCGCCATGGAGCACGTGGTCTACGCCAGCGCCATGAATGGCTTTGCCCGTCTCGATCCCAACGACGGCAATATGGACATGTACCCGCTGCTCGATATGATCATCGACGACATGCCCGCGCCCGAGGTTGACGAGAACGCCCCGCTGGCCATGCAGTGCGTGACCATCGACCACTCCAACTTCGTTGGCCGTATCGGCATCGGTCGCGTGTATTCCGGCGCCATCCATCAGGGCGACCAGATTCTTGTTGTGAAGAACGACGGCTCCAGCGCCACCGCTACCGTCAAGCAGCTCTTTACCTTCGACTACCTGGGCCGTACCGAGTGCCAGGAAGTCGGCGCCGGCGACATCGCTGCCGTCGTGGGCATTGACCGCACCGATATCGGCGATGTCTACACCGACCCCGAGAACCCCGTCGAGCTCGAGCCCATCGAGATCGACCCTCCGACCCTGTCCATCGTCTTTGAGGCTTCGACCTCCCCGCTCGTCGGTCGCGACGGCGACATCGTAGGCGCCCGTCAGCTCAAGGAGCGCCTGTTCAACGAGGCCGAGAACAACGTGACCATGAAGATCGAGGAGCTCGAGGACAAGAGCGGCGTCGAGGTCTCGGGCCGCGGCATTCTGCACCTGTCCGTTCTGATGGAGTCCATGCGCCGCGAGGGCTTTGAGTTCCAGGTCGGTCGTCCCCGCGTTCTGTTTAAGAAGGACGAGAACGGCAACAAGATGGAGCCCGTCGAGCAGGCCGTCGTCGAGTGCCCGGACGAGTACTCGGGCAAGGTCGTTGAGGTCTTCGGCACCTCCGGCGGCATCATGACGAGCATGGACACCTCGGGCATCGTGACGCACCTCGAGTTTAAGATCCCGACCCGCGGCATCATGGGTCTTAAGAACCGCATCATGAACGTCACCCACGGCGAGGGCGTGTTCTACCACACCTTCCTGGAGTACGGCCCCTATGCCGGCGAGATCGGCAACCGCCAGAACGGCGCAATGATCTCTATGACCACCGAGAAGGCCGTTGCCTATGCCCTGGGTACGCTGCAGGAGCGCGGTCAGCTGTTTGTTGAGCCAGGCACCGAGTGCTACGAGGGCATGATCGTGGGCGAGCGCAGCAAGGCTGGCGACATGGTCGTCAATATCGCCCGTACCAAGAACCTGGGCAACCAGCGCTCCTCGACCTCCGATATCTCCGTTCAACTGGTGCCGCCCCGCACCTTCTCGCTGGAGGAGGCGCTGGAGTACATCGCCGACGACGAGCTGGTCGAGATCACTCCCAAGAACATTCGCCTGCGCAAGCGTCTGCTCAACGCCACCGACCGCAAGAAGGCTGCCGTCCGCGCCGGCCAGGTCAACAAATAAGCGCTGGGGCTTATAGCCGCCAATAAGAAAGGGCGCCGACCGCGATGGTCGGCGCCCTTTTTGGTGCAAGGGGAACAGATTCGTTTGCACCGCAGTGGGGGGGCGGCTGTCCCTCCGAGCGGCTTTTCAGGCAAAGTTAAGTTGTTTAAACATATACATGAATCTTTGAAATATAAACGCTTTGATACAAAACTGTTAACAGGTAAATATCAACTGGTATTAAATTAAAAGACCTCTTTACCTGCGGTTTACATGACTGGTATCTATATTGTATGTTATGCATTGTGGCATAGACGAACCGTCTTAGAAGTTGCTCCCCAATGGGTTCTTGCAATGCGCTAGGTAGGTTCTCGTTGATGTTGGGGTTTGTGTTCGATCCGACGATTCGCCGTATTCCACAACGTGTTGTAGGAATTAGGGGACAACTATGGACGCACACCGCTCACAGTCGCTGGGTATGGCGGCCCTGATCTTCATTTTAATTAGCCTCACCGTCGCAGTTTTCCACGGCGCAGCCCCCGTGCGCGCCGATGACGTGACGACGCCGACGCCGATTGTGATTGATGAGAATACTGCGGACGTTACGGTTGAGCTTTATACCGACGAGAACCGTAAAGTGCCTTTGGGTAATACTGCCGTGCTTTCGACCGACACCCTATACGGTTCGTTTAGCGCGGACTTTAGGCCGAACCATACCCCGAGCTCGGCGCAAAACGTTGCGGAGTACTCTCTTCCGAGCAATGTTAAGTTATTGAAGGATGAAAGCGGGTTGCTCTATGACGGTTTGGGCAAAGAGGCTGGCACCTGGAAGTGCGAGAATAATAAGCTGATTTTCACTTTCGACCAAAACTGGATTAATACGAATCCGTCCGATGTTCATGTCGGTGTTGATTTTTCATTCAAGCTAGCAAATGAGAACGTTGGCTCCGGCGATACAACAAAAGTCGAATTTCCCGGAACGGCCGGAATTGACATTTCGACCAAAGACGGCGACGTGGCGGGAACGAAGGAAGGCAAGTTCTCTCAATCCGGCGGTGAAGGAAAAGTAACGTGGACTCTTAAGCTGGTGGTCGAGTCCTATGCTCACAATGTCCAGCTCACCGATGAGTTGGGTAGCAATTTTACGTTTGTGCCTGAATCGTTTAAGTTGAACGGCGAGACGCTCAAGCAGCAGCCGAGCATTAACGAGCAGACCGCGACTCTTAATTTGGGTAACTTGTCCAAAGGGACTCATACGATTACCTATGATTCGGTGATGAACCCGGATGTATCCGTGGGCAACAAAGTTTGGATTAACCAACTCGACGGTTCAAAAAACAATGCCAGCTGGACATGGGGCGGAGACCGTAGAGGTGGATTGGAAAAGCCGGGTTTAGCAAATGATTTCCGCTATGACATGATCAACAAGAGCGATGGCACCGGAACGCCGTCCGATATCAAATGGATCGTTACGCTCAACAACGGTGATATCAAAACCGACATGAATGGCTATACATTCACCGACACGCTGGACGACAAGCAGACGTATACGGGTAATTACATCGTTTATAGGGGACTCTACGGGGAAGACGAGATCGCTCGCGGCGATCTCGATAGCTCCACTGGTAAAACGTTTAGCTATAAGTTCTCAGGTCTATCTGACACAGATAAGTACAAGCCCTATCGCATTGTCTATCACACTCAAATGAAAGATCAGGACTCGTATGACACGGTGAGCAATAGTGCGAATATCTCGCGTGGCAATTCCGTTTCCGGCACGGATAGCGGCACGTTTACGCCGAAGCTGGTGGGGACGCAGATTAAAAAGAGACTTGTGAATGACTCTGATGCGGCGACAACAGGTCAGGCAACCTGGGAGCTTCGGATAGCACTGGGTTCCATTGTTAATACAATGAATCCATCAGAGGTCAAGGTTTACGATACGTTTCAGACGGCCTGGAACCAAAATATCGGCCCAGACGTCGACAGCTATTCTATTAAAATCGGCGATGTCTCTTTGGAAAAAGGCGTCGATTGGTGGTTCGAAGGCGGCAGTGATTCAACGTCGTTTGGAACCAAGAAAAACTTCAACCTATTCATTCGGATAAGCGATAGGGTGAAGGGTGCGCTCAAAGATAACCCGGATGCGGTAATTAGTTATAAGACAAAATCCGATGCGCTTCCTGGCTGGTACTCCAATTTTGCATCAGTGGAAGTAAGCGGTACTAAGTATTTCACTGACTTTATCTATTACTACGTCGATGCAAACTCAACTCCTGGGGTCGAGAAGCCTTCGTCGAAGACTGCAGTTTCTTGGAAGGGGGATTTCGACTGGAGCAAAATCGATGGGTCTAAGGAAAAGGGCGCATGGATCGTTGACTGGACGGTTTATGCCAACAGAGGCAAGACGCCAAGCGGAGAGTGTTACGGCGCCGGCAAGCTTGATAACCAACCGCTGAACGTTGTGGACACACTACCGAGCGGTATGAGCTATGTGCAGGGGTCTGCTAAATACTCGCTGATTCAGAATCCGTATGACCAGAAAGCGTATAACGGTACCGCCCAGCGAGAGAAGACCGTCGCCGACAGCCTACCCCTTGCGAACGTCAGTGATGACAAAGGCACCGTTACCTTCTCCATCCCCACGACGGCGCTCGGCAACTATGCCGGCTACGCAAAGCTCACGTACCAGACGGCGGTCAAGCGCGGTGAGCTCGATACCTCCAAGAATGAAGTGAAGTTCATCAACTCGGCCAGTGCCGAGTCGGGGAGCAAGACGTTCGACTCCGGTAGCGGAACCGTCACCATTAAGAACAACGTACTGCAAAAGACCGGCGATCAGGTCGCCAATAGCAAGCGCATCAAGTACACCATTTTGGTTAATGAATCGGCAGTTAACCTTAAGAGCGACAGCGACTTCCTTGAGCTTGTCGATGTCATGGATGCCAAGTGCACGCTGGTGACGGATTCGGTCAATGTGTCCCAATACGATGGGGCAGGCTGGAAGTTGCTTGGCTCTGACAAATGCCCCGTTTCCGCTAGGACCATTGAAGATGAAAACGGCGCGGCGTGTACAAAGATGACGCTCCGCGTGCCCGATAAGGAGTATCTCAAAGTTGAGTATGAAGTGATCCCTGCAGGTAACGAGGGGGAAACGGTTTCTCTGAGCAACAAAGCGTCGCTTACGGGTGTCTACGACGGTGATACGGTCCATTCAAAAGACTGGGCTATTAAAAAGGCGTCTGGTTCGGCTGGCGGTAGCGGTTACGGCGTAACGGTTACCAAGGTCGACGAGAGCGATGTCACAAAAAAGCTGCCCGGTGCTGAGTTCACGCTCTACGAGGTTGATATGGACAAGGCGTTAAAGTTCGGCCTCGATTCTGCGAAAACGCGGATTCGGAGTGATGAAACAGACGAAAAGGGCACGGTAACGTTCGGCACTCCTACGCAAAAGATGGAAGCCTACAAGTTGTATTGCCTTGAGGAGACCAAGGCGCCCGGCGGATACAATATTGCCTCTAAACCGGTGTGGATTCTGCTCAAAGGCAACAATGAGGACGACTATCAGAAGGCCCTTACCAAGGCAGAAGAGCTGAGGGCAAAGGGTGTCGACATTGACACTCCAACGGTGAGTACCGACATCGCGGTCTATGATGCGCCCTATAGCGGTCAAGCTACAATTTCTGCCACCAAGACGCTCGAAGGCTCGACCTTGCAAGAAAGCCAGTTCGGGTTTGTGCTCAAGGACAAGAAGACCGGTAAGGTTCTCCAGACCATCAGGAACGGTGCGGATGGTGATATTAACTTTGTCTTGGATTACACCAAGACGGGGATCTATGAGTACGCCATCTCCGAGGTCATTCCCGCGGGCGCCGAGAACAACGTCAAGGACCACATCACCTACGACACGACCAAACATGAGGTTAAGGTTGTCGTGACTAATGGAGAAGGAAAGCTAAACACCGAGGTCACCTACGACAACGGCTCTACAACCCCACCGATCTTTACCAACAAGTACTCGACCACGCTTCCCGAGGCGGGCGGGGCTGGCTTGACTATGACATATCTTGCTGGCGCTTCGCTGTTGTGTTTTGCCGCGACGTGGATGCATGCTCGTCGCCATCGCGATCAAGGTCGAGGTGGTAGCCGTGAGTAGGCTTAACCGCCGCTTGTTGGCTGCCGCGACGATAATCATGGCCGCTATTCTGTCTTTCGCGATTGCCCCTGGGGCGGCCCGTGCTGCCGACACCGGAGCCATTACGGTGGACGGTACGGTTGCGACGCGGTATGACGCGTACCAGCTCCTTTCGGCGACCGTTGTCGACGACGCCGATACTGACCAAAAAATTGCAACGGACGTAACATGGGCGAATGATGCCATTTGCCAGGCCGTTCTTCCCGTGCTTCATGATGCGGGGCTTGATAGCCCGGCCTCGACGGCGCAATCGGCAGCCGAATGGATGAATGCCGACGGACACATGACGACCGCGCTGACGGCAAAGCTTGCCTGTGCGATTTGCAATGCCGGTGTACCTTCTGTTGCCCTTACCGCGGGCATGGCGGCCGAGCTGCCCTGCGGCTACTGGCTCATCGTCGCCGACGACGACGCCATCGCCCAGAACGAGGCCGGCACCGCGCCGATCATGGCCCTGGTGGGCGGCAGCGCCGTCACCGTCAAGCCCAAGGCGGCGACCCCCAAGGTGTCCAAGCATGTGCTGGAGGACAGCGCCGCCGCATGGCAGAAGGCCGCCGACGCCACGGTTGCCGACGACCTGTACTGGCGCCTCTCTGCCACGGTCCCGGCGGGCCTCACGGCCTACGACACCTATACGGTGCGGTTTGTCGATACCATGGGCGCGGGGCTCGACCCTTCCAAGGTGGCTGCGAGCATGCGCGTGTACGTGGCGGCGGGCGCGGACGGCGACTTTGATGCCGTCGCATGTGAGGGCGGCAATGCCAACTCGACGCCGGCTAAAGGGTGGACGGACATTACTCCACAGTGCAAGGTCTCGGTCGAGGGCAATGCCTTCACCGTGCGCACCGGCGACCTGATCGCCGCGCTCGGCGGGGTTGACGCCTTCACCGCGGGCGCCCGCGTGGTTGCTGTCTACAATGCGCCGTTGGGGGCCAACTGCAATCGAGGCGCTACCAAGGGCAACCCCAACGAGGTCTACCTGCGCTACCCGCGCTCTCCCCTCGCCGACCAGTCCGGCGACGTCGGATTCACCCGCACGCCGAGCGATGACGCGTGCGCCTACACCTGGGGTCTCAGTCTGATCAAGCGCTCAAGCTCGGACGATAAACCGCTCGCGGGCGCCAAGCTGCGCATCATCGATGACCGCGGGCGCATCCTAACGACTGACGGCTCGTGGTCGACGGATGTCGACGAGTGCGTCACCACGGGCGCGGACGGCCATGTGGAATTGACCGGTGTGGACGCGGGCGTCTATACCGTCGAAGAGGTCGCGGCTCCCAAGGGATACACCGCTTTTGAGGGCAAACGTACGGTAACGGTTACGTCTGGGGGATTGGACGTTAAACAGGTAGCAGCCGCGAAGCCCAAGGTGACCGCGTCGGCCGAAAGCCCTCTGCGGGTTGATACCGCCGATGCCGGGACGGGTTCGATTGAGCTGTCGGTGCTCAACACCCCAAGCAAAGAAGCAAGTCGAGGCTTTATGCCCTCGACGGGAGATAGAACGTTGGTGCTGGTGGCGGTTTTGGTTGCCATCGGAGTGGCGGCTATTGTTGCCGCGCTCGTCATCAAGCGGGGAGGAGGTCCCCGTGAAAAATAATTGTCCCCCCCCCTTGCTCAATGGCGTACTGCCTCCGTAGCGAGTGACGCGCAGGCCTACCGACCTGATGATCATTGGTTTTGAAAAAGTTACTAGAGAACCCTCCAAGAAAGAGGACCAAACATGAAGACAACCAAGAACATCGCCCGCCTGGCAGTAACCGCCGGACTTACCGCGGCGTTGAGCTTCGGCGGTGTGATGGCCCCGGTGACCATGGCGTTTGCAGCTGAGGGCGGAACCGCCGCAAGCTATGTGCCGACGGCGACGACGACCGGCAACGTGACCATTGCTGAGAACACCTATGCCGGCACCTCGTTTAAGGGTATCCAGATTTTCAGGGCCACGGTAACGCAGGGTAAGGCTGATACGAATGGCGATGGCGTTGCAGATGCGAATGGAGCTTGGAACAAGGATGGCGAAAAGACGCTGTCCGACATCCAGTGGGCGACCCCTGAGGTTGAGAAAGCTGTTAAAGGCGTTTTTGCTCACGACACCAACCCTGGCGATAGCGCCACAGCTCAGGATTGGGCAGACTACATCAATAGAATAGTTGCTGGTAATGCTGGCGAAGGATTCAAGGTCGATGCCGACAGTGCGCTCGACAAGATTGCCAAGGAGCTAGAGAAAGTAAACACAACCGATGAGACCGCTGGCTGGAAAGCTTCGACTGATGGCAAATTTTCCACGCTGTCCGCTGGCTACTGGCTCTTTGTGACTGCGGGCGTTAGCGGCACCGCCAACACGACTAAGGGCAACACGGATGCCTACACCTCGCCGATTTTCGCCATCGTCGGCGGAGCCGATGTGAATGCGGAGCCTAAGAAGAATGTCCCCAACGTGACTAAGGCCGTTAAGGACGATGCGACGGGCGCCACGTTTGGTACTGACGTGTTTACGAGCCCCAATAAGTCCGCCGACTCCCGCATGGATCAGTTCATCGAGTACCAGCTTACCGGCACGGTTGCGAGCAACATCAACACCTACAGCACCTACAAGTACATCTTCACGGATAAGCTTCCCACATCCATGACGCCTGAGCTCAAGAACGACAACGCGACACCTGTTGTCACGGTCAAAATCGATGACAATGTGGTCAAGTCTGGCTACGAGCCGACCTATAGCGGCGACGTGCTCACGGTTAACTTCACTAATCTTAAGGCGTGCCAAGACGAGAACGACAAACCTATCGTCCTGAATGACAAGTCTAAAGTGACCGTTGAATATAAGGCCAAGCTCGACTCTAGTAAGGTTTGCAATCCTGACGGTTCGCTCAGGTCGCAATTCGGCAGCTTGCTCGGTACCGCACAGACGAATACGGTTATGCTTACCTACTCCAACAACCCGCACGTCGCCGATGATACCGGCACCACGGTCGACCATCCCGCCTATGACTACACCTACGGTATCGATGTCACCAAGGTCGGTTCTGATAATGAAACAAAGGGACTCAAAGGTGTTGAGTTTACGCTGCAAGAGCAGGGTGATACTAACAACTTTATCATGGCAAATGGTGTCAAGACGACCGATGAAACAAAGGCTAAGCTGACAACTGATGACTCCGGCAAGATTAACGTTGTCGGTCTCGACGAGGGCACTTATATCCTCAAAGAGGTTACGCCCGCCCTGGCTATAATAACTCCGCAGCCGGTGGCATCAGGTTCACCATCACGAACGATGGGCTGCCCGCTAACGGCGATCCTTTCAATCCTGGGTGCAGGCTCGCCGAGGGAACCGATAACAATCTCGTCACGGTGGCTCAAACTAATACCGAGGCCGCTGACGGCAAGGTACACCTCACTGTCATCGACAAGAAGGGCTCCAACCTCCCGCTGACCGGTCTTAACGGCGTGACTTTCACTTGGATCGCTGGTGGCGCGGTGCTGTGCATTGGTGTGGCACATCTCATCCGTAGCCGTAAGCGCGACGAGGGTTCTGAGGAGTAATCGTTCACCTCGAATATCAACACGAGATATGAAAAAGCGGGGCACCCGGTCGATGCGACCGTGTGCCCCGCCTCGTTTGTTGGTGCAAAGTAACCTGACCCCTTTGCACCACCACAAAGGTGCCTGGCCCCTTTGTGGTGATCGGCTGCTAGGCGGTGGGGAGTTCTGGCGTATTAGCCGGCTGTTGCGACTTGAGGTGAGCGTTGCGCCAGATGATCTGGATAACATAGCCGAGCGTGAAGACAAAGGCCACGCCGCTGATGAAATCGCCTACGAGGGGGATTGCCGTAAGCGCGCCCGCGGCCACGCCGCCCGCGGCTGCCATGGCGTAGCGGTTCTGGTTGTGTCCGACCATGCGGGCGATCGCGCACCCCGCAAAGGCGCTCGACACCAACGCGATGCCAATAACACCGCACATGAGGGCTCCGGCAAGCGACAGACCAGCGATAGAGATAATTAGCAGTAGGACGGCGGGGACGATAGCAATCGTGCCCAGAAGACCGCTCACCCACAGGGGCATGGGGCGCTGGTGGAGCATGCCGGCGGCGCTGGCGGTTGCGCGCGGAAAGACGAGTTCGAGCAGTAGGGCGACAAAGCAGGTGGAAAGCGCCGCGGCGACGATACCGCCGATGACATCGTTAACGGTGGAAGTATCTTCGTTCTCGGCGCGGTCGATCTTGAGCGCACCGACCTCGGCTCCCGCGGCGCGCTCGGGGTCCTCGGAGACGTGCGCGTTCACGGTGCCGGTGATGTGGGCGTTCTTGCCCAGGATGAGCTTATCGGCCCAAACCTCGACATCGCCCTCGACGGTGCCATCGATAGTCACCGTATCGCCCGCAAGCGCTGCCGACTTGGTAGAGCCGCGCAGGGCAACCGTCTCGCCTATCGCATAGAAACAGTTGGCGGTGCTGTCGGAATTGAGCACGACATGCTGGCCGGCAACGGTCACGCTGCCATCAACCGTAGTCTTGGCAATGTCGATGGTGCGCGCCGCCAAGCGGACGGCGCCGCCCACCGTGCAGTCGCGGATGGAGAGGCTCTCGCCTGCTGCAATTATGTCGCGGCCGATGGACGCATCGTCCAAGTTGAGGGCCTGACCTGCCCAGTACAGGTCACCTTCGACGCCGGACGAATTGGCGTCATTGTCGGTCGCAAGTACGTTGCCTGCGGTGTCTGTGCCGGCGAACGACGCCGTGGGAAGCGCGGTGATCGCCAGCGCGATGAGTGCGAATAGGATGGTGATGCGGCCCCACGCTTTACAGCGCTGGGTCGACGGGAATTGATTGCGGGGCATAGTGAATCCTTCGTTAGATGCTCGATATGCATCTAACAGGGTACCCAACGCGTGGGCGCTCTAAAAGAACCTCTCGGTTGTATTTCGAAGGATGAGCCCGCGCAATCTACTTTTTGCGGTGCAAAAAGCGCGCGATGTCCTCTTCGGTGGGGCTTTTGATGTCAAAGCGCAGCGAGAGCCAGCGCAGACCCATGGTCACGACAACGCATACGACCAGCGCGGCGACATTGCTCATGATGCCGCTCATAACGAGACACACATAGCTTGTCGATCCGGCGATGGCGGCGATGGCATAAAAGTTAGTACGTTGGAAAATGCCCGGAACCACGCCCATAAAGCCGTCGCGCAACATGCCACCGCCCACCGCGGTGAAAAAGCCCATCATGATGCACACCGCCGGCGCAAAGCCGTAGACCAGCGCCTTGTCTGCTCCAGTGGCGGCGTAGATGCCGACCGAGATGATGTCGAGCAGGGGAATGAGTTTTTCGGGCTTGTCGACGATTGCCGGGAAAATATAGATGATGGCTGCCGTGGCAATGGAAAGCGGCAGCGCCATTGGCTGGTTGAGGATGTAGACGTTGCCCACCTGCAGCGTCATGTCGCGTAAAAGACCGCCGCCCAAGCCACAGACCACGGCGAGCGCAACTGCACCCACCAGGTCGAGTTTGTGCTCGCGCGCGACCAACACGCCCGAGATTGAAGCCGCGACGACGGCGAACATTTCGAGCCAAAACGGGATGGCGACCATGGCATCCGTGGCGTGTGAGGTAACGGTCATAGCGGCGACGACGGGCAAGATGGAATCCTTTGAGTTGCAGGTTTGGACAATGCCCGTACATAGTACATGGTTGGCGGCGATTGCGACCCTATTGCTCGGCAAACGGTAGGGGTTGGGTGCGGTCATAGGTTCCAAACATGTATACCAGCCTCCAAAGATGTCGAAAAATGTCGTTTTTGGCGGATGATGTACATGTTTTGGCGCGCGCCGAGCGGGCGACGTTACTCGGAGGGCGTCTCTATGTCCTTCGTGCCCTTCCAGTTGCGGATAAGTGCCTTTCGCAGTTCGTTTTGCTTTCGCTGATACTCGGCATCCGTGCAGCGGGGCATACCGAGTGCTTCGCGGATATTGTTCATGGCACGGTGAAAAGCGAGTTGACTGGCAAATTGCGCTGAGGTGAGTGTGACAATGCGATAACCCATTTGGGCGAGCACAGCTTCGCGTTCCGCATCTGCTCCCTTACGGCCAGTCTCGTCGTGAAAGCCACCCTTATATTCGATGCCGAGCTCTCTGCGCTTATAGGTAATGAGGGCATCGATTTTGAGTGTTCGGGCTTTGGTGCAATGCCAAAGACGTTGAGGGATCTCGAGCGGTCGGTTGAGCTCGATGCCTCGAATGCCAACGCCGCCTTCGCTTGTTGGAAGTGAAAGTGCGATTGCCGATGCAGCCTCCATAGGCGAGACCGAGTGGTCGTAGACATGTCTGAGCGCGAGTCGCGCGCGTGTGGCACCGGGTTTGCCAGGGTGTTGATCGAGCAGTTCGACAATTTCGTCCTTGGAGGTGGTTGCTGGTTGCTCGGTATAAGGGTCAGAGGGATTAAGGCCCATGCGATAGTCGCCGCAAACTTCGTAGCCATACTCGAGGTATTCGATTCTATCCATCCACTCGGCGGCGAGCACGAAGGTGAAGGCTTCGTCGGTGATAAAGATGCCGGGCGTAAGCTCGTCAATATGGCCATAGGGTAGGCTTTGGCCGAGAACATGGCAAGTGACGCCGTTGGTGCGAATTCGCTCGAAAGCAAACACTACGGAGATATCGATAGTCTTGAACATATCGGGCGGAACGCCGCAGTCGGTGAGGGCCTGTCGTATGCGCGCGATGCGTTGCTGGGTGGAGAGACCTCTTGCGCCTATCTGGTAGTCGTGTTGCGCGACCGCTTGAACCCGGCCTTGCGGCGCGTGATGGACGAGCCATGCAGTTTTATGCGAAATGAGAACAGGGGTATCCATTGGGGACCTCTCGCTCTGAGTCGATACCCAACTCTTATGTCCGTTGAGGTGGGGAAATATACCGAATGCGAGTAAGCCGACTCATGCACGGCGTGTGTCATATACAAACGTGTACACCACCCTCCAAAAACGACATTTTTTGACATCTTTGGAGGGTGATGTACATGTTTGGGATGTTGGGTTGGGATTGAACGTGATGGGGGTGTGGGTTGAAGAGGAGGGATGTCTAAATTTTGAGCAGCGCTCAAAATTTATCCGGTCGGCTTACGCCGACCGCGCTGCGCTAAAAACGCGCCACTGGCGCGTTTTCTTTACGCTCCGCGCCCTGGCGGGTTCGAATCCCTCCTCCTCCGCCGTATTTGCTTGTAAGGGACTCTAAACAAAAAAGCCCCCGTTTTCGGGAGCTTTCTCAACCAAAATGGCGGAGGAGGAGGGATTCGAACCCTCGTGACCTTATACAGGCCAAACGGTTTTCGAGACCGCCGCATTCAACCACTCTGCCACCCCTCCGCGTGGGGTAAAAACAAAGCAGGCTCGAAGGCCTGCTTTGGAATTAACTGGCGGAGAGTCAGGGATTTGAACCCTGGAGACGCTTTTGACGCCTACACGATTTCCAATCGTGCTCCTTCGGCCACTCGGACAACTCTCCGTTAAATGCGAAAGTCAGTATACACGAGGAATCGCAAAGTGCAAACAGAAAAGTTGGCATTTTTTAAAACGCTTGGCCGTGCTTGGCGCTGCAGTGGGGCTTGAGGTGCCAAAAAACGGCTTCCGACCAGCGTGGTTGATCAACTCAATCGTTCAAAAAAGGGTATTCATAAGCGACTTGGCAATGAATTTAAAAATCTTTGGGTGGTGCTGTGGGCCACTGGTATGCATTTTGCGACCACAGCCTTGTGCCCGTTGACCTGCGGCTTGGCTCAGCTTGTCCCCACGGCACCGTATCTTGTCAACAGATCCGTCAAGCTTTTGGTCAGCATTTGGTTGGAATGCGCATGAAACGTCGTGTGAGTATGGGCATATGTGGAGGTCATGAGGTTGTAGCTGCATATTCTTGCAGTCTAGGAGGTTGAAAGATATTATTACCAAGTCTTTTCCTGCTTCAGGCGCACCTTCACGACCTGAAGCCACATTTGCCCAGAGGAGGTGACAATATGAAGGCTTATGAACTGCTGTTCTTTGTTGACCCGTCGCTCGACCCCGAGACTCGTCTCGCTGTTATGAAGCGTATCGATACCACGATCGCTGAGGGCGCTGGCAAGGTCGACTCCGTTGACGAGTGGGGCAAGCGCAAGCTCGCCTACGAGATCAACGACCTCACCGATGGTGACTACACCCTCATCAACTTCCACGCAGATCCTACCCAGATCGCCGAGCTTGATCGCGTCCTGCGCATCACCGACGCTGTGGTCCGCCACATGATCGTCCGTCGCGACGACCAGGAGTAAGACTGTCGTTTTGGACTGGGCTTGTGCCCCAAGAGGAAGTAGTGAGTTATGAGCATCAATCGAGTGAACATCACCGGTAACCTCACCCGCGATCCCGAGCTGCGCGCCACCGCCGGCGGAACCCAGGTTCTGTCCTTTGGCGTCGCCGTGAACGATCGTCGCCGCAACGCGCAGACTGGCGAGTGGGAGGACTATCCCAACTTTGTCGACTGCACTATGTTCGGCACCCGCGCCGAGGCCGTGAGCCGTTTCCTGGCAAAGGGAAACAAGGTCGCGATCGAGGGCAAGCTGCGCTACAGCTCTTGGGAGCGCGACGGTCAGCGCAGGAGCAAGCTTGAGGTCATCGTCGATGAGATCGAGTTTATGAGCTCCCGTGGTGGCCAGGGTGGCTACGATCAGGGCGGTTACGCCCCCGCAGCTCCCGCGCCCGCAGCACGTCCTGCCGCACCGGTGGCCACGCCGCCCGCGGTCGACGTCTACGATGAGGACATCCCGTTCTAAGGGTTGTTCACCTATTTTTGAGTGAGAGGCGGCTTCGGTTCGCCGAAGTTGCCAAATGAAAGGTATTTTGACATGGCTAATGATTTTTCTGCACGTCAGCCGCGTCGTAAGTACTGCCAGTTCTGCAAGGAGAACACTGAGTTCATCGACTATAAGGACACTCAGCTTCTCCGTAAGTACATGACCGACCGTGGCAAGATTAAGCCCCGTCGCGTCACTGGCGCTTGCACGCAGCATCAGCATGACATCGCCAACGCCATCAAGCGCGCCCGCGAGATGGCTCTCCTGCCGTACACCGTCCCCGTGGTTTCCTCTCGTGGCAACCGCGACCGCGGCTAAGAAGGGAGACGCATCATGAAGGTTATTCTTCTCGATGAGATCAAGGGCAAGGGCGGCGAGGGTGACGTCGTAGAGGTCGCTCAGGGTTACGCTGAGAACTTCCTGTTCCCCAAGAAGCTCGCTGTTGCCGCCACCAAGGGCAACCTCAAGCAGCTTGACGAGCGTCGCAACAACATCGCCAAGCGCGAGGCCGTCCGTCTGGCTACCGCCAACGAGACCAAGGCTGCCTTCGAGGGCAAGACGGTCACCGTTGACGTCAAGGTCGGCGACGAGGGCATCCTCTTTGGCTCCGTTACCGCCGCTATGATCGCTGACGCCATCAAGGCTCAGCTCGGTATGGACATCGACCGCAAGCGCGTCGAGCTCGGTAAGCCCATCAAGGTTGCCGGTGCCCACACCGTTGCCATCTCGCTGTACCGCGAGATCAAGGCCGAGGTTGTCGTTCTCGTCGGCGTTACCGCCGAGGAGCTCGCTGCCGAGGCTGAGGTCGAGGAGGCCGCTGAGGTCGCCGAGGCCGAGACCGCCGAGGTCGAGACTGAGGCTGCTGCCGAGTAGCATTTGCTGCAACGCAACAATCTTGTTCTAAGAAGGGCGCTCTGGGAAACCAGGGCGCCCTTTTGTTTTTTGCGCTGAGTGAGTGTCATGGTGAACGTTGCGTCGAAGTCCTATATACAGGACCGTTCATCCGTTTGGTTCGGTGATGATTGGCGGCGCGCGGCGCGTTTTGGGACCGTGGCTGATACTATGGATGCTCGCAAGCGATATGAATGAGGATGCTCATGGCATATGACGATAGGGAGACCGGGCTGACGGTCGAGGACCGCGGCTCAAAGTTGGGTCTTCCCCAAAACCAAGATGCAGAGGCCAATGTACTGGCCGCTATGCTGCTATCGCCCGAGGTGGTCGAAGAGGCCCAGGTCGAGCTGCAGCCCGATGACTTCTACCGGCCCATTCATAAGACCATCTATACCGCGATGGTCGATATGTACAACAGCCGCATTCCCATCGACTCCATCTCGCTGATCGATTACCTGCGCAGCATCAACAAGCTCGATGCCGTGGGCGGCGAGGCCTACATTTTGGAGCTGATGGGTCAGACCCTGTCGCTCGTCAACTGGCAGCACCATGCCGCCATCGTCCGTCGCGACTCGATGCTGCGCGAGCTGATCGGTGCCACCAACGAGATCAACGCGCTGGCCTATAACGCCCCTACCGACACCAAGGAGGTCGTGGAGCTGGCCGAGAGCAAGCTGCTCAAGGTCACGGCGCGCGAGGTCAAGTCGAGCTACAAGACGTTGACCGAGTTTATGGTCGAGGCCTATAACGAGGCCGAGGAGGTATGCCAGGCCGGCGGCCAGGCTGCGGGCGTGCCCACGGGTTTCCCGTCGCTCGACCGCATGCTCATGGGTTTTCGCGAAGGCCAGCTCATCATCATCGGCGCCCGTCCTGCCGTGGGTAAGACGTCGTTCGCTCTGAACCTGGCACTTAACGCTGCCGCTGCTGGTTATACCGTCGGCTTCTTCTCACTGGAGATGTCGGGCAAGGAAATTGCCCAGCGTCTGATTTGCGCCTACGCCATGATCTCGATCAGTGACTTCCGCATGGGCCGCATTAGCCCCGAGCAGTGGGCCAATATCAACGAGGCCACGCAGACCTTGTCCAAGCTCGATATTCTGATTGACGATACGCCCGGCACCACAGTGACTGAGATTCGCGCCAAGAGCCGCCGCATGCTCCATAACAAGGAAAAGGCAATCATCATTTTGGACTACCTGCAGCTGGTGAGTCCTCCACCGGGACGCCGCTCCGAGAGCCGTACCGTCGAGGTTTCGGAGATGTCGCGTGGTCTTAAGATTATGGCCAAGGAGCTCAAGATCCCGCTCATCGCGCTGTCACAGCTCTCGCGTCAGGTCGAATCCCGTACCGGCAAGCGCCCGCAGCTTTCCGACCTTCGTGAATCGGGCTCCATCGAGCAGGACGCCGATATCGTCATGTTCTTGGACCGCTCCGCCGACGAGGCCGAAGCCTCGCGCGACGATCGACCCGACGAGGGCGTTACGCGTATCGTCGTGGCCAAGAACCGTTCGGGCCCGATCGGCGACGTCGACCTGATGTTCCTGCCGGCATCCACCAAGTTCTATGAGCTTGATGGGGCACATGCCGAGGAGTAGGACAGGCGCCCGTTGCACGGGTATACTGGGAATGTTTTGTGCTTCTGCGTGCCGGCGTGGCGCGTAGACAGTCCATGAATGTAAGGAGTAAACATGCCGTCAACCGTTTTGGTCGGTGCCCAGTGGGGCGATGAGGGCAAGGGTAAGATTTGCGACCTGGTCGCCGGCGACCTCGATGCCGTCGTGCGCTATTCGGGCGGCAACAACGCCGGTCACACCATCGTCGTCAACGGCAAGAAGTACGGCCTGCACCAGGTGCCCTCCGGCATCATGTATTCCGATCACGTGTCGGTGATCGGTAACGGCTGCGTCGTCAACCCCAAGGTCGTCCTTGAGGAGATCGACATGTTCGAGGCCGACGGCATCACCACCAAGAACCTCAAGATTAGTGGCAACGCGCATGTCATCATGCCGTACCACATCGATCTGGATGGCGCCTTTGAGCAGAAGCTCGGCAAGAAGAACATCGGTACCACCAAGCGCGGCATCGGTCCGTGCTATCAGGACAAGATGGCCCGCATTGGTCTGCGCATGCAGGACATGCTGGACGAGACGCTGTTCCGCGACAAGCTGGAGACCGCTCTTGCCCGCGTGAACCCCGAGCTCGAGCTCATCTACAACCTGCCCACCTACACCGTGGACCAGATTTGCGACGAGTATCTGCCGATGGCCGAGCGCCTGCGTCCCTACATCACCGAGACGAGCCTGCTGCTCAACAACATGATCGATGAGGGCAAGAACCTGCTGTTTGAGGGCGCCCAGGCGACGCTGCTCGACATCGACCACGGCACCTATCCGTACGTGACGTCTTCCAACTGTACCGCCGGCGGCGCCATCACCGGCTCCGGTGTGGGCATGAAGAACGTCGACCGCGTGCTGGGCGTCATGAAGGCCTATATCACCCGCGTCGGTTCGGGCCCCATGCCCACCGAGCTTTCCTATGAGTCCGAGGCCGGCCACACGCTGACCGAGGAGGGCTATGAGTACGGCGTGACCACCGGTCGCCGTCGTCGTTGCGGCTGGTTTGACGGCCCTATCGCCAACTATGCCTCGCGCGTCAACGGCCTCACCGACATCGCCGTGACCAAGCTCGACGTGCTTTCGGCCTTCGACACCATCAAGGTGTGCGTGGCCTACGACGTCGATGGCGAGCGCTACACGAGCGTGCCCGAGCATCAGGTGCGCTTTGAGCACGCCAAGCCCATCTACGAGGAGCTCCCCGGCTGGAAGTGCGATATCACCGGTTGCCGCAGCTTTGACGAGCTGCCGCAAGAGGCTCAGGACTATGTGGCGTTTATCGAGGATCTGGCACACACCCGCGTGACGTTCATTGGCGTTGGCGCTGGTCGCGAGCAGATCATCAACCGATTCTGGAAGTAATCGGGACCATTTGGTTATTGCGATATACCCCTTTGCAGCCCAAGTGGGCGGCCGAGGGGTATATTTGCTTGCAAAGGGCTCGCGCGGAGCGGGCCATTCATCCATAGAGGAGGCACCCTTGAAGGCGGACACTCAAACCATCGACATCCTGTTGTTGGGCAGCGGCGGCCGCGAGCATGCTTTGGCAGCAAAGCTCGCAGCATCACCGCGCGCCGGCAAGCTCTACATTGCGCCGGGTAACGGCGGCACCGCGAGCTGCGGCGAGAACGTTGTTCTCGACGACTGCGATCCCGCGGCCGTGGCGGCGTTTGCTCAGAGCCACGGATGCGGACTCGTGGTAATTGGCCCCGAGGCTCCGCTCGTGGCGGGCGTGGCCGACGCCGTGCGCGCGGCGGGTATTCCCTGCTTTGGCCCGGGTGCCGAGGGCGCCCAGATGGAGGGCTCCAAGCTGTTCTCCAAGCAGCTCATGGAGCGTGCGGGCATTCCGACGGCAGCCTATGGTTCGTTTACCGACGAGGCTTCGGCTCTCGCCTACGTGCGCGAGCAGGGCGCCCCGCTGGTCGTCAAGGCCGACGGCCTTGCCGCGGGCAAGGGCGTTATCGTGGCGACCGAACTTGAGCAGGCCGAGGAGGCCGTGCGCGAGTGCTTTGGCGGCACCTTTGGCGATGCCGGCAGCACCGTGGTCATCGAGGAGATGCTGACCGGTCCCGAGTGCTCGCTGCTGGCCTTTACCGACGGCAAGACCGTGCGCCCCATGGCCACTTCGCAGGACCACAAGCGCGCGCTCGAGGGCGACAAGGGCCCCAACACCGGTGGCATGGGCGTCTACAGCCCGGTGCCCATCGTGACCGATGAAGAGCACGCCACGATGGTGGCGGTCATGGAGCAGACCGTGGCCGAGCTTGCTGCCGAGGGCATCGACTACCGCGGCTGCCTGTATGGCGGCTTTATGCTCACCCCCGCCGGCCCCAAGGTGCTGGAGTTCAACGCCCGCTTTGGTGATCCCGAGACTCAGGTTGTGCTGCCGCGCCTTAAGAACGACCTGGTCGAGGTCATGCTCGCCTGCGCCAACTGCGAGCTCGATCAGATTGAGCTCGACTGGCGTGACGAGTGGGCCGTGGCCGTTGTCCTGACGAGCGCGGGCTATCCCGGCAGCTACGAGAAGGGCAAGGTCATCACTGGCATTGAGGATGCCGAGGCCATGGAGAACGTGACCGTTTACCACGCGGGTACTGCCGTGGTGGACGGCCAGCTCGTGACCAATGGTGGCCGCGTGCTTGCCGTGACCGCTCTGGGCGACACGTTTGAGAACGCTCGCAACCTTGCCTACGAGGCTTGCGAGAAGATTGATTTTGAGGGCAAGACCCTGCGTCACGACATCGGCCTGCGCGCGCTGCGCGGCCGCGACGCCCGGGATGCCTAAAATCCGAGAGGAATGAGACGGATGGACGAGAAGAACGAAGAGCTCGTGGACGCGCAGATCGTCGAAGAGGACAGCCGCATGTATGGGCACGCCGAGGGCGAGCCTGGTGGCGAGGTCGCTGACGAGCCGGCGCTGGTGCTGGGCGACGACGACCCGCACGATGCCGAGCTGCACGAGAAGATTCTTTCGGAGGAGTGCGCCTGGAAGGGCAAGATCCTCGACGTCCACCGTCTTGAGGTTGAGCTGCCCAACGGTCGCCGCAGCGCCCGCGATATCGTTCGCCATCCGGGTGCGGCGGCCGTCGTGGCGCTGACCGAGAGCGGCAAGATCGTACTGGTGCGTCAGTACCGCACCGCCATCGACCGCGTGACGGTCGAGATTCCCGCCGGCAAGCTCGATCCAGGCGAGGATCCGCTCGATTGCGCCAAGCGCGAACTGCATGAGGAGACGGGCTTTAGGGCTGGTCGTATTCGCTTTTTGACGTCGATTGTCACGTCCTGCGGTTTTTGCGATGAGATCATCCGCATCTACTTGGCTACCAAGCTCGAGTTTGATGCGCCCAACCCCGATGATGACGAGTTTGTCAACGTGGACCTGGTGCCGCTGCACGAGCTGATCGACGCCGTGCTCGACGGCAAGATCGAAGACGCCAAGACCGTCGTAGGCGCGCTTGCCTGCGACAGCATCGCGCACCGTTTGGGTGGGGCCGATCTTTAACGAGCGGGGATGATCCCGCAGGTTTGTGTAAGTCAGCGAAAGTGCTCCAATTGAGACAAGGTGGCCTAAAAGAGGAGGGAAGCGTATGGATATACGCGACCGACGACTGAAGGCCAGATTGTCCAAATGGAGCACTTGCAGCGTCGAGACGAAACGCGGTTTGGTAAAACCGCGTAAGGTGACTATGTTTAAGAGGTTTCTTTCTTACTACGAGCCCCAGATGGGGCTTTTTGTTGCTGATACTGTTTGCGCTCTGGTGCTTGCCGCCATTGACCTGGCGTTCCCCATTATCCTGCGCAATTTGACCGGTGGGCTATTTACTCAGGGTCAGGCTGCCATTATGCAGGCGCTCGGCATGATCGCGGTGGGCTTGGTGTTGATGTATGCCGTCCGCTGCGCCTGCCGCTACTTTGTGAGCTATTGGGGTCACGTGATGGGCGCGCGCATGGAGTCCAAGATGCGCGAGGACCTGTTCGACCAGTATGAGCGCTTTAGCTTTGCGTACTTCGACCGCAACAGCTCGGGCGACATGATGAGCCGCGTGGTCAACGACCTGTTCGATATCTGCGAGGCGGCGCATCACGTGCCCGAGTGGATCATCATCTGCGGCATCGAGATTATCGGCTCGTTTGTGATCCTCTTTACCATCGCCCCGGTGCTGGCGCTCGCCATGGCCGTGGTGACGGCGGCGTTTTCGGCCATCATGTTTTGGCAGAACATGCGCATGCGCGAGGTCTTTAGCGACAACCGCAAAAAGATCAGCGGCATCAATGCGCAGCTGCAGGATTCGCTGGCGGGCATGCGCGTGGTCAAGAGCTTTGCCAATGAGGAGACCGAACGCTTCAAGTTCCGCGCCTCAAACAATCGCTATCTTTCGTCCAAGGAGAACATGTATCACGCCATGGGCGTCTATACCGCGACGTATGGCCTGCTTTCGGGTGTGCTCTATGTGATCGTGGTGCTGCTGGGCGGCTGGCTGGTCGCCCAGGGGCAGCTGCAGGCGGTCGATATGGCGACCTTTGCACTCTATATTTCGCTGTTCTGCACGCCGCTCGAGACACTCGTCAATTCGGCCGAAACGTATCAGAAGGCTATCGCCGGCTTTAAGCGTATGGACGAGGTGCTCTCGACCGCGCCGGATATCCAGGACAAGCCGGGCGCTACGGATCTGCAGGTGACTGCCGGCGCCGTGGAGTATCACGACGTGTGCTTTAACTACGAGGATGTTGAGCTGGGCGAGGGCGATGCCGACGAGCGTCCCGTTATCGACCATATGGACCTGTCCATCAAGCCCGGGCAGACCATCGCTTTGGTTGGCCCTTCGGGCGGTGGCAAGTCCACGACCTGTTCGCTGCTGCCGCGCTTTTATGACGTGGCCGCCGGATCCATTAGCATCGACGGCCAGGACGTGCGCGATGTGACGCAGCAGAGCCTGCGTCGCGCCATCGGCCTGGTGCAGCAGGATGTCTATCTGTTTGACGGCACGATTGGCGAGAACATCGCCTACGGCAAGCCGGGCGCTACGGCAGGAGAGATCGCCGAGGCCGCCCGTCGCGCCAACATCGATGCCTTTATCGAGTCGCTTCCACAGGGCTATGACACGGTCGTGGGCGAGCGCGGCAGCCGTCTTTCGGGCGGACAGAAACAGCGCGTTGCCATCGCGCGTGTGTTTCTCAAGAATCCCAAAATCTTGATCTTGGACGAGGCGACGAGTGCTTTGGATAACGAGAGCGAGGAGGCGGTCCAGGAGTCGCTCGAAGAGCTGGCACGCGGCCGTACCACAATCATCATCGCCCACCGTCTCTCGACCATTAAACACGCCGATGAGATTGCGACCGTTGAGCATGGTCGCGTTGTGGAACGTGGCACGCATGAACAGCTTCTCGCCCGTGGCGGCACCTATGCCCGTTACTATCGAATGCAGTTCGAAGGTGCGCGTGCGCACGAGCTCGACTGATTGATATGACAGGAAGTTTATGGCTGACAAGAACCCTTTGACTCCGGAAGAAGTGACGGAGTTATTCTCCGAAATCGATGCATCCGGTGTCTTGGATCCCACGCTTGCCAAAAAGCGAACCGAGCGCATGCGTGAGAAGGAGGCTGCGGCCAAGCGCGGTGACAAAGCGGCGCTAGCGCAGCTGCGCAGCGAGGACCGCGCGAGCCAGGCAAAACATATCGACCCGCTGTCCGAGGATGATCCTTCGGGTTCGCAGGTGAGTCATACCATTACGAAGACCGCGATGGCCGTGGTCATTGGTATTTTGGTGCTGATCGTGGGCATGCAGATTGGCTACGGCGTGATGCGTCGCCTGAACACCGCCAACCTGTCCGAGAGCGTTTCGGTCGATACTGTTTCGACGGCGCTGAAGGGCGGCCTTGAGTGGGGCAACGGCTTTACGCAGTTCCCGCTCGACTTTACCGTCGATGAAGCCGATGAGCGTACGGGCACGGTCGAGGTGACGGTGTTGGACACATCGTCTGCCAACGAGCTCGAGCTGCTGTCCAACGGGCAGATTCAGGCCGCGGCGCTTGCGACCAACGCGTTGCTCAACGATAAGATCGACCGCGTGGTGTATAACGTTCACGCCTATATCGACGAGGATAGCAACATTCAGCACGATTCCTTCTTTGGCATGTTTCCCGCCCAGGGCCACCAGAGCGCCATCCTGACGTTCGTGTGGACCAAGAGCTCATCCAACGCTACGAGTATCGACTGGAAGATGCGCATCGTGAGTATGGATGACACCATCGCCGAGCGCATTCAGAAGCAGGTGAACTCGGTGTCGTCGTTGATTGAGGACCCGGTGGTGAGCCAGACCAAGATTGACGAGGAAAAGGCCGAACGTGACCTGGAGCATCGTCTGCATGGCCGCGAGATTTTCCGCGGCGGCAAGCCCGATCGCACACCGTCCGAACTGCTGGAGCAGGACAAGATAAAATAAGACGCCATCATCCCGCGTGAGCCACAAGCCCCGCGGGATGATTTTTCCGGGACGGGGATTAAAAAATCATTATGCATAGAAAGTCATAATTATCATTTCGTAAACATTTCGATGAAATTAACGCCATGAGGCATGCTTGCGGTTACAATACCGCGAGGCCTAACTGCACACCTTTAAGCCGGTCCTGTGAGACCGGGAAGGAGAACTATGGCGAACAACCATATTGCGGGCGCTGCCGCCCGCACCATCGCGCCCAGCGAGCTGTGCCAGCGTATGCTGGCCAAAACCAGCAAGGGCGCTTGCGGTCCCTGCACCCTGTATCTTGAGGATGGGACCATTTTTTATGGACGCGCATGCGGCGCCGAGGGCACCGCGACCGGCGAAGTCTGCTTCAACACCTCGCTCGAGGGCTACTTTGAGGTCATGACCGACCCGAGCTATGCCGGCCAAATCGTAACCATGACCTATCCGCAGATCGGCAACTACGGTATCGACGAGACCGATGTCCAGTCGGCCTTCCCCGGCGGCGCCGTGCGCCCTGCGAGCGCTCCGGCCATGCGTGGCATGATCGTTCGCGACATGTGCGCCACGCCTTCTAACTGGCGCTCGGCCGTCAGCGTGCCGGAGTACCTGCGCGCTCACGGCATCGTCGCTATCGAGGGCGTCGACACCCGCGCTCTGGTGCGCCACCTGCGCGACAACGGCTCCAAGATGGGCATTATCTCGACCGAGATCTTCGACGTCGACGAGCTTGCCGAGCGTCTGGCCGCAGCGCCCACGCTGGTAGGCGAGAACCTGGTCAAGACCGTAAGTTGCCCCGCGCCTCACGAGTTTGTGGCCGCCGACCTGCCTGCCACGCATGACTTTGCGCTGGCTCCTGCTGCTCCCGCCCGCCACAACGTGGTCGCGTACGACTGCGGTGTGAAGCGCGGTATTCTGGAGGGCCTCGTCCGCGCCGGCTGCGGCCTTACCGTCGTGCCGTGGGATACGCCCGCGAGTGAGGTGCTCGACATGAATCCCGACGGCGTCTTTTTATCCAACGGCCCCGGCGACCCCGACGCCGTGGTGGAGACCTATGAGCAGGTGCAACAGCTGATCGGCAAGGTGCCGGTCTTTGGTATTTGTCTTGGTCACCAGATGATCAGCCTGGCCTGCGGCGCCCAGATGGAAAAGCTTAAGTTCGGTCACCGCGGTGGCAACCAGCCGGTCATGAACCTGGTAAGCCGTCGCGTGGAGATTACCGCACAAAACCATGGCTTTGGCCTGCTGTTCCCCAGCTTGGGCAAGCTTGTCCCCGAACTTTCCGGCGGCGAGACCGGGCATGCGGTCGATGGAGATCTGCGCGTTTGGGTGCGCCGCGGAATCGCGCCGGTCGTGATGAACGAGCGCTTCGGCCGCATTCGCCTGACGCATGTGAACCTTAACGACGGCACCGCCGAGGGCATCCAGCTGCTCGAAGCCCCGTGCTTCTCGGTCCAGTACCACCCCGAGGCCTCGCCTGGCCCCACCGATGCCCACTATCTCTTTACCGCCTTTACGCGACTCATGGACGGCGAGGAGAACTACCTGGACATCGACACCGCGAAGGACCGCCTGGCTGGCTGGAATTTCGCCGAGACTGAGACCGAGGAGAACTAACATGCCCAAGCGTACTGACATCAAGCGTATCCTCGTCATTGGTTCGGGCCCCATCGTCATTGGCCAGGCCTGCGAGTTTGACTACTCCGGCGCCCAGGCCTGCAAGGTGCTCAAGGAGGATGGCTTCGAGGTCATCCTGGTCAACTCCAACCCGGCGACCATCATGACCGACCCGGGCTTGGCCGACCGCACCTATGTCGAGCCCATCACCGCCGAGTTTATCGAGCGCGTGATCAAGAAAGAGCGCCCGGACGCGCTGCTGCCCACGCTGGGCGGCCAGACCGGTCTGAACGCCGCCGTCGAGCTGGCAAAGGACTGTACGCTCGACAAGTACGGCGTCGAGATGATCGGCTGCGACCTTGCCGCTATCGAGCGCGGCGAGGACCGCAAACTCTTTAACGAGGCCATGGCCGAGATTGGCCTGGAGGTCGCGCGCTCGGGCTATGCCTACAGCGTGGCCGACGCCGAGACTATCGCCGAGCGCGTGGGCTATCCCTGCGTACTGCGCCCGAGCTTTACCCTCGGCGGCGCCGGCGGCGGCATCGCTCACACCCACGAGGAGCTTGTCTCCATCGTGAGCCAGGGCCTCGAGCTCTCGCCCGCCCACGAGGT
Organism: Collinsella sp.; assembly: GCA_019414345.1. Classification (GTDB taxonomy): domain Bacteria; phylum Actinomycetota; class Coriobacteriia; order Coriobacteriales; family Coriobacteriaceae; genus Collinsella. The sequence continues at coordinate 68,711 of DXMF01000048.1, forward strand.
GCTGGTCGAGGAGTCTATCGAGGGCTGGAAAGAGTATGAGATGGAGGTCATGCGTGACCACGCCGGCAACGGCATCATCGTGTGCTCCATCGAGAACCTCGACCCCATGGGCGTGCATACCGGCGACTCCATCACCGTGGCGCCGGCGCAGACACTAAGTGACCTTGAGTACCAGCGCATGCGTGTCGCGTCGCTCGCCATTCTGGAGAAGATCGGCGTCGAGACCGGCGGCTCCAACGTGCAGTTTGCCGTGAACCCCCAGACCGGCCGCCTGATCGTCATCGAGATGAACCCGCGCGTGAGCCGTTCGTCCGCACTGGCCTCCAAGGCCACGGGCTTCCCCATCGCCAAGGCCGCCGCTCGCCTGGCCGTGGGCTACACGCTCGACGAGATCGTCAACGACATCACCAAGGCAACGCCCGCCTGCTTTGAGCCCACGATCGACTACTGCGTGGTCAAGGTGCCGCGCTTTGCCTTCGAGAAGTTCAAGGGCACCGACCCCACGCTCACCACGCGCATGAAGGCCGTGGGCGAGATTATGGCGATCGGCCGCACCTTTGAGGAGGCCTTCGGCAAGGCCATGCGCTCACTGGAGGACGGTCACCAGGGCATCTGCGCCGGTGGCAAGGAGGGTGCCGACAAGCTGAGCGACGATGAGCTCGCTCAGGCCGCGGCAACCCCGACCGAGCACCGCATCTTCTTTGTGGTCGAGGCCCTGCGCCGTGGCTGGGATGTCGCGCGCATCCATGCCATCTGCGGTATCGATCCGTGGTACCTCAACCGTATCAACGACATGGTGCAGGTTCAGGAGAGCATCCGCGGCCTGCGCGTGGAAGACATTGACGCCGACGCGATGCGCCTGCTCAAGCAGTATGGCACGAGCGATGCCGAGATTGCCGCGCTGACCGGCTCGGACGAGCGCTTTGTGCGCGCTTACCGTAAGGGTCTGGGCGTGGTCCCCAGCATGAAGACGGTCGATACCTGCGCTGCGGAGTTCTCGAGCGCCACGGAGTACCATTACAAGACCTACGAGAATATCTTCCGCACGAGCCCGGACGCCAAAAAGTGCGTGGCTCCCGACGAGACCACGCCGGCGGACAAGCCCAAGGCGATGATCCTGGGCGCCGGCCCCAACCGCATTGGCCAGGGTATCGAGTTCGATTACTGCTGCGTGCACGCGAGCTACGCGCTGGCGGCCCGCGGCTTTGAGACCATCATGGTCAACTGCAACCCCGAGACTGTCTCGACCGACTACGATACGTCCGATCGCCTGTACTTTGAGCCGCTCACCTACGAGGACGTCATGGATGTCATCGATGTTGAGCGTCCCGACGGCGTCGTGGTGACGCTCGGTGGCCAGACCCCGCTTAAGCTGGCGCGCATGCTCGAGGAGAGCGGCGTGAACATTATGGGCACCAAGCCCGATGCCATCGACTTTGCCGAGGACCGCGAGCGCTTTGCCGCCCTGCTCGACAAGCTGGGCATTATGTATCCGCCGGCGGGCCAGGCAATCTCGTTTGAGGAGGCCGAGGCCGTGGCCGCGCACATCGGCTACCCGCTGCTGGTGCGTCCGAGCTACGTGCTGGGCGGCCGCGGCATGATGATCGCCTACGATGCCGAGCATCTGCGCGATTACATGGCCGAGGCTGCGCGCATTAGCCCCGACTACCCGGTATACCTGGACCGCTTCCTGGAGGGTGCGATCGAGTCCGATGTCGACGCCCTGTGCGATGGCGAAGAGGTTTACATCGGCGGCATCCTGGAGCATATCGAGGAGGCCGGTATTCACTCCGGCGACTCCGCGACCTGCATCCCGCCGTTCAGCTTTAGCGAGAGCCTGCAGGCGAAGCTCCGTGAGACCACGCGCCGCATCGCGATGGCGCTGGGCGTGCGCGGCCTGGTCAACGTGCAGTACGCCATCAAGGGCGAGACCGTCTACGTGATCGAGGCAAACCCGCGCGCGAGCCGCACCGTGCCGTTTATCTCCAAGGCCACCGGCGTGCCGCTGGCCAAGTGCGCGGCGCGCATCATGGCGGGTGATTCCATCGCGAGCCTGGGCCTGCCGAGCGACGAGCGTCAGCTGGACTGGTTCTGCATGAAGGAAGCCGTTATGCCCTGGGGCCGTTTCCCCGGTGCCGACGTTATCCTGGGGCCCGAGATGAAGTCGACCGGCGAGGTCATGGGTACCGCCAAGAGCTATCCCGAGGCATACGCCAAGACGCAGCTGGCGATCGACTACAACCTGCCCGACCCGAGCGCCGGCAAAGTGTTCATTAGCGTGTGCGGCCGCGATAAGCGGCATATTCTTTCGGTCGCCCGCATCCTGCGCTACCTGGGCTTTGATATCTGCTCCACCGAAGGTACGGCGCGCGTGCTGCGCGGCGGCAACGTGACCTGCGAGATCGTGGAAAAGATCAGCGGCCCGCATGATGGCGAGCGCCCCAACATCGGCGACCTCATCGCCGATGGCAAGATCGCGGTGATTATCAACACGCCGTACGGCCCGGGTTCGCGCGGCGATGGCTACTTACTGCGTACCGAGGCCGTGCGCCGCGGCGTGACCTGTGTGACCGCGATGTCTGCGGCCAACACGTACGTGAGTGCCATCGAGGCCGTGCGCGAGGACCAGCAGGGTCACGGCAGCGCCAACGACATGGGCATGGACGTCATCGCCCTGCAGGACCTGCCGCAGTACACGGTGTAGTTGAGCCGTCCGGCCGGGGCGGCAGCCGGACACTTTCTCTCGGAAACTGGGCTTCGCGAAGTTTTCCGAGAGAAAGGTCCGCCTCCCGCCCCGGCCTGCGGTGACTTGGCTGCACCGTGTGCTGCCGAAGGGGCTTTGCGCGATGACTAGGGCTGAATAAAAAGTGAGTGTGGGATCCGCCGTTCGTTCGAACGGCGGATCCCACGTTAATATTTCAGCCAACGTACGTCATGGCAATCCCCGGTAGGTCGCAGGGCGGCGGCTGAGCCTTTCCCTCGGGAAACTTCGCGAAGCCCAGTTCCCGAGGGAAAGGCTCAGCCGCCGCCACAAAGACCGCAGGGACGGGAGCAGCTATACTACTCTCAGTAGTTAAGGGTCGCGGATTCGCTGCGTCACCGCTCTCAACAGGAGGTCTATGTTTATGGCAGATCAGAAGCCGGTTGTCGGGATCATCATGGGTTCCAAGTCCGATCTGGGCGTTATGGAAGGCTGCACCGCCGAGCTCGAGGCACTGGGTGTGCCCTATGAGCTCGTCATTGCGAGCGCGCACCGCACGCCGGCGAAGGTCCACGAGTGGGCTTCGACTGCCGCCGATCGCGGTATCAAAGTGATTATCGCCGCCGCCGGCAAGGCCGCTCACTTGGGTGGTGTCGTGGCTGCCTTTACGCCGCTGCCGGTTATCGGCGTGCCTATGAAGACGAGTGACCTGGGCGGTATGGATTCGCTGCTGTCGATGGTGCAGATGCCTTCGGGCGTGCCCGTGGCCTGCGTTGCCATCAACGGTGCCAAGAACGCCGCCATCTATGCCACACAGATTCTGGGTGCTTGCGACCCCGAGTACCGCAAGGTTATCGAGAAGATGAAGCAGGAGATGGCTGACGCCTAAGCGTTCCGCCGTTTCACCGCAGTATAAGGAGAGCCATGTCCGATTATCAGGGAAAACGATTCAAGGCTTCTCAGATTCCCGATCCGTCGAAGCCGGGTGCTGCCCGTGCGGCACAGCAGGGTCGGACATCCTCTCCTCAGCAGCCGCGCGCGCCGCGCCCCGTGACACCGGCGACGCATCGTCGACAGGACGCGCCGGCCGCATATCGTCCTTCGTCTTATAGCTCCGCTAAGAAGCCGCCCCGGTCTTCATCGCATGCCGCGCCGTCGGATCGCACCGAGCCGCCGCGCAAAAAGCGCCACTCCATTATTCCCATTCTGCTCATCATCATCGGTATCGGTCTGATTGTCGCCGCCGCCGCTATTTTTATTAATGCCCAGATTGGCTATAAGCAGGCGAGCGATTCGTATCAGAAAATCGAGAAGCAATATGTAAGCGATAAGGACGCCAGCGGCGTGCCGATTATCGACTTTGATGCGCTTGCTCAGACGAACCCCGAGATTGTGGGTTGGATTTACGTGCCGGGAACCAACATCAACTATCCCGTGGTGCAGACCAACAACAACTCCAAATACCTCAACACGCTGTTCGATGGCACGTCTAACGCCTCGGGTGCCATCTTCTTGGATAGCGATGACACCGCGCCGGGAATGGTCGACCAGCAGACCACGATCTACGGCCACCATATGAACGATGGGTCGATGTTCAACGTGATTTCGGATACGACTGACCAGGCAACGTTCGATAGCATTGAATATGTGTACTACATCACGCGCGATGCGACGTATAAGTTGCGTCCGCTGGCGACCAAGGTGGTCGAGGACACGTATGCCAAGGCGCGCACGACCAATTTTGAGGGCGACGACGGACTCAAGAACTACCTGTCCGAGATGCTCGACGGCGCTTCTGCCGTGGCGAGTGATGCCACCGATCGTGCCGCTTCGGCAACTAAGGTTGTAACGCTTGTGACCTGTCGTTCGCTGTCGCTGAGCAACACACGCGCCGTCATGGTGCTCACGCCGGTCGAGGAATAAGTTGTTCGAGAGTAGCTAAAAAGGCCCCGTCCCAAATTGGCTACTCGACGACGGTAAGGGAGAAATGATGCTCGAGAGTGGCAAATTGATACCTTCGATTGATGCTTGGCTGCGCGAGGCCAAGGCCGATGCTTCGGCGGCAGGCTGTGGGATGTATCTGACGCATAACGGTGTGGTGCGCGCGACGCCCAAGGCTGAGGTGCGCGGAGTCGAGACCGATGGCGTGGCGCCAGGCCACAGGGTGGGCGGCATGGTCTTTGACTACGACGCCGAAAAGGTACGGTCTGCTATCGAGACTACGCGCGCGATGCCGGGTATCGGCTATGTGCGCGTGTGGCTGGCAAGCGGCGAGCTTACCGTAGGTGACGACATCATGCTCGTGCTTATCGGCGGGGACATTCGCCCACACGTGGTCGATGCACTGCAGGCGCTCGTTGGCACCATCAAGAACGAATGCGTGAGTGAGGTCGAGCGCGAGGCATAGAGGATTGCGTCGATAGAAGGATCGTTTATAAAAATGCCCACCGGTACGTGTGATACCGGCGGGCATTTTGCGTTTTGGGCGCGGCGGGCGCTAAACGCGCGTGGCGTCCTTGGGGCTCATGGTCATGCTCTGGAAGCGGTTCTCCATGTAGTCGTTATCGAAATACTTGCCGTAGAACTGTGCGACGGGAATGTCCGGCTCCGTGCCGTTAACGCGCTGGTACCAGTAGTCGAGCGACTGCAGCGTCATGACGCCGTCGACCAGCATAATGACGGTAAAGATGACGGTGGCCGAGTAGCGGCTCTTCCAGGGGATCTTGTTGATGAGCTTAAGCAGCCTCGGTAGCAGCAGCTTGATCCAGATGAGGCCACCTAGGCCCCACAGGCAGGCAAAGCCCGTGCAGGTGCGTCCGCCCGTGAGGACCACGAGCGGATCGGGCAAACCAAACAGCGTTATGTGCGAGTAGCTCCACGAGACCACGCCAAACGCGGTCTGCATAAACCAGCCCACGAACACCTCAAAGCTCGCGCCGAGCACAGCGCTCACCAGGAAAATGATGATGGGGTTCTTTTTGTAGAAGCGGTTAAGCACCATGGTCATGAGCACGGCGCCAAATCCGTAGATGGGGCTGAAAGGGCCAAACAGCATGCCGGCGCGGTCCTGGTAGACGCCCGGGTCGTTGACCGTCATGTGCCAGATGTCCTCCAAGATAAGTCCCAGTACGCAGCAGACGAAGAATACCCAGAACAGGTTGAAGTAGTTGAGCTTGATGTAGCCCTCGCCGGTCTCATCGCGGCCGAGCATGCCCTCGGCGGCGGCATCGCGGTCGAGCATCTCCTGCAGGCGGCGCTGCAGCTCGCGCTCCTGACGCAGCGTGGGGTCGACGGTGGCCGAAAGCGCGATGAGGATGCCGAGCTGAATAGCGGGGCGCAGCAAGAAGGGCCCGATACCCTGGAGCATCACGTCGACCAAAAGCTCGACGACGGTGAATGCAATAAGGATGTAGGACAGGCGGGCGGCGTTGCGGCGCTGGTTTTTGATAAGGTCCAGGCCAAAGATGATTAGGATGACGGCACTTGCCGCAGAGAGCATGATGCCGGCGACGATAAGGCCGACTGCGACGAGCGTGTTGTCGCCGAGCTTTTCGGTGGCGTTGCCGTTAACAAGTGCCGTGATGACCTGCCACATAAAGGCAGCGACCGACGGGAGCGTGCCCACGCCGGAAAGGATGCACAGGACGGCGTACACCTTAATGATGAGGGGAATCTTCTTGACCTCTGTGGCGCTGGGGACGCTAGGGTCGAGTTCGTTTCGATCCATACAGAACCTTTCTCGCTTTGTTGTAGGTTATAAGGATACGCCGCCGACCTGCCAAAAGACAGGACGAACGTCCCAATTGCAACTTTGTAATCCCCAACGGCAGACGCGGCGGCCATCTGGGGGCGCGGGCACTTACACTGGACAGACCGATAAAATGTTTGGCAACAAAACTGATTATTAGCTCGGTGGGCTTTTAAAAAGCGCTGCTCATGCGCTGGGGAGCACGTCGCGCCGTGCGTATAATAAGGCGGGTAACGCCAAAAATACGAGGCTCTGAGGGGATACCATGTCTCAAGAAACCATCCGCGCGGCCGAGCGTGCCGCGGGACAGGTGAACACCATGTCGACGTATGATCCGGACTCCGACCAGCTGCATGAGGAATGTGGCATTTTCGGCGTATGGGCGCCCGATCGCGACGTGGCTCGACTGACGTACTTTGGCCTGCGTGCGCTGCAGCACCGTGGCCAGGAATCGGCTGGAATCGCCGTGGGTGACGGCGGCACGGTTATGGTCCGCAAAGATCTGGGCCTGCTCGACCGCGTGTTCTCCAACGCCGACCTGTCGACGCTCTCCGGCCAGCTGGCCGTGGGCCACGTGCGCTATGGCACCGCCGGTGCCAAGAGCTGGGAAGCCTCTCAGCCGCACCTCTCTACCATCAACAGCGTCATTATCGCGCTCGCGCACAACGGCACCCTCGTCAACACCGACGAGCTGCGCCGTCAGCTGATCGAGCTGGGCGTGCCGTTCCTCTCCAATTCGGATTCCGAGGTCGCGACCAAGCTTATCGGCTACTTTACCCAGCGTACGGGCCACCTGCGCGAGGGTATTCGCAAGACCATGGAGCTCGTGCGCGGCGGCTACGCCATGACGCTCATCAACGAGCAGGCGCTCTACGCATTCCGCGATCCACACGGCATTCGCCCGCTCGTGCTGGGCAAGCTGGTGGACGAGGGTCTGGACCAGGCCGATGCCGCAGCCGTTTCGCAGCTGCCGTCGCAGGACGGCGCCGCGACGGTCGACTCCGCCGTCCGTGTCACGCGCGCCGGCGGCTGGGTCGTTGCTTCCGAGACCTGCGCACTCGACATCGTGGGTGCCGAGTACGTCCGTGACGTCCGTCCCGGCGAGATCTTGCGCATCAGCGCCGAGGGCCTGGTATCCGAGCAGGGCGTGCCTGCAGCCGAAGAGCCCGCCAACTGCATCTTTGAGCAGGTCTACTTTGCCCGCCCCGACTCCATCATGAACGGCAAGAGCGTCTATGCCTGCCGTTACGACATGGGTCGTCAGCTGGCACATGAGGAGCCTGTCGAGGCCGACCTGGTCATCGGCGTGCCCGACTCCGGCCTGCCGCCTGCGGAGGGGTATTCGCACGAGAGCGGTATTCCCTTTGGCGAGGGCCTTATCAAGAACCGCTACGTGGGCCGTACGTTTATCGAGCCTACGCAGGAGTTGCGCGCCATGGGCGTGCGTATGAAACTCAACCCGCTGCGCGACAACATCGAGGGCAAGCGCCTGGTCGTCATCGACGACTCCATCGTGCGCGGCACCACCATGGTGCAGCTCGTCAAGATGCTGCGCAACGCCGGCGCCAAGGAGATTCATATCCGCATCAACTCGCCCGAGGTCATCTGGCCGTGCTTCTACGGTATCGATACCGACGTGCAGTCGCAGCTTATCAGCGCCAACAAGACGGTCGACGAGATTTGCGAGTATATCGGCGCCGATTCGCTGGCCTTCCTTTCGGTCGAGGGCCTGCTTAAGGTCATGCCCAAGGGCGGTTACTGCGATGCGTGCTTTACCGGCCGCTACCCCGTGGCGATTCCCGAGAGCTTTGGCCGCGACAAGTTTATGGAGGGCTTTAAGCCCCGCAACCTGGACAAGCCGCTGCACTTTGACGACGACGCCGTGATCGAGAAATACGACGACCGCAGCTGGGAAGAGGAGCACGGCGAGGCATAAAACCTGCCATATGGGGACAGGTTTATTTTGGTAGGTTTTACCTGCTGTTTTGTTGATATGACGGCGCGTGCTGTTATGGCATGCACCGAATCGAGGACAACTATGAGCACCGTTTGGCGCCCGCGCGGCGCCACGGTAGTGGGAGAGGAAGGCTCAGATGAGCGACAGCAAGCATGTGACGTATGAGGATGCCGGCGTCGATACCGCTGAGGGCGGCCGCGCCGTCGACGCGATTAAGCAGATGGTCAAGGACACCAATCGCCCCGAGGTTATCGGCGGCATCGGCGGCTTCGGTGGCCTGTTCTCGGCTGCCGCGCTTAAGGATATGGAAGACCCGATCCTGATTAGCGGTACCGACGGCGTGGGCACCAAGCTCGTGCTCGCCCAGATCATGGACCGTCACGAGACGGTGGGCCAGGACCTGGTCGCTATGTGCGTCAACGACATTCTGGCTTCGGGCGCCGAGCCGCTGTTCTTCCTGGACTACGTCGCCATCGGTCACATCGAGGCCGAGCACATGGCAAAGATCATCAAGGGTGTGGCCGACGGCTGCAAGCTCGCGGGCTGCGCGCTCGTGGGCGGTGAGATGGCCGAGCACCCGGGCGTCATGGCTCCTGCCGACTACGACCTTGCCGGATTTACCGTGGGCGTCGTCGACCGTCCCAAGATGCTCGACCCCGCAAACGTCCGCCCGGGCGATGTGATCCTGGGCCTGCCTTCCACCGGCGTGCACTCCAACGGCTACTCGCTCGTGCGTAAGGTCATTGGCGTCGACGGCATTAAGCCGGGCACGCCCGAGGCCGCCGCTAAGGCCGAGGAGCTGGGCCGTCCGCTCGAGGAGCTCGGCGGTGCATCGCTGGCAGACGCTCTGTTGGCCCCCACGCGCATCTACGTCAAGCCGATCCTGGAGCTGCTGCGCGGCGGCGTCAACGTGCATGCTATCGCCCACATCACCGGCGGCGGTATTACCGAGAACCTCAACCGTGCACTCGCCGACGACGTCGACGCCGTGGTCACCCGCAACGGCGCCGAGATGGGTTGGGACGTTCCGCCCGTCATCACCTACGTGTCGCGTCAGGCCGAGCTCGCGCCCAACGAGGCATGCAAGACCTTCAACATGGGCGTCGGCCTGTGCCTGATCGTCGCCCCCGAGGACGAGGCCGCGGTTACCGAAGCCCTGGTCGCGCTGGGCGAGAAGCCGTTCCGCGTGGGCGAGTGCGTCGAGGGTTCCGGTAAGGTCGTGTACTCCGATGAGCGCTAACGAGCAGATGGCTGCTAGTGAGGGCCTGGGCTTTGTGCCCTACACCCGTCCGACCGGCACCGATACGGTCGAGCCGCTCAAGATCGGTGTGCTCATCAGCGGTTCGGGTACCAACCTGCAGGCGCTGATCGATCTGATCGCCGCCGGTAAGCTCAACGCCTCGATTGAGCTTGTGGTGTCGAGCCGTCCTTCGGCTAAGGGTTTGCAGCGCGCTGAGCGCGCGGGCATCCAGACGCTCACGCTGTCCAAGGATGTCTATGCCGACCCTATTGCCGCCGACGAGATCATCGCGCACGAGCTGCTCGAGCGCGGCTGCGAGTACGTGGTGATGGCCGGCTATATGCGCATGGTGCACACACCGCTGCTGGCGGCGTTTCCCAACCGCGTGGTCAACTTGCATCCGGCGCTGCTGCCGAGCTTTACCGGTGCGCATGCGATTGACGATGCCTTTGCGCGCGGCGTCAAGGTAACTGGCGTGACCGTGCATTTTGCCAACGAGGTCTACGACAACGGTCCCATCATCGCCCAGCGTGCGCTGGCTGTCGAGGAGGGCTGGGATGTCGACGCGCTCGAGGAGCACATCCACGCGATTGAGCACGTGCTGTATCCCGAGGTCGTGCAAATGCTCGCCGACGGCCGCGTCCACGTGCTGGAGAGCGGCAAGGTCGCAATTGATGCGCCCCGCGTCTAGCGGCGCACAGTACAATTTAGTTGAGTGGTCAGGGTGGTCATTGGCGCCAAGGCGCGCGTGGCCACCTTTTGTTTTGGGTAGTCATCGGGGACGTTCCTGAATGACTAGGTGAGAGAGGTGAGCGCATGGCGGATAACGAAGCGTTGTTTACGCCTGAGCTGGTGTTTTTTGATTGGGAGTGTGCGACGCCGGGTGAGGTGTTTGCGCAACTCGAGAGTGAGCTTGCTCCGCGCGGCTACATTGCCGACGGTTGGCTCGACGCCGTTCGCACGCGCGAGGATGCCTATCCCACGGGTCTTGCCATGCCGGCGGCAAACATTGCCATTCCGCATACCGATCCGGGGTTTGTGGCCAAGCCCTATATCGCGGTGGTGAAGCCCTCCGCGCCCGTGACATTTAACGCTATGGCTGGCATGGGCGCTCCGGTGCCGGCGCAGATCGTCATCAATCTGGGCATCGCCGAGCCGGGCGGCCAGGTCGAGGCTCTGCAGGCGCTCATGAACATCTTTATGGACGCCGATGCCGCAGCCGACGTGCTCGGCCAGACCACGCCGCAGGGCATGGTCGACGCCATCCGCCGCCACTTCTAAGGTGGGGCTAAGCCGGCACCTAGGGACGTTCCTTATGTGCCGGCACTTGGGGACTGTCCCTAACTGCCGGCAGAAAAGGAACGTCCCTAACTGCCGGCTGCCAGAGCTGTCCCCTTTGCACCAAAATGGTGCAGATTAACCTGTCCCCAATGCACCAAGCGTGCCGCGGGGGCTGCGTTGTGACACAATGGCGTTTGTTCGATTCGTTATGCGAAAGGCCAACTATGGCAAATAAGAAAAAGAACCCCGCACTCGAGCCGACGCCCGAGCAGCAGGCCCGCGCTGCCTCCAGCTCTCGCAAGAAGCAGCGCAAGACGTACGTGTCTAAGACCGTCAAGATCGTTCTGGTGGTCATCGGCGTGCTGGCGATGCTGCTTTCCGTCTCGGCGATGGCGTGCTCCGGCCTTATGTCGCAGGCCGAGGACACCTCGGGCTACAAGCTGACCGGCGGTGTTGCTGCTACTATCAACGGCACCAACCTCACCGAGGACACCGTGACCAAGCAGATCATGAGCATGCGCACGTCCTACGGCTACACCAAGGACAAGGACTGGGCGCAGTATCTGGTCGACAACGACCTCACGCCCAAGAAGTATCGCAAGCAACTCATCGACTCCTACACGCAGCAGATTCTGCTTCAACAGGCACAGAAGGAGAACGGCGTGACGGTGTCGGACGAGGAGGTCGAGAAGGCTTGGAAGGACGCGTGCAAGAGCGCGGGCGGTGCCAAGGCCTTTAAGAAGACCCTCAAGACCTACGGCTATACCGAGGATACCTACAAGGATTCGCTCAAGGAGAGTCTGGCGCAGCAGAAACTCAAGGATGCCGTCGCGCCCACGAGCAAACCCAAGGACAGCGAGATTGTCGATTACATCAACGAAAACCTGTCCAGCTACAACGACGCCCGTCGCTCGTCGAACATCCTGATCAAGGTTGATTCCGACGCTTCCGACGAGGACAAGGCTGCCGCCAAGGCCAAGGCGCAGGAGTGCCTGGACAAGATCAACTCCGGTGAGCTGAGCTTTGAGGACGCCGTTGAGCAGTACTCCGAGGACACCGGTTCCAAGGAGAAGAAGGGCGATGTGGGCTGGGATAAGCTCACCACCTTTGTCGACAGCTACCAGACGGCGCTCGAGGGGCTCAACAAGGGCGACGTGAGCGAAGTCATCGAGTCGACCTATGGCTACCACATCATCAAGTGCACCGACTACTTCCATGTCGATAATCAGGTTGATGACATCAACCAGGTGCCCAAGGCCATCAAGAAGTACGTCTCCAACGTGGTGAAGACGCAGGCGGCCAGTACCGCGTACAGTGAGTGGCTGGAGCAGTACAAGAAGGACGCCGACATTACCGTCAACCCCATGCCCAAGGACGTACCCTATAACGTGAGTCTGAAGGGCATCACCAAGAGTTCGACCGACGATTCGTCGACGACTGAGTAATCATGGGGCGGTGCTCGCGCGAGTGCCGCCCACGCTATTAGAGAGGATTTGCAGATGACCAACGAAGAGCTGCAGAAGGAAATGATCGCGGCCATGAAGGCCAAGGACAAGGTTCGCCTGTCCATCATTCGCCAGGTTAAGGCCGAGGTGAAGAATATCGAGGTCAATGAGCGCCGCGATGTGACCGAGGAAGACGTCAACAGCATGATCAAGCGTCTGATCAAGCAGACGAGCGAGACACTGGAGATGTCCATCAAGGCCGGCACCGACCAGGAGCGTACCGACAACCTGACCGAGCAGGTCAAGATTCTGGAGAGCCTGCTGCCCGCGCAGGTTTCGGGCGAGGAGCTCGAGGCTCTGATCGAGCAGGTCATCGCCGAGCTGGGCGCCACGTCCAAGAAGCAGATGGGCCAGGTTATGGGTGCACTCGGCAAGGCCACTGGCGGCAACTTCGATAAGCCGGCCGCGGCAAAGATCGTCGGAGCCAAACTCGCGTAATTTGTTACGCGGTTTTACCAAACCGCGTAACGGCTCGACGCTGCAAACCCGTACACGCGGCAATCTGACGTTCAATTTCAAGGGCGCGACCATAAGGTCTGCGCCCTTTCATTTCACGTCACCTTGCTCGCGTGTACGGGTTTTCGCTGACTTATGCTCAACAAGGGCGGTTGGGCGCTCACTGGGGACAGACTTAAATGAGTGCCCAATGAGTGGGTGGAAGATTGCGGGTTCTTTACGGGAATGTAGTGTGGGCTGCGGAAACGTGGTTCTTTCCGTACAATAGTTCAACTCGTGTAAACGCAGGGAAGGGACATTCATGGCAGACATGATCGAGATCAAGCATCTCAACAAGTACTTTGGCGACCTGCATGTGCTCAAAGATATCAACCTCACCGTCAAGCGCGGCGAGAAGCTCGTAATGATCGGGCCTTCCGGCTCGGGTAAGTCGACGCTCATCCGCTGTGTCGATTATCTTGAGGAGCCCACGTCGGGCGAGGTTATCATCGACGGTACGCCGCTCACTAAGAAGAATCACCTGGAAATGGCTCGCAAATATAGCTCCATGGTGTTTCAGCAGTTCAACCTGTATCCCAACATGACGGTGCTGGGCAATCTGACGCTCGCGCCCATCAAGCTGCAAAAGAAGAGCAAGGAGGAGGCGACCGAGATCGCCGTCGCCGCGCTCAAGCGCGTCGGCATGGCGCATAAGGCCGGCGAGTATCCGCAGAACCTCTCGGGCGGTCAGCAGCAGCGCATCGCCATCGCCCGTGCCCTGTGCACCAAGCAGCCCATCATCCTGTTTGACGAGCCGACCTCGGCGCTCGACCCCGAGATGGTCCAGGAGGTTCTGGACGTTATGATTGAGCTCGCGCAGGAGGACATCACCATGATCTGCGTGACGCACGAGATGGGCTTTGCGCGCCAGGTGGCCGACCGCGTCATCTTTATGGAGGACGGCCGCATCCTGGAGGAGGGCACGCCCGAGCACTTCTTCGATAACCCCGAGAACCCGCGCTGCCGCGAGTTCCTGTCCAAGATTCTGCACTAGGCGCGGTGATGGACATGACGGATATGACGAGGGCGGCCGTGTCGCGCCGTCACTTTTTGCAGCTGGCGGGCGCCGGCATGCTCGCGCTGACGGGGACCGCGCTCACCGGTTGCGGCAACTCCACCAGCGGCGAGGGTTCCGACAAGGGATCCAAGCTTGCGGCCATCAAGTCGCGCGGCCATCTGAATGCCGGCGTCAAGAAAGATGTTCCCGGCTACGGCTATTACGACACCGCCAAAGGCCGCTTTGAGGGCATGGAAGTCGATTTGTGCTACCAGATCGCCGCCGCTGTCTTTGGCGTGAGCTACAAGGAAGCCCGTGCCCAGGAGCTTGTCGAGTTTACCGACGTAACGCCCAAGACACGCGGCCCGCTGATCGATAACGGCCAACTCGACGTGGTCGCAGCGACCTACACCATCACCGACGAGCGCAAGAAGAGCTGGGATTTCTCGACGCCGTACCGCACCGACTACGTGGGACTCATGGTCAAGAAGCGTTCGGGCTTTACCTCGATTGAGGACCTGGACGGCAAGGTCATCGGCGTGAGCCAGGGTGCCACCACGCAGGGCCTGATCGAGCAGATGATCAAGGACAACGGCTTTAGCTGCAAGCCCGAGTTTAGGGCCTTTAGCGGCTACCCCATCATCAAGAGCTCGCTCGACGCCGGCAATATCGACGTCTTTGCCATGGACCGCTCCACGCTGGCCGGTTACATGAACGAGACCGTTGAGCTGTTGCAGCCCGAGGTCAAGTTTGGCGAGCAGGGCTACGGCGTGGCGACCAAGAAGGGCTGCGACCTTTCGGCCGTGGTCGATCAGGTGATTTGCGATCGTCTGGCCGACGGCTGGCTCGACCAAGAGGTCAAGACCTGGGGTCTTGTATAGGCGCATCGTCCAAGGAAGGAATCAAATGCTCGAAGGATTATTTGACGCCGACCGTTGGTCGACGACATTTCAAAACATGGGGCCCTTCTGGGAGGGCTTTGGCGTGACGCTACAGGTGGTCGTTGCCGGTCTGCTGCTGTCGCTGGTGCTGGGCACGCTGCTGGGTGTGTTCTCTACCACCCGTTCGCGCGTGCTGCGCGCCATAAGCCGCGTATACGTGGAGTTTTACCAGAACACCCCGTTGCCCGTGCAGGTGCTCTTTATGTACATGGCTGGTCCGCAGTTTTTGCAGGCCATAACCGGTGCCGACCAGCCGGTGCGCATCGCGCCGTTCGTGCTGGGCTTCTTGGGCGTGGGCCTGTATCACGCGGCCTACATCTCGGAGGTCATCCGCACCGGTATCGAGGCGGTTCCGCGCGGTCAGATGGAGGCGGCGCAGAGCCAGGGCTTCACCCGTGCGCAGGCGTACTGGTACATCGTGCTGCCCCAGACATTCAAGATCATTCTGCCGCCGCTGTGCAACCAGGCACTCAACCTAGTCAAGAACACGTCGGTGCTGGCGCTTGTGGCCGGCGGCGACCTTATGTACCGTTCCGACAACTTTGTGAGTCTGTACGGTTACCTGCAGGGATACATCGTCTGCTGCCTTATGTACTTCATCATCTGCTTTCCGCTCGCCATGCTGGTGCAGTGGCTCGAGCGCCGCTCCAAGGAGCGTCCGCGCGGCGTGAGCCTCGCCGAGCTGGGGCTCGACAACGTAGAGGAGGCCTAGCGCATGGAAATCTTCAACGCGACCAACCTGCTCTACATTTGGGGCGGCTTTGTTAAGACGATCGAGATCTCGGCGCTGTCGATCTTTTTCTCGCTCATCTTTGGCACGGTGCTGGCGCTTGTTAAAAGCTATGCGCCCCGCCCGTTCCGTATTTTGGTGAGTGCCTATATCGAGCTGTTCCGTTGCACGCCGAACCTGCTGTGGATCCTGTTTATCTACTTTACGGTGCAGGGCTTGGACATTGTGATTTCGACCATCGCCTTTACACTGTTTACCAGCGCTGTTATGGCCGAGATTGTGCGCGGCGGCCTCAACTCGATTCCGCGCGGCCAGTTTGAGGCGGCGCAGAGCCAGGGCTTTGGCTTCTTTGCCACCATGCGCTACATCATTCTGCCGCAGACGTTTAAGACGATCATTCCGGCGCTGTTTAGCCAGTGCACGACTGTCATCAAGGACAGCTCGTATCTTTCGGGCATTAACGTGGCCGAGCTCATGTACACGGCCAACGTCGTGATGGCCCACGCGATCGATCTGTCGCAGGTGCTTATGCTCTACGGCCTGGTGTTTGCGATGTACTTTGTACTCAACTTTGGTATCTCGCTGCTGGTCCGAGCGTATCAACGTCGTATCGTAGCCGCATAGTCCTGCTTCCCCAAGCACGGCACCTTGCCCCTCAATCGTCACTTGCGTACATTTAGTACGCGGCGCTCCTCTTTCGGGGCAATCTGCCGCACTTGGGAAACCAGGACGGTCGTAAGTGACAAAATGGGAATCAGGAATCGCCTATTTTTCATTTGTTAGAAAGGAATCGCGATGAGCGATCTGGAGAATAAGAAGAATCCTGTGGTCATTACCATCGCGCGCGACTTTGGCGCCGAGGGCCACGAGATTGGTCGCATGCTTGCCGACGAGTTGGGGATTCCGCTGTACGATAACGAGCTGCTGGTGCGCGCGTCGCTGCGCGCGGGCGAGTCGCTCGACAAGATGGCTGCCTACGACGAGCGCCTGGCCGTGGAGAATATGGCGTTTCTGCCCGACCGCTACGATGCACGTTCGTACTCGGACAAGTTGTTCCAAAAGATGAGCCAGGTGATTTTGGATCTGGGCGAGACCGAGAGCTGCATTATCGAAGGCCGTCTGTCCGATTACCTGCTGCGTAACAATCCCAACCACATTGCCGTGTTGGTGACCGCACCCTTTGAGGACCGCGTCGAGATCGTGCGCAAGAAGCGCGGCCTTAACAAAAAGAAGGGCGCCAAGCTGGTCAAGCAGCAGCAGAAGGCGCGCGAGGCGTTCTATAAGCGCTACAGCGCCGGAAAGTGGAAGATGACGAGTGGCAAGGACATCGTCGTCAACCGCGCCAAGCTGGGCCGCGAGGGCTGCAAAGATGTCATCGCCGCTGCCTACCGCTACAAGGTAGCGCAGCTCGAAGGCTAGCCGATCAATAACCACCACAAAGGGGACAAGCACCTTTGCGGTGGTTTTTGTTTTAGGCCGAGGGGAAGGCCTTGGTGAGACCGGCGCGCGTCTGCGTGTCGGTCTTTTGGTAGATGGAGCTCAGGTGGCGCTGTACCATGCGCATCGAGATACCGAGTTCCTCGGCAACCTGCTTGAGCGGGCGTTCATCCTGGGTCACGGCTATGAGCACGTCGACTTCGCGCGGGGTGAGAGCGTGGTTGGCGATGAAGGCCTGGCGTTGCTCCTCGATGGTGGGGGCGGCGAGTGCTTCTTCTGCCAGCTGCTCGCGCTCGCGCTCCCGCTCGGTTTGGGGCAGGCGGAACAGGCCCGCGGCTACAAACGCCGCGCAGGCGGCGACGAGCAAAACGAGCGCACCGATCATAATGAGGGCAACGTTATCCGAGGTCACGAGAGCAAGCGAGATGCCCGATGTGGTGAAAGCGCATACATTGTTGGCGGCGCGGCCCATGCCAGCCCAAAGGGCGGGCGCATGCATGTGCGGTGCCAGCTGTGTAAAGGTGGCGGTAAAGAACGTGACGAAAAAGCCCGAGCTCAGGTAAAAGACGACAAGGCCTAGGTTGGGATCGGCGCCGGCCTCCACGGCCAGGATGGAAATGGTCGAGAGCACGGCGATGCCGAGCATGACAAGTCCCATGTAGCGGCGCTCGGCAAGGTCAAAGATAAGACCGGCGGCAAGGCCGCTTGCCGCCAAAAAGAGGCGCGGCCAAGTCTGCACGGCAATGGTGCCGTGGGCGTTGGAGAGTGTGACCACGTTGTCGAGGGTGGAGAACAGACAGGCAAGAATCATGACGAGCGCGATGCTCCAGCATGCCTGCTTGGCGAGGGCATGAGAGGACTCAGCAAAGGGATTGATGGCGGGGCTGGAGCTCTCGGCAGCTTTTTGGGGAACGACGCTGAGGGCGGATATGGCGATAGTCGCTGCGCCAAGGACGATGAGCTCTGCGATACCGCCGCAATTGAGCAGGTTGACGGCGAACTGCATCAGGATGCCCGCGGCATAGGCTGCTCCCGCACCGGTGGCGAGCTTGGGATCGTCTTGAAACGCCAGTGAAAAGGCGTGGTGCGCAGCGGCGCCCAGCAGGCCGAGTCCGAGGAATGCGAGGCAGCCCAGAATCTCGAGGGCAAGCGAACCCGTGGGGGACTGGATCTGGGTCAATCCCAGGATGGCGATGGGAACGGCGGCGCTGACAACTGCCTGGGGCTGGCCTTTGCGTTGGGCGAGACCGAGCAGTGGTGCATATCCGATAAAGCCGAGCACGCTCGCACCCAGAATAAAGCCCTGTGCGATTACAACGCGTTCGGCACCGGCGAGCAGCCCGACGTTGACGTCGAAACGAAACTCGGCGGCAAGGAAGGCGAAGGTGAAGAGCGCGAGTGCCAGAAGCGCGTTGATTTTAGGCCTGCTCAGGTTCAAGGACGGTCCTTTGGGTGGACGAATAATCGTGTCCTCGATTGTAGCGTTCCCGGGACGAGTGTGGCGATGGCGAAATCATATTGAATTAAACCGCAGGTAGAGGCCTAGGTTCACATCTACGAACCTAGGCATATGGAGTCATTTGGCACATCTTGGTGGTACAGGACCACCACAAAGGGGACAGGCACCTTTGTGGTGGTATGTCCCTACGACCAAGGAGGCCGTTATGAACGTAAGCCACTTTGACAAGCAAGCTCAACGTGAGTCCACCTGCTCGCTGGTTCACGGTACCTGGCGTTGTGTGGGTGCCAAAATAGCTTGCGCCGGCGCGTGTGCGCTTATGGTCGGTCAGTTGCTGCTGCCGAGCGTGGCGCTGGCGACGGAATGCGCCGATCCCGCCGCTGGGACGGATGAGGTTGCCGCGGCTCCGGTGACGCCGACGGTTGCGGAGGATACGGCTGCAACGACCGCGCCAGCTGCTTCGACCGCGCCTGCAACCGATGCTGCTCCGGCGGCGCAAGCCACCGTTGAGCCTCAGCAGACAATCCCAGCCGATGCCGCCAATGAGCCTAGCGGTGCTGCGCTCGCTGGGCAAAACGCTTCTGGCGACGACAACGCCGCCATGCCGGCGAGCAACGCCATCATGCCCTGTGGCGTGACCGATGTGACAGGCGGGGGAGGCGTTAGGGTCAATACGACCGTGGTCGATCATTATACGAACTGCGAGCTTTCGGACAACATCACGCTCGAAAAGGGCCAGTCGTATACCCATGATTTTCCCGATGTTGAGGGTGGCATTCCAGAAGCGCTTGCGAGCGAAGTTGTCGAGGTTAAGTACTACAGGGCCGATGCCGCTTCGGGCACTCTGGTCGAAGTTCAGGATGCGTCCATGTCCGACGTGACGGCTCGCTTCGAACCCGTTGGCAATCACATGAGGCTGACGCTGACCTTTACGGGTGGCGCGGCAGGCGGCTCGTATCGACTCACGCGCAATGAGGCTCTCTATATTGGCTCGGCACTGGAGTATACCGGAACTGACTATGAAGGCAGCTCGACTATCCTCAACGAAACCAGGTACGATTATTACCTCCGCTACGCCATCAATAGCGAAATTACGCTCGTTGCGTCAGAAAACGAAGCCCTCCATAACCTGAACGTCAACGACGTGAAGACCAACTACGCGCCCGGCGAGGCGCCCCGCGCGACCGCGACGATTCCCGCTGCTGACGCCGACAAGTACGAGATCGCCTACGAGTGCTGGGAGGAGATGGATGGCAGCGACCCCGCGGAGCTCACGCCCGTTGCCTTCTGGTATTCCGACCCCGCCAAGTATCCGACGGGCGCGAGGAGGATCGAACACTTCGAAGAGGGCAAGTTCTACATGTATTCCGTCGAGCTGAGGCTCAAGGGCGACAATACCGTGGGCAATGACTGCATGATGTACGTCAACGGCCATTGGACGCACCACATCAAGACCGTCAACGGCGTCTTCGCGCCAAACGCTGACAATATGCTGTGCGAGCAGCCGATCGACGAATGGCGGGCCATCGACGTTATCGAGATCAACGGCGCCACGACCACCTTCAAGGCAGGCGATAAGCCGGTCTTTACGGCGAATGTTCCGACGGACTCCAACTTCCTTCCTCAGTGTGAGTACTGGACGGGTAGCGACGGCAGCGAAGTGAACTCTCAGGAGTTCTGGGATCAGAACATCACGAACCACATCGACGCCTTTAAGCCTGGCGTGACCTATCGCTACGGTATCTACCTCAAGCCCGCGCGCGGATTCTACTTTACGCCCAACACCAAGCTGGTGATCAACGGCCAGGAGTGCGGCTACCAGATGGGCGAAGCGAGTGTAGTTGATCCCGAGAGCGGCTGTATCTTCACTCTGTGGCTCAACACCGATTCGACCTTTACGCCTGAAGCCACGCCGACTCCCGATCCGCAGCCTACGCCGGATCCCAATCCGACGCCGCAGCCCGAGGTCAAGCCCGAAACCAAGCCTGAGACGAAACCCGAGACCAAACCCGCGGCTAAGCCGGCCACGACAACCGCCACGACCAAGACGGTTGAGAAAGCCGCGCCGACCAAGAAGGGCGATGCTGTCCTGGCTACCACGGCAGATACCACCGTAATGACGGTCACCGCCCTAGGTATCGCTGGCGCAACCGTTGCCGCTGCCGGCATCGCCGCAACCAAGCGCCGCAAGCGTTAGGTTTTGGCGGCGGCGCCCATCCTCGGCTTTAGCAAAATCTCAATCTGTAACACCAAGCCAGTCAAAACGGCTCTAGATGTTACAGATTGAGATGAACCGAATGGCCGCCAACCTAACGTCTCGATCTGTAACACGTAGCGGGGAATTTGGTCTCTAACTGTTACAGATTGAGACAAAGCGGGGGCGGCTGGAGCAATATCTCGATCTGTAACAACTACAAGGCTCAACAGGGCCTAACTGTTACAGATCGAGACAAACATCGGAATCGGTTCGCCGACCAGACCCCAAACCGCCACAAAGGTGCCTGTCCCCTTTGTGGCGGTTTGCGCAGGTAGAACGGTAGGTTCGTATATATGAACCTACCCTTCGCTTTGTTTTTGGACGACGATTACGCTGGATGACTTTTGGTTTCAGGAAAGGAACGACCATGAGGTGGACCACTGTTCGAGCGCTTTGCCGCCGCCTGACCGTTGCCGCGGTGACCCTCACCATGGTGACGGGTTCGTTGCCCGCGGGCGCGTTTGCCGAGACCCTCACCACCGATAGCACCTTTGTGCAGACGGATGTCGAACAAGTAGACGATGCCGATGCCGCCGACGCCGCCGACCCCGCGCCCGATGCCGCCGACGCCGCGCCCGATGCCGGCGTTGCCGACCCCACAGTGCCCGCCGCCGATGACGTCCTTACGCCCCCGGACTCCGAGATTGCATTGGCGGCAGGCCTGACGGGCGCCGGGCAGACCGAGAGCACACCTGCGGGTACGCTCGCCACCGATCTTGTCGAGGGCAAGGAACTCGCCGAGCAGCAGAAGCAAGAGGAGGCTTCCGGTGCCGAGGCAACCTGGAACGAGGAACTTGAACTCTGGGCAACCTCGAAGGGCGCCACGGGCGTAAAAGGCGAATACGATGATGGCTACGTGGCCGGCGAGCAGACTCCCGCGCAGTACTACTTCTCGATTGATAGCCTCACCAACGAAATTTCTATCGAGTATGGCGACGCGGGCATTACCACGTTGGAGGTGCCCTCGACCATCGACGACAAAAATGTCGTAAGCCTTACGGGTATGGGAAGCGCTGCGCTCACATCGATCACCTTCGCCCCTAATTCGCATGTCCGCTCGGTTGGAGGCTTGGGCGGCAGCAGCATCAAAGAGATCGCACTGCCCGATTCGGTCGAGGAGCTCAAGAGCTATGCATTCTACAAAAGCAAGACGCTCCAAACGGTAACCTGGCCCAACAACGCGGCCTTTACCACGATTCCCGAGCAGGCCTTTAAGGAATGTGAACAACTTGACGACAAGGTGGTGGCAACGCTGCCGCCTTCGGTCAAAACTATCGACTATCTTGCATTCGCCTATTGCGGCGTGCCACAGTTCTATGTCTCGGACACAACAGTGCTCACCTTTACGCAGATCAATGTGCCGGGCACGGTGGAGCGGATCGGGCACTATGCCTTTGATGGGTGCTCGCATGTGTCGTCGGTGACGATCGGCGATGGTGTCAAATCTATCGGGGCGCTCGCGTTCGCCTCTCTTGATCCTGCGATTGCCGGCAAAGAGATTGTGCTACCCAAAAGCGTGGAAATGATAGAGTGGGGAGCTTTTGAGAACACGAGATACGGAAACGAGACGAACCATAATGCCGTTGCCCTGCGCGTGATGAACCCCGATCTTCAGCTTGGTGAGGCGGGCTATCCGGGCGACTATAATGAGCGCGTGACAATCGATGGCGTAACGTATGCGATTCCCTTTAGTGAAGGCCAGACCATCTATGCCTATGCGACCGATTCGGCTGGCAACCCCTCGATGGTCAAAAAGCTTGCCGATGCCGTGGCCGATCGCAAGGACTCCGTCGATTCCTCGAAGCCTGCCTACACGTTTGAGTGGATGGGCGAGGCGGCCCAGATCACGGGCAAACTTCCCCAGGGCGCGGCGGCCGTGCTCGTGCAGGCGGGGCAGTCCACGCCGCTGGCGGTTGGCGATGACGGCAGCTTTACAGCGGACGCCCTCTCCAAGACGGCAGCCACCCTGCGCATTTCGCTCAGCGGTTACTATGACATGGTGCTGGCGCGCCCGGGCGACCAGATGACGGGCACATGGAATATCGGAGACATTAAGGCGGAGGACTTTACCAAGATTCCGGCTTCGCGCGCGATTGAGCTCAACGTGGGCTTTCTTGAACCAATTGTGGGCCAGGATAAGACCGAACGCATTGAGCTCGATAGTCTCGATAACATCGATCTGACGGTGAAGAGCGGCGGCAAGACGCTTAAGCCTGCCAAGGGTGACAAGGAAAACGACTTCCGTATCCAGGGTACAGCGCTCGTGGTGTCGCAGGCCATTGCCGATGCAGACCAGGATCTGGAGATAACGCTCGAGCCCAAAGACAGCCTCAAGCTGGGTGGGGCGACGGCGACGGTGAAGCCTTCGGCCGGCAAGGTCGATATCGACTTGAAACCCTGGGGCACGGCGACGGTCACGACCAAGGGCGACTACCAGGGCGCCAACCGCGTGCTGGTGTTCCGTACGTCCGACGGCAAGCTAGTCGCCGACGGCGTCACCTATTTGATGGGTTACGAAGACGATGGCACCACGCCTATCATGAAGGCCGAGACGCCGCGCCTTAAGGCCGGTTCGTACACCATCGTCGCCTTTAACAAGACGAGCTACGACATCCAAGCGACGAGCTATTCCACGTTTAGCCGCCTAGGGCTGACCGTGGGTAAGCATATCGCGCAAAAGCAGGTGAAGATTGAGGACGGCAAACAGCTCGACGTGACGCTCGACGTCCCCACGTTTGACGTGGAGACGTATCGTGCCGAGCGCGGGCTGACGGCGGGCTCGGTTATCGCTGATTCGTCCGCGGTCGTTGGCGCGGAGACCGAGCTGCGCATTCATTACGAGCTCAAGGACAGCCAGGCTGCCAAGATTGAGATTCCTCTGGCCAAGGATGCCGTCGAGGATGTGTCCGCAGGCGCTCGCGAAGCCGGCGCCAGCTCCGATGCCATGTGGGCTGCCACAACTTGGGAGGGCGACAACCTCGTTCTCGATATGAAGAAGAGTGCGGGCGCCGATGTGTTTGTGCGCTTTAAGCCTAAGGCCGCGGGCATCTATGCCGTCTCGCCGCTTATTACGCTGGGCGAGGTGACATTGCCGCTGGGAAGCACCACACTCGAGGTTAGCGGATCGCGCATCGAGGTCGACAACACCGACGTTCACAGCCTGCTGGGCAATGTGGCCTACGTGTATGCAGCGCCGGGCAAGAGCGTGCAGCTCACCGTGGGGACGGGCTCGTCGGCTGCAAAGTACACCGGCAAGACCAATAAACTCGGCCGTGCCAAGATTGAATACGAACTGCCGCAGGATACGCTTGCCGCCGAGCGTGTGACGCTCGAAGCGCGCGTGGGCTCGACCGATGTCGCCGCCGCTGCCGCAGAGGTGACGGCTCGCAACTATGTGCGCTATGTTCCGGGTGCTTCGGTCTGGAACTTTGATGTGACGTATCGTGGCGGTACGCAAAACCTGGTCAAGGACGGCAAGGACACGGGTAAGAGCCTGTGGACCTTCCACCATCTGCCGCAAAAGAAGAACGCCTACTGGACGTTCGATATTACGCTCGAGGTGGGAAACGAAGAGGCCGCCGACACGCTCGACCTGTACGTGGACTGCGTGGATGGCAAGACGGTGACGATTCCTCTGACTCAAAAGTCGCGCGAGGGCACCCGCGTGCGCTATGCGGCGGAGTATGTGGACGAGGGTTACCTTAAGCTGCTTAATGAGTTTAACAAGGCGAATGACTCGACCTATGTGAACTGCGGCAACTTTGAGCAAATCTTTATGCCGCAGACCTACCGCATCTCCAATGCTCAGCTTATGACCATGCTGAGTTTTGACGCCAACGCTTCGGCCAAAAAGCATTCCGCCGCGGCCGAGGAGCGCCAGCAGGAGTTCTCGAATGCCGTGCAGCAGTGGCACGAGTATATGATGGATAACTCGTTTAATGATGTCGACGAGGCCTTTAACGACGCGATTGACCAGATGGTCGCCGATGCGTTTGCCGAGGAGGACAAGGACGGTAAAGAGGACGAAGCCCAAGGTGGAGCTGCCCGTAAGGCTCGTCGCGCCCCTGCCGCCAGCGACGGCGAGGGTGATGGTACTGGCAACGACGAGGCCGCGCAGTTTGCGGCTGAGCTCAAGGCCGCGGTCGGCGGGTCGTCGGCGCTGCTGACCCAGCAGGGCGACAGCTATGGCGTCAATGTGGACAAGATGATCTTTGAGGATGCTTACGGCACCAGCGAGGATTGGTATCAGGAACTCGCGGCGGCCCAGGGCGCGAACGCTGCGGATGCGGCCGCCATCAAGGAGCTCGTCGACCATGCATCGCGAGCGGAGTTTATTGCCCAGCAGGCCGAGGATCTGGTGGGCCAGTCGATGGGTATCGGCCAGCTCAACCAATATGGAAGCTGGAATGACGCAACCGCTGCGGCGCTCAACAAGTGTGCGGGCATTAAGGCCAGCGAGTACAACGGCCAGTCGACGAGCGGGTTTAACGATTTGGGCCAGGCGCTCGGCAGCTCACTGAGCTACAAGGCGGCTGACGACGATACCGTCAAGGGCTTTAAGGTCGCCGCGCCCGATGGCGAGCAGACGGCCTATATCGAGTCGGAGTTTATCGAGAACTCCAATAACAACAAGAACCAGGCGCTTCTGTTTAACTCGATCGCCATGCAGTGTGACATTCTGGACAATCTGTACGATAACTGGAATGTGGTCCATAGCCTCAATAACTCTACGATTCGCGGCTGGCTTATGGCTTGGAAGCGTAACGGCGACGTGAGCGCCCATATGAAGCTCATCCGCACGATTCGTTCGCTCAAGAGCTATAAGATCGAGTGCGAGATGTTCGGACAGGTCTTTAAGACCGATGCGTGGAAGGCGGCCGGCCAGGCGTTTCCCGCGGCGACCCAGGGCATCGGCATCTTTACCGGCATTTACGGCGTGAACGATGCCAGCAAGAACTGGGAGAACGTGAACGTCCGTATGCAGAAGGTGAAGGGCGAGCGCGAGGGCTATGAGCTTCAGCATACGCGCCTGCTTGCCAAGCCCGAGAAGACCGAGGACGACTGGAAGTGCATTTACGCGCTGCGCGACGCCATGGAGAAGGCGCGTGCGTTTGAGGATCTGCTGCATCGCCAGCTCTGCCACGACAGCACCGATGTGGCGGTGGGCTCCATTATGACAATCGCCGGCGTGCTGACGGCCGGTTCGGCGGGTACCGTGGTGGGCGCTGCCTATGACGCGGCTTCGCCCAGCGTAGGTTCGGAGCGCGCGATTAAGCTGACCAATGCCGAATGCGCCTACGATGTTGCCTGCGAGCAGGTGGAGCGCGCGTGCCAGAATCGTATTACGGTCAACTGGGGCGAGCTGACTGATACCGAGGTCTACAAGGCCAACAAGGACGGCTTGATCTCGGACGAGAAGATGCAGTCGATCTTCGAGGCGCGTTATCGCAATGTGGCTGCCAAGGCTGCACCCGACCCTGCGGGCGTGGTGTACGAGGGCCTGCTGTCCAATACGGTTGAAGGCGCGACGGTTGAGCTGTGGAGCGCCGACGATGCGGCCGGTACCAATGCAGTGCGTTGGGATGCCGAGGAGTATGAGCAGGACAATCCGCTTGCAACGGGTGCGGACGGTGCGTACAACTGGAATACGCCGACCGGCTGGTATCAGGTGCGCGTGACCAAGGACGGGTATGAGGAGGCGCGTTCGGCCTGGCTGCGCGTGCCGCCGATTCAGACTGAGGTGAACATTGGCTTGGCGTCGACGGCGGCGCCCGAGGTGGCTTCGGCCCATGCCTATACCGATTGCGTCGAGGTTGAGTTTGCGCAGTATATGGATGCGAGTGACGATACCCTGGCCGCATTGTGCGCGCAGGGCTTGGGCGACGTGACGTATACGTGGCTCGATAAGCAGGACGATCCCAATGGCAAGCCGCTGTCGCGCGTGCTGCGTATTCGCTATGCCGATGCGTGTGAGGTGGGCTCGACGGTGTCGTTTGAGCTCGACGGTGCTCGCAACTACGCCGGCACGGCCATGGCGCGCTGGGCAAGCGGCGAGCTTGTCGTGGGCGTTCGTGCCGACAAACTCAAGCTCAACGTGGAGCAGGCCGTGACCATGCTTGAGGGCAGTGACTTTGAGCTGGTGGCGCACGTGACCGATAAGGCGGGCAAGCCGTTTGCGGGCGCCAAGGTTAGTGTTGGGCTGGAGTCCTCGGCTATCTGCTCTGTCGATGCCAACCAGGCCGTGACGGGCGAGGACGGCGCGGCGACGTTTGTGCTGCATGGTGCTCTGCCCGGTTTGACGACGTTGACGGCGGCGGTGGACGGCACGGCGCTGTCCAAGCAGGTCGACGTTCGCGTGTCTGCCGAGGCAGTGCGACCGGCGCGACCGGTGGCGACGATTGGTGCGACGACGTTTGGTGCATGGTCGCCCAAGGAGAACTACATTACGGTGCCCAAGGGCACGAAGCTGGAGCTTTCTGCCGAGGATGGCACGACGATTTGGTACACCACCAACGACACCTGCCCCTGCCGTGACGAAGGCCGCGTAAAGTACACCGAGCCTATTGCGCTCGATAGCAACATGTATGTGCGCATTGCGGCACAGCGCCCTGGCATGTCGTACAGCGAGTATTCCGAGCGTCTGAACATTACGATTACGGTGACCGATGAGCCGGCGCCTGAGCCGACGCCCGATCCCGGTCTGAAGCCGGAGCCTGAGCCGACGCCTGACGGCGGCGAGCAGGGTGGCGGTACGGATGGCTCTGGTGGCGCCGGGGTCCCTGCGGGCAGTTCGACTTCGACGACGACCACGGTGACGACGAACAAGTCCAAGGGTAAGGGCAAGAACGGCAAGAAGTCCGGTGGCACGGAGCTTGCCGGCACGGGTGACTCCGCCGCGATGACGGTCGCTGCCCTGGGCATCGCCGGTGCAACCGTTGCCGCAGCCGGCATCGCCGCGACCAAGCGCCGCAAGCATTAGAGCTGGGTGACGGCTCTCGTTCTCGGCCTCAGTAAAATCTCGATCTGTAACACCAAACTGCCCAAAACGGCTCTAGATGTTACAGATTGAGATGAACCGAATGGCCGCCAATCTAATGTCTCGATCTGTAACACCAGGCGGGGAATTTGACCTCTAACTGTTACAGATTGAGATGAACAGGTGGATGTTCGCACAATATCTTGATCTGTAACAACTACAAGGCTCAACAGGGTCTAACTGTTACAGATTGAGACAAACGTCGGAATTGGTTCGCCGGCCAAGTCCCCAACCACCACAAAGGTGCCTGTCCCCATCGTGGTGGTTTGGGCGGTCGGCATAGAAAAAGTCCCCGCCGGGCGTGTGCTCGACGGGGACTTTGCCGTTTGATGGCTAGCGCTGTGGGTGATTACTCGCCCAGCAGGCTCTTGGTGATGGAAGCAGCGGCCTTCTTGCCGGCGCCCATCGCCAGAATGACCGTAGCGGCACCGGTGACGATGTCGCCGCCGGCCCAGATGCGGGGATCGGTGGTCTGGCCGGTCTCCTCGTCGGCAACGATGTAGCCCCACTTGTTGAGCTCCATCTTGCCGCCGATCTTGGCAGCGAAGGGGTTGGCGTTGGTGCCGATAGCCGAGATCGCGACGTCGCAGGGGATTTCCTCGATGGCGCCCTCGATGGGCACCGGGCGACGACGGCCGGACTCGTCGGGCTCGCCGAGCTCCATCTTCTGGACCTTGACGGCGCACACGGAGCCGTCCTCGCCAGCGACAAACTCGAGCGGGGAGACGAGCGGCAGGACCTCGACGCCCTCGGCCTTAGCATGGTGCAGCTCGGCGCGACGGCAGGGCATCTCGTCCTCGGTACGACGGTAGGCGATGATGGCGTGCTCGGCGCCCAGGCGCTTGGCGGTACGGACGGCGTCCATAGCCACGTTGCCGCCACCAAAGACGACGACGTTCTTGCCGTGCTTGGTGGGGGTGTCGTACTCGGGGAACTTGTTGGCCTTCATCAGGTTCACGCGGGTGAGGTACTCGTTGGCGAAGAAGACGTTGGGCAGGTTCTCGCCGGGGACGTTGAGGAACTTGGGCAGGCCAGCGCCGGTCGCCACGTAGATGGCGTCGAAGCCCTGCTCGAACAGCTCCTCGGCCGTGGCCATGTTGCCCACGACGGAGTTGTACTCAAACTTGACGCCCATGTCCTCCAGGCCGTCAATCTCGCGCTTGACGACTGCCTTGGGCAGACGGAACTCGGGGATGCCGTAGACCAGCACGCCGCCGCCGGTAAAGAATGCCTCAAAGACGGTGACGTCAAAGCCGTTGCGGGCGAGCTCGCCGGCGCAGGTGATGCCGGACGGGCCGGAGCCGACGACGGCGACCTTCTTGCCGTTCTTGGGGGCCATCTTGGGCGTGGAGGCGAGCTCGGGGCGGTCACCCAGGAAGCGCTCGAGCTGGCCGATGGCCACGGGCTCGGACTTCTTGCCACGGATGCACTTGCCCTCGCACTGGTTCTCCTGCGGGCAGACGCGGCCGCAGATGGCGGGAAGCATGGAGTCCTCGCGGATGGTATCGAGGGCGCCGCCAAAGTCCTTCTCGCGGATCTGCTCGATAAAGCGGGGAATGTTGATGTTGACGGGGCAGCCCTCGACACAGAACGGCTTCTTGCAGTTGAGGCAGCGCTCGGCCTCGGCCAGCGCCATCTCCTCGGTGAAGCCCTTGTCGACGGGGCGGAAGTCGCAGGCGCGCTCGGCAGCCGGCTCCTCGTTATCGGGGGTGCGGGGCGACTTCATATCGGCAACGAAACGACCGTTAACTAGTGGCATGCGCAGCTCTTTTCCTCATAGGCCTTGAGGGACTCGCCCTCTTCGGAACGGTAAGCGGCCTGGCGGGCACGAAGGTCATCCCAGTCGACCAGGGTGGCATCGAAGTCGGGGCCGTCGACGCAAGCGAACTTAGTCACGCCGCCCACCTCGACGCGGCAGCAGCCGCACATGCCGGTGCCGTCAACCATGATGGGGTTGAGCGACGCGGTGATGGGGGTGTCGTACTTCTGGGCGGTGAGGGTCGAGAACTTCATCATCGGAACGGGGCCGACGCAGAAGACCTGGCTCACGGCCTTGTCCTGCAGCAGGCGCTCCAGCGGAGCGGTGACAACGCCCTGCTCGCCGTAGGAGCCGTCGTCAGTGGTGATGTGGATGTGGTCCTCGTCGAGGAGCTCGCGGAACTGGTCCTCCATGAGCAGGAGGTCCTTGGTGCGGGCGCCCATGATGGCGTGCACCTCGTGACCGGTCTCGACCAGGTGTTTGGCGACCGGGAAGGCAATTGCCAGGCCGACGCCGCCGCCAATGACGGCGCAGGGGCCCTCGGCCATCTCGGTGGGAACTCCCAGCGGGCCCACGACGTCGCGCAGCGACTCGCCGGCCTCATAGGTGGAAAGCATCTCGGTGGTCTTGCCGATCACCATAAAGATGAACTCGACCCAACCCTCGTCACCGTTCCAGCCAGCCAGGGTAAACGGGACACGCTCGCCCGTCTCGTTGGCGCGAACCATGAGGAACTGTCCAGCGTGCGCATGCTTGGCGATTGCGGGCGCCTCGATGCGGAACTTGAACACCTTCTCAGAGAACTGCGTCTTCTCCAGGATCTTATACATAGAACCCCTCTCTTGTTAGGGCGGCCGAACCGTGCCTCCACGGAAATGGACGGCAGCCCGAATAAAACCGTACGCGCACAGGCGTTGTGCAGACATACGGTGCAAATTATACCCTCATGGACATGCTGTTTACGTGTATCTTCGGCAGGCGGAAAAGTGACCTGCCAAAAAGGGACAGGTTTATTTCGGCAGGTTTTATCAGGCAAAACGGCAAAGGGGGCCGGCCTCGCGCTTTGGTGAGGCCGGCCCCCTTTGAGGCATTGCATATGTATGGCGGCGCAGGGTTTATTACGATGCGGCCGTTGCGGCGTTTCCGCACATAAAACCTGCCAAAATAAACCTGTCCCTTTTTGGTAGGTTTTAGTGTTTGCCGTTGGCGGAGGCGGAGCCGTTGACGTGGTCGCGGGCATAGATCACGCCGTGCACGATGGCGAGGCCCGCAGCGTCGGCGGCGCGGGCGCAGGTGTCCTGGAAGTCCTCGGCCTCGCGGGCGCGCAGCTGCTTGAGCACGTGGTCTGCCACGGCCATCTTGCCGGGAGGGTTGCCGATGCCGGTGCGGATGCGGCTAAAGTCGCGGCTGCCCATCTTGTCGATGATGGAGCGCAGGCCGTTGTGACCGGCGTGGCCACCGCCCACCTTAACGCGTACGTCGCCGGCGGGAATGTCGAGCTCGT
Source organism: Collinsella sp. (assembly GCA_019414345.1). Classification (GTDB taxonomy): domain Bacteria; phylum Actinomycetota; class Coriobacteriia; order Coriobacteriales; family Coriobacteriaceae; genus Collinsella. The sequence goes on from DXMF01000048.1 coordinate 99,758, forward strand.
CATGAATCACGAGTAGCTCCTCGGCCTTGATCTTGTACTCGCGGCAGAGCTTGGAGATGGGGCCACCCGAGGTATTCATATACGACTGCGGCTTGACCAGCACGATCTGGCGCTTGCCTCCCTCTTCCTCGGGATCGTTGATGTTGATGAGTGCGACCTCGGCGCCGGCCTGGTTTTTCCAGTACGTGACACCGGCCTGACGGGCCAGCTCATCGATCGCCTTAAAGCCGGCGTTGTGGCGGGTCTCGGCATATTCCTCACCCGGGTTGCCAAGTCCGGCAACCATGCGAATCTTAAGCGGCTGTGCAGCTGCCATGTTCATCCTTTCGTTGATTTGTCGCCTGCTATGGTGAGCGACCCTGTTGCCGCTGTCAAATGGAGGGTAATTGAGGGCGTTTGGGGGCGTTTGGACGGACGTCGAAATCCGAGGTGGACAGTTAGTTCAGATACGTATAAGTTCTGAGGACTCGAATTACTCAATTCAATGCCGATACGTTGTTTTGGAGCTTTAGTTAGTCCATATGGCGTTGTTTTGAAGTCTACCCTGCCTTCAAATAGGGCGAATGGTATAGAGATAGCTGCAAAACAGTCTAATTCAATGCGTCCATTTATACGTATTTGAACTAACTGCCCAGCCCTGCTCGACGGCGCACGGGTGATTCGCCGTTTAGACCGGCGCGAGGCCGGTTCCGGCCCGCAGAGCGTTGAGCCAAGCGGCCTGACGCTTGCGATAGCCCTTGATACGGTACCGGAATCGGACTCCTGTGAGTCGATGCATCGTTTGGGCGAAGGCTTCGAGTGCAACAAGGTCTTTCATTTGGTCGCGATTGATAACCAGGACGTGGATGCCCATGGCCTTGAGGCCATTATTTCGATTGCCATCGTGGATGCGAGCGTTTTGAAGCTCATGCCCAATTCCGTTGTATTCGTTGTCGACTCCGGCTGCCGGGCAATATAGGTCGCAGATGGCATAGAGGATGCCCGAGGACATGTTGACCGCAAGAGTATCGAAGTCGATTCGATGGTTGAGTAGCAGGCCTCCCATGGGCAGGCTGCAACATCCGAATCCGCCAAAGCGCATGGGCGCTCCGAGAACGGCAAACATTAGGGATTCGGCTGGGGATGCGGATCCAGCCCGGGCGAGTTTGACCGCCGTGCGAAACGAGGCGTATGAGCTACTTTTGGCGAACCGTGCGACCGCCTCGAGCTCTTCGATGGTCGTGGCGGTATCGCATTTGTAGTGCGCCTGTTCATAGCGGGTTTCGTTCTGTTGTTCGGCCGCTGACTGGTTGCCCAGGCAATCAAGATCGCCCGTCGCTTCGTAGCCATCGCCCTTGGGCCAGATGTCGTCATGGGCAATGGGGTATGTTGCCCCGGGAGGAAGGGAGTAAGTTCCGACCAGTTCCATGAGAAGCATCAAGGTTTTGGCGACTGATTCATTTTTAGAACAAAGCATGGCTGTCATGGCAGGAGACGTTGCGTAGATGTCGGCCTCGACGTGCATAATTGCACCTTCAGGAAGCGGAGCGGAGAGAATATGCTGAAGAAGTCGCTTGTCGGGGCGTCGGTTGCCTTCGTTTGAAACGAGAAGATCGAGCAGCTCGGAATCATCTTCATTCCAGGCGTCGAGTATCGAAAGTGCGCCAAAGTCTATCGCGTCATTATTGGGAATGCAGCTAGCCAAGGCCTGTGCTTGCTGTTCACTATCAATGGAGCTCCAGGGTAGGGCAGAGTACGCCCGTCGTGCGCGACGAATTGCGCGGAGGGCGGAGAAATGTGAAATCACGGTCGTCATAGCTATAACGTACTAAGTTGGCGGCAGAATGCGACCGCCATACCGTTCTTTTCGCTCAGCGGGGTGCTGGGCGCCATGAACGGCCGGGTGTTAGGAAATCGGTGGAATCGGTTGAGGGGATTGCAGGAAATTGAGCTCTGCCGAGAAGGTTGACGATGGCTACTGGACAGTTAGTTCAGATACGTATAAGGCGGCGGGCGTTCGAGGTGTTTCTAAGGGCCTTCGAGGGCGATTTGAAGATAATATATGCGGCGGTTGTACTCGAAAACGATGAGCTTCGGGCGGCATGGCATCCGCCGGGGAGCTCAGAAGGCTCCGAACGGACCTTTGGAGCTTTAAAAAATACGTATCTGAACTAACTGTCCAGGGCGGATTGGCGAGGAATAGAAAAAGGGTCGGAAGCGAGCTTCCGACCCTTTAAAAACATCAAAGATGATGCGATACGCGTTGGACTACAGCGCGAAGTCGCCGCCGACGAGCGTGGAGACGGGCTCCTCGTGGTAAACGGCGGAGATGGCCTGAGCGAACTCCTCGGCGACCGAGATGGTCTTGATCTTGCCGCCAACCTCGACGGGGATGGCGTCGGTGACGACGCACTCGACGATGGGGGCATCGTTCAGGCGCTCGATGGCCGGACCGGAGAAGATGCCGTGGGTGGCGCAGACGTAGATGTCGCCGGCGCCCATAGCCTTGAGCTCCTTGACGTTGGCGCACAGGGTGCCAGCGGTGTCGATCATGTCGTCGTTGATGATGCAGGTCTTGCCCTTGATGTCACCGATGATGCCCATGACCTCGGCGGCGTTGTGGCGCGGACGGCCCTTGTGGGCGATGGCCAGGTCGCAGCCGAGCATGTCGGACAGCTTCTTGGCGGCCTTGGCGCGACCCACGTCGGGGGAGACGACAACCAGGTTGTCGGTGTCGAAGTGCATGTCGTTGTAGTACTGGCCAAACAGCGGCAGTGCGGACAGGTGGTTAACCGGGATATCGAAGAAGCCCTGGATCTGGCCCTGGTGCAGGTCGAGGGTGATGATGCGGTTGACGCCGGCACGCTCGAGCAGGTTGGCGACGAGGCGGGCGGTGATGGGCTCGCGCGGGCCGGCCTTGCGGTCCTGGCGGGCATAGCCGTAGTGGGTGATAACGGCGGTGATGGAGCGGGCGGATGCGCGCTTGGCAGCGTCGGTGGCGATGAGCAGCTCCATGAGCATGTCGTTGACGTTGCCGCCGGCCACGGACTGAATCAGGAAGACGTCGGCGCCGCGGACGGTCTCGTCGTAGCGGGCGTAAATCTCACCATTGGCGAACTGCTTTAGCGTAAGGCCCGAAAGCTCGACCCCAAGGTACTCAGCAATCTTCTGAGCGAGGGGACGGTTGGAGGAACCGGAATACACGCGGATGGACTTGCGCATATTCTCCGACTTCTCGGGATCATTAATCGGCATTACCCTTCTCCTTTATACATCGAATGCCATATAGATGCCTTGTTGCATTGTAACCGCGCGGCGGGGTTTATCGGGTCCTGATAACGTCTTTACCGCCAACGGACACGAACCGACCACTCATCCGGTTGCGCAGGTCACGATAGAAAAAGGAGCCGCCCCCATGGAGCAGCTCCTTTTGTGCTTGGTAAAACGTTATACCTCGTCGTCCTCGTGCAGACGGCGGCGATAATCGGCGGCCCAGCCCTCAATATTTACCTGACGGGCGCGGCCCAGGCCGAGTGCGTCAGCCGGGACCGGATCGGTGATGACGGAGCCGGCGGCCACGAGCGCGCCGTCGCCGATCTGGGCGGGCGCGACCATCATGGTGTCGGAGCCAATGAAGGCGTCCTTGCCGATGACGGTCTTGTGCTTGTGGACGCCGTCGTAGTTGCAGGTGATGGAGCCCGCGCCCACGTTGACGCCGGGGCCCATGGTGGTGTCGCCGATGTAGGACAGGTGCGGCACCTTGGAACCCTCGCCGATCGTGGACTTCTTGATCTCCACGTGCGTGCCGGCCTTGGATCCGTCGAGCATGTGGGTGCCCGGGCGCAGGTAGGCGCGCGGGCCGCAGTCGACGCCATTCTCGATGACGGCCTCGATGGCGATGGTCTCATCGATGGTGCAGCCGCTGCCGACGGTGGTGTCGGTGAGGCGGCTGTTGGGGCCGAGCTGGCACTCCTCGCCCACGGTGACGTGGCCGATCAGGTGCGTCTGCGGCCACACGACGGTGTCGCGGCCGATGGTGGCGTCGGGGCCGATCCAAGCCTGCGCGGGGTCGATGAACGTGACGCCCTCGGCCATCCAGTGCTCGTTGATGCGGTCGCGCGCGATGGCGGTAAGCTGCGCGAGCTGGATGCGGCTGTTGACGCCCAGGCCGTCGCGGTAGTCGTCGCAGTGGAAGATGGAGACTGCCTGGCCGTGACCCTTGAGGATTTCGAGCATGTCGGGCAGGTAGTACTCGGACTGCGCGTTGTCGTTGCCGATCTCGTTAATGTGGGCGGCGAGCTGCGCGCCGTCGAAGGCGTAGCAGCCGGCGTTGCACTCGAGTAGCTCGGCGGCCTGCTCGGGCGTGCAGTCCTTCTGCTCGATGATGCGCTCGATCTGACCATCGGCGCCCAGCTTGATGCGGCCGTAGCCAAAAGGATCGGGCGGGGTCATGGTCATGACGGTGCAGGCGAGCTCGCCGGTGGCGACGGTCTGTGCGAACTTGGCGACGGTGTCGGCGGTGATGAGCGGCAGGTCGCCGTTGAGCACGACGACGGGGCCTTGCGTGATGCCGCAGGCCTCGAGCGCGACCTTTACGGCGTGGCCGGTGCCCAGGCGCTCGGTCTGCTCGACGCACTCGACTTTGGTGGCGCTGTTGGCGTAGGCGCCGTCGATGAGGGCGCGCATCTCGTCGGCGTGGCTGCCGATGACGACCACGACGCGGCTGCAGCCGGCCTTGATGGTGGCGTCGACGATCCACTGGACCATGGGCTTACCCAGGATCTTGTGCGAAACCTTGCAGTGGTTCGACTTCATGCGGGTGCCCTCGCCGGCAGCGAGGATAATTGCGGTTGCGTCCATGTGATCTCCTGTTACGTTATAGAGACGTGTGTTTGGAAACGATACACGGCGCAATATGATACCGCAGGCATATGACGAGCGCGTAACGTTTGGGCCGCGGCGGCTGGGTTTGTGGTTCCGGCGCGGCGGTTGCGCTGCTTGTGCGGTGTTTGCGGCGCTGCGGCATTGGTATTTGGGTGAGAGGGCGGGTGCCCGTGGACAATATGCGAGAGAGGTCGGCCATCGAGCCCGTCGCGGCATTCTCGATGTCGCACCCGGCGGTGCCTGCGCTCTACATGGCGCTAACGCTGGGACTCACCATGTTCTCGATGCAACCGGTGCTGATCGCGCTGTCGCTCGCAGGCGGGCTGGCATACGGCTTTGCGACCCGCGGGGCTGCTCGCACACTGAACGCGCTTCGCTGGCAGCTGCCGGTGATTTTGATCATTGCGCTGGTCAACCCGCTGTTTAGCGCCTCGGGCTCGACGGAGTTGTTCCGCATCGGCATGCGCGCAGTGTATTTGGAGAGCATGGTATACGGCCTGTGTATGGGCGGGCTGTTTGTGGCGAGCGTGCTGTGGTTTGAGGCTGCGGCGTCGATGCTCGAATACGACAAGGTGCTCGCGTTGCTGGGCAACGCCGCGCCGGTGCTCGCGCTCATGATCTCGATGTGCATGCGGCTTATCCCGCAGTTTTTGCGCCGCGGCCGCACGGTGCTGGCGGTGCAGGACGCGATCGATGTGCCGGGCCGCGCGCCGGCCGACCCCGTGCGTTCGCGTTTGCGGGCATCGAGTGTGTTGATGGGCTGGGGCATGGAAGATTCGCTGGAGCGCGCGGACGCCATGCGCTCCCGTGGGTGGGGCGCCGCGACGCGTCGAACGACGTATGCGCGGTATCGACTGGGGCGCAGCGACGTTGCCGCGCTGGTTGGGCTTGCGTTGTTTGGCGTGGCCACGGCGGCAGTGGCGTGGACCGCGACGACGCAGTATTCGTTTTATCCGCAGCTCTCGGTGCCGGCGCCGTGGCCGGGCTATGTCGTGTACGCTGCCTGGATGGTGCTGCCTTGCGCGTTGCATGCGATTGATGAGAAGAGGTTTGGTTGATGGCTCGGTTTGATAGGAGCTCGGCGGCGGGTGTGGCATATGGCTCGGCCACGCCGGCGATTGAGGTGCGAGGCCTTAGTTTTGCCTATCCCGGGGCCGAGGCGCCGGTGCTCGAGGGACTTGATTGGCGTGTTTCCCAAGGTGCGTTTGCGCTGCTTGTTGGCGGTACCGGGTCGGGCAAATCGACGCTGCTGTCGCTGCTCAAGCCCGAGATCGCTCCGGCGGGCGAGCGCACTGGTGATGCGCGCGTGCTGGGCGAGAACGTTGCCGACATGGACGTGCGGGCATCGGCGGAGCGCGTGAGCTATGTGTTCCAGGATCCCGAGAACCAGATCGTGTGCGAAACCGTGTGGCACGAGATGGCGTTTGGCCTGGAAAACTTGGGGCTAGCACGTGATGAGATGCGCCGTCGCGTAGCTGAGACCAGCTATTTCTTTGGTCTGGAGGACTGGCTTCATCGCGATACCGATACGCTTTCGGGCGGCCGCAAGCAGCTGCTGTCGCTTGCCGCCGTCCTGGCGCTGTGTCCGCGTGTGCTGCTACTCGACGAGCCCACGTCTCAGCTCGATCCCGTTGCCGAGAAGAATTTTCTGCACGCGCTGTTTCGTGTGAATCGCGAGCTGGGCTGCACGGTTGTTGTGGCTACGCATCAACCGCGCCCAATGCTCGAGTATGCGACGTGTGCGTACCGGATTGAGGACGGTCGCGTGCGCGAGGTGGCGGATATGGCTTCTTTGGGGCGTCGAGAATCGCTGTTTTCCGACGACATGTTGGGGTGGGGTGCCGTCCGATGTGCAAAAAACGGAGTATTCAGCAGGCGTGAGGACAATTTGGGCTCTCTGGAGCCGCCCGGGGACGTATCGAGCGCGAAAAAAAGTTCGGAATTGGACAAATCGTCCGAATTTGTGGCGCAAACGTCGCTCGAGAACGGCTCGGAAGCCTTCCCGCGCACGGATGGGAGCAGAATACTCCAAAAAATGCACGGCGGGTCGGCTACCACCCTGGCAGGGAGCTGGTTTCGCTACGATCGCGCGGGCGGTTGGGTTCTGCGCGGGCTCGACGTGGCGTTTTCGGCCGGTGCGGTGCATGCGATCGTGGGCGGCAACGGATGCGGTAAGTCGACGATGCTCTCGGTGCTGGCGAAGACCGCCAAGCTGCAGCGCGGTCGCATGGTGCGCGGAGCGGCCTCGGCGGCGCTGCTGCCTCAGAACCCCAAAGCATTGCTGGTTGCCGAGACGGTTCGCGATGAGCTGATGGAATGGGCCTCGACCTGCGGATATGACGAGAACTTGGCGCGGGAGCGTGCGGCGAGCTTGGGGCTGTCGGGTCTGGATGGGCGCCATCCGTACGATCTTTCGGGCGGACAGCGTCAGCTGCTTGCGTTGGCAAAGCTGCTGTTGATCGGCCCCGAACTGCTATTGCTCGATGAGCCCACCAAGGGTTTGGACCTGGCCAGCCGCCGCATCATCGCCCGCGCCCTGCGCGACCATGCGCAGGCTGGCGGCACCGTCGTCATGGCGACGCACGACCTGGACTTTGCCGAGCAGGTTGCCGATGACATTTCCATGATGTTTGATGGCGAGATCGCCTGCATGGAGCCGCCGACCGACTTCTTTGCCGACAACGTGTTTTATAGGGCGTGATGGGATGGCGGATTATCGCATCGTGCGCCTACTCGCAAAACTGGAGATACCGCTGCTGCTGGCGGTGCCAGCCGTGATGGCTGCGGCGTTGCTGGCGGGCGTTGAACAGGCGGCACTTGCCATGCTTGTCGTGGTGGCGCTGGTGCTCGCGCTGTTCTTTGCGGGCTACGAGGCGTCGCGCCCGGGCTTACGCCAGATTATGCCAACGCTGGTTCTGGCGGCGTTGGCTGCGGCGGGGCGCATTCTGTTTGGCCCCATTCCCGACTTTAAACCGGTGAGTGCCATCGCCATTATTGCGGGGGCGACGCTTGGTCGCCGCAATGGTTTTATGGTTGGCGCGTTGGCGGCGCTGACCAGCAATTTCTTTTTTGGACAGGGCATGTGGACGCCGTGGCAGATGTATGCCTGGGGCCTGGTTGGCTATGTTGGCGGCGCGCTGGCGCATGCGGGTGCGTTCGACCGCGCCGACGGCACCGTGCGTATGCCGGCGCTGCTGACCTACGGCTTTGCTTCGGGTTTGCTGTACGGCGTTGTGATCAACGCCTACGACAATATCGGTTTTGTTCAACCGCTCACGTGGGCGGGTGCCATGGCGCGTCTTGCCACCGCCGTACCGTTCGATATCACGCACGGCCTTGCGACCTGCGTGTTTTTGGTCGCCCTGTACAAGCCTTGGTGTCGCCGCATCAACCGAGTCGTCGTGAAGTACGGACTGTAGGGCTGGTTGCGCCGGGGCGGGAATCAATACTGCCGAAGTGCCATTTTAAAACTATGCCGGTTTACGGGGCCAGATTGGCACAAGCAGACCATGCCGGCTATTTTTGAAATAGAGCAAGCCGTTTACCTGCGGTTTTATTATTTCTGAATTGCGTATGGTTGGGGGTTCGCGATTTAGCCCCGTAAACTGGCATAGTTTTGGAATGGCCGGCTGATATGACGGGCGTCGTGACCCTCAAGAGCCAAATTGATCCGTTTTCTTCCGTCTCCAGACGTCCCCGGGGAATCAGCTGAACTCGCCCGCCACGAAATCAGCCTATCTACTACGTTTGACCCGACACCCCCAAACACAACCGCGTTTTATGAAAAACCGCAGGCTTTCTACCTGCGGTTTTCTTTTTGCGTTGTTCGCTGTGGTTGAGGGTGGTGGCTTAAACGTAGTAGATGGGCGTGTTTCGTGGCGGATGGGTCACGTGGATACCACCACGAGGCCCAAAATGATTCGTTTTCCTCCGTCCCCAGGGGATCAGCTGGGGCTAGAGCTCTAGCGTGAGGGTGACGGGGCAGTGGTCGCTGCCGAAGATGTCGCCGCGGATGCCGGTGTCGCGTACGTTGTCGGCGATTGCGTCGCTTACCAGGAAGTAGTCGATGCGCCAGCCGGCGTTGTTCTTGCGGGCATTAAAGCGATAGCTCCACCAGCTGTAGACGCCCTCGACGTCGGGGTTTGCCGCGCGCCAGGTATCGGTAAAGCCGGCGTTGAGCAGCTCGGTAAACTTGCCGCGCTCCTCGTCCGAAAAGCCGGCGTTGCCGCGGTTGGACTTGGGGTTCTTAAGGTCGATCTCCTCGTGCGCCACGTTAAAGTCGCCGCAGGTCACGACGGGTTTGCCGGTCTCGCGCTCGAGCGCGTTCAAAAAGCCGCGGTAAGCATCGTCCCAGGCCATGCGCACGTCGATGCGGGCGAGTTCGTTTTGCGCGTTGGGAGTGTAGACATCCACAAACCAGAACTTGTCGAACTCCAGCGCGCAGACGCGGCCCTCGGTTGCGGCTTGGGCGACGAGTACGGCCGCCTCGTTCTCGCCGGCGTAGGGTAGCAGTGCGTCGGCGTGCAGCACGCGCAGCGGTTCCTGGCGGCTAAAGACCGCAGTGCCCGAATAGCCTTTACGCTCGGCGTAGCTCCAGGTTTGGTGATAGCCGGGCAGGTCAATATCGACCTGGCCTTCTTGCAACTTGGTCTCTTGCAGCGCCAGGATATCGACGTCGAGTTCTTGCGCGATCTGGATAAAGCTCGGGTCCTTTTTGAGCACGGCGCGCAGGCCGTTGACGTTCCACGAGGCGAAAGTGTAAGTCTGAGGCATGGTGTCCTTTCGACGGGGTTGGCAGGCTTAAGATTAGCGCAACAGGGGCGGGGTGGGCTCCGCGCATGCTGACTTAAAGGTCGCATGCTGGGACATCGCCCGACGCCGCCCGATCAACAAGGACGGAGGGCTCATATGACGCAGGCAATATCGGACCCCAGGCAGGCGTCCGCCGCGCTGGCGGATCTGTTTGACACCCACAAGCGCGTGGTCTTCTTTGGCGGCGCTGGTGTTTCCACGGCAAGTGGCATCCCCGATTTCCGCAGCGTGGACGGCCTGTATCACCAGCAGTTTGCCTACCCGCCCGAGACTATGCTCTCGCATAGCTTTTATGAGACACATCCGGCCGAGTTCTTCGACTTTTACCGCACCAAGATGATCGCGCTTAACGCTAAGCCCAACCGCTGTCACACCAAGCTGGCCGAGCTGGAGCGCGCCGGCAAGCTTGATGCCGTGGTGACGCAAAACATCGACGGCTTGCATCAGATGGCGGGCTCGCAGCGCGTGTTCGAGCTGCACGGATCGGTCCATCGCAACATTTGCCAGTCGTGCGGCGCGGTCTATAGCGCCGAGTGGATTTGCTCGCGCGAGCACGAGGACGCCGCGGGCGTGCCCGTGTGCCCCGCGTTCGGTGGTCGCATCAAGCCCGATGTGGTGCTCTACGAAGAGCCGCTCGACGAGCATGTGTTGACCGGTGCCGTTGCCGCCATTGCCGCGGCCGATGCCCTCATTGTGGGTGGGACCTCGCTCGTGGTGTATCCGGCGGCAGGCCTTACGCGTTACTTTACTGGCGATACGCTGGCCATTTGCAATTTGGCGCCTACCGATCAGGATGCAAATGCCGACCTGCTGATTTCTTGCGACATCGCGGCCGCGTTTGCGTTCTAGCCCGTGTGCGCGGATACAATAGAAAGACTGAGTGCAAAGCGACCCCGCCGCCAGCTCCCCAAGCTCGGCGGCGTGGGCATTTTAGGAGGATGTTCATGGCGAACGACAGCAAGACATGGCGGTGCGGAAAGTATGAGCTCAGCTTTGACCGTCCGCGCATCATGGGCGTCCTCAACGTGACGCCCGATTCGTTTAGCGACGGCGGGGAGCACTTCGACCCGGATGCCGCCATCGAGTACGGCCTGGCGATGCTCGACGCCGGCGCCGACATCATCGACGTAGGCGGCGAGTCCACGCGCCCCGGCTTTACCCCGGTTAATCCCGACGAGGAGGCTCGCCGCGTGCTGCCCGTGGTGCGCGCGCTGGCCAAAGAGGGCGCCATCGTCTCGATCGACACGCGTCACGTGGCGGTTGCCAAGGCGGCCGTGCGCTGCGGCGCCTCGATCGTCAACGACGTGACCGGCTTCACCGACCCCAAGATGGTCGAGTTTGTTAAGACGAGCACCTGCGGCGTCATCGTGATGCATGCCGGCGAGGTCGCCGCGCCTACCCGCACGCACGCAACGGTGCAGCTCGATACCTCGGCTGCGGCGTTTGTTGCCGAGAAGGCGCGTGAGGCGGCTGCCGAGGCCGCGCGTGAGGCTGAGAAGCCGGCTCGCCGCCGTCGCGGCAAGTTGCTGGGCGAGCCTAAGCCGGAGGCCAAGCTTCCGGGCGGCGTGGTGCAGCCCTCGTTGCCGTTTGGCGATCCGGAGCCCGCGCCGGAGCCCACGGACGAGCAGAAGCAGGAGACGCCGGCCGCCGAGCAGGCTGCTGCCGCCGAGACCGTCGCGCCCGCGCCCGAGGCCACCGAGGCCGCATCGGAGCCCAATGACCACCTGGCCGCCATGATGCGCCGCAGCGCCCGCCGCGAGGAAGCCTACGTGCCCACCTCGCAGCTCCGCCGCTTCACCCTGCCCGATTCGGCGCCCATCATGCGCCGCGTCATGGGCTTTCTGTCCGACCAGGCCCGCGCGCTCATCCACGCCGGCGTGTCGCGCGACCGCATCTGCATCGATCCCGGTCCGGGCTTTGGCAAGACGGCCAACGAGGACATTGTCATCCAGCGCGAGACTGCCAAGATGGCGTCACTGGGTTATCCGCTCATGTGCGCCGTATCGCGCAAGCGCTTTGTGGGCGCCGTCTCGGGCGTGACCGAGGCCGCCGAGCGCGATGCCGCTACGTTTGGCGTGTGCCTGGGCGCCATCCAGGCCGGTGCCAACATTGTGCGCGTGCACGACGCCGCGGGCTTTGCGCAGTTCCTGAACGGCTACTGGGCGGTTGCCAAGCCGCAGCCGCGCCGCGCGTTTGTGGCCGTGGGCTCCAACCTGGGGCATCGCTGTGACAACATCCGCGCCGCACGCGACATGATCGCCGAGATTCCACTCACCTGCGTGTCCAACTCCTCCAAGATCTACGAGAGCGAGCCGGCCTACGAGACGCGCCAGGACGCGTTTGCCAACGCCGTCATCGAGATTAAGACCGAGCTGGCGCCGTTGGTGCTGCTCGACGAGCTTATGAAGATCGAGGCCGAGCTGGGGCGCGACCGCTCCAAGAAGGCCAAGGCCAACGGTCCGCGCACCATCGACTTGGACCTGCTGTGGATGGACGGCGAGACCCACGGCGGCAAAAAGCTGCGCCTGCCGCATCCGCTGATCGGCGAGCGTGACTTTGTGCTGGTGCCGCTCGAGGATCTGATGCACGACCCGGCGCGGTTCTTCCGCTACAACGGCGTCGAGGTCAAGGAGCCCGAGGATCGCGTGGGCCATATCGTGGGCGAATTGGGGCGTATGTAGATGATCGAGATGAATGCTGTTGCCGCTGGCACCGAGCTCGACGCGGCGCGTGACGCGGGCCGCGAGGGCGTGTCCGCGGGCTGGTGCGCGTGGAGCGTGGGCGAGGCGTCGTTGACGTTTTCGCTGGTCGTGCGCCCGGACGTGAACATGCATGCCTTCCACGGCCTGCCGTTTGTGGCGGCGATGGGCATGATGGACGCGCTCGTGGGCACGGCGTCGACGCCGGGCCTGGGCCTTGCCGGCAAGGTGGGCATTGAGTGGCCGAGCGATATCGTGTGCGGTGCGCCTGCGTTTGAGGCGTCGCTCGCGCGTGTTGCCGTGAACGGCGGTGCCGGTGCTGCGGGCATGTTTGCCGCGGTGACGGTTGATATTGAGCGTGCGGCGCTGGGTGAGCTTGGCGTGGATATGGCAGATGAGGCGCTGATCGAGGCATTGGCCGCCGCTGTGCTGACCCGCGTTGACGCCTGGGCGGTTGCCGCCAACACGCCGCAGGGCGCTGCCGGCCCGCTGGCTCCGGTGCTGGGCGAGTACTTTGACATGGTGCCGCTGCTGGGTCGTCAGGTCGCGGCGGTGTCGCCCAACGGCCTGCCGCTCGCGGTCGGCGTGTTTGCGGGCCTGGACATCTGGGGTCGCGCGACCATCAAGACCGATGCCGGCGAGCAGGAGTTTCCGCCTGAGGCCGTACGGATTCGCGGTCTGTAGCGTCTCGGCTTCGCCAGAGCCTACGCTAGCTCCTGCATGCGGCGGTAGATTTCGCAGATGCCCTTGATGGTGAGCTGTCCGTCTACCACGTCGAAGGCATCGGTCGAGCCGGCGACGATGCCGGCGAGGCCGCCCGTGGCGATAACGGTGGCATCGTCGCGGCCCAGCTCGCGCTTCATGCGCGCGACCAGGCCTTCGGCCATGGCGGCGGCGCCCATCACGGCGCCGACCTTGATGCACTCCTCGGTATCGCGGCCGATGGCGTGCTCGGGCGCCTCGAGCGGCACGCTGGCGAGCTTGGCGGCACGGGCGGCAAGCGCGTCCATGGAGATGCGAATGCCCGGCGCGATCGCTCCGCCAATGTAATAACCGTCCTCATCGATGACGTCGATATTGGTCGCGGTGCCAAAGTCCACCACGATTGCCGGCGCGCCGTAGAAAGTTTCGGCCGCAACGGCGTTAGCGACGCGATCGGCGCCTACGGCTTGGGGACGCGCCGCGCGCAGCTTGGTCACCGCGGCCGTCTGCGGCCCGATGACGATGGCGTCCGCGGCAATGCGGTCGGCCACGGCGTGCCATTCGCGCGAGAGCTGCGGCACCACGCCGGCAAAGGCGATCGCGTCGACCGCGTCGAGCGAAAGGCCGTACATCTTAAAGAAACCCATCAGGCGCACATGGATCTCGTCGGCGGTATAGGAGCGGTCGGTGGGCATGCGCCACGACTGCACCAGCTCGTCTCCGTCAAACAGGCCCATGGCCGTCTGCGTGTTTCCCATATCGATAGCGAGCAGCATGTCTACTCCCAGTGTTGGCATAAAAGGACGCGCACCATTGTATACGCGTCGCCGACGGCACTCGGCTGCGATTCGTTTACGGTGATAGGGGCTGAGGGGTTTAAATATGAAGGAATTATGCTCTACGAGATTTTCCTTGCCGTTTACCGAACTCCCGCGTAATATTCTTTCTTGCGCACATGAGGCGCCCAGACATTGCGGGGTGGAGCAGTCTGGTAGCTCGCCGGGCTCATAACCCGGAGGTCGTAGGTTCAAATCCTGCCCCCGCGACCAAGAACTTGCAGCTCGTCGGCCTAGCCGGCGAGCTTTTTTGTTATTTCGGGACCGTGTTTTCGGTCCAATTCTCGGCCTCTCAAACAAAATCTCGATCTGTAACATCTAGACCCGATTTGGGCGGCTAGGTGTTACAGACCGAGATATACCGGTGGGTTGGGTCGTGTTTGTCTAAATCTGTAACACGAGGGACGGTTTTTGCCGAGTAACCGTTACAGATTGAGATTTTCTAGCAGGCGGGTTTGGTTTGTCTCGATCTGTAACAGATAGGGGCCAAAAGTGGGCCTAGCTGTTACAGATCTAGATTGTTGAGGATGGGCCGAGAGGAATGTCTCGATCTGTAACAGTAAGACCCGGTTTTGCCGCGTAACTGTTACAGATTGAGATAAACCGGCGGGCAAACCGACGGGCCGCTCTGCCCCATCCACCTGCCGCCACCTGATATTCGCCGATTTCCGTTGTGCTGCTGTGCCTCCATGCCATATCCTCTAGACAACTACGCGGCAACATCGCCGCCGCGCCTACAAGAGAGGAATGTCCATGACCGCACCTGCATCCAAGCTGCTTCAGCCCATTACGGTTGGCCCCCTTGAGCTCAAAAACCGCATTATGTTTCCGCCGCTGACCACCGGCTACGAGGAGCGTGACGGCTCCATTGGCGAGCGCAGCCTGGCTTTTTACGAGCGCTTGGCCCGTGGCGGCGTGAGTTACATCGTCATCGGCGACGTTGCTCCCGTCATGACCGCAAGCCCCACGCCCAAGCTGGCGACCGACGCCCAAATCCCCACGTTTAAGGCCCTGGCCGATGCCGTCCACAAGCACGGCGCCAAGGTCGCGCTGCAGCTGTTCCACCCCGAGTACGACGTGCCCGGTGTCGGCCGCATGGTCATGGGATCCATGGCCGCCGCCAAGGCCGCGCAGGAGGCCAAGGCCGCCGGCGACGAGGAGACCTTTGCCGCCAAGATGGCCGAGTCCAACGAGATCCGCAACCAGGCCTACGCCAAGCTGCACCACGACATGCAGCACTTTGTGAACGAGGCGAGTGTGGAGCAGCTCACCCAGATCAAGGAGGCTATCGCCGCCTCGGCCGCTCGCGCGCAGCAGGCCGGGATCGATGCCATCGAGGTCCACGGCGACCGCCTGGTAGGTTCGCTGTGC
Source organism: Collinsella sp. (assembly GCA_019414345.1). Classification (GTDB taxonomy): domain Bacteria; phylum Actinomycetota; class Coriobacteriia; order Coriobacteriales; family Coriobacteriaceae; genus Collinsella. The sequence goes on from DXMF01000048.1 coordinate 115,041, forward strand.
TCGGCCATCCTCAACCAGCGCACCGACGAGTACGGCGGCTCGTTCGAGAACCGCGTTCGCTACGCGCTGGAGGTCGTCGCTGCCATTAAGGAAGCCGCGCCGCAGCTGATGGTGGAGTACAAGCTCCCCGTGATCATGGAGAACCCCGACGGCACGCCGCGCGGCAAGGGCGGCCTGCAGCCCGACGAGGCCTGCGAGTTCGCCAAGCTGCTCGAGGGCGCGGGCATCGATATGATCCAGGTCGCACAGGCCAACCACACCGGCAACATGGGCGACACCATTCCGCCCATGGGCGCCATGCCCTACAACTGGACGCTGCCCGTGGCCGAGCGCGTCAAGGCCCTGGTCTCCGTGCCGGTGGCAACCGTGGGCCGCGTGGTTTCGGTCGAGGCCGGCGAGAAGATTCTGGAAGACGGCGCCGCCGACATCATCGCCTATGGCCGCTCGCTCATGTGCGACCCCGACATTGCGCTGAAGGCCGCCACGGGTGAGTCCATCCGCGAGTGCCTCAACTGCAACAAGGGTTGCGTCGATGCGATTCAAAACCGCAAGTACATTTCGTGCGTGCTCAATGCCGAGAACGGCGACGAGGCGACCATCGCCATCAAGCCGGGCGAGGGCGACAAGAAGATCGCCGTGGTGGGCGGCGGCATCGCCGGCCTGGAGGCCGCGCGCGTGGCGGCCAAGCGCGGCTACGACGTGACCGTCTACGAGGCGAGCGATCATCTGGGCGGCCAGATTGTGCTGGCGGCTGCGCCTCCGCGCAAGGACGAGATTATGCGCTCGGTCGAGTACTACGAGAAGATTCTGCCTGGCCTGGGCGTGAAGGTGGAGCTCAGTCATGCCGCTACCGCTGAGGACCTCAACGCCGCCGACGCCGCGATTGTGGCCGTGGGCGCGCACGACGTGGTCATCCCCGTTCCGGGCGCCGACTCGGAGAAGGTCGTCTCGAGCTGGGACGTGCTGGCCGGCAAGGTGGAGCTCAGCGGCCGCGTCGCCGTCATTGGCGGCGGCCTGGTGGGCACCGAGACTGCCGAGTACCTGCTGCAGCACGGCTGCGAGGTGGCGATCGTGGAGATGCTCGACAAGATTGCCGCGGGCGAGTCCGAGACCATTCTGCCGCTGATTATGAGCGACTTTGCAGAGCACAACGTGGAGCAGCATGTTAAGACCCGCCTGACCGCCATTACCGACGAGGGCGTGGAGGCTGTTCGCACCACCGAGGACGGCGCCGAGGAGCCGGTGAAGATCGCCTGCGATTACGTGGTGATGGCCGTGGGCTCCAAGGCCAACGCGTTTGACCTGGATGGCGTGACGGTGCCCGTGACCTGCGTGGGCGACTGCTCGGGTGAGCGCACCGCCGACATTGCGAGCGCCATTCGCACGGCGTATCACGCGGCCAACGAGCTGTAGTTGAACATCGCGGCCAGGCGGGGCGGTAGCACGGATCCGTCTCGCCCGGCTGTGTCCCGTCGGGTGTCAACCGGTGCGGGGCCTGCAAGCGCAGCAGGTCCCGCCCTTTTTGTTTTGCTCCGATGAATGGCAATGCGCGGTAATCATGAGGAGTGAGGACGTCTACTGCCTTGCAGATCACTCAAAAATATTGGGGGAGGGGTTAATAACTATATCCTCTATACCAAAGGACATAAAGAGATGCCAATTTTGTTGACAAGCGAATGACGATTAGCTGCGAGTCAGCTACCAGCGTAAATAATCGATAAAGAAATGTCGTAATTTGGTGCCAAATGCCCAGATAACGCCGCGTCTATTTTAATTAACTGCTTTGAGCAAACGGTAAAATGCTACTATCTAACTTGCACGTAAGAAAGCAGATTAACGGTTAAGGCTAAGAAGTGGCAGGTATGTCGGAAGCAACTAGGACTCGCACGCATGCGCCCGAGGTTAGGCAGCGCGCCGTCGAGGCCCTCCAAGAGGGGGTCGGTCATCGCGCCCTCGCCGCGGAGCTTGGCATTCCCCAGGCCACGGCTCGTCAGTGGGCCCGCGCGTATGCCGTGGGCGGTGCCGACGCCGTTCTCAACGCCGGTTCGCATCATCACACCTATTCGTACGAAGTTAAGCTCGCCGTGGTCAAGGACCGCTTGGAAAACGGCTTAACGGTTCGCGAGGCCATGATCAAACACAAGATTCCAAGCGAGTCTTCGGTTAAGGCCTGGTGCCGCCAGTATCGCGAGAGCGGTGAGTCCGCACTGGTCGATAAGCCGCGAGGTCGCAAGCCGCGCGTTAAAAAGGCGGAATAGCAAACGGGATGGTGCGCCCACAGGGGCGCATTTTTCTTGCCGCCTCTCTGCTCCAAAGCGGACGTGCCCTTACCCCGTACGCCTAAAACTCCCCAGTTGACCGAAAACCTGCCGCCGCCACTCCTCAATTGAGCTATAACGTTAAACAATTGCAGCGTTTTTGCATGGGGGAGTGATGGTATGACGCTACTGTATTTCCTTACCCTGTTTCCGCTGGTACCGGCGCTGGGCATGCTGCTCGCGCGCGGTGACCGCGCCCGCGATGCGGTGGGGCTCATAGGTTCCGGCATGATTATGGCGGTGACAGTTGTAGTCGCCGTTATGTTTTTTGGCACGGGTCCGCAGAGCTTTGAGGTTGCCCCCGGCACCTCGCATGTGCTCTCGATCATCAGCTCCGCCATCGACGTGATTCTGTGCGCCGTTATCCTGTACAACGCGTTCAAATATGGGAACGCGCTCACAACGGTACTCGGCATAGTCCAGCTGGTGGGCTCGCTCGCCTTTGCAGCCATGACGCTGCCCGCGGCCGAAGCCGTCACGGCGACGCCGCTCTACCTAGACTACATGAGCGTGATCATGGTCCTCGCCGTCGGCATTGTCGGCAGCCTAATCTGCGTGTATGCCTTGGGCTACATGAAGGACTTCCAAGCGCACGATGAGCACGAGGCTGCGCTGCGCGGGCAGACCGCGCCCGACCGACGCCCGCAGTTCCTGGCGCTCATGTTCCTGTTCCTCTCGGCCATGTTCGTCATCGTGACAAGCGACAACCTTGAGTGGCTGTTCTGTGGCTGGGAAATCACCACCGTGTGCTCGTTCCTCATGATTGGCTACACGCGCACGCCCGAGGCCATAAAAAACGCTTTCACCCAGATCATCCTCAACATGCTGGGCGGCATCGCGTTTTTGGCCGGACTCATGTACCTGCACGTTAACGGCATGCCGCTGACCATCTCGGGCATGATCGAGCTTTCCGGCGCCGGAACCGCGCAATCCGCGCTGCTGGTGATGCCGGTCGTTCTGCTGTCGCTCGCCGCACTCACCAAGGCCGCGCAGATGCCGTTTCACACTTGGCTGTTGGGTGCCATGGTTGCCCCCACGCCCACGAGCGCCCTGCTGCACTCGTCAACCATGGTCAAAGCCGGCGTGTTCCTGATGGTCAAGCTGAGCCCGCTCTATGCCATCTATCCCGTGACTGGCTTTATGGTCACGAGTGTGGGTGCCATCACGTTTTTGCTCGCTGCCCTCATGGCCATCTCGCAGAGCAATGCCAAGCGCGTGCTCGCGTTCTCCACCATTTCCAACTTGGGCCTCATCAGTGCCTGCTTGGGTGTCGGCGCGCCCGAGGCCGTATGGGCGGCCATCTTCCTGATCCTGTTCCACACGGTGGCCAAGTCGCTGCTGTTCCTGTGCGTGGGCACGGCCGAGCATCATATCGGCAGCCGCAATATCGAGGACATGGACGGCATGTTCAGCCGCATGCCGCACCTGACGCGCCTGATGATGCTGGGCATTATGGGCATGTTCGTGGCCCCGTTTGGCATGCTCGTGTCCAAGTGGGGCGCCCTGGTGGCGTTTGCCCAGACCGGCAACGTGCTCATGATCATGGTGCTTGCCTTTGGCTCGGCCGCGACGTTTTTCTTCTGGGGCAAGTGGCTTGCCAAGCTTTCGGGCGTCGACCCCACGGCTCAAAACGTTGAGGTCAATGTCCATAAGACCGAATGGATGGCCCTCAACACCATCGCCGCGCTGCTGATTCTGTGCTGCGTGGCGTTCCCGGTTATCTCGAGCGGCCTGGTGTCGCCTTACTTGGCCATGGTGTTTGGCCGCGTGCCGTACGTTATTGGCAAGGACGCCATGTATCTGATGGTGGTTATCGTGGCGTTTATCGCCGTGGTGCTGCTGACTTCATTCCGCGTGAGCAACAAACCGCACGTAAACGTATATCTTTCGGGTGTGGGAACCGACAATTACCGCCATTTCCGCGGCTCGATGGGACACGAGGTGAAGGCCGAAAAGCGCAATTGGTACTCGGAGGACGCCCTTGGCGAGAAGCGTATTGGCCCCGCGGGTAGCGTCGTGTGCTGCAGCATTATCTTGTTTGCGCTGCTGTGTTGCGCGTGGATTGGGCCCGAGAGACTTGCCATGAGTGCGCCCTCGGTGCTGCGCGGTAAGTATTTTGAAGGTTCGGGCGTCGTGGGCATCTTCATAGGCACCGTGGCGTTTGCCCTGCTGGCACCGTTTGTGGGCGGCCTGATCGACGGCGCTGACCGCAAACTTTCGGCTCGCATGCAGGGCCGCGTGGGACCGCGTCTGCTGCAACCGTTCTACGATGTGGCCAAGCTGCTGCGCAAGGCTCCTGCCAGCGTAAACACCATGGACGATACCTACATGGCGTGTGCGCTCATCTTCACCGTCGTGGGTGGCGGCATCTTTGTGTCGGGCTCCAACACGCTGCTGTGCGCCTTTATGGTGACGCTCGCCGCGATCTTTGTGGTGTTGGCGTCCGCCTCGACGCAAAGCCCGTTTGCCCAGGTCGGCGCCGACCGCGAGCTGCTGCAGGTTATGAGTTACGAGCCCGCCGTTCTGCTGATGAGCGTGGGCCTGTATCTTGCCACCGACAGCTTTGATTCCATCGCCGTGACCGGGCAGTCGGCGCCCATCATCGTGTACAGTGCGCCCATTTTCCTCGCGCTGCTTGCGGTGCTCACCATCAAGCTACGCAAGTCGCCGTTTGACCTTTCGTACTCGCATCACGCGCATCAGGAGATTGTCCAGGGCGTCGCCACCGAGATGAGCGGCAGCACGCTGGCCAAGATGACCCTTATGCACTGGTGCGAGACCGTGCTGTTTTTGATGTGGGTGGGCATGTTCTTTGTTTGGGACAACCCGGTGAGCTGGGTGGTTGCCCTGGTCGTGATGGTCGCGACGTATTATGTCGAGGTGCTGATCGACAACACCTTCGCGCGCAGCACCTGGCGCAGCTGCTTTAAGCTCGGCTGGGGCGTGGCGCTGGTGTTTGGCCTGCTCAACCTTATGCCCATCCTCGTTGACGTGTTTATTTAGGAGGCGGCATCCATGGATCATAAAATGTCGCGCTCGCCGTGGGTTATTCATTACGACGGCTCGAGCTGCAACGGATGCGATATCGAGGTGCTGGCCTCGCTCACCCCGCTGTTTGATGCGGAGCGTTTTGGTGTGGTCAACACCGGCAACCCCAAGCATGCGGACATCTTTTTGGTGACGGGGTCGGTCAATGCCCAGAACCTGCCCGTCGTGCGCCAGATCTACAGCCAGATGCTCGAGCCCAAGTGCGTGGTGGCGTGCGGCATTTGCGCGTGTTCGGGCGGCGTATTCCGCGATGCCTATAACGTGATCGGCGGCGTGGACCGCGCGATTCCCGTGGACGTGTATGCGCCCGGGTGCGCCATTCGTCCCGAGACCGTGATCGATGCCATCGTGGAGGCGTGCGGCATCCTTGATCAGAAGGAGGCCGTGATGCGCGCCGGCGGTGACCCGCTTACCGTGGGCGGCGCTGCTACCTGGGATGGCGGCGTCGAGTTGGGCGAGGACGGGTTCGTGGCTGCAGCTGGGGCCGGGGCTGACGGTGCCGGTGACGCGCCTGCCGAGAAACCCGCAGCGCCTGCCGCTGGTGACGCACCTGCTGAGACGCCCGTCGCTGCAAAGGAGGCCGAGTAATGCAAAAGGCTATCTATACCACCGTCGGGCTCGACGAGCTCCTGCCGCATGTGCAGGCGCTCAAGGGCGTCGGCGCGCGCTTTGTGCAAATGCACGCCGAGCGCTGTGTGGACGACGGATCGTATCGCCTGGTCTATACGTTTATCAACGTCCGTGCTGCTCAGGAGCAGATTGCGCAGGACGGCAGCTATGCGATCGAGAACCTGGTGGTTGAGGGAATTAATCAGTACCAGGAGATTCCGTCCATCAGCTCGTACTATCCGGCAGTATTCCCGTTTGAAAACGAAGCGCACGACCTGTTTGGTCTTGCCATTACCGATATGCAGATTGACTTTAAGGGCTTTTTCTACCAGGTCTCGACTGCCGAGCCCATGAGCGTTATCACGCCCGAGGTGAAGGCCGCGCGCGAGAAAGCCATGAAGGTCCGTGCCGCTGCCGAGGCCAAGGCGCGCAAGCCCGCGGCCGAGAAGGCTGCTACTGCCACGGCCGCTGCGGGGGAGGGCACTGCGGGCGCTGGCGATGCTGCGGGCGCTGCCGTCGCTCAGCCCGCTGCGGCTGCCGGCTCCGATGCTCAGCACGATGAAACTGCTGCGAAGGCCGCGCTCAAGGCTGCCGAGATGGAGGCAAAGCTCGCCGCCATGGATCCCGAGAAAGCGGCCAAGGTCCGCGCGGCGCTTGCCGCCAAGGCCGCCCGCGACAAGCAGAAAAAGGAGGCGTAAGGTCCATGGCACATCGCTCCGTTATTCCGTTTGGCCCGCAGCACCCGGTGCTGCCCGAGCCGCTTCATCTGGACCTGGTAATCGAGGACGACCGCGTCATCGAGGCAATTCCGCAGATCGGCTTTGTGCACCGCGGGCTCGAGAAGCTCACCGAAAAGCGCGACATGCACCAGTTTGGCTACATCGCCGAGCGCATCTGTGGCATCTGCGCCGTGGGCCACAGCTACGGTTATGCCAGCGCCTGCGAGCGCATGCTCGACATCGAGGTGCCCGGCCGCGTGCAGTATATCCGCACCATTTTGCACGAGCTTTCGCGTATTCATTCGCACCTGTTGTGGCTGGGTCTGCTCGCCGACGCCTTTGGCTTCGAGGCACTGTTCTATCGTTCGTGGACCCTGCGCGAGCAGATTCTCAAGATCTTCGAGAGCACGTGCGGTGGCCGCGTGATTCTGTCGATTAACGAGATCGGCGGCCTTAAGCACGATATCGAGGACTCCGAGCTGGCCGGAATTGTCCAGACGCTCGATGCCATGCGTCCCGACTACGAGGCCCTGGTGCATACGTTTTTGGACGATGACAGCTGCGGCGAGCGCTTGCATGGCGTGGGTGTGATCAGCAAGAAAGATGCGCTGGATCTGTCGATGGTCGGCCCGTTTGGGCGCGCCTCGGGCGTGGATTACGACGTGCGCATGTTTGACGACGGTGCCTATGCGGATCTGGTTGCGTTTGAGCCCATCGTTGCTACCGATGGCGATTGCTATGCCCGCTGCCAGGTGCGCTGTGCCGAGGTCACGCAGGCCATGGACATCATTAAGGAGCTTGTGGGCAAGATTCCGCACGACGGGATAGGCGGGCGCACCAAGCTTACACCGGCCGACGGCGCACGCGGCGAGGTTGTGATTGAGCAGCCGCGCGGCGAGGCGTATTACTATGTGCGCGGTAACGGCACCAAGAACCTGGACCGCTTCCGCGTGCGCACGCCGACGTCGCAGAACCTGGCGGGTCTGACACATGCGCTGCAGGGCGTGCTCCTTGCCAACGTGCCCATGATTATCCTGACCATCGACCCCTGCATTAGCTGCACGGAAAGGTAGGCGCGGCATGAGTTTACTGACATTTGCCAAGACGGCCTTAGGTTCTATGGTCAAGCAGCCGGTCACGGTGCGCTATCCGCAGGAGAAGCTGACGGCACCCGAGCGCTTGCGCGGGCATATCGTCAACGACATGGACGTGTGCATCTGCTGCGGCATGTGCGCGCGCCGCTGCCCGGCGGGCGCGCTCGCGGTCGATCGCAAGGGCGGTACCTGGTCGATCGACCCGTACGCTTGCGTGGTGTGCGGCGAGTGCATCGAGAGCTGTCCTAAACACTGCCTGACTATGGACACTGCCCGCACTCCAGTCGCGGCGGACAAGACTCCCACGGTAGAAACCAAGCCGGAGTAACGCTGGGATAGAACTGGAATAGGGGCCGGTGGGGCAATTTTGCCCCACCGGCCCCGCACTTAAACGCGCGGTTGGGCCGCCACGAACAAAACTATGCCGGATTACGGGGCTGGATAGCGGACCCTCGGCCATACCGAAAATCGCAAAAACAAAACCGCAGGTAGATAGCCTGCCGTTTTTCAAAAAATGAGGGTATGGATGAGGGTCCCGACTTTAGCCCCGTAATCCGGCATAGTTTTGAAATGGCACCATATCCGTAACAGCCCTTGATCTCCCGGGGACGGAGGAAAACGGGTCATTTTGGCCTTGCGAGGGCTGCCACGTGACCCGTTTGCCACGAAATGGGCCCATCTACTACGTTTAGGCTGCTACCCTCAACCATGGCGAACAACGCAAAAACAAAACCGACGCTCCTATAAGTTGTCAAGAGGCAGTTTGCGGGAGCGTTCTCTCCAATGCGCACAGGAGCTCGTAATACCTCCTCTCCAGTTTCGTCGACCGCCGTTTCCCCCGTTCCAAGTGCCCGAGTGTGGCTGCGGACAGGCCGAGCTCCGCGGCGGCTTTCTTCTGAGTCACCCGCATCGCCTTGCGCATCTTCGCGAGCTCGGGGCCTTCCGGCGCGGCGCCGTCGGGGTTCGGGTCCATGAGCACGTGGTACACCTCCCGCGCTATGTAGCGCTTCAGGCAGCGGACCGCCTCCCGCCGGGACTTCCCCTCGGAGGTCCGCCTCGCCACGTACCTCCTCGTCCTCTCGTCGTACGCCATGCGCTTGATCGCGATCTCGTAGAGCGCCCAGTTGTTAGCGTCAATATATTTTTCACCATTTTCACCAACGTATTTTCGCCAATCGCG
>DXMF01000049.1 GCA_019414345.1 Collinsella sp.
TCTCCCCGCTGGAGTGCTCGGAGGGCGTCAGGCCGACCCACGCCGCGAACGAGCGAACGCGCGTGGACGTCGAGGCCGATGAAGGTGGTAGCATCGAGCATGGGAGCCCCTTCCATGAATGCGGCGTGGCCGCCACGGTTGGATTGGACACTCACCATTGTCGGCCTAATCCGCGGTCTTTCATGCAGCAGGGGCTCTCAATGTTTTTATGTCCTGCTCATATCGTCTCTGCCGGGCGGCGAAAGAGCGCGCCCAACGCCCAGCCGTTTAAGAGCGCCCCCGATACATAGTTGTCGGAACCTGGTCGTCTGTTGATAAAAAAGAAACCGCTAACGGACAAAATGGCGCCTTTTGCGGATTAGTCGCTGTGCCGGAAAAATAATTGTCAGAACCAGGCAATAATTAAATTGCCGCGGCTGTCGTTACATATGACACGTGACAGGAGGACATGATGAAAAAAATGCCCAAGTTGTTGTTAGCAATGGTTGTCCTATTTTTCGCCACCGGATTTATTTTATTGCCCTCCGCAAATGCTTCTGAGTATTTGACGCCCGCCGACGCATGCTTCGATTTGAATGATGGACCGAAACAAGAACGTACTATCGAGCTGCCAGATGGCTCTACAGGTGTTTTTGGGATAGAGAAAGAGCAAGCTGATGTTGCCCCGATTTGGGACGGCTACTACAACGCTACTGATGGGAATTGGAAGGTTTACTTCTATACTGGAGTGCTCGATGCTGAGTACTGGATATCAATCAAGAACTACAACATTACATCGTGGTGGGGCCATAAGGCATCTTCCGTTGGTGCTGCCTTATCGAATTTCAGTAAGAGTTTTTCTTCCAAACGAACAAAGTGGAGCTTTCTTTTTACCGGTGTAGGCGGTATGGCGTCTGCGACTTATACTCTTGGAGCTGAAATAAATGGCTCTCGACTGCATACATATCTAGCGTGATTCAATATGGGCGTGTTGGGTAAGATCAACATTGGCGGAGAGGTTTCCCTCCTGGCTATAGTTCTGGTTGAGGTCGGAATCACCGCTGCGGTGATCTATCTCGTTTACAAGTTGATAAAGGCTCTCAAAAAGGTTATTGAACGAACCAAACAAGAGTAGGCGGTCATCCCACTCGATTTCGAACCCATTTCAGCGGGTGCCATCCTCTCTGTCTGCTTCTCTGTGGGCGGAGAGGATTTTTCTATGACTGAGACCGCATCAGCGCCAAATCCACGCCTATCCTCGACCCGTCACCTGGGGACGTTCCTTTCCAGCCGGTGCTTGGGGAGACTCCTTGCCACCCGGTCGTCGTGGATGTTCTTAAACGACTAGCGATCGGGGACAGCCCTTGCCGATTGGCCGGTTTGCCGTCCGGGTTGGCAAGGACTGTCCTTTTAATATGAGCAGGACATTGTCAAGAGGCAAAATCGGGCCTGGCCCCAACGATATGGGGTCAGGCCCTCTCCCTATATCAGCCCGTCCGCGGCGACCTCGGCGTGTCTTACCGACGCTCGTCTTTGCAGTTTAATATCCGCCCGCGGCGATCTCTCGCTGGGCAATCCGTTGCTACGGCTGAGGCTTCTACGTCGAACCGACAGTCTGTGCACGCGTGTGGCGCCCTGGGCGCTCGCAGAAAAGGGACCTGAGGTTCGCCTCAACGGCTTCGGATCGAACCGCTTCCGGGGTGATCGGCTTATGTGCGGGGGAACGCCCCCCTACGCCTCCTCGGCCATGAGGCCGACCGCCCACACCCAGCAGGCGAGCTCGCGCGCCGTGGCCACGTTCGCCTTGTTGCCGTGGACCCCGCGCGCGAGCAGCGCCTCCCGCCTCTCGACCGGCCTCCGCACGCCCTTGGCGGCATGCCTCCGGGCGCCCCGGTCCGGGGCCTGGCCCTTGGCGAGGTCCTTCGGCCGCCCCGAGCACGTCAGGTAGTGCCACGCGGCCTCGACCAGCGCCTTCCTCAGGTGCTTGTTGCCGGCCTTGGTGATCGCGCCCCTGCGGTCGCTCTCCCCGCTGGAGTGCTCGGAGGGCGTCAGGCCGACCCACGCCGCGAACGAGCGGGCGTTCGACTGGATAGAAAAACGCCCGTCGGCGGTGGTGCCGGCGGGCGTTGCTGTGCAATATGTCGCGTTGTGGGTCTAGTGCCTCATAAAGTGGTATTCGATCACATTGCTGTATGGGTGACCCGGGCCCACAATGCCCTGCGGGAACAGCGGCTGGTGCGGCGTGTCGGGGTACATCTCTGCCTCGAGGGCAAAGCCGGCGCCCCAGCTATAGTTGGCATCGTCTTTGGCGTGTTCGTCGCCCAGCCAGTTGCCGGTGTAGAGCTGCACGCCCGGGGCAGTGGTGTAATAGTCCAGCTCACGGCCGGTCCACATCTCCTCGACGTGCATCGCGCGGCGCAGATTACGGCCGTACTGATAGCCATCGATGCACAGACAGTGATCGTAGCCACGGGCCTGCTTAATCTGCGGATCGTCGGTCTCCATGCCAGGCGCGACGGGGCGCAGCTCGCGAAAGTCAAACGGCGTGCCCTCGACCGGAGCAATCTCGCCGGTGGGGATGTTCTGCTCGTTGATGGGCAGGTAGTGGGCAGCGTTGGCAACAAAGAAGTGCTCGCAGTCCATGCCGGCGTTATGGCCGGCAAGGTTAAAGTACGTGTGGTTGGTCATGGACACGTACGTGGCGCGGTCGCTCTCGCAGCCATACTCGACACGAAAGACGCCGGTGCGCGTCACGGTAAACACGGCCGTAAAGGTGCGGTTGCCGGGGAGACCCAGCTCGCCATCCTCAAGTGAGGTGGTCATGCGCACGGCGTTGTGAGTCTCGTCGAGCTCAACATCCCACACGCGCTTGTGCAGACCATGCTCAAGATCGCTGTGCAGGTTGTTGGCGCCTTCGTTGGCCGGCATATGCCAGTCGGTGCCGTTAATGGTAATCGTGGCGCCTGCGGTGCGGTTTGCCACGGGGCCGATAGTCGCGCCAAAGCAGGCGGGGTTGTCAAAGTAATCCTCGAGCTTATCGAAGCCCAGCACCACATCGCGCACGTTGCCGGGAATGTCGGGCACGTCGATACCAAGCACGGTGGCGCCATAGTCCATAATGCGAACGCAGATCTCGGGCCCGTTGAGGGTGTAACGATGAACGGGGGTACCGCACGGCGCGGTGCCGAAAAGCTCGGAAGTGATCATTTGGTTCCTAACATCGAGGTATTTCCGACAAACTGTAGCGCGAACAGGCGAGATTATCACTACACCCCACTAAAGCAAGGGGTATTTTTCTCAAAAAAGTGATGATTGGAGCTGTGCGGGCGTTCATTTCTGAAGCGCGCGAGTCTGATACAATTTGTTCGTTATTGTTTGAATTGACGTGAGCGTGGAACAGCGAGGACTCATCGTGATTAAAGCAGAGCGACAGGATAAGGTTCGTCAGCTGCTCGAAGAGCAGGGCACGGTCTCGGTCAAGGAGATTTCGGATGCGCTGGGTGTCTCGGATATGACGATTCGCCGCGACCTTGAGGAACTTGCGAGCCTGGGCGAGATCGAGCGCGTGCACGGCGGCGCCCGCAGTGCGCAGGGCCGTCCACACGCTATGCTGCGTCATGAGTATTCGCACAGCGAAAAGCGCACGAAGCATGCCGAGGAAAAGTTGCAGATTGCGCGCCGTTCTGTGGAGCTTATCGAGGAAGGCTCGACCATCTTTTTGGGCACGGGCACCACGGTTGAGCAGATGGCCTCGATGCTGCCGGCGTTTCGCCTGCGCATTGTGACCAATTCGCTTTCGGTGTTTAGCCTGCTCGAGGCGCGCGAAGACTGCGAACTGTGCCTGGTGGGCGGCGTGTACCGCCGCCGCACTGCCGCCTTTGTGGGCCCCACGGCCGAGGACACCTTGCGCGCACTGGGGATCGACGCGGCCTTTATCGGCGCAAACGGCATTTTGGACGGCGACGTGTCTACGTCTAACATGGAAGAGGGCCGCATCCAGCAGCTTGCCTTTAGCAAGGCCGACTCGCGCTATCTGATCGCCGATTCCAGCAAGATTGGCAAGCGCGACTTCTACACCTTCTGCCGCCTGGACAGTTTGGACGCCGTGGTGTGCGAGCCGGGTATCGCCGCCGAAGATCGTGCCGCCATCGAGGAGCACACGCGGGTCATCTGCTAACTAGCGTAGCAGGCGATACTTCTGCCCTCTGCCGGTGCCTTCAACTGTCGCCAGGCCTGTCTCAACGAGTTTTTTGAGGATGCGAAGAAGCTTTGAGCGACTAAAGGTGACTTTGGCCGCAAGCTCGCTTGTCGATTGAGGGTGTACTCCGCTCAGCAGTCCGAATACGATAAGTTCGTCGCCTTTGAGCCCCGGGTTATCCATGAGTAGGGGAAGTGTTACCACAATGGCGTTATCCGAAACTTGAAACCGGGGCTTTCTGACGCTGTCCTTATAGGTATCGCGAATTCGCATGATGCCCGTTCCAAAGGCTTCGATAAGACCCAGGCGCAAAAAGACTTCGGCAAGAATACGATTGTGTCTAACGGATAGCATGTCGGACAGATATTCATCGACGGTCATGCTTGCCGGCAAGCCGCCGGGCGAAGCGACTTTCACACGGTCGTCGAACATCGAGATGCGGATGTGTGCGGGCGCATCCCAAGTCCTATGAACGACTGCATTGGTAATGGCCTCGCGGAATGCTTCGAGCGGAATGAGCTCCTTGCGGATCCGCTCCATCCCCTGGATCTCTTCGTAGCAGTACTGGGCTTCGAAAAGCTCAAGGGCTCCGTCAATTTCCGCTAGAACGGATGCATGTTCAAGAGTCTTGCGCTGCTTAATGAGGTTGATAGTTTCACCAAACACTGCGATGTCGATACCCGGGAAGCCATTCTCGTCCGCGAGCAGTTCTGCCGCGTTGTTGTAGGTTCCGGTTTCATCAAGCAGGCCAAGGGTTTTGAGAGTATCGGTTGTGAATGACTGAAGCGAAAGTTTTGCTGTTAGACGATTCTCTAAAACGGTGAAAGATAAATCTTGTTTGTTTGCCGGGAGCTGCTCAAAGGAGAGGTTTTGACCCTCGAGTACAAGACGCGAAAGGCCTAGGGTATCAACTGGAATGGTCGCGGTGTCATTGCGCTTGTATGCCTTCGAGCGGTATAGGTAAGGCTTCGATCTGCCGGGAAAGACCGTAAGCTCCACGGTTGCATCGGGCTCGTCGATCTTTAGGGAGTAATCGGGCTGGGGGATGATCGAATCGTTAATCTTGTTTTCGATATCCAGGCAGGTCTGCTTGGGGTCATCGAGGCCAACGGCTTCTCCGTCGTCGTTAATTCCAAATAGAACGCGTCCTCCCGTGCCATTTGCATAAGCGGAGACGGTTTTAAGGAACGAATTGGTGACGCATTCCTTGAATTCAAGATCTTTGGATTCTTGCATTGTGATGCTCCGTTTCGCTTCAATTTGACGTGAAAAATAACACGTAAAAATTTTACACGTCATTTTACGCGTCAAAATTATGACACGAAAAAATTTGCGTGTCATTATGCGCGTCAAAGTGACGCGAAATGACGCGCAAACGAGAATGCATTGGCATTCTGAACAATAACGGAGTTTGTAAGCCTGGGGCTTGATTGGGCTAACGCATGGAATTATCCGTATTCTCGAACACGCTTTCGGTATCATTTTGGCATTAAAAGATACCGAAGTGTGTTCGTGATGCCGATAATAATTAAGAAAGAGGAGCGCTTCGTAGCTGCCTGGAAAGTGAGGATTTGACCATCTGATTGTCTCGATCTGTAACAACTAGGCGATCAAATGCTCGTTAGATGTTACAGATTTAGATTTTCTGCCTGGCCGATTCCGTTTGTCTCAATCTGTAACAACTGGGACCGAAAAGCTCGGCTAGATGTTACAGATCGAGATTGAGCGGATTGACCTGTGCGTTTGTCTCGATCTGTAACAGGTAGATGGTCAAAAGTGGGCTAGGTGTTACAGATTTAGATTATTCGGACCGGCCTGCGCGTTCGTCTCAATCTGTAACAATTAGGACCGAAAATCCCAGCTAGATGTTACAGATCGAGACAAACGATCCGCGCGGCTCGGCAAAAAACAAAAAGGCCGCATGCGAACCCGTGGAGGGATTCGTATGCGACCGACAGGGGGTATGCGGCAAAAGTTAGGCCATGAGCAGGCCGGTCTCCGCGACGTTCTTGTACCAGTACGCGCTCGCCTTGGGATAGCGCTTCTGGGTCTCGAAGTCGATGTAGAACAGGCCATAGCGCTTGTTATAGCCGTTGGTCCAGGAGAACTGGTCCTGCAGCGACCACACAAAGTAGCCGTCGACGTTCACGCCGCCGTCGATTGCCTTGAGGATCCATGCGAGATGCTGACGCATGTAATCGATACGAGGGGCGTCGTCAATAAAGCCGTCCTCAAAGTCGTCCTTATAGCCCATGCCGTTCTCGGTAATGTAGATCTTCTTGTAGTTGGGGTAATCGTTCTTAATGCGGAGCAGCAGGTCGTAGAGGCCCTCGGGATAGATAATCCAGTCCCAATCGGTGGTGGGTACGCCTTCGCGCACGCATGACTCGCCCACGCCCTTGAGGAACCAGCGCGAGGAGCCCTTGTCGCCGGTGCCATTGTGGTTGATGTCGTTTTCGCCCTCGGCAGCACGCAGGAACTGGCACTTGTAGGTGTTGACGCCCAAGCAATCGTTGTAGGGGAGCGCGGCGGTCAGCGCGGCGATGTCCTCGTCGCGGACGTCGAGCTCGCCGCCGGCGATATGGGCCAGCTTGGTCGCAGCCTCCATGGTGTCGGCTGCATAGTGGCCGCGGAAGGTAGCGTCGAGTACCCAGCGGTTGTTGATGACGTCGGCCATGCGAGCTGCCTCGCAGTCGGCGGCGTTGTTGGGATCGAGGGGATACTTGGGCTCCAGGTTCTGGACAATGCCGATCTCGCCCTCAAAGCCGCCCTCATGGAAGGCGACGACAGCCTTGGCGTGGGCCACCATCATGTTGTGCATGAGCTGGAAGGCCTTGTCCAGGCGATACTTCTCGCCGTGCGGCCAGTTGCCGACGATAAAGCTGCCCTCGGCGGTCGCGGGAATCTCGTTAAAGGTAAACCAGTGCTTGACCTCGGTGAACTCGGCAAAGCAGAACTTGGCGTACTCGACAAAGGCGTCGATCGTCGTGCGCGTCAGGAAGCCCTCGCCGCCGTTCTGGTAAAAGGCCTCAGGTGTATCAAAGTGATCGAGCGTGACATAGGGGATAACGCCGGCATTATTGCAGGTGGCAAAGAGCTCGTGATAGAAGGCAACACCCTCGGGGTTAATCTCGCCAGTGCCGTTGGGGAAGATACGGCTCCAAGCGATGGAGACACGGATACCGTTGATGCCGAAGCGCTGGCACAGGTCGATATCGACCGGGTACTTGTTGTAGAAATCGCTTGCGGGGTCGGGGGAGAAGCGACCCTGAGCAGCCAAGAAATCGTCCCAGGGTACTTTGCCCTTGCCGTGCGTACGGGTCTCGCCCTCAACCTGGTAAGCAGCGGTGGCGCCGCCAAACACAAAGCCGTTGGGGAACTGCATGGGATTGGTCATGAGTCATCCTTTCTGTGGGATTCGAATAGGGAGGGTGCCCGAACTGGGGATCCGGGCACCAACAGAGGGAGGAAACTAGTCGAGGTTCTCGCGGAGCCACTTGATGGCGCCAGCGGGGTCGCGAGTAAGGTCGATATATTCCTTACCGCGGGGAGCGAGCAGCTTAATGCCCAGACGATCGGTGTCGGCCTTCATGTCGTTGTAGTAGCTACGGACCTGCGGGGCAAGCACGATAACGTCGTACTGATCCATGATGGCAGTGTGCTGGCCATAGGCGCCTGCGGAGGAAGCGATGTTCTCTCCGGTCTGCGCAGCACCTTCCTTGATGGCGTTGGCAAGCATGGCAGAGGTGCCGGCGCCGGCGCACAGGACGAGGACCTTCAGGCCATCGACGTCCTTCTTAGCGGATGCGTCGGCGGCGGGCTCGGGCTGATCGGCGACAGGCTTGCTGTCGGCGGCAGCGGCGGTCGGCTCGACGGAAGCGGCGGTCTGCTCGACAGCGGGCGCAGAGGTGCTGGCGGTGATGGTGGCAGCACCATCGGACTCGAGACCCAGCTCGGCGGCGCGCTCGGCCTCCTGGTCGCAGAGCAGCTTATCGTATGCCTTCAAGAACGGCAGGTAGATGATGGCGTCCAGCAAGATGATGATCGCGACAAATACCAGGGCGATAAGCTGGAAGTTCGTGGTGATGAAGATGCCGATGGGGGCAGGGGTAGCCCAAGGCACCACGAAGGAGAAGCCGTTCATGCCCACATTGTCGATAAAGAACTTGGCAACACTCACGTTGACGCAGCCGGCGGCAACAAAGGGGATGAGCATGTAGGGGTTAAGGATCATCGGCGCGCCAAAGAGCAGCGGTTCGTTGACGGCGAAGGCAACAGGAACAATCGAGGCCTTACCGACGGCTTTGAGCTGCTTGGACTTCATAAAGAGAATCAGTAGAAGCGGCACGATGAACGTGGCGCCGGTGCCGCCGAACTCACCCACGAGCGACATGTTAAAGGTGAGGGAGTGGGCGGGGTGGCCGCCGGCCAGCAGAACCTGCAGGTTCTCGGCCTGGTTGGCAAGACGGATGGGGTCGATGCCCGGCTGGACAATCGAAGGACCGTGGACGCCGATGAACCAGAAGAACGCGGTGGCTGCCTGGATAAGGATAAGGCCAGGATAGGTTTCTGCAGCGGTAAAGAGCGGGGAGAGCAGCTTGATGAGCAGCTCGGAGAACGGAACGCCCATAAGGTTGCGCACAACCACATCGATGATGCCGCAGATGATGACGGCGCCGCCAAAGGGGATGATGTCGCGGAAGTTCTGAGCGATGGCGCCCGGGACCTCCTTGGGCAGCTTAATGGTCAGATCGCGCGAGACGCAGAACTTATAGACCCACACGGTAATGAACGCGGCGATATAGGCCGAGAACAGACCGCGCGTACCCATGCTGGTGCAATCGAAGACCGAAAGCTCGGAGCCGTCGAACTTGGTGGTGAACTGCGTAACAGCGAGCAGCAGCATGCTGCACTGGGCGGCAACCATGGTGGAGCCGTCGTTGAGCACCTTGCCGGCGGGCATGCGACGGTTCATGGAAGCCGTAAAGTTCTTGGCGGTGGTGCCGGCAACCATGATGCCCATGACGCCCATGGTGAAGTTGTACAGCTTATTGCACCAGTCGATGAGCGGTTGGGGCAACGTGATGCCGACCACGCCGGGAAGCGTGGCGATCAGCAGAAAGATCGAAGAGGTGAGGACGATGGGCATGCACCCAAGGAATCCGTCCTTAATGGCCTGGAGGTAGACGTTCCTCGAGATCTTCTCAAAGAACGGTTGATGCTTTTCGAGCATCTTTACGATGGCGTCCATAGAGCTCCTTTGCTGCTTGATGCGCGATGCATGTGGATGGAACTGGTCGTCGATGGATGGTCAGGACTGCCCGGAAACCTTCCTGCTTAAGGAAGGCATTGTGAAATGACAACGTTGTCATTTCGTTAATGACAACGTAAGACATTTTTGGAAGAGCAACAAGGATATACGGGTGAGTGGTCGATATTGTTCGGTAAACGGTTGATTTATCAGTCAGGCAGGTGGTGTATGCTAGAACGCAAAAAACAAGCGATAGAGAACCGAGTGGAGAAGCAGTGACAACGATGGACAAGAAAAACGTTTCGATGAACGACGTGGCGATTGCCGCGGGTGTTTCTCTCAAGACGGTTTCGCGCGTGATCAACGAGCCCGATAGCGTGCGAGAGTCGACACGCGATAAGGTCCATTCCGCAATGGAGGCGCTCGGATTTCGAACCAACTTTGCCGCTCGTTCGCTCAAGTTGGGCCGTTACGGGTGCATCGGCGTTGTGCTGTTCCACTTGTCGGGCGGTGCCGTGGACATGATTGACGGTATCGCCGATGCCGCCGAAGAGCGAGGCTTTGCGCTCACGATGATCAAAAAGCGGGCGGGGGAGAAGATGACCCTTGCCGATGCGGCGCGCAGGATGTCGCAGCTTCCCGTCGACGGCATGATCTTCAACCTGCGTCAGATGGTCGATGACTTTGATACTTTTGAGGCGCCGAAAGACCTCAAGACGGTGATTATCACATCAATGGAACATCCTACCTGCTCCACCGTCAGTGACGACCAAGAGGGCGGCGCGCGCATGGCGTGCGAGTACTTCTTGAATCGCGGGCACAAGAACGTGTACTTCGTCTCTGGTAAGAAAGAAGCGCTGTCGAGCCAGTGCCGTATGAAAGGTTGGCGAGCGGCGCTCGAGGGGCGTGGCATTGAGCCGCCCGAGCCTCTGCAAGGCGATTGGAATGCGGATAGTGGCTATGCCGCAGGCCTTGTGCTTGCCGATAAACCCGATTGCACGGCGGTCCTCGCTGCTAACGACTGCATGGCAAACGGCGTGATGATGGCTCTACGTGACAAAGGGCTCAGTGTGCCCGACGACGTGTCCGTGATCGGCTTCGACGATGAGCTCTACAAGACGATTCCCAACTCGATTCTGACGTCGGTGAAGTTTCGCCACCGCGAGCTGGGCGTCCGTGCGCTCAACGAAGTCGTTGCGGGCATAGAAGCTCCGAGCTCCAGAAGCCGTACGCTCGTCTCGGGCGTGTTGGTCGAGCGTTCCAGCGTAAGGGATCTGCGGGCGTAGACGTGCTCGGCCTGCTCGTCTAAATCTGTAACAGGTGGGACCCGAAAACTCGGCTAGATGTTACAGATTTAGACAATTCGGCCCGGCTTATTCCGTTTGTCTCGATCTGTAACAGTTAGGAGTGAAATGACCAGCCAGGTGTTACAGATCTAGATTGATTGGATTGACCCATCTGTTTGTCTCGATCTGTAACATCTAAGCGGTCAAAAGCGGTCTACATGTTACAGATTGAGATTTTCGGCTTGGTCTGTGCGTTCATCTCGATCTGTAACAGCTAGGACCGAAAAACTCGGCTAGATGTTACAGATTGAGATGAACAGGAGGACGGGTGCGGTCTAAACAAAATGGCCCGCGCATCACGCATCGATGCACGGGCCATTTTTTGTCTGCGAGCGGCAGGTGGCGTCAGCGTCTTATGCCTTGAGGTTTTCCTCGATCCAGGCGACGGCACCCTTGGGATCCTTAGTGAGGTCGATGTACTGTTTGCCCTTGGGCGACAGCAGCGTGATGCCCAGGCGGTCGGTGTCGGCCTTCATCTCGTTGTAATAGGTGCGAACCTGCGGAGCCAGGACGATGACGTTGTACTGGTCCATGATGGCGTAGTGGCTGCCGTAGGCACCGGCGTTGGCGGTAATGTCGATGCCCAGCTCGTCGGCGCCTTCCTTAAGCGCGTTGGCGAGCAGTGCAGAGGTGCCGGCGCCAGCGCACAGAACCAGAACCCTCAGATCCTTGCCCTTAAGGGCGGACGGAGCTGCGGAGGCCTCAGTGGCAGAAGCGGTCTCGACAACAGGAGCCTCAACGGCGGGGGCGGCAGCGGTCTTGACGGCCTTGGTCTCCTCGGCCTCTTCTTCGGCCAGGGTCTCGGCCTCCTGCTTGCACAGGACGTTGTCGTAGGCCTTGCAGAACGGGTAGTAGATCAAGAAGTCAACGACCAGCAGGACGACAACCAGGACCAGAGAGATCGGCTGGAAGTTGGTGTCGATGAAGGTGCCGATCGGTCCGGGGAGTGCCCACGGCATGGCATAGATAAAGCCGTTCATGCCCAAAAAGTCGATGAAGAACTTACCAATGAGGACGTTGGCCACGGGGGCAAACAGGAACGGGATCAGGAAGTACGGGTTGAGGATGATGGGCGCGGCGAACAGCAGCGGCTCGTTGACGGCGAACATCACGGGCACGACAGAGGCTTTGCCGACGGCCTTGAGCTGCTTGGAGCGCATAAAGAGCAGGAAGATGATCGGGACAATGAACGTGGCGCCGGTGCCGCCGAGTTCGCCGATGTAGTTACCGAAGTTTTCGGTCAGGGCGAGGGCGGGGTGACCGCCGGCCTGCAGCGTGGCGAGGTTGGTGGTGATGTTGCCAAACAGCGCGGCGTTGAGGGCAGGCTTAACGACCGAGGGGCCGTGGATGCCCATGAACCAGAACAGCGGGATCATGAACCAGATGAGGGCGAGGCCGGCGTAGGAATCGGCAGCGGCGAACAGCGGGCTCACCAGCGTGGAGATGACGTTGGCAAACGGGACGGCCAAGCAGGTGCGGCAGATAACGTCGATGACGGCGACAAACAGGATGGAGAAGCTGAAGGCGAAGATGTCGCGGAAGTTCTGGGCGATGGCGCCGGGGACTTCTTTGGGCAGCTTGATGGTGATGTCTCGCTTAATGCAGAAGGCATAGATGTTGACCGTGGCAAATGCGGCGACAAAGGAGCTCAGCAGGCCCTTGGTGCCCATGTTGTCGGTAAAGAACACCGAGACATCGGCGCCGTCGATCTTGGCACTCGTCTGGGTAACGGCCAAGATGAGCATAGCGCACATGGCGGCGACCATGGTGCTCGTGGCGTTGATGGCCTTGCCGGCAGGCATGCGGCGGTTCTTGGAGCCGGTCAGCGCGCTTGCGGTGGTGCCGGCGACCATGATGCCCACGACGCCCATCGTGAAGTTGTAAACCTTGTTGCAGAAGTTCACGACGTCGACGTTCCACCAGTCGGGCAGCGTAAAGCCGCCGACCGTGGCGACAACGCCCGGCAGGGTCGAAATAAGCAGGAAGACAGAAGAAGACAGGATAATGGGCATTGCTGCCAAAAAGCCGTCTTTAATGGCCTGAAGGTAGATGTTCTTAGAGACCTTGTCGAAGTACGGCTGACCTTTCTCCAAGAACTTAACGATCGATTCCATAGTTCACGCTCCTCTTTGCATGAAATCTTAATGGCATGGACGTTGAAAACCTATATGGTCTCCCGCTTGCTAAAAGCCCGGGTGCAGGCGGGGCCGGTCCCAGGGGGAGAGAGGGGAGCGGCTGGGTTTGTATCGCATAGGGCCGCTCCCTTCTCGGGGGAAAGCGAGGCGATGCGCTACTGCGCGTCCGCCATAGTGTCGGCGAGCTCCTTGTACCAGAGTGCCGACTGCTTGATGTAGCGTTTTTGCGTGTCGAAGTCGATGTAGAACAGGCCGTAGCGCTTGTTATAGCCATTGGCCCACGAGAACTGGTCCTGCAGGCTCCAGATAAAGTAGCCCTGGACGTCGACGCCCTCGGCGCGCGCCTGGAGCACCTTCTCCATGTGCTGGTCGACAAAGTCGATGCGCTCGGGATCGGCGACGATGCCGTTTGCGTCGGGCTCGGGATCCTTGTGGCCCAGGCCGTTTTCGGTGATATAGATGACGGGGAGGTTGGGATAGGTGGCGCTGATGTGCTTGAGCGTGTCGTAGAGGCCTTGCGGGTAGATGAGCCAATCCCAGTCGGTGGTGGGGATACCCGGCATATCGACCTGCTGCCCGACGCCCTTAAACTTAAAGCACGAGGTGCCCTTGTCTCCGGTGCCGTTAAAGCTGTTGGTTGACTCGCCATCGTAGGCGGCGATAAACGCCGACTGATAGTAGTTGAGGCCGAACATATCGTTGCGGGGCGCCGCCTTGGCGAGCTCCTCCATGTCGCTGTCCTCAACCGTAAGTGTGGCGTTGTTGGCACGCAGAATCTCGTTGATGAGTGAGAGGGTGCGCGCGGAGTAGTGACCCAGGAAGGCGCCGTCCATGATGAAGTCGGTGTAGAAGGCGTTGTACAGGTCGGCGGCGTGCTGGTCGGCGGGCGAGTCGGTGGCAGGATATGCCGGCGTCAGGACGTTGACCATGCCAATGCGTCCGCCCAGGTGCTCGGTCTCGTCAAGATCCTTATACAGGTTGACGGCGCGGGCGTGGGCAACGAGCTCGTTGTGCTGGCTCTGGATGCCGCTCGTCACATCAAAGTGATGGTTGGGCGGGAAGTTGCCTTGGATGTATTGGGAGTGCGAGAGGCTGATGAGCTCGTTGATGGTGAACCAATTCTTGACCTCGCGGAACTCGCGGAAGCAGAACTCGGCATAGCGCACATAGGCGTCGACGGTCTTGCGGTTGAGCCAGTCGCCCTGGTTGAACAGGGCGGCGGGGGAGTCAAAGTGATGCAGGGACACATAGGGCTCGACGCCATACTTTTTGCAGCAGGCGAACAGCTCGTGGTAGTGCTTAACGCCCTCGGCGAGGGGTTCGGCATCGTCGCCGTTGGGGAAGATGCGGGTCCAGGCGATGGACACACGAATGGCGTTGAGTCCATGCTCGGCAGAAAGGCGGATATCCTCCTCGTAGCGGTTGTAGAAATCACTGGCCGGGTCGGGCAAAAAGCGACCCTGGGCGACAAGGTAATCGTCCCACATGGTCTTACCCTTGCCTGCCACCTTCGTGGAACCTTCCGTTTGGTACGCGGCGGTTGCGGCGCCCCAAACAAAGCCCTTCGGCAGCTGCTGTACGCGGTTTAGCAAAGACATATGCATACACCCTCTCGTCTCGCTGTTCGATATTGTGCGTTTGCGCTCAGGAGGCTCCCTGGTTAGCGTTCAGCGGTGAAAAAGCCCGATAAACACTATCTTAAAATGATTAGAACCAAAATGAGCACGTGAACATTTGACAATGAGCACGTTAACATCCGGCTGGGATGTATAGAAACAAAACAACTTCAAACAGCCGCGAACGGTTGTATTTGTTCGGTAAGCGGTTTTGATTGACAGAAGTTTTCATGTTGTGGTATATGGCTCGGGTATCATGAGCACGTTATCAATGTATGTACGATGCGCCATGGGCGCGGGGAATAGTTGGGAAGCAGGTTAGCGTGGAAGGCATGGATCAGCAGACAAGGAATGGTCGTTCGGCGAGCGCGGCAGAGGTTGCGGCGCTCGCTGGCGTGAGCCGCCAGACTGTGTCTCGCGTGGTCAACGGTATGCCCAACGTGACGGAAAAGACGCGCAAGCGTGTGCTGGCCGCCATGGAAGAGCTGGGCTTTCGTCCCAATTTTGCTGGAGCGGCGTTGCGCGGCGGGTCGTATCGTTCTATTGGCCTGTGCATGTACAACATCACACGTGTCGGTAACCTGGCGACGCTCGAGGGTATCATGCAAGCGGCGCGCGAGCACGATTTTGCCGTCACTATGATCGAGATGGGCGGCGACAAGCCCTATGCACTTGCCGATGCCTCGCGCCGCATGGTCGAGCGACCCGTCGACGGCATGATTCTCAACATGAACCGCATGGCTCCCGATTTTGAGGAGTTTGTTCCCCAGCCGGGAGTGCGAACGGTCATCCTGTCCATGTATGCGCATCCGCGCTGCACGACGATCGACTCCGACCAGTATGGTTCGTGCGAGCTGTTGACCAATTATCTGCTGGAACATGGTCACTCGAATATGCGGTTTGTGGCGGGTCCGGAAAACTCGATTTCCTCGCGTTTTCGTGAGGCCGGTTGGCGCGATACGCTGGGTCGTGCTCATGTCGATGCCGCTCCGATGCTGCGTGGCGATTGGAGTGCGGACAGTGGGTACGCCATGGGCGAGCGGATTGCGGCCGAGGTGCTTGCCGGCGGGTCGCAGGCGCCGACTGCCGTGCTTGCGGCAAATGACCAGATGGCGCTGGGCGTTATCGCCGCGCTCGAGAACGCGGGCCTGTCCGTGCCCGACGACGTGAGCGTGGTTGGTATCGACGACGCACTCGAGGGACTTGTTCCTCACAATCGGCTGACGACGCTGCGATTTGATTTGCGCGGTGTCGGTAAGCTTGCGTTTGAGGCGGCGATTGGAGAGAGCTCGTCTATCGAGGCGATTCATGTGCCGAGTACGCTGGTCGAACGCTCGACTGTTAGGGACATACGGGGTTAGGTCCTACTCCGTTTGTCTCGATTTGTAACAGGTAGACGGTCAAAAGCGGGCTACGTGTTACAGATTTAGATTCTTCGGAAAGAGCAATCCTGTTCGTCTCAATCTGTAACAGCTAGGACCAAAAAACTCGGCTAGATGTTACAGATCGAGACAAACGTGCGACACGGTCCGCCCAAAAAAGGCCGGGGGCGGCGCGCCGTGTGACGTGCCGCCCCCGGCTGAGAAATGGGGACAGGTTGTGTGAGCGGGCAACCCCGCCAGTCGCTAGTCCAGACGACGGGTCTGCGCTACGTGCTTGTACCAGTAGGCGCTTGCCTTGGGCGTGCGCTTCTGGGTTTCAAAGTCAACGTAGAAGAAGCCGTAACGCTTGTTGTAGCCATTGGTCCAGGAGAACTGATCCTGCAGGCTCCACAGGAAGTAGCCGCCCACGTTGACGCCCACCTCCATGGCCTTGAGCAACCAGCGTAGGTGTTGCTCGATGTAGTCGATGCGCGGCTGGTCGTCCACAAAGCCGTCTTTGTAGGGGTCCTTGTAGCCCATGCCGTTCTCGGTGATGAAGATCTGCTTGTAGTTGGGGTAGCGCTGCTTAATGTAGACGAGCAGATCGAACAGGCCTTCGGGATAGATGATCCAGTCCCAGTCGGTGGTGGGGACGCCGGGCTTGTTCACATGCTCGCCAATGCCCTTAACGCGCCAGCGGCCAGTGCCCTTCTCGCCCGTACCGTTGTGGTGCAGGTCGTTCTCGCCATCGTAGGCCTTCAAGAAGCGGCACTGGTAGTTGTTGACGCCCAGGTAGTCGTTGTAGAGCGCGGCCTCGCGCATGATTTCCAGATCCTCGTCTAGGATCTCGATGGTGCCGCCCGAGACGGCGGCCAGACGGTTGGCGCACTCGAGGGTGTCGGGCGCGTAGTCGCCGCGGAAGGTGGCGTCGAGCAAGAACTGGTTTTGCAGCACGTGCTCGTTGTTGGCGGCCTTGATGTCGGCGGGGTCGTTCTCGTTGAGCGGGTACTTAAACTCCAGCGACTGGATGACGCCGATCTTGCCCTTAAAGCCGCCGTTGTGGAAGGCCAGCACGGCCTTGGCGTGGGCGAGCATCATGTTGTGCTCGCACTGGAAAGCCTCGGCCAGATGCGCCTTGACGCCACCGGGGAAGGTGCCCTCGATGTAGGTGTTGGAGGCGTCGGCCCAGATCTCGTTAAAGGTGAACCAATAGGTCACCTGGTCGGCGTACTCCTTAAAGCAGAAGGTGGCAAAGTCCACAAAGGCGTCGATGGTCTCGCGGTTGAGGAAGTCGCCCTTCTCAAAGAGGGACAGCGGCGTATCAAAGTGATGCAGCGTGACAAACGGCTCAACGTGGTGCTTGTGGCACTCGGCGAAGAGGTCGTGGTAGAACTGGACACCCTCGGGGTTGATTTCGCCGGTACCGTTGGGGAAGATGCGGCTCCAGGCGATGGAGAGGCGGATGCCGTTGATACCGAACTCCTCGCACAGCTCCAAGTCGACGGGGTACTGGTTGTAGAAGTCCGAAGCGGGATCGGGGGAAAAGCGCCCCTGGGCCTCCAAGAAGTCGTCCCAGGCGACTTTGCCCTTACCGTGGGTGCGGGTCTCGCCCTCTACCTGGTAAGCAGCAGTGGCGCCGCCAAAGACAAAGCCCTCGGGAAACTGCGCAGGCGGGTTGGTGACGCTAGCGGGGTTAACGGACATGATGATCCAATCGTTTAAATCGAAGGACCAGCCGGTCTTGGATGGTCGGCTGGCCCTGAGCGTTACTTACTTCGAAAGCTGCTCGGAGACGAAGGCGAGAGACTTATCGCCGTTCTGGGAGAGCTCGATATACTGCTTGCCACGGCAGGCGACGCACTTGTTGCCCACGCGCTCGCAGTCCTTCTGCAGGTCGGCCAAGTAGCTGGCAGCCTGCGGGGCCAGGACGACCAGGTCAAAGTCGGGGAGCATGTCGACGTGGTTACCATATGCCTCGGCAGCGGTCTCAAGATTGATGCCGCGCTCCTTGGCGGCCTTGGCCAGCGCGTTGGCGAGCAGGCCCGAGGTTCCGCCACCCTGGCAGAGCACGAGTACGCGCTTGCCGTTGAGGTCGCTGGCGGTCGTTGCCTCAGTGGCGACAGCGGCGGGGGCGTCGGCCTTCACGGCCTCGGCAGCAGCGCCGGCGGCAACGCTCTTGGCGTCAGCCTTGCCCTGGAAGGCATCGCTGAGCTTGGCGGCCTTCTCGGCGTTCTTGGCGGCGAGCTCCTCTTGGGAAATCTCGGCCTCCTCGGCGCACTTCTGGGCGTCATAGGCACGGAAGAACGGGTAGTACAGAACGAAGTCGACGACCAGGATAAGGGCGAGCATCACAAAGGCGAGCGGCTGGAAGCCCAGGCCCATGATGGTGCCGATGGGGCCGGGGACAGTCCAGGGCAGGGTGTACATAAAGCCGTTCATGCCCAAGAAGTCGATAAAGATCTTGAGGATCCAGATGTTGGCGATCGGGGCAAAGACAAACGGGACAAAGAAGACGGGGTTGAGCACGATGGGTGCGGCGAACAGCAGCGGCTCGTTGACGGCAAAGCACACGGGAACGATAGCGGCCTTACCGACGGCGCGCATCTCCTGGGACTTGGCCAGGAAGCAGAACATAAAGACCAGGACGAGCGTGGCGCCGGTGCCGCCCATGCAGACGACGAAGTACTGGGCACCCTGGGTCAGGACAGCGGAAGCGTGCTGGCCAGCCTGGAACGCAGCCAGGTTGTCGGTCATGTTGGCAACGAGGGCGGCGGCGATGGCGGGCTCGACGATCGAGGGGCCGTGGA
Organism: Collinsella sp.; assembly: GCA_019414345.1. Classification (GTDB taxonomy): domain Bacteria; phylum Actinomycetota; class Coriobacteriia; order Coriobacteriales; family Coriobacteriaceae; genus Collinsella. The sequence goes on from DXMF01000049.1 coordinate 18,694, forward strand.
CGCCCACGAACCAGAACAGGCTCATGGCGCCGTAGATCACAGCGAGGCCGATGTAGCCATCGGCAGCGGTGAACAGGGGCTGGAACACCTGGATGACGCCCTGGGCAAAGCAGAAGCCAAAAGCAGCGCGGAAGACGATGTCAAAGATCCAAAAGACGGTGATGCAGACGGAGAAGGGGATGATGTCCTTAAAGGTCTGCGAGATGTTGGGCGGGACCTGCTCGGGCATCTTGACGGTGATGTTGCGCTTAATGAAGAACTTGTAGATGATGCCGGTCACAAACGCAGCGATGAAAGCGGTCAGCAGGCCCTTGGAACCAAGGTAGGTGGTGTTGAAGCCGCTGGCGGCGTCCGTGGCGATGGTGTCGCTCGAAAGGAGCAAGAAGCCGATGATGGCCGCGCACATGCACGAGATGAAGTTGATCTGGTTGTTCTTGGGCAGATCGCGGTTCTGAGCGTCGGCGAAGTGCTTGGCCGTGGTGGCGGCGCAGGCGATGGCCAGGATGCCCATGGAGTAGTTGTAGCACTTCCACAGGGCGTTGTTGATGTCATCGGGCCAGTAGAAACCCCAGATGTTGGGGACCGAGGCTACCAGGCAGAAGATGGACGAGAAGATGATGATGGGGATGACGGAGATAAAGCCGTCGCGGATCGCCTTGAGGTACTTGTTGCGGGCGATCGCGTTGAAAAAGGGCTGGCCCTTTTCGATGATGGCGATGAGTTGCTCCATGCAATGCTCCTAAGAGTCGGTGGGTTAGCAACGATGGTAGCTTTTGGCGTTCGGTTGCCAAAATGTTGACGTTGCCATTTTGCGACACAAAAAAAGACGCGAACCGGTGGTTCCTGTGCCTGCGAACCGTCGATTCCTTACGCGTAAACATTTGAGCCGCCCGGTGGCTCTGTGTTTGTACAATGGCAACGTTAACATTTGGGCGCCAAAAGCCGTTCGGGGAAACAAAAATGTCGGTGAACGGTAGGTTTTGGGTGGTGAGCGTATGGTGGGGGAGGCGTTAGATATACTTGAAGACGCTTCATTTGACTGCGTAGGGTGCCACCAATGGCATCGTTGACATAGAAAGATCGACCTATGGCCGCTGTTAAAAAATCGGTATCCGTCAAAGACGTGGCGCGCCTCGCGGGCGTCTCGGAGCAGACGGTCTCGCGCACCGTGCACGATTCGCCCAGTGTGCGCCCCGAGACCAAGGAACGCGTGCGTGCCGCCATGCGCGAGCTGGGGTATCGCCCCAATTTCGCCGGTCGATCGCTGCGCCGTGGCAAGTTTAAGACCGTCGGCGTCGCCATGTTCAACATTACCGGTACCGGCAACCTCGACCGTATGGAGGGCTTTGCCGCCGCGGCCGACAAACATGGCTATGCCATCACCCTCACTAAAGTAGATGGACATCCCTATACCCTCGAGAGCGCATCGTCGCGTATGAGCGCGCTGCCGGTAGACGGCATGGTCGTGATCATGAACCGCATGCCGGCGGACTTTGGCACCTTTGAGCCGCTGCCCGGCATGCAGACGGTGCTCGTTACCATGCTGGAGCACCCGCTCTGTTCAACGGTCGATAACGACCAGTTCGATTGCTCGCGCCAGGTGGTCGAGTACTTGCTGGGGCGGGGGCACAAAACCGTGCACTTTATTTCGTGTCCCGAGCGCTCGCTTTCGGGCATGCGGCGCGAGGAAGGCTGGCGCGAGACATTGCGTGCGCATGGCATTGAGCCGCCGCGACTCGTCCGTGGGGATTGGACGGCACAGAGCGGATATGCCGCAGGCCAGGCTCTGGCGGATGATCCGACCTGTACGGCCATCTATGCCTCCAACGATGCCATGGCATATGGCTGCATCCGTGGGCTCGAGTCGCGCGGAAAGCGTGTGCCCCAGGACGTGAGCGTGGTGGGTGTTGATGACAGCCTGGGCGATATCGTGCCCGATTGTCGCCTGACCACGGTGCGCTTTGACAACAAGCGCGTCGGCATGTGGGCGGTTGACAAGATTGCCGGCGCCGAGGGCGTTGCGCCCGGTGTGGAGCACATGCTGTTTCCGGGCGTGCTCGTCGAGGGCGATACGGTGCGCGATTGGCGCTAGGGCGCGGGTCTGTTTGGGTTTCCGCTAATTGTGTTCGATATTGTTCAGATTGGTTTAAAAACCGTTCACGGACGAAAAGTGACCGTTCATAGCTCGAAATTACGTTTTACGCTGTTCTTTTTTGTTTGAATGTTATTGTTTCTGTCATACACAACGCAGCGCGTATGCCCGGACGCGATGCTCTCCATTGGTTCATATGTGAAAGGAACGCAATATGGCAACCAAAGAAGAAATCTCGATGGTTGGATTCGAGATTGTCGCATATGCAGGTGACGCCCAGACCGATCTGCTTGCAGCGCTCGATGCTGCTCGCGAGGGTGACTTTGAGAAGGCCGAACAGCTGCACAAGGATGCCAGCGATGCGCTCATCGGTGCCCACGACACGCAGACCAAGCTGCTTTCGCAGGAGGCCGGCGGTGGCGAGATGGAGATGACCTTCATCATGGCTCACGCTCAGGACACTCTCATGACCACTATGATTCTGGAGAAGCAGGCCCGCTTTACCATCGATGCCTACAAGCGCATCGCCGAGCTCGAGGCCAAGCTCGCCTAACCCTTTTTGCGCAACTCAGTTCCCTTCCAAAAGCCCTGCCACTACCCGCGGCAGGGCTTTTTCTGTCCTCCTCCAAGTTGCGGTGAAATAGGGACTGAATAGGGGCCGGCGGGCACAAAACAATCCCTATTCCACCGCAACTCATCCGGAGGTAGTCATTGGGGACAGTCTTGGTGCGCACCGTTGTCCTCCCGTTCGATTTTTGCTCGGTGGGTATACTTCCATCCGCAATACAGGCCGGAATGAGGAGGTATCCAAATGCCGGACAACGGATTGATTCAAAAGAAAGACGCGCATGAGATGGCTCATGGGCGTCCTGTCCAGATAACCGAGCATACGACGGTAACCGAGCTGCAGCCCAGTCTGTCCGATGTCGTGTGCGCAAACAAAAAGCTGCAGATTGGCTTTATCGTTGCGCTCGTGGTACTAGCGCTGTTGTCGGGCTTTGTAGCTCGTCCGCATTTTGCCGATACCAAGACCTGGGACTCCACCATCGAGGTCATCGATCAAAAGAAAGGTAACGTACTGGCGCTCACGACCTCGTGCGTGGCGCTGTCTGCGGGCATTACCGCGCTGCCGGGTGATACGGGAACGCCGGTTGCCGAGCAGCTCGCACAGCTTTCGGGCAACCTTGGTATCGTGCTTGCCGTGCTATACCTAGAGAAATATTTGCTCACGATTTTGTGGTCGGTTGGCCTGGGCATCTTAATCCCGTTTGCGTTGGTGCTCTTTGCGGTGTCGCTCGGCATTCACGGGCGCTGGAGCACGAGCGCTGTCCTGCGCCGTGTGGCGACGCGCGTACTGGTGGTTGCCGTGATCGGCATGGCGCTCGTGCCCGCGAGCGTATGGGTGTCGCAGAAGGTCGACGAAACGTATCGAGTGAGCATCGAGGCGGCCGAGCAAAAGGCGACTGACGCTGCGGGTGCGGCAGATGGCGACAGCTCCAAAACAAGCAAGAAAAAGACCGAGTCCACAGAGTCCAAGAATGTGCTTGAGCAGCTTGCCGATGGTGCCTCGAGCCTGGTCACGTCGGTGACCAGCGGTGCCAAGCAGATGACCGATGAAATTGTTCAGCAGGTGACCGATCTGATCGAAGGTGTCATCGTGATGATCGTGACTTCGTGCGTTATCCCGCTGCTGGTCCTCGCGGCGTTTTTGTGGCTGGGGCACGTGCTGCTGGGGATTGATATTTCCGGCCCGGCGAACTATTTGACGGGCCGCTTTCTGAGTGCTCCGTCCAAGCATGCCAAGAAGGGCAGGCAGTCTGAGTAGGCGGCAAAGCGTTCTTTGGAAGATTAACCGTAAGAAGGGCGGCCGAGACACGTTCTCGGCCGCCCTTTTGTTTGTTGAATACGCGGTCGCTACGTCCGCGCCGGGCTCAAACGGTCAGCAATCATCCGTAAACGGTATTTGCTCAAAAAAGAACAAAGATAAACAAATAGTTGTTGCAGTTTATGTTCGAATGTGTTCAAATAAACATGAACAGTGAAGAACCGCACATTCAGATGCCCGGACCTGAATGCGATTCAACACTTCCAAACAGAAACTACGCACCTGCGTATCTCTCAAGGAGGATGTCATGAGGGTTGTAATCGCTTCCGATGCCGACGGTATGTCGATGAAGGAGTCCATCAAGGAGATGCTCATCGCCGACGGTCACGAGGTCGTCGACTATTCCGAGACCCCTGCCGCGGACTTTGTCGATTCCGCGACCGCCGTTGCCAAGGACCTGCTGGAGCACAAGGATTCCCAGGGCTTCGCATTCGATAAGTACGGCGTCGGCTCCTATATGGCCGCCGTCAAGATCAAGGGCATGGTCGTCGCCAACATTTCCGACGAGCGTTCCGCTTACATGACCCGCGAGCACAACGGCTCGCGCATGGTCACCATGGGCCCGGGCGTTGTGGGCACCGAGGTCGCTAAGAAGATCGCCCGTGAGTTCCTGCGTGCCCAGTACGCCGGCGGCCGTCACCAGATCCGTGTCGACATGCTCAACAAGATGGCCTAACGAGAGCCACCGAGAACTCGAACTTCTACCTCAACTTGTGAATTCAGACGAAAGGACGTTCTGATGAAGAAGACCATCGCAATCGGTTGCGACCATATCGTTACGGACGAGAAGATCTATCTGGCCGACCGCCTGGAGCAGGCTGGCTACAAGGTGCTCGACTGCGGCACCTACAGCCACACCCGTACGCACTATCCCATCTACGGTAAGGCCGTGGGCGAGGCTGTTGCCAGCGGCAAGGCCGACTTTGGCGTGGCCCTGTGCGGCACCGGCATCGGCATCACCAACGCCGTCAACAAGGTTCCCGGCGCCCGCTGCGCCCTGGTCCGCGACATGACCTCTGCCCTGTATGCCCGTCGCGAGCTCAACGCCAACATCGTGGGCTTTGGCGGCAAGATTACCGGCGAGTTCCTGATGGCCGATATCATGCTTGCCTTCCTGGAGGAGCCCTACGAGAAGACCCCCGAGCACGACGCCCTGATCGCCAAGATCGATGCCTGCAATAAGGCCGACGCCGAGGCTCAGGCTGACCCGCACTTCTTTGACGAGTTCTTGGAGAAGTGGGACCGCGGCGAATACCATGATTAGCGGGTATCCGGCGTAATTAACTAGTCCGTTGACGGCTCGCGTTTCTGTGAGGGGGCGCGGGCCGGTTTTCTATCAGCCCTATTGACTTGGCGGGCTGTCGTAAGAAAGGGAAGGCTCCTATGGAGTTTGTTCTTGATAACGGTTCTATCCGCGTAGCACTGAGCACGGCGGGCGGCTCGTTCACTTCTATTGCGGCCAACGGTCGCGAGTACCTGTGGCAGGGTGACCCGGCAGTCTGGTCGGGCCAGGCACCTATTTGCTTCCCGATCTGCGGCGGTCTTCGTGAGGGTCGCGCAATGACCATGGGCGGCCGCGAGGTTAAGCTCGCCCGTCACGGCTTTGCGCGCAAACAGGAGTGGAAGCTCGAGGAACAGAGTGACAACATGGTTGCGCTGAGCCTAAGCTCTGCCGACCATGCCGAGTTGCTCGAGCAGTACCCGTATCCGTTTAAGATCGTTGCTCGTTACACGATTGATTCGGAAAAGGTGGCCGTGTCGTACGAGGTGACCAATGAGGGCACCGAGGACATGCCGTTCTTTGTGGGCGGTCACCCCGGCTTTAAGTGCCCGCTCGACGAGGGTGAGTCCTATGACGACTACGAGCTCCGTTTTGAGCAGCGTGAGGCCGCCGAGCTCTGTACTGCCGTTCCCTCGACGGGCCTGATTGATGTCGACCATCGCAGTAAGAACCCGATGGTCGGTCACGATCTGCCGCTTACCCACGAACTTTTCGACTTTGCGGAGACCATCTTCGACGTGCTCGAAAGCCGCGTGGTCACGCTGACCAAAAAGGATGAGGATAAGGGCGTGCGCCTGACGTTCCCCGATATGCCGTATTTGATTGTGTGGAGCAAGCCCGAGGGCGACTTTGTGGCTGTGGAGCCGTGGGGTGGCCTGTCCGCCTGTTCCGACGAGGACGACATCTTGGAGCACAAGCGCGGCTGCCTGGTGGCCAAGCCGGGGGAGACCGTTACCCGCGGCTTTGAGATCGAGATCCTTTAACGAGCTATCGTATGTTTGGGGTGGGCCATGCCGCCCCGGAACAGGAGTTCAATATGATTCTGACCGTTACCATGAACCCGTCGATTGATACGCGCTATCAGCTCGACAAGCTGATCATCGACGACGTGAACCGCGTGACGCCCGAAAAGACCGCTGGCGGCAAGGGCCTCAACGTGAGCCGTGTGCTGCTGCAGTTGGGTGACGATGTGCTCGCGACCGGTCTGCTCGGCGGCCACATGGGTGCCTATATGGCCGAGCTTATGGATGCCGATGGCGTCAAGAATGACTTTGTGCCCATCGCCGGTGAGACGCGCATTTGCCTGAATATTCTGCACGAGGGTAATCAGACCGAGCTTTTGGAGAGCGGCCCGCAGATCGCCCCGGCCGAGCTCGAGGCCTTTACGGCCAAGTTCGCCGAGCTTGCAGCGAAGGCGGACGTTGTGACGCTTTCGGGCTCGCTGCCGCGTGGCGTCGATGCCGGCTACTATGCCGAGCTCGTCAAGATCGCCGAGGAGGCGGGCGCCAAGGTGCTGCTCGACACCTCGGGTGCATCACTGGAGGCCGCGCTGGAGTCCGACGCTAAGCCTGAGCTCGTAAAGCCCAACCTGACCGAGATTAACGGCCTGCTGGGTACGTCCTTTACGACCGATGATGTCGATGCCCTGCACGAGGCGCTTGCCGCCGATGACCGCTTTGCCGGTATCCCCTGGGTTGTCGTTTCGATGGGCGCTGCCGGTTCGGTGGGCTTCCATGAGGGTCGCGCGTTCCGCGCCAAGACGCCTGCGATTGCGGCTGTGAACGCGACGGGTTCCGGTGACTCGACCATCGCCGGCTTTGCGCATGCCATCGCTGCCGGTGCCGACGACGTCACGGTGCTCAAGACCGCCAATACCTGCGGCAAGCTCAACGCCATGGATCCCAAGACCGGCCACCTGGTCATGGATCGCTGGGACGAGGTCTACAACAGTGTTGTCGTGACTGAACTGTAGGGTTACGCGGTTTTACCAAACCGCGTAACGGCTCGACGCTGCGCGGGCCGCATTTGGACAATCTGACGTTCAACTTCAAGGGCGCGACCAGAAGGTCAGCGCCCTTTCGTTTCACGTCACCTTGTCTCAAATGCGGCCCGCTCGCTGCCGTTGCCAAAACATCGGCGTTGCCTTGCTTCGGGAATGCGGCAGATAGAGACGTTCCTTTTTGCCGGCAGTTTGGGACACTCCTTACGGGACACCCCCTCCACAGCGCCTATGCCAGCTTGTCGATTTGCCCAATCTCCCAGAGCGGAATGTTGACGAGCGTGCCCTCGTCTCTATATGCCGCTAACGATGTTCTCACGCAGCGCTCGAGCTTGAACTTCTCGCAGGCAATCCTCAGGCTCTTTGCTTTGAGGTTCTCTGCCGCCTTGACCTCGAGCGGAAGCACGGTCCCCGCATGGTCGATGGCAAAGTCAGTCTCTGCATTGCCGGAGGAGGATGACCAATACGCGGGAGTTTTGCCTTGGAGCAAAAGCTCCTGTGCGACGTATTGCTCGGTCAGCGAGCCTTTGAACTCCGTAAAAACAGCGGGCCCGTTCAGAACAATGGCTGGCGAGAGGCCGGAGAGTGCTCCGAGGATGCCGGTGTCGATGCAGAACAGCTTGAAGCCCGAGAGATCCTCGTAGCTTGTGAGCGGTGCTCTTAGGGCGGAAACACGTGGTACCTTATGAACGATTCCATAGTCCATGAGCCACTGGAGGCTTTCCTCAAAATCGCGTGCGCGCGCCCCGGGACGGAGCGCACCGTAGACGAACTTCTTGTTTTCCTTTGCGAGCTGGCCGGGAAGGGATTTCCAAACCAGCCTCATGCGCTCGACGATGCGGGCTGGCGCATGCTTGCCAAAATCGGATTCGTAAGCTTCGATGATTTGCTGCTGAAGCCTGCGGGCCTCGATGAAATCGTGGGAGGCGGCGAAAGCGGAGACAACTTCTGGCATGCCACCGACAACGAGGTATTCCTTGAGCAGGCGCTCGAGCTTTTCGGAAACGTTTGCCAGCAGGTCCATGTCTGCGGCAAGGATGGCATCTGCGAGCGGATCGCCATCGACGGCACGAACGAACTCGACAAACCCCATGGGGCGCATGGTAAGCTGGTCAATCTTGCCGACGGGGAACGACTCGTTTTCGCGTCGGAGCGCGAGCCCCATATAGGAGCCGGCTGCCACGATATGGTATTCCGGCGCCAGCTCGTTGAAGTATTTGAGCGAGGTGATGCCACGCGGTGCCTCTTGGATTTCGTCGAAGATGATGAGTGTGTCTGTCGGCGTTATGGTCTGGCCGCGCAGGAGCTCTATCTGGGAGATGATGCGTTTGGGGTCAAGGCTTCCGTCGAACAGCGAACGTACGCCCGGTTCGAGCATAAAGTCAAAACGGATGACGTTTTGATACTGCTGGCCTGCGAATTCGTTGAGAAGCCAGGTTTTTCCCGTCTGGCGGGCCCCCTTAAGCAGGAGGGGCTTGCGGTTTGCCCTAGATTTCCAAGCGATGAGTTCGTCCATTAGCTGTCGCTGCATACTGCCTCCTAACGATCATGTTTAGTATAAGACTGTTTTGGTCTTTCCATTGAAAAATGTGGGAATGAACCACGTCTTTCCATCGAATAATGTGGGAGGCAATCACGTTTTTCCATCGAATAATGTGAGGGTTTAGGTAGGCATCTGGGGACGTTCTTTTTCTGCCGGCAGTTTGGGACACTCCTTGTTTTGGTGCAAATTAGTTACCCTTGCATCAGAAAACGGCGCCCGTCGGCGATGTTGCCGGCGGGCGCCGTTGTCGTGTAGACGCTATTTGTTGAGTGCGTGCGTTCGAGCTCGCATGCTACAGCGAGTCGATAAAGCGCTGTTGGGCGGCGCGGCCGGCTTCGTCCCACTTAAAGACGCCGGCGTTGTCGAGCACGTGGCCAAACACCATGCCGACCTCCTCGTGCAGGATGTCGATGGCGTTGTCGGCCGTAAGCTCGTCGGTGCGGCGGGCAAAGACGTCCTTGGCCCATGCGGCGTGGCTGCGGCAAAGGTCGTCGCCCTCGAGCGCGCCAGCAAGGTCGTAGCTGGCATCGGCCTTGGCCGCCAGCAAGTGCTCGCGGACAGCGCCGAGCTCGGGAACCAAGCGCGGCGGCAAAATGGCCAGGCCCATGACCTCGATCAGGCCGATGTTCTCCTTCTTGATGTGGTGGTACTCAGCATGCGGGTGGAATACGCCCAGCGGATGCTCGTCGGTCGTGATGTTGCAGCGAAGCGCGAGGTAAGCCTCGTAGACCTCGCCGCCGGCATTGCCGCGGGAGTCGACGCGGCGGATGACGGGCGTCACGGTGTTGTGGGCCACGCCGTCGGCCGTGTGCGCGATAACGCCCACGGACTCGTCGGTCCACTCGCGCCAGGCGAGGATAATCTTTTCGGCAGCGTCGAGCAGCTGAGCGCGGTCGTGCGAGCGCAGTCGCAGCACCGAAAGCGGCCACTGCAGCACGGTGCCGCTGACCTGGTCAAAGCCGGGCACGCTAAACTGCGAGACTTCGGTGGCATGCATCATGGGGAACTCGTGCGCGCCACCCTGGAAGTGGTCGTGCGACAGAATCGAGCCGCCCACGATGGGCAGGTCGGCGTTGGAGCCAATAAAGTAGTGCGGGAACAGGTCGACAAAGTCGAGCAGGCAGGTCAGGCCCTTGCGGTCGACGTGCATCGGACGATGCTCGGAGCTCATAGCAATGCAGTGCTCGTTAAAGTACGCGTACGGGCTGTACTGGAAGCCCCAGCGCTCGCCGTCGAGCTTAATGGGGATAACGCGCAGATTCTGGCGGGCGGGATGGGCGCCGCCGTCGGCTGCAGCGGAGCGTCCGGGATAGCCCTCGTTTTCGATGCAGAGTTGGCAGGCGGGATACTTCTCGCCCGTGTTCTTTGCGGCACCGGCCGCGGCGATATCGCGCGGGTCCTTCTCGGGCTTGGACAGGTTGATGGTGATCTCCAGGTCGCCCCAGTTGGTGGGGGTGCTCCATTTGATGTTGCGCGCGATGGCGGCACGGCGCACGTAGCCAGCGTCGCAGCACAGGCCGTAGAACCAGTCGGTCGCGGCGCGGGGCTCGTTGACGCCCATGCGGCCGTTGAACTCCTCGTCTACAACCGAAGGCCTCGGCATCAGCGCGCCCATGATGCGCATGGCGATGCGGTCGCGGCCCGACGCCGTGTCCTCGGCGGCGCCGTTGGCAACGGCGGCCTCGGCAAGCGCGGCGAGCGTGCCCTCCAGGTCAAAGTCGGGCAGGGTATCGGGGTGCAAGAGCGAGAGTTTCTCAACTTGGAGTGCCCAAGTCATGTCGAGTGCGGGGCCCGTGGCGCCGATGCACTCCAAAATGGTGTTGTATGCCCAGATGCGATCGTCCTGGCCGATCATCGATCGGTGGATAGCGTATTCGATCAGGTTCTGCGCGGCCTCGCGCACGTCAGTCATTACAGCCATGCCGCGTAAGCCCCCTTGTCAGAGATGGCGTAGTGGCGGGCAGAACCCTCGCCCAGCCAGCCGTTCATCTTGGTGATAAAGGTGTCGACCAGGTCGAGCGGCACGAAGGCCTGGATGGTGCCACCAAAGCCGCCACCGTGGATACGAACGGCGCCGCGGCCGTCGAGCACGTGCTCGGCCAGCGCCAGGGCATACATGGAAGGCTGCTCGGAGCCCAGCTTGGCAACGACATTCTGCAGGTACATGGCAGAGCTGGCGCCGGACTCGCGCGTCAGGACCAGGAACTGATCGATGTCGCCGGCGTTCAGGGCAGCCCAGCGCTTATCGACCAGGCCATTCTCGTACCAGTAGTGAACGGCGCGCAGGCAGGCACGGTCGCCCAGTTTGGCACGCAGCTCGGGGAGCTTGGCGTCAAAATCGGCAACATCGACCTCGCACAGGCGTGCCTTGCCAAACTCGGCGGCGACGTCTTGCATCTCGCGCGGAACGGCAGCGTAATCGTCGGTGGCGGCCACGTGGTCGGCACCAACCTTAACGAGCACGAGCGCATAGCCGTGATCCTCAAAGTTGAGTTCGAGCTTCTGGGTTTTAGGCTGAGCCTGGTCCTCAAAGTCCATGTAGGCAAGGCCGCCCAGGCACACAGCGGCCTGGTCCATCAGACCGCAGGGCTTGCCATAGTAGTTGTTCTCGGTGCGCTGGCTCATCTGGGCGAGCGCGACGGGCTCGATGGCGGGTGCGCCCCAGAGCGTCTCCATGGCGCGACCGTATGCCGCCTCGACAGCAGCAGAGCTCGAAAGGCCGCCGCCCGAGGGGACAGAGCAGGTGAAGGCGAAGTCGAAGCCCTGGGGCTCAACGCCCAGAGCAGCGATCTCGTGGGCCATGCCGCGGACGAGGCTCGCAGACGTGCCCTTCTCGGACTCTTGAATACCCAGCGTGTCGAGCGTGATCTCAAACGTGGGATAGCCCTCGTCGGCGACGCGGACCTTGTTGGTGTCGGTCGCCACGGCAATGCCGTCGACAGCGACATCGAGCGAGCCGGCGATGACGTGGCCGCCCTCGTGGTCGGTGTGGTTGCCACTGATCTCGGAGCGGCCGGGCGCGTGCACATAGAGCACCTGGCGATCGCCGATGGGCCCAAACTCCTCCTCAAACAGCTTGGTGAGCGTGGCGAGTGTCTTTTCGTCGGGGGTGGTCATCGGAGTCCTTTCCTTGGCGCGTACGGGTAAGTTTTGCGCCGTTATGAGTACGTTAACAACATGAAGCGGCATGAACCAAGTGTTTACGATGCCGCACGTTACGGGCTATGTTAACGTACTCATAACACAACTCTTGTCACTTTTTGAGAATCTGGTAATCGGTAGAAATTCAGCCGTGAACGGTATTGCCGTATGGACTTATAAAGCAGAAGAGATGCGGATTGAAAAAGTAGAGTACGTTAACATGCGTCCGACGATAGCGGGCCTCGGCGCGGGCTAAACTCCTGCCCGGGCCGGCATTCACGCTATTCAGATCTCGCAAGGGTGAAGGTGATCCTGTGGCAAGGCGCCCGTCCAACGATACAGGTACGCGTCCGGTCTCCATGGCCGACGTCGCCCGCGCTGCTGGCGTTTCGCAGCAGACGGTTTCGCGCGTCGCCAACGGCTTGCCCAACGTTAACGAGCAGACGCGCCAGCGCGTGCAGTCCGCTATGCAAGAGCTCGGCTTTCGTCCGAGTTATGCCGGTCGCTCGCTGCGCGACGGTCGATACCATTCGGTTGGCCTATGCGTCAACGATGTCACCAAGTTTGGCAACCTCTCAATGATCGACGGCATCGCCAGCGCTGCTCGCGAGCATAATTGTGCCATCACGCTGGTCGAGATGTCCAAGACCGAGGAGTTTTCGCTTGCCGAGGCCACGCGTCGTATGGCCGCATTGCCGGTGGACGGCATCATCATCGGCATGAGTCGCATGGCACCCGATTTCGAGACGTTTGATCCACTGCCGGGCATTGGCACGGTCATCGTTACCATGTATGCGCACCCGCGGGTGACCACGGTCGATTCCGATCATTACGGCTGCTCGCTATTGCTTATGGATCACCTGTTTGAGCTGGGGCACGAGCAGATTCGCTATATTGGCGGCCCGTCGTTCTCGGTCGACGAACAATTTCGTCGCGCCGGTTGGCAGGATGCACTCGAGCGTAAACACATCGAGCCGGCAGAGCCGCTCGAGGGCGACTGGTCTGCCAACAGCGGCTACGAGGCCGGCAGGTACCTGGCCGAGCACGACCGCACCATGACGGCGATTTACGCGGCAAACGATCAGATGGCAAATGGCGCGATTGCCGCGCTGCGTGATAGTGGTCTGCGCGTGCCCGAGGACGTAAGTGTGGTGGGCGTCGACGATTCGCTCGATGATTTTGTAGCACACAACGAGCTCACGACCGTGCGATTCGATCTACATCAGCGCGGACGCGAGGTGTTTGAGCATGCGGTTCCCGAGGCGGGTACGGCGGGCAAAACCGTTGCCATCCGTATTCCCGGCCAGCTCATTATTCGACATAGCACGGCGATACTGCGCGCATAGTTTGTGCAGGTCAACGGCGGTATATTCCGCCTCAATAACAATCGATAAGGATGCTGGCGGATAGCCGTGGCTATGCAGCCGAGTGTTATGATAGACGGGTTCTTTTGTCTATCTAGGAGGCTTTGCCTGATGGAGATCACCAAGGATATCCGCTACATCGGTGTCGACGATCACGACATTGACCTGTTCGAGGGCCAGTACGATGTGTCCGAGAACGGTATGGCATACAACAGCTACGTTATCTTGGGCGAAAAGATCGCTGTCGCCGATTCCGTCGACGGCGGTTTTGTTGACGAGTGGCTCGGCAACCTCGAGGCCGTGCTCGATGGTCGTACGCCCGACTACCTGGTCGTCCATCACATGGAGCCCGATCACTCCGCCGGCATCGCTGCCTTTATGGAGCGCTACCCCCAGGCCCAGATTGTGGCTAGCATGGGCGCCTTCCGCATGATGGTCAACTACTTTGGCACCGACTACCCCGAGCGCAAGATGGTCGTCAAAGAGGGCGACGTGCTCGACCTGGGTGGCCACAGCCTGACCTTTATCGGCGCCCCCAACGTTCACTGGCCTGAGGTGATCTTCTCCTACGAGTCCACCGACAAGGTGCTTTTTAGTGCCGACGGCTTTGGCAAGTTCGGCGCCAACGACATCGAGGATCCGGAAGGGTGGGCCTGCGAGGCTCGCCGTTACTACTTTGGCATCGTCGGTAAGTTCGGCAAGTTCGTGCAGGCCGTTCTCAAGAAGGCCGCCGACCTGGACATTCAGATCATCTGCCCGCTCCACGGCCCCGTGCTGACCGAGAACCTGGGCTACTACCTCGACACCTACAACACCTGGTCGAGCTATCAGCCCGAAGACGAGGGCATCACGATCGCCTATGCGAGCGTGTATGGCCATCTGAAGGCTGCCGTCGAGGAGCTCGCATCTGCGCTCGAGGCTCGCGGCCAGAAGGTCTCCGTCTTTGACCTGGCTCGCGACGACATGGCCGAGGCCGTTGAGGATGCGTTCCGCTACGACCGTCTGGTGCTCGCTTCCATCACCTATCAGGGCGAGATTTTCCCGTTCATGAGCACCTTCATCCACACGCTCGCTGAGCATGCCTACCAGAACCGCACCGTGGCGCTCGTCGAGGCCGGTTCTTGGGCACCTGTCGCCGCTAAGGTTATGACTAAGGAGCTCGAGGGTATGAAGGACATCACCCTGACGCAGAACAAAGTGACCGTCCTGGGTTCGCTCAACGACGCATCGCGCGCCCAGATCGAAGCCCTCGCCGACGAGCTGTCCAAGTAACAACGGCTCGCTTCTACCGTCAAAACCACCACAAAGGGGACAGGCACCTTTGTGGTGGTTTTTCCATTTCGGGATCCGATTGTCTCAATCTGTAACATCTGGGCGTCTAAATCGTCTCTAAGTGTTACAGGTTTAGATTAAGGGCGGGGGTCGAGCGGAATTATCTCGATCTGTAACAGTTAACTGACTTTTAGGGGTCTAGTTGTTACAGATTGAGACAAACTGGCGGAGCGAACCGCCGTGCCGTTCAAACCACCACAAAGGGGACTCAGGCACCTTTGTGGTGGTTTTTGGTTTTAGGCGGTGGCGATGATGAGGGTTGGGGCGCCGGCGTCGGTGGCCTCGGCGATTGAGGTGGCGACGGAATGATCGGGGTCACGGTCCATCACGATGGCGTCGACATCGGTCAGCTCGGCAAAGCGGTACATGCCGCGTCCGTTAACCTTGCTGGCGTCCATGAGGGCGACGCTTTGATGGGCCGCGGCGATCATAGCCGTTTTGGTCTCGGCCATCTGGGGAAAGTCGGTCGTAAAGCCGCAGCTGGGGACAAAGGCGCCGGGGCACATGACGGCCAGATCGGCGTGGACCATTTGGAGCGCCTGCATAGTGAGCGGTCCGTACAAATAACGATGGCCTTTGCGCAGCGCCCCGCCCAGCATGACGACATCGACTGAGGGCATGCTCTCGTCGATGTAATCGGCAATGGTAATGTCGGCCGTGATGACGGTGATACCGTCGCGCTGATCGAGGAGCCGGACGAACTCGAGCGCCGTGGTGCCCGAGTCGACGAGCAGCGTGTCGCCGTCATTGACGAGCTCGATGGCGCTTTGCGCGATGGCCTGCTTGGCGGCGACATTGACATTGATGCGGCGATCCTGCGTGGAAACGGTTAGGCGTTTGTGGAGCGATACGGCACCACCATGTGTGCGGCGCAGCTTGCCTGCTTCGGCGAGCGCGTCAAGGTCGGCGCGGGCGGTGACGGAGGACACGCCAAAGGTCTGGGCGATTTCTGCTACCTGCACCGAGGCATTATGATCGAGCATTTCCAAAATGGCGGTACGGCGTTCGTCGGCAAAGGCACGGTTGGTGGCTTGGGCCATGCTTGCTCCATTCTCGGCTAAATTTGCAGGAATTGTGTTGACTCTATTTTCGTTCATTTTCTTTTTGAGTAAGAAAACACCTTTCGATTACTTATCTTTTCTATAAAAGAAAGACGCTGAACGCCCAAAATTCAATATCGAACACGCCCGCTCGGCTCCAATTCCTTCCGTTTACTTTTCAAAAACGACTGTATTGACCTGCATGGGCTCAATATCTCGCACATGCATACCCGCTGAATTTCATACAATGAACGCAGCAAAACGCAAGGTAAAACGCCTTGCGGACACGTACGCCCGATGTCCAGATGCGGGCGATGGAGAGGAGCAAACGCTCATGGCACTTGTTACCACCGAAAAGATGCTCAAGGACGCCCAGGCCGGCCACTACGCCGTTGGCGCGTTCAACGTCGAGAACCTCGAGTTCGTTATGGCCGTTCTGGCTGCTGCCGAGGAGACCAAGTCCCCCGTCATCATGCAGACCACCCCGGGCACCATCAAGACCGCTGGCCTGGATTACTTCTACGGCATGGTCAAGGCCGCTGCCGAGCGCGCTTCCGTGCCCGTCGCCCTGCACCTCGATCACGGCGATGGCTATGACCGCTGCATGCAGGCTTTCCGCACGGGCTACACCTCCGTTATGATCGACGGTTCGCACGAGTCTTTCGAGGACAACATCGCTCTGACCAAGTCCGTCGCCGATGCTGGCCGCGCCATGGGCGTGCCCGTCGAGGCTGAGCTCGGTAAGGTTGGCGGCAAGGAGGACGACGGTCCCGCGGTTGAGGGCGAGAGCCCCTACACCGATCCGGCCGAGGCCAAGGAGTTCGTCGAGCGCACTGGATGCACCTCGCTGGCCATTGGCGTTGGCACCAGCCACGGCGTGTATACGAGCGATCCTCACATCGAGCAGTCCGTGGTCAAGGCCATCCGCGACGCCGTCGACGTACCGCTGGTTCTGCACGGCACCTCTGGTGTGCCCGATGAGCAGGTTGCCGAGGCTGTGAAGAACGGTATCTGCAAGGTCAACTACGCCACCGAGCTGCGTCAGGCCTACACCAAGGGCTTCATGGCCTACATGGCCGAGAACCCCGCCTGCTTCGATCCCAAGAAGCCGGCCAAGGAGGGCATGCGTGAGATCACCGAACTGGTTAAGATCCGTATGACCAACCTCAACTCTGTGGGCAAAGCAGAGTAACAGCAAGGGTACTCCGACTCAAAATAGATCCCGGGGAGGGATGAGGGCTTAGTTCCCCAATCGTCCTCGGGCATGCAAAAAGCCTCGCTGCGCACTTCGTGCGGCGAGGCTTTTTGCCCCCTGCGGAAAGATTGGAGAACTAAGCCCTCGTCCCTCCCAGGTTGACCTACTCGAGGTCGTCGCCCTTGTGGCGTTAGGTCTGAAAATAATAAGAAGCCTTCGCGCTGCGGAATGATTTTGGAAACTAAGTACGGGGACCCGCCCAAACCGTCCTGCTCAATCGCCCTTGTGGTGTTGGGGCTGAAAGGGTGGGACGCGTGGGTTATTTGGTTGTTAGGGTTAGTAGGTCGTTGGGGGTTTTGAGGTTGTAGGTGGCGTTTGGGATATCTTGGTGTGATCCCCATGCTGCTCGGGCAAAACTGACCCCTGCTGAAGTTGCGCATTGTTCGTCGTAGACGGTGTCGCCAACGTAGACGACGTTGCCAGGATTCGCGCCCGCACGTCGGAGATATTCGAGCATGGGTGCGGGTGCGGGTTTATGTTCGGTTGTGTCTTCGACAAGGATGATGTGCTCAAAATACTTATCGAAACCAAGGGGTGCAATTTCTTTTGCGTATTCGTCGCGCGCACGTGAGGAGACGATGCCAAGTTTGCAGCCGCTATCGGCGAGTGTTGCGATGACTTCAAGCAAACCTGGAAACACGCTGATGGTGCTTTTAAAGCTGGCGGCAACTTGGCACCAGCGATCCAACGTTGCCTGCAAGTTTGATGCAGTGACAGAAGAAGGGCTAGCGGGATTTCTGTCTGGTGCTATCGAGATTCTGCCTCGCTGCTCGATAGCTCGAAGGAGTGCACCCCATTTGTTCTTTAAATACCTGGCCAAGATGGCTTGCTGTTATAAATCCGCATTGGCGCGCGACTGTCTGTACCGTTCGCGTGGTGTGTGCCAAAAGTTCGCAAGCACGGTTTATGCGGTATGCGCGTAGATATGCCGCCGGGGTCGTTCCTGCACAAGTTTCGATAATGCGGTAACACTCTCTTTCGCTTACGCCGGCTGCAGATGCCATCTGGGGCACATCTATAGCGGCTGCATAGTTTGCGCGGATAAAGTCCAGGATTGCCTTGAACTGTACGTCGCGGCTGGTCATCCAAGAGGCGCCGTCGGAAGAAAAGAGCGGTTCGGTCTTGGCGTTAATCTGAATCCAGAGCTCTGACAAACTATTTCGAAGCGCCATCTCGTTCTGCGGCTGTTGAAGGTCGTGGCTAAAGGAGCTCTTCAGCAAATCGATAAAGGGCATATCGTCGGGATTGGTGGGCGACCATTTGAGCACATCGACGCCTCGACATTGAAGCAATGGGTTGATGTAGCGCTTTTGGAGACGTCCCGCGGGATCGCCGAGCATCGACGGCTGAAAGATATGCAGCATTTGAATGGCTGGCGCCGAATTGGGTGATTGCAGCGTGCTGTGCAAAACGCCGCCGTTGATAAAGCCGGCGGACCCTTCCTCAAAGCGTACGTGCTCATGAGCCGCGTGCGTTCGATAGTCAATCGCTCCCTGCTCCATGTAGAAAAGCTCAACTTCGGAATGCCAGTGCCAGGGGACGGAATTGCCCGGATAGCGAGCGAATTCTGCGCGTTCGGCAATACAGGGCCAGTCTTCGGCGGTCTCGGGAAACGCTTCCTCGCGTCCTCCGCGGTGCAATTCTATGTGATCCATGTTTCGCATGACATCAGTATAAAGCGCGATGGGCTTAGATTGCTCTTGCCTGTTCGGGGAACGCCTTGTCTAGGGATGCTTGGAGCTTTTCGAAGGATGCTCGCAGGTTGAGGCTCTGATCGGCTGAGCGCTTTTGCTGTGAGGTTGGGGAGTCGAGGAGGCCGTTTCTCTGTGTCGGGGGGAAGGAGAAAAGGTTTGCATGTGTTAGGGATGGCTGCTGTGCTGCGTCATTGGAAGAATGCATGCTTATGCGGCCTCCTCGATGTCCACCAAAAGGTTGCGCACGGGGTGTGCTGCTAGGTCCCGTGCGTTGGCTGTATTATGACGCGGCTGCCGCAAAGAAGCGCTAAAGAAAGGCTTAACCTGGTTTGGTGTTACGATGAAACTGCAGGTCAGAGGTATCGAGTAACACTCTTGAAAGGTTTTGAGCTTAAGGGCTTTCTAAGGTTTGTGACGTGGATGTGGCGCGGACGTGCGGAGCGTGTGAATGCTCGCTGTTAGCGCTGCGACTCTGCGGCGCGCACCTGCTCGATGACCCTTTCCATCGTGGCGTCGATGCGGTCTTTTTTGAGCTCGCATTCCCAGATGGTTATGGGCGTCCAGCCCATTTGAGTGAGTGCAGCCACGGCAGCGCGGTCGCGCTCGACGTTGCGACGGAACTTTGCCTCCCAAAACTCAACATTGCGCTTTGGCTGGCTCGGATTGCACTTAGGGCAGCGATGCCAAAAGCAACCATTGACAAAGATGGCGATCTTGCGGCCGGGGAAGGCGATGTCGGGCTTGCCGGGAACCTTCCATTCCAAGCGATAGCCCGTAAGGCCCGCGGCGCGCAGGCGCTGGCGAACGAGCAGCTCGGGCTTGGTGTTGGCGCGCTTGTTGCCCTTCATGGACTTTTTGATGGCGGCGCGACGGCGCACCAGTTCACGCTCGTCGGCGGAAAGGTCCGAGGTATCGATGCCGTCGAGCAGACCTGGCTTGGGGCGTTTTTTGCTACGGCGCTTAGGTGCGCGCTTTGGTTTGGCGGCGGGGTGTTCGGTCGTGGCGGCCTCGGCGTCGTTGGCAGCGCCATTGGCCTCAAGCCGGTCTTCCTTCAACTCAATCAGAGCATCGATAAGCCCTTTGTCGGCGGGCATCCATTCCACCGTGGCAAGCGAGGTGCGCGGAATCCAGCGGATATCGAGCTGGCGGTCGTGCTTCTGGGGCTCATCGGATTCATCGGCGAGCGAGCAGTAGTAGCACTCCATGGAGAGATGGAAATCGGGGTAGTCGTACTCAACGGTGTAGAAGTCACGCAGGTTGGTGACCTTCACCTGCAGCTCTTCCATGAGCTCGCGGCGCACGGCGTCTTCGGGCGTCTCGCCGCGCATGAGCTTGCCGCCTGGGAATTCCCAAAGTCCCTGCATGTCGCCGTAGCCGCGCTGCACGGCAAGCAGCTCGTCGGATCCTTCCTTGCGAATGATCCCAGCGGCAACATGAACAGTTTTCAACAGGAGTCCTCTCTCAACATCAACAAGTGACAGGCTAGCTACCCGTACCTTACACAACGGTAAGGCAAGCGTAAGCCATATCGATGGTAGCCGACTCGTCTTCTTGCGACTATAGATGCCGTAGACTAATCGCAAGAAAGGACTCGGTATGCAAACCACGCACATGGCGACCCCGGTACTGGAGGTCGCGCATCTCGAAAAGGTATATGGAGCGCTGGGCAACGTGACCCGCGCGCTCAACGACGTCAGCTTTACCGTCAACCGCGGCGAATTCGTTGGCATCATGGGCGCCTCGGGCTCGGGCAAGTCGACGTTGCTCAACTGCGTCTCGACCATCGATAGCGCCACAAGTGGCACGATCCGCATCAACGGCCAGGACGTGACGCGCATGAAGCAGGCCAAGCTTTCGCAGTTTCGCCGCGAGGAGCTCGGCTTTATCTTCCAGGATTCCAACCTGCTCGATACGCTCACGGCACGCGAGAACATAGC
This sequence comes from Collinsella sp., assembly GCA_019414345.1. GTDB lineage: Bacteria > Actinomycetota > Coriobacteriia > Coriobacteriales > Coriobacteriaceae > Collinsella. Next base: position 39,258 of record DXMF01000049.1, read on the forward strand.
CCTGCCGCTCACCATCGCCCGTGTGAATTCGGCCGAAATCTCGACCCGCGTGCAGGACGTGGCCGCGCGTCTGTCCATCAGTCAGGTGCTCGACAAGTATCCCTACCAGATGTCCGGCGGTCAGCAGCAGCGCGTTGCCGCGGCTCGCGCGCTCGTCACCGACCCCACTATGATTATGGCCGACGAGCCCACCGGCGCCCTCGATTCCAAGAGCGCCCGTTTGCTGCTCGAGAGCCTGGAGGCTCTTAACCGCCGTCTACGCGCCACCGTGCTCATGGTCACGCACGACAGCTTTGCCGCCAGCTACACGAGCCGTGTGCTGTTTATTCGCGACGGCAAGATCTTCACCGAGCTGCGCCGCGGCGACACCGATCGCCGAGAGTTCTTCGACCGCATTATGGAGGTCGTTGCCATGATGGGCGGTGAGGGCTCCGATGCTCTGTAAACTCGCTTGGGGTAACGTCCGCCGCGCCGGCCGCGACTACCTCGTCTACCTTTTGACGCTCACCCTGGGTGTCACGGTCTTCTATGCCTTCAATACCGTCTCGATGCAGGTCGACATTGCCGGAATCGATGAAGAGGGCTTGGCGCAGGTTATGGGCAGCATGCTCGGCGACCTGACGTACTTTTTGGCCGGTGTCATGGCCTTTTTGATGGTGTATGCCAATAACTTCATCATGAAACGCCGCAAGAAGGAGTTTGGCCTGTATCAGGTGCTCGGCATGGGGCGCGGACGCGTCGCCACGATCATGGCGCTCGAGACGGTGATTGTCTCGGTCGTGGCCTTTGTCGCCGGCATTGTGCTGGGTGTGGGACTCTCCCAGCTCATGACGTTCTTTACGGCCTCGCTTTTTAAGACACAGATCGCCAATTTCCACTTCTTTTTCTCGGTGCATGCGTTCAATCTGACCCTTGCCTGCATGCTCGTAATGTTTGTGCTTACGCTACTGCTGAACCTTCGCGCCGTGCGTCGTACCAAACTCATCGAGCTTATGGGTGCCGAGCGTCGCAACGAGAGCATCAAGACGCGCAACCCCTGGATTGCGATTGCCATCTTTGCCGTGGGCGTGGTGCTTGTGGGTGTGGCCTATTACCGTCTGCTACGTGATGGGTTCCCGCTAACCGCGACGGACAGCAAGCTGCAAGAGGCCATGAACCAGTTTGGCATTACGACCGCTATGGTTACCGTGGGCACCTTTGCCCTGTTCTGGGGACTCTCGGGCATGCTCATCAAGCTGCTGCAGAGCCTGCGCGGCGTGTATTGGCGCGGCCTCAACATGTTTACCGTGCGCCAGCTTGCGGCCAAGGTCAACACGGTGTGCTTTTCGATGGGCGTCATCGCGATGCTCCTGTTTTTGGCCATCACCTCGGTGACGTGCGGTATGTCGATTGCCAATGTGATGAACGAAAACCTGGAGCGCTATAACCCTGTTGACGTGTCACAGACGTATGTCTATTACACGCCCGATACGCTCGACTACTACAAAGAGTACGTCAATCCGTCTGATGAAGCCGATCGCATGGTGCCGGCCGATACAACGGTCGATTTGTACCCCGCATGGCACGGCAGGGACAGTTCGGCGGACAACAACGACGAGACCGGCAAGAAGGTCGATATCGCCGATGTTGCCGGTGAGCATGTGCAGATCGATTCGTATCTGAGTTACCCGTTTGGCAGCTCGAATCCTTCGGTGACCCCAAGTGAGATGTGCAAGATCATGGGCGAAAAGCTTCCCAAGGCGTTCGGGGGTAGCAATGCCGATACGATGGGTCTGTTTGTGACGCCGGCGAGCCAGTACAACAAACTGCGTCAGATGATGGGTGAGGAGCCGGTGCACATCGGTCACGACCAGTATCTGCTCACGTGTGATATGGGCGGCGAGCTGGTCGACCTGTACACCAAGTATATGGCTGGTGGCCATGCCCTTACCTTGGGCGGGCATACGCTCAAGCCCGCAACCGATAAGTCGGACGAAGATACGGCGGCCATCGCCAACTCGGCGATGGGCAGTAATCCGGGTACCGTCGTCGTTGCCGACGAGCTGTTGTCCCAACTTAATCTGCAGCCGTATTCCAGTAGCCTGCTCGTTAACTACAAACAGGGGATGGATACGACCGAGGCAGACGAGAGCATTAAATACACTCTGCTCGACGATCTGCTCGTTGACGGCAAGAAGCCGGGGTCGTGGGGAACCTTCATCATACGCTCCGAGATGTACACGCAAGCAGCGCAAATGAACGGTCTTATTAGCTACCTAGCCATCTACATCGGCTTTGTATTGGTCGTTGCATGCGCGGCGATTCTGTCGATCCAGCAACTCTCCAACGTGGCCGATGGCAGCCGCAGCTATCGTGTGCTGGCACAGATCGGCTGCGACGACCGCCAGATTCGCCATTCGGTGATGGCGCAGCAAGCGGTATTCTTCCTGTTCCCGCTGGCAGTGGGCCTAGCGCACTCCTTTGTGGCACTTAAGGTGATCATCGAGCTGGTGAGCATATTCGGAAATATGAGCATCGGCGGCACCGTGGGCCTCACCTGTGCGATCTTCCTGGCAGCCTATGGTGGCTACTTCCTGGTGACCTACCTCATGAGCACCGGCATGGTGCGAGCCGCCATCGCCACCCGCTACAGCGAGTAACTCACCCAGTTTGGAATTATCGTAGGTTGAGCATAAGTCAGTGAAAACGCCCCTAAGCGAGCAAGGTGACGTGAAAGAGGAGGGAAGCGTACTTTGGGTACGCGACCGACGATTGAACGTCAGATTGCCGCTTAGGGGCGTTTGCAGCGTCGAGCCGTTACGCGGTTTGGCATAACCGCGTAACTTCATCGTAGAAGCGCGTTTGCGGGCGGCGGATGCTCGTCTCCTGTCGCCCGCTCACCGAGGCTTGGCAATTGTCTTAATATCTTAAGGGTCTCGATTTGTCCAAGACTGAGCGAAGGAGCTCATCATGAGCGACGGAAAGAAGAAGCTTTCCTTCTTGACGGTCATTTCGACCATCATCTGCGTCGTCTTCGTTTGCGAGGCCGCCGCTCCCGCTGCTGCCATTGGCAACCAGCAGTTCTTCTGGTGGATCTTCCTGATCCTGACCTTCCTGCTCCCTTATGGCATGGTCGTTGCCGAGCTCGGCACCACCTATGACGACGAGGGCGGCATTTACGACTGGGTACGTGATGGCCTGGGCGACAAGTGGGGCGCCCGCATCTCGTACTACTACTGGGTTAACTACCCGCTGTGGATCGCCTCGCTGGCTACCATGTTCCCCGACATTCTGGGCATGGTCTTTGGCGTCGAGTTCAATCTGATCGCCAAGTTGGGTATCGATCTTGCCTTTGTGTGGATCGTCTACCTCATGGGTCGCTCCAAGGCGGCCGACTCCGAGTGGGTCCTGAACGGCGGCGCCATCATCAAGGTTGCCGTTGCCGTTATCGTCGGCGCTTTGGGTATTTGGTATGCCATGGAGAACGGTTTTGCGAACGACATGTCCGCTACCACCTTCCTGCCCGAGCTCACCAACACCAACGCGCTCGGCTACCTGTCGATCATCATCTTTAACTTCATGGGCTTCGAGGTCATCTGCACCATGACCGACGATATGGCCGATCCCGCTCGCGATATCCCCAAGGCTATCATCGTTGGCGGCCTGTCTATCGCCGTGATCTACCTGTTCGCTGGTTTTGGCATCGGCGCTGCTGTGCCGGCCGATTCCATCGATCCCGACTACGGCATGATCTACGCTGTCCAGACCATGGTGGGCGACTCCATGATCTTTAAGATCATCTGCATCGCCTTCCTGATCACCCTGTTTGCCAACATGGCTGCTTGGTCCTTTGGTGTCAACTCCGTTGCTCGCTACGCTGCCGAGCACGGCAACATGCCCAAGGTCTTTGCCTCGATGATCTCGGATGACGATATGCCCAACGGCGCCAACCTGGTCAACGCCATCGTTGCCTCCCTGGTGCTGTGCCTGCAGCTGGTTCCCATTGACGCCATCTCCAACGGTGTTTTCTGGATGCTCTTCGGCACCTCCGTCGTCTTTCTGCTGCTCACTTATATCCCGATGTTCCCGGCGTTCCTCAACCTTCGCAAGAACGACCCGAACCGCGAGCGCATCTTCACGTTCCCGTTTAAGGGTGCCATGATGAAGGTCATGCTGGCTATTCCCTGCATCGAGCTGATTCTGGCTATCGTTGCAACGCTGATTCCGTTCTCTGTCGATGAGATTGGCGATAAGGTCCCGATGATCGTTATCTTCATCGTGCTTTTGCTTATTGGCGAGGTTGTCCGCGTCGTCAGTGCTAAGGGTCGCGAGACCGAGTACAAGGGTCTCACCCCCGAGCTGGCTGCTCAGCGTCTCGCTGAGGAGGCCGCCGAGGCCGAAGAGGACTAGAGCACCCGGATTCGGGGCTCCAACCCTCCTCGCTACTTGACCATTCCCCGGGGTGGGTGTGAACGATAGCTCTGGTAACCACCGCCCGCCCCAATCTCTCTTCCGTATCCTTCGTGCGTTTTGTCTCCGCGCGCCAGGTTACGTCGTCGCTTGCCGGTGCGACTCCGTGAAAACCGGCGCCGGGCGCCCCGACCTTTGCCGGGGAACGGGCGTCCGCCACCTCTTGGTTTTAGGCTGCGGGTAACCCGCCTGCAGCAAGCGATCGTTCGATTTGGAGGAAATCTTATGCGTACGATCACCGAGTCCGAGTCCACCCCTAAGGCCGACGGCTACTTTATGCCTGCTGAGTTCGCTCCGCAGGATCGCGTGTGGATGGGCTGGCCCCATCGCACCGATACCTGGGCCCATGGCGCCAAGCCGGCTCAGAAGCAGTATGCCGCCATCGCTCGCGCTATTGCCGAGTTCACTCCGGTTACCATATGCGTCAATCAGGCCGACTACGCCAACTGCAAGGCCGTCTTTGAGGAAGACGAGAACGTTACCGTTATCGAGATGACCACCGACGACGCTTGGTTCCGCGACACCGCTGCCACTTTTGTTATCAACGGCAAGGGCGATAAGCGCGCCAACCACTGGCACTTCAACGCTTATGGCGGTCTTGTCGACGGCCTGTACTTCCCGTGGGACAAGGACGAGCAGATCGCCCTTAAGATGGCTGAGCTTTCCGGCTGTCGTCGTTATCGTCCCGATGACATGATCCTCGAGGGCGGTTCCATCACCGTCGACGGCGAAGGTACCGTGGTCGTGACCGACCAGTGCCTGCTTTCCCCGGGCCGCACCTGCTCTGCGGTTCTGGAGGAGGAAGAGGATCCCGAGTCCATCTGGCCCAAGTTCAAGAGGAAGTTCGAGCCCTGGAGCGAGGAACTTCGCGCCTATATGGACGAACACCTCAAGGATTATCTGGGTGTCGAGAAGGTCATCTGGGTCAAGGAGGGCATCGACCCCGAGGAGACCAACGGTCACATCGATGACGTCGCCACGTTCATCGCTCCGGGCGTCATGGCCTGCATCTGGACTGACGATCCCGAGTATCCGTTCTACGAGCAGTGCCATGCTGTCTACGAGACCCTTTCCAACGCCGTTGACGCCAAGGGCCGCAAGATGAAGGTCTACAAGCTCTGCATGCCTGTGAACCCGCTGTTCATGGACCAGGCTTCCTGCGACACCATCGACGCCGACGAGAACGCCGAGCCGCGCGTTGCCGACGAGCCGCTGATCGCCTCCTACATGAACTACCTGGTCACCAACCACGGCGTTATCGTCCCGCAGTACGGCGACGAGAACGATCAGCTTGCCGTTGACACGCTCCAGAAGATCTACGACGAGGTCTGGGGCGAGGGCGTCTACAAGTGCGTCGGCGTTCAGTCCGAGCAGGTCGTCTTCGGTGGTGGAAATATCCACTGCATTACGCAGCAGGAACCGTCCGCTTAATCGTCCGGCTTCCCGAGGCACCCCATCTCGCCGCTCAAACCGTCGCTCGCGTACCAAAGTACGCTTCGCTCCTCTCTCGCGGCGACCTGGGGCACCTCGGAAACCCAGCCGGTCAAGCGGACCGACGTAGCTAGTTACCGCATTAGTCATTGGTGCCAACCTTGGCAACAATGCAGGTCGAAAAAACGTCAGCGAAAACCCGCCAGAGCGAGCAAGGTGCCTTGAAACGAGGCGGCATCGATCTTTTGATCATGCCGCCGAAGTTGAAAGGCAGATTGCCGCCCTGGCGGGTTTGCAGCGTCGAGCCGTTACGCGGTTTGGTCAAAACCGCGTAACTAAATACGTTCCGCGATCTCGTGGATGAGGTAGTCGGTCTTTTCCCAGCCCAGGCACGGATCGGTGATCGACTTGCCAAAGACGCCGCCGTCGACCGGCTGGTTGCCGTCCTCCAGGTAAGACTCGATCATAAAGCCCTTGACCAGCTTGGAGATGGACTCGTTGCGGCGGCAGCTGTCGAGCACTTCCTTGCAAATGCGATACTGCTCCAGCGGACGCTTGCCCGAGTTGTCATGGTTGCAGTCGATGATCGCTGCCGGATTGGCATAGCCGGCGTGCTCGGTATAGCGCTCGGCCAGACGTTCCAGGTGTTCGTAGTGGTAGTTGGGGTAGGTGCGCCCATCGAGACCGATGTAGCCACGCATAACGGCGTGCGCGAGCGGATTGCCGTCGCACTCGACCTCCCAGTTGCGGAAGATGAAGCTCTGGTGCGCCTGGGCGGCGTAAATGGAGTTGAGCATAACGGTGGTAGAGCCGGCAGTGGGATTCTTCATGCCGACGGGTACCGAAATGCCGCTCGACACCAGGCGATGCTCCTGGTTTTCGACCGAGCGTGCGCCCACGGCAACATAGCTCAGCAGGTCAACGAGGTATTGGTAGTTGGACGGGTAGAGCATCTCATCGGCGGTGAAGAAGCCGGTCTCCTCGATGACGCGCAGGTGCATGTGGCGGATGGCCTTGACGCCCTCGAGCAGGTCGTCGGGAGCCTCGGGGTTGGGGTTGTGCAGAAGACCCTTGTAGCCGGTGCCCTTGGTGCGCGGCTTATTGGTGTAGACGCGCGGAATGATGATGAGCTTGTCCTTGACCTCTTCGGCGGTCTTGGCCAGTCGGTTCATATACTCGAGCACCGAATCCTCGCGGTCGGCAGAGCACGGGCCGATGATGAGCACCTTACGTGCGTCCTCGCCGGTAAAGACTTTGGCGACCTCGGCGTCAAATGCCTGCTTTTTGGCGGTAAGCTCGGCAGAAAGTGGCATTTCCTCGCGGATCTCCATGGGGATCGGCAGCCTGCGTTTGAATTCCATGGCCATAGGGGTCTCCTCAATCTATAGAAAGAGCAATAAGCGTATTGTCGAATGCTCGGCATTATCCGCTGTCGCACGCTAAAGTGCAAGCCCTTGTCACCCCGAAACCTACCAAAAAGGGACAGGTTTATTTTTGGTAGGTTTTATCTGGGTAAACGTCGGCGGATGCCGGGAGGGAGCGGCGCCGCGCGGGACCCTAAGGCTGTTGTCGGTTCCCTAGGAAATACCCTGTGGGCAAAAAATGCCAAATATGAGTACGGTTGCTATCTTAGTATCATATTGCCTTCGCAAAATAATAGACATAACAGCAAAATATGTTCATTAACGCAAACACATATAAGTCCGCTATGGTGTTGTTTGATCAATTTAGGGACGCGTGTAAGCCGTGGGAGCGGCATTTGAGGCGGTTTTGGCTGTTACTAAAAAGGTAACAGTACTCATATTTGCCCTTTTTTGCCCACGGGGTCTGGAAAGCGCCGTCAGTGAGGTCTCAGGGAAGGTGGCGCGCGCAGACGTGGTGTAAGAGCGTCCTGAGGTCCGTCGCTGCAAGTCC
>DXMF01000005.1 GCA_019414345.1 Collinsella sp.
AAGGGCGGAGGCGGGGCATGCCCCGCCTCTTACACCACATCTCTGTGCGCTACCGAATCCGCAACTAAAGTTCATCAAAAAGGGGCAGCCGGCAGAAACCTCCCCAGCCAAAGCTGCTCCCTCAATACGACAGCTCAAAAACCCACCGTTCGCAGAAGATAAGCCGCGCCCCAATACCGTTGCCCGAAGTTTCGGGCGTATGCGGCGTCCGCTATGCCATCATGCGCGTATGGGAATCATTCTGTCACATACCACGGCACGCGCTGTATACCAAACAGCCAACTCGCTCGCAAGCTACGCGACCGGTCCCATACCTATGGAAAAGATCAGGGTGTCTGCGCCGACCACGTCCGACCTGGAAGCGGCACGAGCATGGCTCAACAGAAAGAATGTCGATTCTGAACGTATCCATGTGCTGACGTTTTCCAATAATGCCAAAAGGCACCGCAAGGGCTGCATCTGCCACTGCACGCGCTATACGTTTGATGCAGAAAGCTACCTAGAACTCGAGCCGAACGTCTACATCGTCGATATCAAGCTGTGCGCGTTAGAAGCAACAGCCGACCTCAACCTTTCGGAGCTCGTTGAGTATTACTTTGAAATCTGCGGCTCCTACGCGCTTGGAACGTCCGACGAAACTCAATATCGCGAGCGCCCAGCCCTAACCAGCGTTGAAGAGCTCAGAGCCTTCTTTTCAGAGGCACCGGGGTATCGTGGATCTAATAAAGCACTTAAGGCACTTTCTTATGTACACGAAGGCTGTCGCTCCCCACTCGAAACGGCGTTTGTCATGATGCTGACAATGCCCAAGTCAATGGGTGGCTTAGCCATACGCGCTATCAAAACGGATTATCCGATCCCAGTCCCCAAAAGATACGCCGCCCTAACGCGACGGACGGTTTTCTACCTCGACGCGCTGCTCGAAAATTCGATGACCGATATCGAATACAACGGCTTTTACCACGACGAACCCGAGCAGCAATCAATTGACGAGGAGCGCCGAAACACGCTGCGAAACATGGGATATGCCGTTATCACGGTTAATCGTCATTCGTTTTTCAAGCAGTCCGCTTTTAAACGGGTCATGGAAGCGATTCGCATTCGCGAGAAGATATGGCCCGGTCGACTCCCGGATAACTTCGCCATCCTGCAAGAAACTCTTAGTCAATTTGTCTTGCGGCGCTACTTCGAATACGGTCGCCGCGTCCTGGAGACACTCAAAGAAGAAGAGGCCGCCAAGCGCGAAATTGCAAGCCAATATCCGCAAGCTGATGACCCGAGCATCAACGATGTGCCCGAACCCGACGACATGCAACACGTCGGGGCCCTTGCTGAGGAAATCAATGGGGCTTGGGAATGCGACATGTTCGCAAAAATCGATGAAAACCGCACGGAAGACGACACGATTATTGATCTAATTGAGAATTCGCTCTTCTAAAGGCGATCTCTGCGGATGTCCACCTACATTTTTCGACTTATTCGGCCACCGATGTGCCAGATTGGCTGCAGCAATGCTCAATATAACTTTAGATAAAACTGATTCTGCAGAAACTCCCGTAGAGGAAGAACTGATTCTCGCGGTATTTGACACGATAAAGTACAAATATGAACAGTTCTAATGCTTCTCAAGGTGGCTTTCTTAGCATGCTAGCCGAACATCTCGAAATATGTTGGCGAGCATTGCGTCGATGTCTCCCAACCCACAGAAAATCGCAGAAGCGGCAAGCAGTCATCGAAATTAACGCAAATTGTATTGACATATGAACATACACTCATATAATCGAAAGCAAGTTATATGAGCGCATGTTCATATGAAAGGATATTGCAATGAGCATCCGCGTTGATGAAACGAAACCCGACATCGAGGCCACCGAACCCGCGATCCCCACCACCTGCTCGCCCGAGGACCTTCCCGACGAGGAACTTCTCTACGACCTCGCCGACCTGTTCAAGGTCTTCAGCGACACCACGCGTATCAAGATCCTTTACGCCCTCATGGGCCGCGAGCTCTGCGTGGCAGACATCGCCGAAGCGACCGAAACCTCGCAGTCGGCAGTATCGCACCAGCTGCGCACACTCAAGCAGTCGCACCTGGTTAAATTCCGGCGCGACGGGCGCAATATCCTCTACTCGCTCGCCGACGACCACGTCTACACCATGCTCAACCAGGGCATGAGCCACATCTGCGAATAGCAGCCAACCACGGTACCAGCGCGGCCTGCACCCAAGCCGCAAATACAGGGAAAGGAACCCACCATGAAAAAGCAGTTTAAGCTCGATGAGATCGACTGCGCCAACTGTGCGCGCGAGCTTCAGGACGAGCTGGCCAAGCTCGATGGCGTCAAGTCCGTTTCGGTCAACTTTATGACCCAGAAGCTGACGCTCGAGGCCGATGAAGCCGAGTTCGACGAGGTCCTCGACCGCGTTGTGGAGTTCACCGCCGACGCCGAGCCGGACTGCGAGATCATTCTCTAGCCCAAGTTTACGCCAACCCGCAAGGCCGCGCTTGCCGCGGCCTTTGCTCGCGAAATTATATGAGCGGGTGTTCATACATTCAAATGGGAGGATACGAGTCATGGCCACCGCCGACCCCAAAAAGAAAAAGAAGAAGCGCAAGAAAAAAGAATCACTCGAGCATAAGCGCAACCGCATCCTGGTAGCACTGGGCATTTTTGCGGTGGTGTATGCCCTCGACGAACTCGGTGCCCTTACCGCCGCATTCGGTACCCCGGGTGACATCTACGCCAGCTTCGTGCTGTTCCTGGTGCCGTTCCTAATTGCCGGCTACGACGTGCTCCAGAAGGCGTTCAACAACATCCGCCGCGGCAAGGCCTTCGACGAGAGCTTCCTCATGGCCGTCGCGACCATCGGCGCGTTTGCCATGGTGCTCTTCCCCGATACCGACCCGCACATGGCCGAAGGCGCCGCCGTCATGCTGTTCTACCAGGTCGGCGAGCTGTTTCAGGCGTACGCCGTGGGCAAGAGCCGCAAGTCGATCAGTGCCATGATGGACATCGCGCCCGACTACGCTAACGTCGAGCAGCCCGACGGCACACTCGAGCAGGTCTTCCCCGATGACATCGCGGTCGGCACCGTGATCGTGGTCAAGCCCGGCGAGCGCGTGCCTATCGACGGCGTCATCGTCGAGGGCGAAACCCAGCTCGACACCGCCGCCCTTACCGGTGAGTCGGTCCCCCGCCCGGCCAAAACCGGAGACGATATCATCAGCGGCTGCATCAACATGACGGGGCTCATCCACGTGCGCACCACCAAGCCCTTTGGCGAGTCCACCGTCGCACGCGTCCTGGAGCTCGTGGAAAATGCCAGCGAAAAGAAGGCGCGCACTGAGAACTTTATCACGCGCTTTGCTCGCGTCTACACCCCCGCTGTCACCGGCGCGGCCGCGGTGCTCGCGCTCGGCGGCGGCCTGGTCACCGGCGCCTGGTCTGATTGGATTCTGCGAGGCCTGACCTTCCTGGTCGTCAGCTGCCCGTGCGCGCTCGTGATCAGCGTGCCGCTGAGCTTCTTTGGCGGCATCGGCGGCGCGTCCAAGCTGGGCGTTCTCATCAAGGGTTCTAACTACCTCGAGACGCTCGCCGACGTGGACACCGTCGTCTTCGACAAAACTGGCACCCTCACCAACGGCACGTTCTCGGTCGTTGCGGTGCACCCCGAGGCCGGCTATACCGAGCAGACGTTGCTCGAAGTCGCCGCCCTTGCCGAGTCGTTCTCCGATCACCCTATCGCACAGTCGGTGCGTGCCGCCTTCCAGGGCGAGCTTGACCCCACGCGCGTAACGGATTCCACTAATGACGCGGGCCACGGCGTGACGGCGACCATCGACGGCAAGCATGTCGTCGTCGGCAACGCCAAGATGCTCGCCGCGGCCGGCGTTGAAGCACCGGACTGTGATGTTGTCGGCACGATCCTCCATGTGCTCGTTGACGGCGTGTACGCCGGCCACATCGTGATTGCAGACACCGTTAAGGCCGATGCCGAGCAGACGGTCCGTGACCTGCACGCCGCCGGCATCAAGCGCACCGTTATGCTCACGGGCGACCGCGAGGACGTTGCAGCGTCTGTGGCCAAGCAGCTCGGCCTCGACGAGTTCCACGCGCAGCTGCTGCCGAGCGACAAAGTCGAGCGTGTTGAGGCGTTGCTCGCAGCCGAAAGCGGCAAGGGCAAGCTCGCCTTTGTGGGCGACGGCATCAACGACGCGCCCGTGCTTACGCGCGCCGATGTTGGCATTGCCATGGGCGCTATGGGTTCCGACGCCGCGATTGAGGCCGCCGACGTGGTGCTCATGGACGACAAGCCGTCCAACATTTCCCGCGCGATCCGCGTGGCACGCAAGACCATGGCGATTGTCTGGCAGAACATCATCTTTGCGCTGGGCGTTAAGCTGCTGATACTTGTGCTGGCAGCGCTGGGCATCGCTAACATGTGGCTTGCTGTGTTCGGCGACGTGGGCGTGGCGATCATCGCCATCCTGAACGCCATGCGCGCGATGGGTGTCAAGAACCTGTAGCGCCTGTGGTCCCTCCGGCCGGGACCGGGCTTGGTTTTGAAAACGTCCTCGACCAATGAATCGCCCCCGTTCTGCTCCTTCGGAGCTACGAACGGGGGCGATTCTGGCCTGCGGAATGTTTTCAAAACCAAGCCCAGTCCCGGCCTACGGTGACGTTGCTGGTGGTTCTTGGGCATCGCTTGCTGGCGGGGTTCCTTGTCTGAGTTGGACTTGGTTGGTGGGGTTACTGATCCCGGTCGCCGTCCCGCCCCAGCATCGATTTCAGCTTCTCAAGGCTCTCCTCGCTCAGGCAATGCTCCATGTGGCAGCCCTCTTGCGACGCGACCTCAGCCGAAACACCCGCGTCCTCTAGCAGCCCCACGAAAAAGCAGTGACGCTCCCACATTTGACGGGCAACCTCAAGACCGCGTTCCGTCAGATGCACATCGCGTTTGCCCATCTCCACGTAGCCGGTGCTCTCCAAGGCCGCCATGGCTTTAGAGACGCTTGCTTTGGTTACGCCCAGGTATTCGGCAACGTCAATTGATCGAACGATGCCTTGGCGCTCCGAGAGCACATAAATAGATTCGAGATAGTCTTCTCCGGATTCACGTAGGGCCATGGGCCGCCTTTCGCGATGATTGCTAGTTAGCCTTTGGATACTTTCCACGGCTAACTTTACCGCAAAAGTTGCCCATGTCTTACTACTTTGCCTAAAAGTTAGCCGTGTTTCACAAAACGTGCGGGACGAAAACAAAATGGGGACGCCCCGCAAGGAGTGTCCCCAGGTGCCAGGTGCCGGCCCGCAGTTACATCAATCCAAAGTGCTTCGCGGCGTTGTAGATGCCGTCGTCGTCCACGGCAGTCGTCACATAGGTCGCCGCAGCTTTCACCGTGTCCTGTGCGTTGCCCATGGCCACACTCGTGCCCACGGCGGCAAACATCGACAGGTCGTTCTCGCCGTCGCCAAAGGCAATCGCCTCGCTCGCGTCGATACCAAGCCGCTCGAGCGTCGCCGCCACGCCCAGGTCCTTGCCGCCGTTAGCGGGAATAATGTCGCAGAACAGGTCGCACCAGCGCGTGGTGAGCGAATGCGACACGGCGTCGGTCACGATATGTTCGTCGGCCGGGTCCACAAAGGCGCAGAACTGGTAGACCGGTGCGTCAAAGGCGTGCTCAAACGGCTCCTCGTGGTAGACGATTCCCGCGTTGCTGCCAGCCGTCACCACGCGCTCGGACAGGCGGTTCACAAACGAGTTCTCGCCCTGCATGCACAGCGAGTCATAGCGCCCCTGCGCCACCTGGTCCACAATCACCGCAACGTCGTCCGGATCGATCGGACAGCTGCGGTAAACCCCCTCGGCATCAAAACAGTGCTGACCCGAGAGCGTAATGTACGCATCCCAGCCCAGGTCGAACAGCCAGTCCGGCATCTGGTAGGTCGGGCGACCCGTGGCGATCACGCATGCGATCCCCTGCTCGTGAAAGCTGTCGAGCACCTGCTGCGCCGACGCCGGAATCCGGTGGGTCTTAAAGCTCAGCAGCGTGCCGTCGATATCGAAAAACGCGGCTTTGATCATCCTCGTCTACTCCTCGCCCTCGAGCTTTTCGCTCGCCTCGAGCCACGCCATCTCCAGCTCGTCCATGGCGGCGTGAGCCTCGTCGATCTTTGCCTGCTGCTCGCCGAGCGCCGTGTAGTTGGTGGGATCGACTTGGGCCATTGCTGCCTCGGCCTCCTCAACGCGGGCGCGCTGCGTCTCCATCTTGCGCTCGAGCGAACTCACCTCGCGGCGGAGCTTCTGGCGCTCGGCGTTGGACAGGCCGTTGGGCTGACCGCTCGACTTGGGCTTTTCGGCCGCAGCTGCCGCGGCACCGGTGTCAAACGTGCCGGTCTTGGCGCTCGGCGCGCCCACGGGCTCGCCCTCGGCGGTGGCGTTGCACAGGCGCAGGTACTGGTCCACGCCACCGGGCATATGCGTCAGGTGGCCGTCGAGCAGCGCCCACTGCTGGTCGGTCACGCGCTCCATCAAAAAGCGGTCGTGCGTCACCAGGATCAGCGTGCCGGGCCAGCCGTCGAGCAGATCCTCGACAATCGCCAGCATGTCGGTATCCAGGTCGTTGCCGGGCTCGTCCAGGATGAGCACGTTGGGCTCGTCCAGGATTGTCAGTAGCAGCGACAGGCGACGGCGCTGGCCGCCCGAAAGATCGCCGATGCGACTCCAGAGCTGCTGCGTCGTAAAGCCCAGACGCTCGCAGAGCTTCTCGGGCGAAGTCTCCTTGCCGTCGATGACGTAGTACTTCTTATAGTTGCTGAGCACCTCTCGGATCGTGTCGCCCATGTAGGGTTCGAGCTCCTCGAGCTGCTGCGACAGCACGCCAAAGCGCACTGTCTGGCCAATCTTCACGCGGCCGCGCGTGGGTTCAATCTTGCCCTGGATCACGTCGAGCAGCGTCGACTTGCCGGCACCGTTCTCGCCCAAAAGGCCATAGCGGTCGCCCGCACCAATGAGCCAGGTCACGTCAGAGAGCACCTGCTTGGGCGCGCCATCGGTATCCGCATAGCCGGCGTCCACGTCGACCACATCGATAACCTGCTTGCCCAGGCGGCTCACGGCGAGGCGCTTGAGCTCCAGCTCGTCACGCACGGGCGGCACGTCGGCGATCAGCTCGCGAGCGGCATCAACGCGAAACTTGGGCTTGGTGGAACGCGCCTGGGCGCCGCGGCTCAGCCACGCGAGCTCCTTGCGCGCCATGTTGCGACGGCGTTCCTCGGTAACCGCGGCCATGCGGTCGCGCTCCACGCGCTGCAGGATATATGCGGAGTAGCCGCCCTCGAAGGGATCGACCTGGCCGTCGTGGACCTCCCACATGCTGGTGCAGACCTCGTCCAAGAACCAGCGATCGTGCGTGACCACGAGCATGGCGCCCTGACCGCGCTGCCAGCGAGCCTTAAGATGGCGTGCAAGCCAGTTGATGGTGCGCATGTCCAGATGGTTAGTGGGCTCGTCGAGCATGAGCACGTCGTAGTCGCCGATCAACAGGCGCGCGAGGTCCACGCGGCGGCGCTGGCCACCCGAAAGCTCGCCCACCGTGCCCTCCCAGGGCACATCGCTAATGAGACCGGCGAGGATCTGGCGCGTGCGGGGGCTCGACGCCCACTCATACTCGGGCGTGTCGCCCACGACGGCATGGTGCACGGTGTCGGTGTCGACAAGCTGGTCCTTTTGGCCGAGCAGGCCGATCGTGGTGCCGCGACGATGCGTCACGCGGCCGTCGTCGGGCTCCAGCGTGCCGGCGAGCACGCTCAGCAGCGTCGACTTGCCGTCGCCGTTTTTACCGACAATACCAATACGGTCGCCCTCGCCCACGCCGAGCGTCACGCTATCGAAAATATGCTTGGTGGGAAACTCTAGGCTGACGGAATCGCATCCCAAAAGAATCGCCATATGCCCTGCTCCTTCGTAGAAATTCAACGTTGTCCATAATAGCAGCGAAAAGGCGGGCCGCACACGACACAAAAAGGCGGGCCATCTCCCAAAAGAGATGACCCGCCTCTCCAATCAGTCCCGTGGCAACCGTGGCCGCCGCGGGCCTCAAGCATGTCCCGGACTAGGAGAACATGCCGGTGAGGTAATCATTCAGCCGCTTATCCTTGGGCCGTTGGAAAATCTCGTCAGTCTCGTCGTACTCGACCATATCGCCCATGTAGAAGAACGCCGTGCGGTTGGACACGCGCGACGCCTGCTCCATGTTGTGCGTCACGATAACGATGGCGCGGTCGGCCACGATCGATGACATGAGGTCCTCGATCGCCAGCGTCGAGATGGGGTCGAGCGCCGAGCAGGGCTCGTCGAACAGAATCACGTCGGGGTTGAGCGCCAGCGTGCGCGCGATGCACAGACGCTGCTGCTGGCCGCCCGAAAGCGCGTAGGCGCTCTTGTCGAGCTTGTCTTTGACCTCGTCCCAAAGCGCCGCGCCGCGCAGGCTTTCCTCGACCATGCGGTCGAGCTCGTCGCGGTCGGTGATGCCGTGGCGCTTAGGCGCAAACGTGATGTTGTCGCGAATGGACTTGCGGAACGGGTTGGGCTGCTGGAACACCATGCCAATGGAACGGCGCAGCTCGTAGGTGTTTTCGGTCTTGGTGTTCACGTTGCGCCCGCGATAGTTGATCTCGCCCTCCACGCGGCAGCCGCGAATCTCGCGATTCATGAGGTTGAGGCTACGCAAGAAGGTCGACTTACCGCAGCCCGAAGGCCCGATGAGCGCCGTGATCTCGCCCTTGTGAAAGTCGAGCGACGTATTGTGCAGTGCATGGTGGTCGCCATAGTACACGTTGACGTCCTTGGTGGAGAGCACGACCTCGTCGCTCACGGCCTTGCCGCTCGCGCGCACGCGCTTCTCGCTCTCCCCCACGCTCGACAAAAAGTCCTGGGTCTCGGACGATGCCGCCTCAGTTGCGGGCGTTGCATTTATCTCGCTCATTCGGCCGTCATCTTCCTTGCCAGTTGTTTGCCCACGATACGGGCGACTACGTTAAACAGCAGCACGCAAATCATCAGCAGCGCCGCGGTGCCCCAAACGATCTGCTGGGCCTCGGGGCTGCCCTCGCCATAGATCTTGTAGATGTGCACGGCGAGCGACTCACCGGGGCGGAACACGTTCCAGGCGCAGGTGGGGCTCGACAGGTTAAAGCTCAAGAAGTTCAGACGCACCGGCGAGCTCATGCCCGAGGTAAAGAGCAGCGCCGCGGCCTCGCCAAAGACGCGGCCGGCCGAAAGCACGATGCCGGTCACGATGGCGGGCATGGCCTCGGGAATCAGGATGTGCAGCGTGGCCTCCCAGCTGGTAAGGCCCATGGCCAGGCATGCATCGCGCTGGGCCTGTGGCACGTCCTCGAGCGCCTGCTGAATCACGCGCACCAGAATGGGGATATTGAACATGGTGAGCGCGACGGCGCCGGAGATGATGGAGTACTTCCAGCCCAGCTGCACCGAGAACACCAGGAAGCCAAACATGCCGACGACGATGGAAGGCAGCGAGGACAGCGTCTCGATGGCGGTAGAGGCGATGTCGCGGATAGGGCCGTTCGGCGCGTACTCAACCAGGAAGACCGCTCCGCCTAGGCTGATGGGCACCGAGATGATCAGAGTGATCAGCAGCAGGTAGAACGAGTCGAACAGCTGGTAGAGCACGCCGCCCTGCGTTCCGTTGGCGCGCGACGGCTCTGTGAGAAAGCCCGGCTGGAACAGCGTCGAGATGCCCTCGAACAGGATATAGGCCACCATGGAGATGACGATGAGCATGACGATGGCGACGATCGCCGTCAGCACGCCCGTGGCGATGCGATCCTGCTTTTGGACACGCCCGAGCCTCGCCTCGTCGATGTGGATGCGCGTGCTAGCCACGAGCCTTCGCCCCCTTGCGGCCAATGAGATGGATGATCAGGATGAAGATGAGGCTCATGCCCATCAGCAGCAGACCGAGTGCCCACAGGACGTCGTCCTGGGCCGAGCCCTCGGCGTAGACCGCCATGGACGTGGTGAGCGTGGTGGTGATGGTCGAAGCCGGCGACAGCAGCGACGTCGGCATGGCCTCGATGCCGCCGATGACCATGCGCACGGCGAGCGTCTCGCCAAAGGCGCGGGTCATGCCCAAGATAACCGCGGTCATGAGCGACGGCATGGCGGACTTGAGCACCACGTGCCAGATGGTCTGCCAGCGGGTGTAGCCCAGCGCGAGCGAGCCCTGGCGGTAGCCGTCGGGCACGGCGCGCAGGCCATCGACCGAAAGCGTGGTCATGGTCGGCAGAATCATGACAGCCAGCACGATGGCGCCGGGCAAGATGCCCAGACCCGTACTCACGTGGAAAACGCTCTTCATAAGGCCGACGACCACGTGAAAGCCAATCAGGCCAAAGACGACCGAGGGAATACCGGTCAAAAGCTCAATGAGCGGCTGAAAGACCTTGGAGCCAAACTTAGGGCTAATCTCGACCGCAAAGATGGCAGAGCCGATGGCGATGGGCAGCGCGATGAGCGTGGAGAGCACCATGACCGCAAACGAGGTGACGATCAGGGGCAGGGCGCCGGTATAAGGCAGGCCGTTTTCGGCCGTGTTGGCCAGGTCCCACTTGGTGCCGGTGAAAAACTCGACGACCGAGACGCCGTCCTTGACAAAAGCCGAGAGGCCCTTTTGGGCGACCATAAAGATGAGCGCGGCAACGACAAGCGTCACGAGCGCTACGCACGCGCCCGTGACGCCCAGGCCCACGTTCTCAAGGTCGCGCTTTGGCAGCTGTTTTGCCATTGCAAACCTTTCCGGGGGCGATTACTTATTTAGCGGAGACCTTGCCGCTGGCGTCCTTGACGACCTTCATGGCAGAGACGGGGATAAAGCCCTGCTCCTCGACGAGTTTGCCCTGGACGTCGTCGGAGAGCATGAACTCAAGGAAAGCCTTGGTAGCCTCGTCGGCGTCCTTGGAGCAGTACATGTGCTCGGTCGCCCAGATCTTGAAGGAGTCGTCGGTGACGTTCTTGCTCTTGGGCTCGACGCCCTCGACCTTGATGGCGTTGAACTTGGAGTCATCGAAGTGCGAGAAGTCGAGGTAGGAGATGGCGTTGTCGGTACTGCCCATCTGAGTCTGGACGTCGCCGGACTTGTCGAGCTCGGCGTCGCCCTTAAAGTCGACGGCCTCGTCACCAAAGACGGCGGCCTCGAAGGTGGCGCGGGTGCCGGAGCCGGCCTTGCGGTTGAGGACGACGATCTTGGCGTCGTCGCCGCCGACCTCCTTCCAGTTGGTGATCTGGCCGGAGAAGATGCCCTTGAGCTGCTCGAGGGACAGGTCGTCGACCTTGACGTTCTTGGAGACGACGGGACCCATGCCCACGACGGCGACCTCGTGGTCGACGAGGTTCTTGACCTGATCGGCCTCGAGCTTGGTCTCGGCGAAGACGTCGGAGTTGCCGATGGTGACGGTGCCGGCGGCGACAGCGGTCAGGCCCTTGCCCGAACCGTTACCCGAGCCGGAGACGGAGACATCGGGGTTGGCGTCCATGAACTTCTCGGCAGCGGCCTCGACGAGAGCCTGGAACGAGGAGGCACCATCGTAGGTCACCTCGCCGGAGACGGACTCGGCAACGGCGGCGCTACCCGTATCGGCGGCGTCGGATGCGCCTGCGCCGCCGCAACCAACGAGACCGAGACCGACGATGCTGGCAAGACCACCAGCGAGGCCGAGGAACTGACGACGAGAATAAGCCTGATCGAGCATGATCTTCCTTTCATACATGCGACTCGCGGGCACCCTGCCCGCTTTGCTGTTTGGAAAGATACGGCCCCGATCGGGTAGCGCCCGCGCCAACTGCGGTTTCTTACGGTCATTTGATAGACCCTTACCGCAAGCTCTGCCCAGCCTTTACAAACGGATAACAATCCAGCGCCGAACATGGCGCACCTTTTACACCAATAAAAACAAAGTTGGGGGTGAAATAGTTCCTGCTTGGCCATCAAATGGCCCATTCGGGGGTGCGGACGATTTCTTGGACCGCGCCTAGGCGTATCCAAGCTTCCTG
>DXMF01000050.1 GCA_019414345.1 Collinsella sp.
TGCGAACCTCCAGTCCGGACCGCCCCGCGGTCCAACTTTCTGTCCGCACCCCCTTATGCATCTAAAGCCGCAAAACAGTCCCTATTTCACCGCAACTTATTGATAAGATCATTCCTCCCCGCCCAGCTTGCGACGGTTGGCCTTTTTAATCGCATTGAAGTGTTTGTCGTTGAGTCTGCGCTGGCGCGATCGCTGTGGCACTTTGGTCTTGACGCGGCGGCGCGGCGGACGCCCGCGACGCTCAAGCTCAGCGCGCAGCTTACGTAGGCAGCTGCTACGGTTTTGGAACTGACTGCGGCTCTCGCGCGCCATCACGACAATCCCCGAAGGGATATGTTTCATGCGTACCGCCGAGTCCGTCGTGTTCACGCCCTGTCCGCCCGGACCCGTCGCGCGAAACACCTGCACCTCGCAATCGCGCGCCAACTCCTCGGCCGACATCTCGGCATAGCGCGCATACTCGCGCCATCCCATCTTATTCTCATCCATATCAGCACCTCCCCTCATACAAAAAATGTGACAAAGGGACAGTCCCTTTGTCACATCGCATACCAATCGCTTGTGTTGCGCGCTTAGGCGAAGGTGATCTCGCCGTTCTCGCAGTCCATATCGGCGATACGGGCCAAGCTCTCAACGCGGAAGCCGCGCTTACGGAGCTTATCGCCGCCGCCCTGGAAGCCCTTCTCAACGGCGATGCCAATGCCGGCAACTTCGGCGCCCGCAGCCTCGCAGATCTTAATAAGGCCCTCAAGCGCGCAGCCGTTGGCCAGGAAGTCGTCGATAATCAGGACCTTATCGCCCTCGGACAGAAAGCGCTTACCCACGATAACCGGGTACTCCTTCTGCTTGGTAAAGGAATAGATGGTCGTGGCATACTGCTCGCCGTCAAGGTTGATGGACTGGGCCTTCTTGGCAAAGACCACCGGCACGCCACCAAAATGCTGAGCTGCGATGCAGGCCATACCAATACCCGAAGCCTCAATCGTCAGGATCTTGTTGATCTCGACACCCTCGAACAGACGGGCCCATTCGGCGCCCATGTGGTCGAACAGCTCAACGTCGCACTGGTGGTTGAGGAAGGCATCAACCTTAAGGACGTTACCGGCCTTTACGATGCCGTCATGGCGAATACGATCCTCAAGCTCCTGCATGGCGCAACCCCTTCTCGCGGCAACGATACCGCGCGATTAATAAACGTTGTTCGATAGTCTACCACGGACCGACCCCCGCCCGCCCCACAAGCCACATCGCACCACAAACCAGTCTTTTTGGGACGGCGCGAATCGTGGCAGACAGCCTCCCAACATGCTAATGGCGGGCGCGCATCTTCACCAAACGCACCATGGCAAGCGCAAAGCCCACGGCGGCCACAGCCATGAGTACGTAGAACACCGAGCGAAAGCCGAATAGGAATACGTCCGGACGACCTGTAACAAAACTGGTCACGGCCTCGCCCATTGCCACGCTCATCTGCCCATACAGGATATGCGACGCCGCCGTAATGCCGAGCGCCATGCCGGCGTAGCGTGCCAAACTACCCAGGCTGCCCGCAAAGCCGAGCGCTTCGCGCGGAGCCGAGCCCATATACAGCGAGTTGTTGGGGCTCTGGAAAATCGACGTGCCACACGACATAAACGCAACGCAGCACACGATCACAGGGATAGAAGAGTGCTCGTCGAGCGTGCTTACCGCAAAGAGACCGCACACGTACACGCCCAGGCCGACCGCCGTGGGGACCTCGCAGCCAACACGGTCCGAAACCGTACCCGAAAGCGGTCCGATAAAGGCATTCACCATCGGCAGCGCCAAAAAGAGCAATCCGGAAATGTCAGAACCAAAGCCGTGGGCGTCCTGAAAATAGAACGGCAGGATAAACTCGGATGCGCCAATACCAACGAACACGATGAGCATGCAGGCAAGGTTGATGGTGAAGGCCGAATTTGCAAAGCAGCGACGAGCAGCCTCGATCAGGGACATGGGGCGTTCGCCGGCCTCTGGCTTAACGTGCGGCAGCGTGTAGAGCCCCACGATAAACGAGATGACGCCAATGGGCAGGTTGATGAGGAAGATGCTCTCCCAAGGAAAGCTTGCCACCAGCATGCCGCCGAGCACGGGGCCACACATCATGCCGAGGGCCACGAAGGTCGCAAGAATACCCATGGCACGGCCTCGTTCGCGCGCCGGAAACGACTCGGTGATGATACCCATGTTGTTAGCCATGGCCGCCGCGCAACCTATGCCCTGAACAATGCGTGCCAGGATAAGAACCTCGAGCGAGGCCGAAAGGCCGCACAGCAGCGAACCGACCGAAAAGACGATGACGCCCAACTGGAACACATTCACCTTGCCGCGCACGTCGCCCAGACGGCCAAACGGCAACATAGCCACGCAAGTCGCAAGCAGATACACCGAGCTTACCAGCTGAATGCGATCGAGGCCCACGCCCAGCTCCTTTTGCATCACGGGCAGCGCCACGGTCACGACGGTCGAATCCAGACACACCATAAACGTCATGATGAGCACGGTAAACAGAATCGCCCACTTGTTCTTTCCATGGGTGTCGCCCTCTAGAGCAATGTGCTCGCGGCGCAGCTGCTCTGCAGTTTTCTCCATATCCATCCTTTCGAGTGGCCTAACGCAAAAAAAACGGGGCCCCGATCGCCTGCAAACAGCCGCGATTGGGGTCCCGCCTACGGAATCGGAACGAAAGGTCACCGAAGCTTTCTGCCAGCATCGGCGCCTTATGCGAACGCTAGCCTAGCACTGCTCAAGCGCCTGCTCAAGGTCGGCAATCAGATCGGCCGTGTCCTCGAGGCCGCACGACAGGCGCACCATGTCGGCGGAGATGCCACAGGCAATGAGCTCCTCATCGTTCATCTGGCGGTGCGTGGCATTAGCGGGATGCAGGCAGCAAGTGCGGGCGTCGGCCACGTGCGTGGCGATCTGGGCGAGCTTGAGGCTCTTCATAAAGGTCTCGGCCGCCGCGCGGCCACCGTTAAAACCAAAGCTCACGACGCCGCAGGTACCGTTGGGCATGTACTTCTGAGCCATGTCGTAGTACTTGTCGCCCTCCAGGCCCGGATAGCTCACGAAGCGCACCTTGGGATGGCTCTGCAGGAACTTGGCAACGGCCAGGCCGTTCTCGCAATGACGCGGCATGCGCACGTGCAGGCTCTCGAGCGAGCTGTTCAGGAAGAAGGCCGCCTGCGGGTTCTGCATGGGGCCGAGGTCGCGCATGAGCTGAGCGGTTGCCTTGGTAATGAAGGCGCCCTCACGACCGAACTTCTCGGCATAGGTCACGCCGTGATAGCTCTCATCGGGCGTGGTAAGACCCGGGAACTTGTCCGCATGGGCCATCCAGTCAAACTGGCCGTGGTCGACGATCACGCCGCCCAGGTAGGCAGCATGTCCATCCATGTACTTGGTGGTGGAGTGCGTGACGATGTCGGCGTCCCACTCAAAGGGACGGCACATCACGGGTGTCGGGAAGGTGTTGTCGACCATCAGCGGTACACCGTGATCATGCGCGGCCTTGGCAAAGCGCTCAATATCGAGCACGGCAAGGGCGGGGTTTGCGATCGTCTCGCCAAAGACGAGCTTGGTATTGGGCTCAAAGGCTGCCTCGAGCTCCTCATCGGTGCAGTCGGGGGCGACGAACGTGCAGGTCACGCCCATGCGGCCCATGGTGTGGGCGAGCAGGTTATACGTACCGCCGTAAATGGCAGAACTCGCGACCACATGATCGCCGGCACCGGCCACGTTAAAGATCGCGAGGAAATTCGCAGCCATGCCCGAGCTCGTGAGCATCGCGGCAGTGCCTCCCTCCATCTCGCAGATCTTGGCGGCAACCAGATCGCACGTGGGGTTCTGCAAACGGCTGTAGAAGTAGCCCGACTCCTCCAGGTCAAACAGCTTGCCCATATGCTCCGACGTGTCGTACTTCCACGTGGTGGACTGGTAGATGGGCACCTGGCGCGGCTCGGCATCTCCCGGGTGATAGCCGCCCTGAACACATGTAGTACCGATGGTCTGCTCGCTCATATCTAGCTCCCTTGCCTGGGTTACGTTTTATTCGGTTCACGATACCGCTACCCTGCACCCCTCTCAACCCATCCCCAAGGTAGGTTATGGGACAAATTGATCAGGGGTATTTATCTCAAGCCTTGGGCATTTGCTCGATAGATAAAAATGAGGCATACATGAAGCTCTCGATGATTACATGCCCCGTCACGGGTACCATAGGCGGGTACACCGTGACCAAGGAGACAACGATGAAGCAAATCGATACGGCCCAGCTCGACATCACCGCCTGTCAGGTTCAAGCTGCCGAATATCACGCCCGTGGCTTCAACTGCGCACAGGCCGTCGCCTGCACGCTCGCGCCCGCCGTCGGGCTCGACCCCCAGACCGCCTTTACCCTCACCGAGGGCTTTGGCGCCGGCATGGGTGGCATGACCGAGACCTGCGGCGCCATCTCGGGCGCCGTGGCCATCATGGGCTTCGTGATGAGCGACGGCATGGAAAACCCCAAGACTAAGGGCCAGACCTACAAGCTGTCGCGCGAAATCGCCAAGCGTTTTGGCGAGAAGAACACGACGACCATCTGCGGCACGCTCAAAGGCATCGGATCGGACAAGGGTCCGCTCCGCAGCTGTCCCGGCTGCATCGACGATGCCGTCGAGATCGCCTGCGATGTGCTAAAGCAGCTCGCCGAGTAAACGGCAGCAACAGAAAAACGACGGCCGTCGCGCTTGGAATCCATCCAAAAGCACGCCGGCCGTCGTCGTTAGAACTCGGCAAACTCGGGAGCACCGACCTCAATCTCCTCGCGCCCCGCCATAAGCTCGCGCATCTTAGCGCAAAATGGCTCCTGCTCCCCCGCCTTAAACACCAAATGAAGTGTCACGGCATCCGCGTAATCGGTATCCGAAACCTTGGCACCCGAATCCTGCGCCAAACGAAGTACCTGCTCGTACTGCGGATAGGCCACATGCACGTCAACCGGCACGACGCTTGTCATCTCAACGATCTGCCCGGCCTCCTGAGCCGCGGCCACCGCTGCCTGCGTCGCCGCGGTATAGGCGCGTACCAAGCCACCAGGCCCCAACAGCGTGCCACCAAAATAGCGCGTCACTACGCAGCAAACATTTTTGAGCTCCGCGCCGCGCAACACCTCGAGCGTCGGCATACCGCTTGTGCGGCTCGGCTCACCATCATCGCTCTGGCGTTCGCGTCCATCGACCAAAATCCACGCGGGAACATTGTGTCGAGCGTCGTAATGACGTTTGCGAACCATCTCGATAAAGGCATTCGCCTCATCCTCGGACTCAATATGGACCAGCTGGGCAATAAACCGGCTCTTGCGGTCCACAAACTCGCCCGAAGCCTCAATATTCGATTGCAGAGTAAAATAGCTGTCCAACAAAGCCCCTCAACAAAATAAAGCGCAGCAACAAACAGCCTCAATAATACGGCAAAGGCCGTACCGATAACCCCAGTAAATAGAACGGCAACGTCAATGACCAGGCAAAGACAGACACTATGACCCAATCCAGGGGCACGGAAACGACAGGAGCCCCCGCTCGTGACCGCGGGTCGGGGCTGCGACAATGTTGTTGAAGTGCCAGAGGCGCAGCCGCGCCGCAACGAGGTTGGGAGGCTCCCGTGCCTAGATATTCTACCGCCTTCGGAATGGACGTACACCTCAGGTCCACCACCGTCTGCGCGCTCGACGCGGAGACGGGCGAGGCCGTGACGAGGAGGTTCCGCGGCAACCCGTGGGGCGAGGTCGCGGAGTGGATGTCGGGCTTCCCCGGCCCGTCTCTCGCCGCCTACGAGAGCGGCTACCTCGGCTTCGCCCCGCAGAGGGAGCTCTCCGGGCTCGGCGTCGACTGCGTCGTCGCGGCCGTCTCCAAGGTCCCGAGGTCGGCGGCCGACCTCTCGTCCAAGAACGACCGCAACGACGCGGCCAGGATGGCCAAGGCGATACTGTCGCACGACATCTCCCCGGTATGGGTGCCGTCCCCCGAGATCGAGGGGCTCAGGGACCTCGCCGGGGCCCACGACGCGGCGACCGCGAGGCTCGCGGCGGCGAAGCAGCGGCTCCTGGCGTTCCTGGCCCGCCGCGGCTACGCCTACGGCGGCACGACGCCGGCCGGCAACCCCCGGAGGTACTGGACGTACGGCTTCCTCAGGTGGCTCGACGGCATACACCCCGCCGACGACGGCGGCATCCGGGCGCTTGCGGCGCTGAGGAACGAGGTCTGTTAGCGTCAATATATTTTTCACCATTTTCACCAACGTATTTTCGCCAATCGC
>DXMF01000051.1 GCA_019414345.1 Collinsella sp.
CATGCGAACCTCCAGTCCGGACCGCCCCGCGGTCCAACTTTCTGTCCGCACCCCCCAAGGGGGTTCAAAGCGGGAGATTTTCCACGCTCATCGTGCAGGTGCGATGCAACGGCGGTTAGGCGCCGATGATGTGGGGTAGCGGCAGGTCGTGGGCGTCGGTGGGAACGCGGTCGACACGCTGCTCGTCAAAGGTGATGCCGATGATCTGGCATGTGGCCGAAAGCGTGGGCAGGTAGCGGTCGTAGCAGCCGCCTCCGTAGCCTAGGCGCGCGCCGGTTTGGTCGAAGGCCACGAGCGGCACAACAATCATGTCGAGTGCTTCGGCAGGCACGATAGGGAAGCGGTTGCTGTCGATGTTCGTAGCCGCAAAGGCCTGCGTGGGGTGGGCGATAAACGGAGCCGCGGACGCATCGTCGGCGGCAACTGCCCGCATACACATGCGCTGGCCACAAGCCACGGTGTCTGTTGCCGAGAGCATGCACGGATAGGCCACGCGCCAGCCGCGCGCGGCGGTCGCAGCGGCAAACGCGGCAGGGTCTGCCTCGGAACCCACCGCGGCATAGACGGCAACGGTGCGCGACACCGCGGCATCCAAGCGATCCGACAGCTCAACCAGCCGCGCACAGATAACGGCAGACTTTGCCGCCCGCACATCCAAATCAATCGCATCGCGCCGGGCAATCACCGCTCGCCGCAATTTAGCCTTGTCCATCCCAACCTCCTCTAGCAAACCTGCCAAAAAGTGACAGGCTTATTTTGGCTGGTTTTATCTGGGCAAACGTCGAAGCCGCCACAAAGGCGCCCTGTGTGGCGGCTTCGACTCGACGTTGGCTTCACAGCGCCGCAGCGATCGCTTCAGTCACAAACTTATTGAGTGACTCACCCTTCTTTGCCGCTGCCAGCGCTGCTTGCTTGTGGAGCTCAGAGCCCGTTCTTACGTTGAACGAGCCCTTAAAAGCCCGCTCGGGTTCCTTGCCCTTCTCGGCGCAAAACTCAAGGTAATCGTCGACGGCGTCGTGGAAGCATTGCTCCACTTCTTCAGCCGTGGAGCCTTCAAATACGATTGCGTCCCTAATGCCGGCGACCATACCTGTTAGCACATGCTGTTCGGCATCGAACTCGACCGGGGCGAAATAACCTTTGTATGCCAAAACGTTACTCATGACTACCTCCGACATCTTGCAGAAAGCGAACGATGTTTCGAATGGTCCCCGCTGTCAATTCGTCAGATGGATGAGGCGCGTGCATTACGAACATCCTGCCATCTGATGGCCTGTAGAAGCGAACGCGCGATCCGGACGTCTTGCCTTTGCTGTCCATTTCAAAGCCATATGAAGCCATAACTTTAAGAAAGTCAGCAAATCTATACGTTGAAGGACAGCTAAGCAGCTGGGCGATGAGTTTATCGGATCGAGTCATCCCGCCTCACATTCTGCAACTATATTCTAGTTGCAATTTCAGTTCGATGCAAGCACCTCTACTATAGAACATGTGTTCGAACTACCACGAAGGGCGCCTGTGAACTGCGCCCTTCGTGGTAGTTTTGCTTGCCGTGCCTTAGCCCAGCAGGTCGACTACGTTGAAGCCGGCGTTGCTCTTGGCGATGACGTCGCGGCCGCCAAAGACGCAGGTGGGCGACTCGGCCGCAATGCGCGTCACATCGGCGCCGAGCGAGCGCAGCTCACCGGGCGTGGCGGCGAGCATCTGGGCGCGGCGC
Source organism: Collinsella sp. (assembly GCA_019414345.1). Taxonomy (GTDB): domain Bacteria; phylum Actinomycetota; class Coriobacteriia; order Coriobacteriales; family Coriobacteriaceae; genus Collinsella. The sequence continues at coordinate 1,718 of DXMF01000051.1, forward strand.
TCTTCGCGTGCGTGCGGATCGAGTCCGGCCAGGTAGGTCGTATTGCGGCGCTTGGTGAGCGCGTACGGCTTTACCGGCGCGTCCATGCCGCTCACGCAGCTCACGATAAAGCCCTCAAAGGCGGCCTCGTCGGGCTCAAAGCTGCCAAGCCATGCACCCGCGCGCTCCACGCGCTCAATCGAAGGATCGATCGCCGGGTCGCGGTAGGTGTAGAACGCCGTCTGACGCTCGCCGGCTGCGCGGAATCCGCAGCCGTACGCACCGCCCTTCACGCGAATCTCGTTCCACAGGTAGTCGTAGGAGAGCGCGTTGGCAGCCACGGCCCAAGCGCCTGTCACGTCAATGCCCAGGCGACGCGGATCGCACGCACGCGCGGCAAAGCAGATGTCGCTGGGGATGACAAAAGCCTCGTGGCGGTCGCACGGCGTCGGCACCACGAGCGCGTCGCGGCCGGCATCGGCGCCGTCGCCAGCTCCCAGTCCCAAGTCGCCCGCGGCGGCCCAGTACGCGTTAAAGTCCTCGTCGCTGCCGGTAAAGCTCGCCATGCAGCCATCGGCCACAAAGATGCGGTCTGCCAGCTCGGCAAGCTTGGCGCGCAGGCCGTCCAGGCGCTCGTCAAAGTGCTCGAGCAAATCGCGCAGGAACAGGTAGAAGTCTACGCCCGAGAGCTGCTCACGCACCACGGCCGAAGGCGAGCTGTAGCTCATCGCGCGACCGAGCGCCGCCGAGTGGCCGTTGTTGATAAAGCCCTGCTCAAGCCCAATGCGAATCTGCGTGAGCACGTCGCGCACGCGGTCGGCGTCGGCATCGAGCAAAAGCGTGCTCGACCACACCTCGTGCGGCAGGCTCGCCAGCGCATCGATCTTCTCGGACAGGGCGCCGGCGCTCACCAGCAGGTAGGGGCGCACGCCGTCCACGTCGGGCTGCGTCATGACTTCGGTCGTAAAGCTCAAAAAGCCCAGCTTGCCGGCGATCAGGTTGTCGAGCTCCTCGGCCGTATGCGTCTGCGTGGGCAGCTGCTTGAGCAGGCGGCAGAGCAGCGTCACATAAGGCAGGTCCTCAAACGCGACGCAGCTCAGGTCGAAATACTGCATGGCGTAGGCCAGGCGGTTGGTAGGGATGCCGTGGCGCAGGCAGGGGATGGGCGCGGTCGTGTCCACGACCAGCGGTGGCTCGGGGTGCGCCTCGCCAATGTCGGACACGCGCAGACGCGGCAGCGTGGCCTTGGCCTCGGGCGTGTCTTCCGCCTCCTGCGCGGCACGCAGCGCGGCCGTGCGCTCGACCACGTCGGCCAGCTCGGCATCGGTCATGGTATCGCGCTTGGCTGCCAGCTCGGTGGCCTCGGCGCCCTCCGAACCCTCGGCGGCGTCCACCGGCACCAGCTCGACCAGTGCCATGTGGTCGTTTTCCAGCACCAGCTCGCGCAGCAGGTCCTCAAAATAGCTGCCGTCCAGCTCGCTACGCAGCTCCTCGTACACCGGGCCGTACTTGAGTGCCAGCGTCGCGGCGTCGTCATCGTAGAGCCAGGTGCTCAGCGCGTCGCACGCAATGGCCACGCCGTCGGCAATGCCATAGTCGCGCTGGCGCAGGTCGTACTCGTTGCTGCTGATGATGGCTTCCAGGCGCTCGCGCGGAACGCTGTGCTCGCACAGGTCGCGGCAGGCATCCTGGAACACACGGCGCAGTTCGCGCGCCACGCCGGGCTGCGCGTTTTGCAGCATGATGAGCTCGTAGGGCTGCAGGCTCTCGGCCGCGGTGTAGCTCACCACGTTGCCGCCCAGGCCGGCGGCCAGAATGGCCTTCTTAACCGGCGCCTCGTTGGAACCCAGCAGCGCCTCGAACAGGATATCCGCCGCGATCGTGCGCTTGCGGTCGAGCGCGCTGCCCAGCACAAGGCCCAGGCCCACCAGGGCGTTCTCGGGCGTGGTGGCCATCTCGACGCGCTTATACTCGCAGGTCACAGGCGCCTGGGCGCCCAGCGGATTGGGCGCCAGTGCGGACGGGTCCTCGCCGGCGGCAACGGCGGCGTCCATGCGGCGGCTCGCGGCACTCGACTGCGACAGATAGCGCTCGTCCAAAAAGGCCAGCGCGCGGTCCACGTCCAGGTCGCCGTAAAGCGTGATGTAGGAGTTAGAGGGGTTGTAGTGGCGCGCGTGCGTATCCAGGAACTGCTCGTAGGTGAGCGCAGGGATTGCGCGCGGGTCGCCGCCGCTCTCGTGCGCATAGGCGGTGTCGGGATAGAGCGCGGCGTTGACGGCGTCGTCCAGCACGCTCATGGGGTCGGACAGCGCGCCCTTCATCTCGTTGAACACCACGCCGTTATAGCGCAGCGTGCCTTCGCGCAGGCTCGCGGAGCTGCCGTCGCTCTCGCCCTCGGCGCCTTCCGGCAGGTCAAGCTCGTAGTGCCATCCCTCCTGCTCAAAAATGGTGGGCTTGGTGTAGATCGCCGGGTTGAACACCGCGTCCAGGTACACGTCCATCAGGTTGTACAGGTCCTGCTCGTTGGTGGTGGCAACGGGGTAGATAGTCTTGTCGGGGTAGGTCATGGCGTTGAGGAACGTCTGCATGGAGCTCTTGATCAGGTCGACAAACGGCTCCTTGACGGGGAACCTGGCCGATCCGCACAGCACCGAGTGCTCAAGAATATGGAACACGCCGGTGGAATCGGCCGGCGGCGTCTTAAAGCCAATGGCAAAGGCCTTGTTCTCGTCGTCGCACGCCAGGTACAGCAGGCGAGCGCCCGAAGCGGTGTGGCGCAGCACGTAGGCGTCCGAGTCGAGCTCGGGCACGGTCTCGCAGCGCTCGACGGCAAAGCCATGGCAGGTGGTGCCGGGCACCAGCAGCGCGGCGGCAGCGGCGCGCGGGTCGGTTGAGGTAGTGGGCATATGCAGTCTCCTTTGACGCCCCAGCGGGGGCGAATCGAGTCGAATCCCCGAGAGTATACCCATATGGGGCCGCGGCTCTGCGGCGAACTGGAGACGATGCCGGCGGAATGGGTAAAGGCCCCGCGTGACCGCCGCGCGAGCGTGGAAATTCGGACACACGCCAAACGAGAGTGGATATTCGGACGGACGAGCGAGGATTTCCGGACACCTATCGAACGAGAGTGGATATTTGGACGGAATCTGCCGCAAAAGGGGGTGCGGACAGAAAGTTGGACCGCGGGGCGGTCCGGACTGGAGGTTCGCA
>DXMF01000052.1:0-12747 GCA_019414345.1 Collinsella sp.
AAGGGCGGAGGCGGGGCATGCCCCGCCTCTTACACCACATCTCTGTGCGCTACCGGTCGTGGCCCACGGTGCTGAATACTTCGTTTTTTGCACGGCCCAAGGTGGGGTACCCTGAGACGAAGCAAAAAGATTCCTCATTTCTATGCAGATACCGATAGGATTTATGCAAGATTGGGATTGTAAGCCGTGCGCGTGCGTAAAATCGGCGGGAGGACGTCTGGAGGTGGCTCGGCTCCCAGAGCCTTGCGCGTGCAGAACGGTTAAAATCGGGACTCGGTCTTAGTTTTGCTTGGAAGGATGCACATGGCTTCTGTAATCGATGCTTCTCTAGAGGAGACGCTCTCCTATATCGCGGGACAGCTTAAGACGCTGACTTCTATTGCTTCGCCTACGGGCTATACCCGTGCGGCGACTGATTATCTAATGGAAACGTTGCGCAATATGGGCTTTGGGCCCGAGCGCTCCAATAAAGGCAACGTGCTCGTTGAGCTTGGTGGTGAGGGTGAGCCGCTCGTACTGGCGAGCCATGTCGATACCCTGGGCGCCATGGTGCGTTCCATTAAGGACAATGGCCGCCTGCGTCCCACGACGCTTGGTGGGCACCAGTGGTCTACGGCCGATGGCGAGAACTGCACAGTCTACACGCGTGACGGTAATGTCTACACGGGCGTGGTCCTCAATACCGAGCCTTCGGCGCATGTGGCCGATGAGCCGGTCAAGACCATCGAGAAGAACATGGAAATCCTGCTCGACGAGAACGTTGACAGCAAGGACGATGTGCTCGAGCTGGGTATTCAGACCGGCGACATCATCGCTATGGACCCGCGCACCACGGTGACGGAGAGCGGCTACATCAAGAGTCGCTTCCTTGACGACAAGCTGTCCGCGTCGATTCTGCTGGGTCTGGCCCGCGCCGTTGCTGACGGCGAGGTGTCGCTTTCGCGCAAGGTGTCGCTGCTCTTTACGGTGTACGAGGAGGTCGGTCACGGCGGCGCCTTTGTGCCGGCCGACACGCGCGAGATGATCAGCGTGGACATGGGCTGCGTGGGCGACGACCTGGGCTGCACCGAGCGCATGGTTTCGATTTGCGCCAAGGATTCGGGCGGTCCGTACAACTACGACCTGGTAACCACGCTGTCCAACATCGCGCGCGAGCTGGAGCTCGATTACGCCATCGATGTGTACCCGCACTATGGCTCCGACGTCGAGGCCACGCTCTCGGCCGGCTACGACATTCGCCATGGTCTGATCGGCCCCGGCGTGTACGCGAGCCACAACTACGAGCGCAGCCACATCGACGGCGTGCGCAACACCTACGAGCTGGTTCGCGCCTACGTTCAGCGCTAGGGGAGTAGCTTGCGACTCGGCTGACCAATCGCTAAGGCCCGATTTCTCGGGCCTTTTTTCGCTTTGGGTTGTTTAGTATTATGATGCATGTAATCTATTAACTAAACGTTTAAATTACTTAACGAGGTGATGCGGTGTATGGATACGTCTGAGTACTTGTCTATGGGTGATGCTGCCCGCCTGCTGGGCGTTACGAAAGCCCGCATATCTCAACTTGCCGCATCGGGAACGCTCGCGTGCGATATTGTGGGCGGACGGAAGATGGTCGAGTACAATTCCGCGGTCGCTTATCAAAAGGTCCGCAAACGTGGACGCCGTCCTGCGGCCGATGTGGGGCGCAAGTTTACGCTGATGTCCGCCGATTACGAGGTTGCGCGTGTCTCATTTGATCCGACGCGTGAGTTTCCCTTCGAAATCGCCGAGGTACTCGATGCGCAGAGGATGCCGTTTGGCACGTGCTCGAGCTCTTCTCCTACGGTGAATAAACGGGAGCTCAACGTGTGGTGGAGCCATCGGTCGGTGCCCGATGTTCGCCCTGGGCTTATTTCGCGCTACCGCGAGCTGGGGATTGCTAACGGCGTTGAGGTTCCGGTTCGGTGCCTGGGCCTATCACTTTCGGATTGTTATTGGCTGCGGCCGGCAGAATGCGACGGGTTCGAATGGCGAAACCTCAATTACTTCGAGAACGATTTTGAGCGATCGGCGTCCGAAGAGCGTTCGGGTTGGCTGGAAGGCATCGGTCTTAAAAATCCCGACAACACATCCGAGGGCGAGCTTCCTAAATCGTGGATGATTCGCAACGGTGTTCGCGTTCTGGTCAAGGGGTGCGGCATGGACGACCAACGGCCCTTTAACGAGGCGGTTGCAACGGCCCTGCATCGTCGCTTGCTGTCGGAGGGCGAGTTTGTTCCTTATACGGTTGAGCGGATGTTCGATGGCCCTGTGTGTCTGTGCGACGACTTTCTTGACGGCCGCGAGGAATACGTTCCGGCTGTTTCCGTTAAGGGCGCACTTGGTAGCCAGCGGGGAAACTCGACGTACGACCGGTACTGCCGCTTCCTTGGTAAGCATGGAGCAGACGAGGCTGCCGTGAGAAGGTCTATGTCGCAGATGATTGTCTGCGATGCCCTTTTGGCCAACAGCGACCGCCATTGGCGAAACTTCGGCATCATCCGCAATGTCGACACCCTGGAGATAAGGCCTGCCCCGCTGTTCGATAGCGGCAACTGCCTGTGGTACAACGTATCAACTGCCGTGCTCGCAGCTGGGGAGTTTGGGTTTTCCGCTAAGCCGTTTGGGCCCGACCCTTCCGTCCAGCTGGCGCTTGCGGACTCGGTCGATTGGTTCGATCCATCGCGGCTCAACGGATTTGTTGATGAGGCGATCGAGATTCTTTCGCAGAGCGAATGGGCGACGGCGGAGGGTCGACTCGAGGCCATTTGCCGCGGCCTCGAGCGTCGCGTAATCGAGGTTAGTGCCGCTGTTGAGGTGCTTCGACACGTGCAGCGATAAACCTGCGGCTACTTAAGTGCGCCGGTCACCGTACCGCCACCCAGGACGATGTCGCCGCGATAGACGACGACGGCTTGGCCGGGGGCGATGGCTCGTTGCGGCTCGTCAAAAGTTAGCAGCATTTGTCCGTCGGCGTCACGCGTAAGGGTCGCTGCCTGGTCCTTTTGACGGTAGCGGTACTTGGCACCTACGCGAATGCCGCCGGCGTCGAGCTCCGCCTCCATGCGTGCGTCCGGCGCACTCCAGATCCACTCATCGGCCGTGAGGGCAGCGGCGGTCAGGTCCTCGGCCTCACCCAGATGCACGGTGTTGTTGGCGGCGTCGACGCCCGTCACATACACGGGATGCGCCATCGCGACGCCCAGGCCCTTGCGCTGGCCGATGGTGTAGCGCAGCGCGCCGTTGTGGTGCCCGACCACGCTGCCGTCGCGCCACACAATGTCGCCCGGTGCAGCGGCATGTCCGCAGCGGCGCTCGATATAGCCTGCGTAGTCACCGTCCGCGATAAAGCAGATGTCCTCGCTTTCGGCCTTCTGGGCGTTGGTAAAGCCCTGCTCCGCGGCTATGCGGCGCACGTCGCGCTCTTTGTCCAGGCCAGCCAGCGGAAAGATCGTGTGCGCCAGGCGCTCCTGCGTAAGTGAATACAAAAAGTAGCTTTGGTCCTTTTTGGGGTCCTCGCCGCGATGTAGCTGCCAGGTGCCGTCTGCCGCCTGGCTTGTTTTGGCGTAATGTCCCGTTGCGATGTAGTCGCAGCCCATGTCCAGCGCCGCATCGAGCAGTGCGCCAAACTTAATGTGGCGGTTGCAGATAATGCACGGGTTGGGCGTCAGCCCCTCCTGGTAGGCGTTCACAAAGCGCTCGATAACACTGCGGTCGAAGGTCTGCTGCAGGTCGAGCACATGATGGGGTATCCCCAGACGCTCAGCGACCGCCTTCGCGTCGGCGATGTCGCGGCCGACCTTATTCATGCCCGTGGCGGGGTCGGGTGCGGGGCAGGTGAGGCGCATGGTGGCACCGACGCATTCGTAGCCCTGGCTTTTGAGCAGGTACGCGGTCACGCTGGAATCGACGCCGCCGCTCATGGCGACGAGCACGCGCTTGTTGTGCATGTGGAGGTTCTCCTTGGTGGCATGTGGCCAAAAAAGAAAAGCGGCGCGGGAGGCTGGTTCCGCGCCGCAGACATTGTAGCAAGTTCGGGCGTCGTGTGGGACACCCTAACGAGATGGGCTCAGGCGGCCAGAAGAGAGGGTAGACCGGCGTGCCTTGGGCCTATCGACAAGCGACGGGCCCTTAGTCCTGGAAGAGCGCCGTGGACAGGTAGCGCTCGCCGGTGTCGGCAAGCAGGGCCACGATGGTCTTGCCCTCGTTCTCGGGGCGCTTGGCCAGTTGCAGTGCGGCCCACACGGCGGCACCGGACGAAATGCCCACGAGCACGCCCTCCTTGTGGCCCACGGCGCGGCCGGTGGCAAAGGCGTCGTCGTTCTCGACGGGGATGATCTCGTCGTAGACCTGGGTGTCGAGGACGTCGGGCACAAAGCCGGCACCGATGCCCTGGATCTTGTGCGGGCCGGCCTGGCCCTTAGAGAGCACCGGTGAGGTGGCGGGCTCAACGGCGACGACCTGAATCTCGGGGTTCTGCTCCTTGAGGAATTCGCCCACGCCGGTCACGGTACCGCCGGTGCCAACGCCGGCGACGAAAATGTCGACCTGGCCGTCGGTGTCGTCCCAGATCTCGGGGCCGGTCGTGGCCTTGTGAATGGCCGGGTTGGCGGGGTTCACAAACTGGCCGGCGATGATGCTGTTGGGAGTCTCCTTCTGCAGCTCCTCGGCCTTGGCGATAGCGCCCTTCATGCCCTTGGAGCCGTCGGTGAGCACGAGCTGCGCACCGTATGCTTGCATCAGCTTGCGGCGCTCGACGGACATGGTCTCGGGCATGGTGATGATCACCTTGTAGCCGCGGGCGGCCGCCACCGAGGCGATGCCGACGCCGGTGTTGCCGCTCGTGGGCTCGATGATGGTGTAGTCGCCGCCGCGCACGAGCTTGCCGGCCTTCTCGGCCTCGTCAATCATGTTCTTGGCGACGCGGTCTTTAACGGATCCGGCGGGGTTGAAGTATTCCAGTTTGACGAGCACGCGAGCCTTGAGGTCCTCGTCGGCCTCAAAGTGGGTGAGCTCCAGAAGCGGGGTGTGGCCGATAAGCTGATCGATGGACGTGTAAACCTTGCTCATGGTGAACCTCCAAAGTGTTCAAGTTGCTGGTTGCCGTATGGTTTTACGGCGTGTCTAGCAGCCAAACCCATAAACCTTATAGGTTGTTCGTTTAGCTGTTGGCAAGCATAGTAGACACTAAAGCCTAGTAATGCAATAGGAAATAGAAGATTATTACGAGTCGATTAACCATCTTGACCGGAACGGGTATTTTCAAACCCATTTTTTCGGCTAGAATTTCAACGGACTAAAAGACCGAAAGGCAGCAATATATATGTTGGTTTCTACTAAGGGCAGGTACGCCCTGCGCGTTATGGTCGATCTGGCCGAGCACCAGGCGGCCGGTCGCATCCCGCTCAAAGAGATCGCGGCGCGACAGGGGATTTCCGAGAAATATCTCGAGAACATCTTGGCTACGCTCGTGCGCGCCAACATGCTTTCGGGCATGCGTGGCAAGGGCGGCGGCTATGTGCTCACGCGTCCGCCCGAGCAGTACACGGTGGGCGAGATCCTGCGCCTGACCGAGGGTAGTCTGGCGCCGGTCGCCTGCCTGGATGGCGACTGCAAGGGCTGCTCGCGATCTGATGAGTGCCCCACGCTCGACGTGTGGAAGAACCTGGACAAGCTCATCAACGATTACCTCGACGGCGTGACGCTCGATCAACTTGTCGCTCCCAACCATGGCTACGACTATGTCATCTAACCCACGCCTGCCATGTGGGGACGGGGTGGAAATGGTAGATTTTCTTGCCCTCTGAGACTTGGCAAATAAGAAGGCCGCCCATTTTTGCGATGGGCGGCCTTTGATTTGGTCCGATGCGTTTGCGTGTCGGGGGCGTTCTACTCTTCGGCAATACTATCGAGGATGCTGCGCATGATGGACACTAGGATGCTGCCCATAAAGGCCGAGCCAAAGCCGGCGATGGAGATACCGACGCCCAACAGGTTGACCGACAGGTAGCTGGCGAGCTCCAGCATAAAGCTGTTGAGCACGAGCTGGAAAATGCCGAGCGTAATGATCGTGAGCGGCAGCGAGATGACCGTGAGGAACGGTTTGACGAACGAATCTACGATGTTGAGGAACAGTCCCACAAAGGCAAAGCAGACCCAAGCCTCGGCAAAGCCGAAGGGTTGGATACCGGGGACGAGGAACGTGGCGATCGCGATGGCGATCGAGGTGAAGAGCCAGTTAAGCATAAAGCGCATGGCGTGAATCCTTTCTTGCGCCGGGGTTGCTGGCGTCGCGTGAAGCGGCTTGCGGCGGCGACTTGGATGGTTGCGCGGGCGCGCCGCGGTGTTTGGGCGCCCATTGTCTCAAATATTCGTGGAGCTTACGTGCGCATTCGGTTTCTAAACGGCGTTCGTCCTGAAAAACGTGCCGCTGGCAGAGAGTCTTGTCGCTTTAGTTTGGTGGTGTGCTACACTGCTACGGGCAAATAGCCCATGCATAGTTTTATTGCATATTACGGGCGAACGATGCCCGATGTCAGTATCAACTTCGATGCCTTATGGCGGGTTTGGCGGTGATCGATGAATATCGAGAACATGTTTGACAAGCCTGATGTCAAGCAGCTGGTCCACGCATTTAGCCTTTTGGATGACGAGAACGATATCCAGGCGTTTTTAACCGATATCTGCACGCCGCGCGAGATTTGCGATCTTTCTCAGCGCCTGCAGGTCGCGCGCTATCTGGATGAGGGCGAGCCCTATGTTGAGGTTCAGGCCCGCACCGGCGCTTCGTCCACCACGGTGAGCCGCGTGTCCAAGGCGCTCAACGGCGAGTACGGTGGCTATCGCAAGATCCTCATCAAACTGGAGGATGGCGAGTAGGCCAGCGGCAAAAATAAATTGCGCAGAACCGTCCCTTCGGGGGCGGTTTTTTGATCCCTCGGGGACGGGGGAAACGGATCACCGGGTTAGACTGACCCCCTCGTTGATCCGTTTCCCCCGTCCCCAAGGGATCAAATCTGTTGGCGTGGGGCAAATCTGTCCGCGTGGGCGGGTAGGATGGATGCATTGATTATTGCGAACAGTTTGAGCGGAGGACCATGCCTGTTCGAATCTATACCACCAATGCCGGCACGGATTTGAGTGATGCCGAGTCGGCGCTGCTTGCCGACCTTGTTGGCTGCCACGGACGTGCCGTGCTGCTGGCACCTACGTTTGCCGAGCTCGACCTGTGCCGTCATGATGCGGCGGAAGCCGGGATTTCGCTGGGTATTGACTACAAGACGCCTACATCGTGGCTTCGCTCGCTTTGGGAGCTTTTGGGCGACGGGCGCGGTTTCGTCGACAACCTGCAGCGCCAGATGCTGTTCTCGGACATGGTCACGCGTCTCGACGATGTCGACCTGCAGCCGCTTTCGCGCAGCCAGGGCACAGTGCGCATGCTCGCGCGCATGGCCCGCGACGTGTTGCCGGGCGTTGCGGGGACGGGTGCCGAACGATGCCGTGGCGACAACTGCCAGCCTGAGCCAAAAAGCGATGCCGAGGCCCGTGTGTTCGAGCTTTTGCGCGCCTATGCGGGCGGTTTGGACCGTCGAGATATGGTCGAGCCCTGCGAGGCAGCTGGCATTATGACCAGTGTCCTGGCCGATAGCCTGCCGGCGTGCACTCGCGCCGTATGCGTGCGCGGTATCACGTCGTTTACGCACGGTCTGCTCGAGCTGCTGTCTGCCGTGGCGAACAATGGGGGAGAGGTCGTCGTGCTGTTTGCACGCGAGCAGGCGGCGATGCGCGAGGAGCTTGCCGCGGCATTTGATGCCCGCGATGTGTTGTTTGAGATCGCGCCGCTGGGGAAGAACGCCGTCGCGTCTGATGCCGCTTGCGGGATCGCCGCTCAGCCTGCCTTTATTGAGGTCGCCGGCCCCCATGCCCGTGCTCATGTCTATACGGACGCAATTGATGATCTGGTAAAAGCGTGCCTGGGTTCCGAGGTCGCCGGCGCCGCGACGCCCGTCGACCCCGTGCGCGTGCTCGTTGTTTCTGCCCGGGCATCCCAGCTGTTCGGTGAGCTCGCCTCTCGTCTGGCGGCTCGTCATATCGCTGCCGAGACAACTGAGTTCACGGCGTTTTCCCAATCCATTGCGGGCAGGCAGTTTGCGGCGCTTGCCGGCCTGATCGAGCGCATGAAGGCCGCCGATGAGGGCATGGCGTCAAAGACCGAGTGGTGGCCCGCGCCGGAGCTTACCGACTGGATCTACAGTCCGCTTTCGGGTGCCGACGCCGCGAGCGCCCGCGGCTTCGACAAGAACATGCGCTTGTCGCGCAGCAAGACCGCTGTGGGCGTCAAGAGCCTGCTGCAGAGCGTGCAGGGCCAGGTGAGGGGCGCCCGCAAGGCCGCCAGCGACGAAAACTGGTTTAAGAACGTGCCGTGTGTGGTCTCGGACGTGTTCCAGGCGCTGTGGCGCGACAAACCCGTGACGGCGCTCAAGGCCATGCTTGCCGTTGCCGAGGCGCTGCCCGATCGCGCTCTAGGCGGTCTTGACGGCCAGGCCCGTCGCCAGGCAGAGATGGCTTTGCTGCGCCATGCCATCGACATCCTTATGAACGATGCTCGCGCACTCGACGTGTCGCAGGCCGCGACCGTGCCGGTTCTCGACGGCGTTCGAACCAAGGTGGACAAGCGCAGTACCGCTTACGATTACGCGACCTACGAGGTCGATCGCACGCCACGGGCACAAGTGCGCTTCGTGTCGCTTGCCGATGCGTCGGTTTTGCGTCCTGGCGGCTACGATGCCGTGCTGTTTGCCGATGTCGACCTGGACAGCTATCCGCTTTCGCACGAAGAGGGCCCGCTTGCCACGTTGACAGCCGAGCTGCGCCGCGACGGCGTGTCTTTGGAGCCCGCTGCCCTGCTGCGCGTGCGCTTTGGCCGTGCGATGCAGGCGGCGAGCGGTCCGGTCGCGCTCGCCCGTGTGACGCACGATCGCCAGGCACGCGAGTGCTACCCGGCAGCCGTATGGACCGAGCTGTGGGCACATGCCGAGGCCGCTGGCGCTGCCAAGCCCATGCGCGTGGGCGAGGGCGATATCATCGCCGACTTTGATCCCGCGGCAGGTGAAGGCCTCAAGCGCGAGCGCGTGACCTGTGAAGCCCCTCAGCATCTGAGTGCCGAGGCCGTGCCGTATTTGGTCCTGCGCCGTCGCGATGGCGAGGGTGAGGACGCGCCGCTCGTGCCGCGTCTGACGTCCGCCTCGCAGATCGAGGCCTATTCGACCTGCCCGCTATGCTGGTTCGTCTCGTACCGCGTGAAGCCCCAGTCGATCGACGCGGGCTTTGGCAACATGGAAAAGGGCAACTTTGTCCACGACGTGCTGGAGCATCTGCATGCCCGTCTGCCCCAAGAGGGCATGGAGCGCGTGACGCCCGAGAATCTGCCGCGCGCACAGGAGCTGCTGCACGAGGTCTTTGACGAGACGTTGGCCGAGCACGCCGGCAAGCGCGGCACGGAGGGCCCGCTGGTGCCGCTCTCTGCGGTGGAGGAACGCCAGGTGGCCGAGATCTTGCCGCAGCTGGAGGGTGTGCTTGCCTACGAGTCCGAGGCACTTGCCCCCTTTGCCCCGCGCTACCTGGAGTTCGCCTTCAACGAGCTCAAGGTCGAGTATGCCGGTTGGCCGCTTGGCGGGCGCATCGACCGCGTGGACGTGGACGCCGAGAATCGTGCCGTGGTGATCGACTACAAGCATCGCACGGGCGTTGAGGAGTTTAAGCTCGCCGACCCCACGGTGCGCGACGAGGAATCGGGCACGGCGCCCATCGACGATCCGCGCTGGTTGCCACCACATACCCAAACGCTCATCTACGCCCAGGCCATGCGCCGGGCGCTGGATTTGGACACCCGCGCGGCGCTCTACTTTTCGACCAAGGGCGGCAAGCCGGCGTTGCGCGGTGCCGCGAGCGCCGAGCTGCTCGAGGAAGAGCGCGGCGACGGTCGCATCCCGGGCCTTAAGAAAGGTTTCCCCGGCGAGGGTGGCAGCATGGACTTCGACGCCCTGCTCGATCGCGTTGAGGCCGGCATCGCCGAGCGCCTGCGCGAGCTCGAGGCAGGCAACGTTGCCGCCGTCGACCCGACGTCGGCTCAGGCCGCGCATGCGCGCTGCTCGTATAACCACGAAGGAACGTTTGTAAGGAGGAACGTGTAGACCATGGATCTTTCGACTTTGATGCCGCAACAGCTGCAGATTGTCAAAACGCTCGACCGTCCGCTGTTTGTCTCGGCGGGCGCCGGTTCGGGCAAGACCTTTACCCTCACGCGTCGCATCGTCTACGCGCTCTCGCCTGAATCCGGTCCGTTCGTTGAACATCTTGACCAGGTGCTCGCCATTACCTTTACCAAAGATGCCGCGGCCGAGATCCGTGACCGCGTGCGCCGTGCGCTTATCGACGAGGGCATGGACGAGGAAGCACTGACCGTCGACGACGCGTGGATCTCGACCATTCACGGCATGTGCTCGCGTATCCTGCGCGCGCATGCGCTGGAGCTGGGCATCGACCCCGAGTTCACGGTGCTCACCGATACCGACGAGCTTATGGACCAGGCTGTTGAGCATGTGTTGGCCCGCGCGACGGCGCCCGATGCCGCCCCCGAGCTCGCGGCATCGCTCAAGGCCCTCTATGCCTGGTATCCCATGGCGGGCGAGGGCGGTTCCTTTGGCGCTGGCGCGACCATCAAGGGCCTGGTGCGCGACCTGCTGGAGCTGTCGAGCCAGTTGCCGGGCGGTATGGACGACGCGTGCGTGGCGCGCGGGCAGGCCGATACCTCGGCACTCGCCGATGCCTATCGCGCGGCGCTGGGCGCAAGCAAGGCCGCGACCGAGAAGGCGCAGATGGCACTCGACGCCATTGACGCGTTCGAGGCGAGCGGCAAGACCATGGCCGATGCAGCGCGACTCATGATGTCGTGCACCATGCCGCGCGCGAGCAAGGCATTCCCTAAGGAGCAGGTCGAGCTGCTCAAGGCCGAGGCCGCCGATGCGTTTATCAATATCGTGCTTGCCTGCGGTGGCCCGGCGCTCGATGCGCTGGTGGGCCTGGCCCGTTCCGTGGAGGCTGAGTATCGCGCGCTGAAGGCTGCCCAGTCCGCCCTCGATAATAACGACCTGCTGCGTATGGCCTACGAGGCCCTGCGCGATTACCCTGCCATCCGTGCTGCGTACGAGGGCCGCTTTAAGATGGTCATGATCGATGAGTTTCAGGATACCGACCAGATGCAGGTCGATCTGATACGCTACCTGACGGGTGCGGGGGAGCGCGCGCTGTGCACCGTGGGCGATGCGCAGCAGTCCATCTATCGCTTCCGTGGCGCCGAGGTCGAGGTGTTCCGTCGTCAGGAGCGCAAGGTGGGCTCGTCTGCCGCGCCCGAGGCGACTGCCGTGGCCGATGCCCCTGCCGGCGAACTCGTCAAACTCGTGCGCAACTTCCGCAGCCATGACGAGGTGCTGCGTTACGTGGCACGCGTCTTCGACGGCGATGACGGCGGCCTGATGCAGGGCTTTTTGGATCTTGAGGCGAGCGACGGCCGCAAGGACACGCTGGTGGCGGACGCCTCGCGCCGCCAGGCCCTCTTTGTTGCCGGCGGCAGTATGCAGGAGCGCACACAGGCCAAGGCCCGCGCGATCGCCGAGCGCTTCCGCGCGCTTGCCGATGCCGGCCAGCCCCAGGGCGGCATGGTACTGCTGCTGGGCCGCATGACCAACGCCGATGTCTACGCCCAGGCCTTCCGCGATCAGGGGCTCGACTGCGTCATCGCAGGCGGCTCGGTCTTTGCCCAGGCAGCCGAGGTGCAGACGGTGCGTGCCCTGGTCTGCGCGCTCGCCAATCCGGCCGATACGGCGCAGGGCCTTATGCCGCTGCTCGCCTCGCCGATGTTTGCGCTCGGCGCCCAGGAGTTCCTGGCGCTGGCGACCAAGCTCGATGGCGAGACGGGGGAGACCTCGCGCCGGAATATCGACATGGGCATCATGAGCGATTCCGATGTGCCGGGCTTGCAGGGCTTGCCGCTTGTGACGCGTGCCCGCGAGGTGCTGCGCTACGCACTGCGTCGCGTGGGGCGTGATTCGTTCGCCGCCATCGCGCGCGACGTGGTCAATGCCTCCGGCTGGTTCGTGCGCCTGGCGCAGCGCGGCCCCGAGGGCAAGGCCATCGCCGCCAACGTGCTCAAGGCGCTCGACGCCGTGGCCGAGGAGGAGGCCGAGTTCGGCAACTCGCCGCGTTCCATCGCGCTGGCCTTCGACCGCTTCTTGGCGGGCAAGGAGGCCCCGGGTGCCCTCAACGAGGAGGGCGACGGCGCGGTGCGCATCATGACCGTGCATGCGTCCAAGGGTCTGGAGTATCCGGTCGTAGCGGTTGCCGAGTGTTTTGGCGTGCGCAAGCCGTCCGGTGCGGCTCAGATGGGGCGTGTCGAGGGCGGAGCGCAGGTCGTGGCACTGCCAGCTCGTTTTGATGGCGTTAAGCTTGCCGATGGGACCTTTGTGAAGGGCGATGACGTCAAAAAGCAGTTTGAGCATGCGTTTAAGGGCAAGGGCACGTCGCTGTGGCTGCCGCCGGAGCTCATGGAGGACGTCTGTGCGACGGGTTCTCCCGCCGAGGCATTTGCTCGCCTGCGCAACGACGACCTGCAGCTTTCGCTCGAGGAGCGGGCCCGCTTGCTCTATGTCGCCATGACGCGAGCGCGTGAGC
>DXMF01000052.1:12757-61937 GCA_019414345.1 Collinsella sp.
GTCGAGACCGATCTGACCTACGATGTGCTGCGCCGTATTTTGCCGACCGATGCTCTGGATATGCCGCAGCTCGATGCCGACCGCTTGGTGTTCGACAACTCCCAGCTGGGCGACTACGAGCTCATTTCGCTCGCGGGCTTTACCTTTGGCGAGCAGACGTTTGAGGCCAACGCTTCGCTGGATGCCGAGGGCAGGCTTGTTCGTGGCGATGCCGATACGGATGCTGCCGACGATTCGGCCAGTACAATCGTCCCCGGTCCTGTCGACCCCAAGCCCGATTCGTTCGAGCTTGTGTATCCCCAGGCAGTGGGCGTGCGCATGGGCATCTGTCCGTATCCGATGCGTGACTCGTATAGCTACTCGTCAATTGCCGCGGCACTCCATGCCGAGACGGAAGACCGTGCCGCCGAGGCTCGTGTTCCCATGGACGAGGCCGGCGATGATGCGGAGTCGGATGGTTCCGAGATGACGGACGCAGACGTGGCCGCTGTCGAGCCCGCCGGCAATCCCATGGCGCTGGGCTCGGCCTTCCACGCCGCCTGCCAGTGGCTCATCGAGATGGGTGCCGATGCGCTGCCCGCTGAGCGTGCCGACGCCCTGGCTCGCCTGTGGCACCTGACGCCAGAACAGCGCGAGCGCTTCGATGTCGCTCTGGAGCGCTGGCTCAAGTCGTCGGTTCGTGCCGAGCTGTTCGCGTGGCCGTGCGTTCGCGCCGAGGTGCCGTTCTTCTCGCTGGGCTGCGAGGACGAGGACATCGCCCGCTACGGTGCATATGCCGAAGGCGCCATCGACGCTTTGGCGACCGACCCGGCCGATCCGTCACGCGCACTGGTCATCGATTACAAGACGGGTGGCACGCCGGATGAGACGCCGGACCAGCTGCTCGAGAAGCACGCCCTGCAGGCGCGCGTCTACGCCGACGTGTTGCACAAGGCGGGCTTTGAGACGGTGACGGTCAAGTTCGTTCGCGTGGAGCAGGCGAATCCAGCCATCTTCGTCGAACCCGCCGAACCTCAGGTAGTCATCTACAATCTCTAGCCCTCAGATAACTTGCGGTGGAATACGGGCTGTTTTGGCCAAAAAAGCCGCCAAACAGTCCGCATTTCACCGCAACTGCAAGAGGAGCCGTGTTGGTTTGGCTAGGTTCGGGTGCTGTCCGTGCCGTGCGGTAAAATCGTTCAGTCAGAACACGAACCCGCATCGGAGCTCATCACATGGCATTCGTCCATCTGCACAATCACACTGTTTTCTCCATGCTCGACGGCGCAACCCGTATCCAGGATATGGTCAATCGTGCCGTTGAACTTGGCATGCCCGCCGTGGCCATTACCGACCACGGCTACATGTATGGCGTGCCCGACCTAGCGCTGGCCTGCGACGCCGTCAATCACAACACGCCCGAGTACAAAACCTGGAGCCACGACAAGGCCTTCTTGGAAAAGGACCGCCGCGACGAGCTGGTGGAGCCCGACCCCGAGGCAAACCCGCGCGAGCATGCCCAGTACGTCAAAGACATGGCCATGTGGGACGAGAAGGGCAACATCGACGAGCTCAAACCGCCCCTGGTCATCAAGCCCATCTTTGGCTGCGAGGTCTACTTTACGCCGGACGAGACCCTTGCCCGCGACCACAAGCCCGAGCTCTACCACATGATCCTTCTGGCCAAGGACCAGGAGGGCTACGTCAACCTAATGCAGACGGTCTCCGAGGCCGCCGTGCAGGGCTTTTACTACAAGCCGCGCGTGACGCTCGACAACCTGCGCCGCCATGCCAAGGGCATGATCTGCACGAGCGCCTGTATCGCGGGCATCATCCCCAAATACATCGACCGCGGCGACATGGAAGGCGCCATCAAGTGGGCCGAGACCTTCCGTGATACCTTCGAGCCCGGTGACTTCTACATCGAGATCCAGGAACACGGCATCACCACCGACAACGGCCTGACTGACGAGCAGATGGACCGCACGCTCATCGACATCGCCAAGCAGGTGGGCGTCAAGGTCATCGCCACCAACGACTTCCACTACCTGCGCCGCGAGGATGCGCCCGTGCAGGACGTCATCATGTGTATTGGCATGAACGCCAAGGTCGATGACCCCAACCGCATGCGCATGACCGGCTCGGAGTTTTACATGAAGACCGAGGAGGAGATGCGGGCGATGTTCCCGTATTGCCCCGAGGCCTGCGACAACACGCTCGAGATCGCCGACAAGTGCTACGTTGAGCTGGACTGGGACTCTATCATCCTGCCGCGCTTTCCGTTGCTCGATCCCGGCGAGACGCACGAGAGCCAGTTCCGCCGCGAGTGCGAGAAGGGCCTGCGCCAGCACTATGGCGACGACTGGGCCACGCGTGAGATCGGTGGCGTCAACATCAAAGAGCGCTTTGAGTACGAATACAAGGTCATTTGCGACAAGGGCTTTGCCGCCTACTTTTTGATCGTTGCCGAGTACGTGCAATGGGCTAAGGACAACGGCATCGGCGTCGGCCCCGGCCGTGGCTCGGCCGCCGGCGCTATCGTCGCCTACGCCATGAACATCACCGCGTTCGACCCGCTCGAGAACGGCCTGATGTTCGAGAGGTTCCTGTCCCCGCAACGTACCGAGATGCCCGATATCGATATGGACTTCGACGATGAGCGACGCCTCGAGGTCGTGGAGCACGTTCGTCAGCTCTACGGCCCCGAGAAGGTCACCCACGTCATCACCTACTCGACCATCAAGGCCAAGCAGGCCATCAACGACGCCGCGCGCGTCCTGGACTACCCGGTCTACATGGGCCAGCGCCTGTCCAAGATGGTCTCGAGCGACCCCAAGGTCAAGCTCAAGCAGGTGCTCGAAAAGCAACCCGGCAAAGAGGATCTGTTTAACCCCGATTTTGCCGAGGCCTATAAAAAGGACGACGACGCTCGCCGCATCATCGACACGGCGCTCTCGATCGAGGGCCTCACCCGTGGCGAGGGCGTGCACGCGTGCGCCGTTCTGATCTGCCGCGACCCCGTCAACGAGCACGTGCCCACCAAGCTCGACACCAAGGGCGGCGTCGAGATTACCCAGTACGAGGGCCATACCGTCGCCGACATGGGCCTGCTCAAGATGGACTTCTTGGGCCTGCGCACGCTGACGGTTATCTCCAAGGCCAAGGCAAACATCAAAAAGAACTTCGGCATCGACATCAAAGAGGAAGAGATTCCCTTTGACGATCCCGAGATCTTTAAGCTCATGGGCTCCGGCCACACCGCCGGCGTCTTCCAGGTCGAGTCCGCCGGCATGACGGCCACGATCAAGAACATGAAGCCCACCGAGTACAAACACGTCGTGGCATTGATCGCCCTGTACCGCCCGGGCCCGCTGGGCGCCGGCATGGTCTCGTCCTACATCAACCGTATGAACGGCAAGGAGCCGGCCGTCTCCTACGACGACCGTCTGGACGACATCCTGGGCGAAACCTACGGCACCATGGTCTATCAGGAACAGGTTATGCTCATCTCCGTCGAGATGTGCGGCTTCTCCAAGGGCGAATCGGACTCGCGTATCCGTAAGCCCGTGGCTAAGAAAAAGATTAAGCTGCTTACGTCGACGGTGCTGCACTGGGAGGATGGCTCGGACGAGACCACCTACGACCACTGGATGAACGGCGCTATCAAGAACAACTACACGCGCGAGGTCGCCCAGAAAATTTGGGACGATGTTCTCGAGTTCGCATCCTACGCCTTCAACAAGTCGCACTCCGCCGGCTACGCCATCCTGGTTATGCAGACGGCGTGGCTCAAGGCGCACTATCCGCACGAGTACATGGCGGCCGTTCTGACGTCCTATACGGGCAAGACCGACAAGATCGTGCACTACGTCTCGGCATGCCGTCACGACGGCATCCCCGTGCTTTCGCCAGATGTCAACGAGTCCGGCACCGAGTTCACGGCTACCAAGGAGGGCGTGCGCTTTGGTCTGGCCGGCATCCGCGGCGTGGGTACCGGCGTGGCGCAGGCGATTATCGCAGAGCGCGAGGCAGGCGGCCCGTTTAAGACGCTGCACGACTTTGTCGAGCGCGTGGACTCGAGCCAGGCCAACCGTCGCGTGATCGAATCGCTGATCAAGGCAGGCGCCTTCGACTCCACGGGGTATCCGCGTCGCCAGATGATGCACTTTGTGGACAAGAACAACCCCGAGAACATCATCGACGCCGCGGTAAAGCGCCAGAAGGACCGCGCGAGCGGTCAGACCTCGTTCTTCGATATGTTTGGCGACGTTGAGGGCTCGGGCTTTGAGGTGAGCGTGCCCGATCCGGATGGCCAGGAGTGGGACCGCCACCTTAAGCTGAGCCAGGAGAAGGAGGTTCTGGGCATCTATGTCTCGGACCACCCGCTGCGCCCGTTTGAGTATGCGCTCAGTAAGGCGCGCGACTTCTCGTTCTCGCAGATCGACACCGGCTACGAAGTACAGAACCCCACGGGCGGCACCATCAACCAGGAGATTCCCGAGGGTAAGGCGCTGTGGTGGGCCGGCATGGTCTCGAGCGTGTCCAAGCGCGTGACCAAAAACGGCGACCCCATGGGCATCGTGCAGCTCGAGGACATGGAAGGCGAGGCCACGGTCGTGGTGTTCCCCAAGACCTACAAGGAGGCCGAGGGGTATCTATACGGCGAGGTCGATCCCGAGACCGGCGCACAGCTGTCCGATGCGTTTGTGCGCATTAAGGGCAAGCTCGAGCGCTCGGACCGCGGCGACCAGATCATCGCGCAGGAGATTGTGCCGCTGGAGCTTAGCGAGGAGAAAAACAAGCCCAAGGTGTTTGAGGTCATGGTGCCCAACAGCCGCTTTAGCCAGGGCAATATGGCGCGCCTGGCCACGGTGCTCACCACTAACCCGGGCGGCGACCGCGTGGAGATCTTTATCGAGCAGGTGGACGGGCGCGTACTGCGTGCCGAGGTGCCGGCCAAGGTCAACGCACGCTCGATTCCGCTGCTGGCAGAGGCAAAGGCGATTGTGGGTAACCAAGGCAGAGTGACGGTAATTTAAGGACGGCGTTGGCGGGGTAGCTAATTTGGGACGGGGCTATTTTAGCTACCCTTTGACTGACGGCGAATGAGTCGGGGTCGGAATGCATCTCAACCGACATATGGGGGTAGCTAAAATAGCCCCGTCCCAAATTAGCTACCCCGGGTGAGATTGGAGGAAGTGATGGCGCAGGGGACGTTTGTGCAGGCGCTTCGTAAGGAGGCGGCGCTTAGCAGCACCTTTATGAAGGGGCGCTCGCTCATGCTCAACGGTGCCGTGCTGTCGTTTGAGGACTCCGGCTCGCGCTTCTCCAAAAACGTGAACATCGAGGGCACGGTGCGTGGCTCGCGCGGCGACCTGTACAAGACGCACGTGGCGCTCGATATGGACGAGCACGAGGTTATTGACTACGACTGCGATTGCCCCGCTGCCTTCCGCTATTCCGGCATGTGCAAGCACGCCATCGCCACGGCGTTGGCGTATCTGGATGCCAGTGGCGCCGAGCCTGTCGAGGGCCTGCGTACGCCGGTCCGCACGTTTACGGCACCGCCCGCACAATCCAAACAGTCCGCACGCCCCGCGCCTAGCGCATCTTCGGTCAACCCCAACTTTCCCTTCCCTGCGCCCGTCCCCACGAGCCCGAGCCTTGTGGCGGCGCTTTCCGATCTTTCGGACGCGCGCATGGACGAGCTCGCGGCCATGCGTCGCAAGCTCGCCGGCACCATTGACCCCGATGCGCCCAAAGCGGTGCTGGAGCCCTCGCTGGTGCCGTACTACAATCCGCTGTTTGCCGATCGCTTTAACTGGGCGCTCGAGTTTCGCATTCGCTGCGGTTCGGTGTCCTACGTGGTTAAGGATATCGACGGCATGGCCGATGCCTATGTGCGTGGTGGTACGTTCTCCTATGGCAAGAAGCTTACGTTTGCCCATGTACCCGAGGCTTTCGATGACGTGTCGACAAAGCTGCTCGACTTTGTCGCAATGACGGTCGCCTACCTGAGCGACATCACGAGTTCGCGCTCGGCATCGTATGACTTTGCTCGCAGCGGCTTTGTTGCCGAGCGTCAGTTGCCGGTATCCGAGTATTCCATCGTGTCCGTGCTGGACCTGCTGCGCGGCAGGACCATGTCCTTTGAGCCTGCTTGGTCGCGGGGGACGACGACGCATCGCTCCTACGAGGTGGCGGTCGAGCCGTCGCCGCAGGGGGAGGGCGAAGTCCCGGCTAAGCGCCCGCCGCTCCTTGCCGCCAAGATTGCACCGGCGGCGGGAGGCAGCTACGACTTGCGCCTGCCGGCCGATACGTACTGCTTTGTCGCAGGTGACGCAGCCTATCTGGTCGATACGCGCCGCGCGCGCCGTACCGACGCGGCGTTTGCCCAACATGCGGCGCCGTTCCTATCGCACTTGTTGCCCTGCCGCACGCCGGTCCATATCGCTGCCGACCAGGTGGGTGAGTTCTGCCGCATGGCGCTGCCCATCTTGCGCGACTACACCGACCTGACCGCTCCCGCCGTACTTGACGCCGTGGCGCCCGAGCCGAGTTTTGCCATGGCGATTGGCGTCGACGATGGTCTTGTGACCTGCAAGATTACGGTGGCCTACGGCGATTGGTCGGCAGATCTCTTTAGTCTTGGTGCTCCGGGCAGTCCTTTCGAAGAGCAACGCCCCGGCGTTCCGCCCCGCGATACGGTGGCGGAGTTTCGCGTTATGGACACGGCTGCCCTGTATTTCGACTTTTACGAGGGCGGCCTGGCATTTGAGGAGCGCGATGACGAGAGCCTGTTCCACTTGTTGACCGAGGGCCTGTCTGCTCTGTCCGAGCTGGGCGAGGTCATGCTCAGCGACCGCCTGCGCCAGATCTCGGTGCGCCCTGCGCCTAAGCTCTCGGTGCGCGCCACCGTCAAGAGCAACTTGCTCGACGTCGAGCTGGGTGCGAGCGGGCTTTCGGCGGCCGACCTTGCCATCTATCTCGATTCGTATAAGCGCCACCAGACGTTCGCGCGCCTTACGTCCGGCGACATCGTTCGCCTGGACGAGGGAGCGCGCGCCGCGTTTGGACTTGCCGAGGACCTGGGCGTCGATGCCGTCGACCTGCTCGACGGCATGTCGCTTCCCGCGTCGAGCACCCTGTTTGTCGATAGCATGCTCGCGCGCACGCCAGCGCTTGAGGCCGATCGCGACGCTGCGTTCCTCCGTACCGTCGAGCGCCTGGACACGCTCGGCAAGATGGACTTTACGGTGCCCGCCTCGCTCAAGGCCACACTGCGTGGCTACCAGGTCGACGGCTACCAGTGGCTCGGCTCGCTTGAGCACCTGGGCCTAGGCGGCATCTTGGCCGACGATATGGGCCTGGGCAAAACGCTGCAGATGATCGCGCACATTCTGGCGCGCGTGGAGGCGGGGGATACCAAGCCCACGCTCGTGGTATGCCCCGCGTCGCTCGTGTACAACTGGGCTGCCGAGCTGGAGCGCTTTGCCCCCTCGCTTGATGTGTGTGCCATCGTGGGCGCCAAGGCCCAGCGTCGCGTGCAAATTGCCGGTGCCGCCGAGCACAACGTGGTCGTGACGTCGTATGATCTCATGCGCCGCGATATCGACGAATACGTCGAGCAGGACTTTGCCCGCGTGGTACTCGACGAGGCCCAGTACATTAAAAACCCGCTCACCCAGGTGGCCCGCGCCGCCAAGCGCCTGCCGGCCGGCGTGCGCTTTGCCCTGACGGGCACGCCCATCGAAAACCGCCTGTCCGAGCTCTGGAGCATCTTCGACTTTTTGATGCCGGGCCTTTTGGGTACGCGCGACTCATTTGCCAAGCGCTTTGAGAGTCCCGTCGAGCATGCCGAGGGCGACAGCGCCGCTCGTCTGCAGGCGCTTGTGTCGCCGTTTGTGCTGCGTCGCGTTAAGGAAGACGTGGTGGCCGACCTGCCCGAGAAGATCGAGGATACGGTCATGGCGCAGCTCACCGGCGAGCAGCGCAAACTCTACCTGGCCAACCAGGACCGCATCGCCCAACAGGTGCAGCATCGCGAGGCATCCGAGTTTAAGAAGGACAAGCTCAAGGTGCTCGCCGAGCTCACCAAGCTGCGCCAGATCTGCTGCGACCCGCGTCTGCACTACGAGGATTACAAGGCGGGGAGCGCCAAACTCGATACGTGCATGGAGCTCGTGCACGGCGCACTCGACGGCGGACATCGCATCCTGTTGTTCAGCCAGTTTACGGGTATGCTCGATATTATCGGTAAGCGCCTGGCCAAGGAGGACATCGCCTTCCTTAAGCTCACGGGCGCTTCGTCTAAGGAGAGCCGCGCCAAGATGGTCGCGCAGTTCCAAGCGGGCGAGGTTCCGGTCTTTTTGATTTCGCTCAAGGCGGGCGGCGTGGGCCTTAACTTGACGGCTGCCGACGTGGTCATCCACTACGACCCGTGGTGGAACGTGGCGGCGCAGGACCAAGCAACTGATCGTGCACACCGTATTGGCCAGCAGCATACCGTGACCGTGTACAAGCTCATCGCCAGGGACACGATCGAGGAACGCATTATGCAGATGCAGGAGTCCAAGCGCGACCTGGTCAACAGCGTACTCGGCGGCGACGGCATCTCGTCGGCACTGTTCACGCGCGAGGATGTTCTGGCGCTTCTCGGCGGCGACGGGCGCTAGCCGCGCGCGGGGTGGGACTGCTGGAGTGGGCAGGACGGTCGACGCATTTTGGCCCGACCGCTTGCCTGATCCGTTATGTGTTCATTTGCAATGCCGTGGATGGTTTGTCTGCCTTTGGGCATAAGAACCATCAAGAACATTGGCACATCAGCAAAGGAGAACATCATGGCGAAATTCTTTAAGGACCCCGACGGTAAGCTCATCGCTGCCCTTGGCGACGACGTTGCGACCCCTGCCGGTTGCACGGAACTGACCGCAAACACTGAGGACGCGGCGCACGAGAAGCACGTGCCTGTTGTCGAGACCGAGCGCGACGGTCACGTGCTTCGTGCACGCGTTGGCTCGGTCGAGCACCCCAGCCTGCCCGAACACTACATTGAGTGGATTGCGCTTGAGGCCGAGGGCCGCTTAGAGGTTCATTACCTTGAGCCCGGCATGAAACCCGCGACGTTTTTCGCGGGCGGCTCCAAGGCCGGTACCGTCTATGCCTACTGCAACCTGCACGGGCTGTGGTCCGCGACATTCTAGGAGCGCGCCCCCGCTCGGGGTATCATAGCTAGCATATGCACATGCAAGCGCCGGCTGCATTATGCGGCCGGCGCTTTTACTACGATTTCGATGGTTTACGACGGAAAGGGCTGGGCCATGAAGCTCGCGCTTGCACAGATCGATATGCGCCTGGGTGATATTGAGGGCATTTGCGGCCGCATCGAGGACCAGGCTCGTCTGGCCCACGAGCGCGGGGCGCGCGTGCTGTGCGTTCCGGCTCCGCTCTTTATGGGCGCCATGCCCGGTGGCCTGGTGGGCGCTGCCGACTTTGAGCACGACGTGCTTGCCGGTTTGACTGGTGTCGCCGAGCGTATCCAGGAGCTTGACATGATCTGCATCGTGCCCGCGGCGGTTTCGTTTGAGGGCCAGCCGCTGCTCGACTACATGATGCTCAAGGACGGTCATGTGGTGCCGGCGCGTTCGAGCATTGCCCTGCAGCGTGGCGAGAACAACGACACACGTTGGGCGCCGCCGGTGTTCGACGTGGACGGCGTGCGCATCGCCGTGATTTTTGACTTGGACCGCGAACTCGAGATGCTGCCGACCGGTGTTGACCTCATTGCGTATTTCCAATTCAACGCGTTTGACATGACCGACCGCGAGACTGCCGCCATTGCTGCCGTTCGCAGCGGCGCCTACCGCAAGATCGCATCCAAGCGCAGCGTGTGGTTTGCCTGCATGGCGCCGGTCGGTGCCTATGACGAGTCGGTGTATACCGGCGGTTCGTTTGTGCTCGACGACTGCGGTCGCGTGGTGGCCCAGGCGCCGTGCTTTGAGGAGAGCCTGCTGGTTCAGGAGATTCAGCGCGGCGTGATGCTCGATGCCCTGGAGGATCACGAACTGCCCGAGTTCCGTTCCGAGGAGTGGCTGTGGCAGGCGCTGGTGCTCGCCGTGCGCGACAACGCCCGAGCCCACGGTGCGTCGCGTGCTGTGGTGGCGCTCGAGGGTGACTTGCCGTCGTCCCTGCTGGCGGCGCTGGCCGTCGACGCTCTGGGCCCGCGCAATGTGATTGGCCTGGTGCTGGGGCGCAACCGTATCTTTACGCCGGCGCAGGAAGAAGCCGAGGCTGCCCGCTGTGCCGCCGTCCGCGCCATCGCCGAGCGTCTGCACATTCGCACCGTCGAGCGCGATGCACCGGATGCGGCGCGCGTGCTCGATCGCGACGTGTCGGCGGGCGATGCCGAGCGCCTGCGCTCGCGCACGCTGGGCCTGATGCTGGAGGATACGGCGCTCGAGCTGGGTGCGATGGCGCTGAGCCCGCTGTCCAAAACCGAGTACGCGCTGGCGGCGCCGGCGCTTTGCGGCGGCTACCAGGGCGACTTTGCGCCCTTTGGCGATGTGTACCTGTCGACGCTTGAGTTTGTGGCGCGTGTGCGCAACCGCACGTCTGCCGTGGTGCCCCAAGAGCTCGTGACGCTCAACGCAGTGGAAGATTGTATGGAGCGCGTGCTGGCGCAGGCGCTCTCGACGCTCGACGGTCCGGTCGATATGCTCGACCGTGCGGCACAGCTGCTCGGCGGGCTTGAGCCGGGTGAGGTCGATGGCGCGCTCGAGGCGCACGTGGACCGCAATCGATCTTTCGACGACATCCCGATGGCCGCTGGCAAGCCTGAGGCCTGCTCGCTGCTGCTGATGCTCGTTCGACAGGGTGAGGCTGCCCGCCGCATGTTGCCGATGGCGCCGATCGTCTCGGCCCGTTCGTTTGCCGAGCGTGCCTGGCCGTATATGCTCGCGTGGTCCGACCTGGGGCTTAACGGCAAGGAGCGTATGACGGTCGATTCGCTGGCGCGCGCCGAGGTGCGCCGTTTTGCTGACGAGGATACGAGCGAGCGCGTGCGAAACGAGATGATGGGCGTGCTGGGCGAGCTACTGGGTATTTCGCCCGAGCAAATGGAGGAGCTGCGCTCTGAGGACGGTCAGCGTCGTTTACACGAGGGAATGAAAAAGTTCGAGGGCGAGGTTCAGGACGCCATCGATAAGATGATGGGCGGCCAGGGTGGCCCGCAGGGTGGGCCCCAGGGTGGCCCGATGCCGCATCCGCCGGTTGATCCCCGACAATTTCCGTTCTTCTCTCAGAACTAGGTCGCTGCGCGCCCGCCAGAGCGGCAATCTGCCTTTCAATCGTCGGACATGACCGCCAGGTCAATGCCCTCCTCTTTCAAGGCACCTTACTCGCTCTGGCGGGCGCTCGCTTGCGTATACTCAACCTACAATTCGATCTCGGCTGACTTATAGGGCTAGCGTTGTGTTATTCTAGAACAGACGTTCGTGAATGATGCGCGGGGCCTTGTCTTGCGCTGTGCTTGTGGCGAGGGGAGGTCGGCTTGGTTATCTTGGGCATTGACCCCGGTTTGGCTCATACGGGTTGGGGGATTATCGAGGAGCGGCGTGGCGAGGTTCGCTGCCGTGCCTATGGCTGCATCGAGACCAGTGCCGGAAGTCCGCTCGCGGTGCGCCTGTCGCATATCGCCCATGACCTTAAGGATGTCGTTGAGCGTTGTCGACCCGACACGGCTGCTGTCGAGAGCATCTACTTTGGCGCCAACGTTCGTTCGGCCATCCCCACGGCGCATGCCCGCGGTGCTGCACTCGTCGCACTTTCGGAATGCGCGCTCGAGATTGGCGAGTACACGCCCATGCAGATCAAACAGGCTGTGGTGGGCACTGGCGCCGCGGACAAGCGGCAGGTCGCCTACATGGTACGCACACTCACACAGCTCGATCACGACCCGCATCCCGACCATGCCGCCGATGCCCTGGCCTGCGCCATCTGCCACGTAAACCTCAGCCGCACCCGCGCCCTCACCGGTGGCGAGTTCTATCAACAGAGAGGAACCGGATACTGATGATTTCCCAGCTCCACGGAACGCTTGTCGAGGCCACGATGAGCTCTGCTGTCGTCGATGTGTCGGGCGTTGGCTTTGAGCTCGGCATCTCGGGCAGCACTGCGGCCACGTTGCCGACGCCCGGTGGCGAGGTCTGCCTCTACACGCGTATGCAGGTGCGCGAGGACGCCATGACACTTTTCGGTTTTTCCTCAAAGGATGAGCGCATGATGTTCGACCGGCTCGTGTCCGTTTCGGGCGTTGGCCCGCGCCTGGCGCTTGCCGTGCTTTCCACCTATACCGTGGGGCAGCTGTATTCGCTGGTGATGGCCGAGGACGACAAGGGCATGGCCAAGGTACCCGGTGTGGGCAAAAAGACAGCTCAGCGCCTGATCCTGGAACTCAAGAGCACCTTTGCCAAGGATAAGGGCTTTGTGCCGGTCGACGTGATTCCCGGACAGGTTGCGATGCCCGTGCCCGCTGCCGCTCCCTCGGTGATCGATGATGCCCGTGCGGCGCTCCTTTCCATGGGCTTTAGCCCGCAGGAGACCGATGTTGCCCTGAGCGGGTATGATGGGCAGAATATGCGTGTCGAGGATCTGCTCGGCGCGGCGCTTAAGCGACTTGGAATGGATGCGTGATGTGGGAAGCCGGTGACTCTCAGGACTTGTGGGCGACGCCCGGTAACTCGCCGGCGGCATCCATGGCGCACGGCGAGCGCATGGTGGGCTCGGAGCTGACGGCCGAGGACCTCGATGTCGACCGCACTTTGCGCCCCCAGCGCCTGGACGACTACTGCGGCCAGGAGCACATCAAGCAGAGCCTGCGCGTGTTGATCGAAGCGGCGCAGAACCGTGGCGAGACGCTCGACCACGTGATTTTCTCGGGTCCTCCGGGCCTGGGCAAGACCACGCTGGCCACCGTTATCGCCAACGAGCTGGGCGCTCAGATCAAGACCACGAGTGGCCCCGCCATCGCGCGCACGGGCGACCTGGCGGCCATCCTTACTAACTTGCAGCCGGGTGATGTGCTGTTTATCGACGAGATCCACCGCCTCAACCGTTCGGTCGAGGAGGTCCTGTACCCCGCGATGGAGGACTTTGCCCTCGATATCGTGATTGGCAAGGGTCCGGCGGCGCGCTCGATTCGCCTGGATATCCCCAAGTTTACGCTGGTAGCGGCAACGACTCGCTCGGGCATGTTGACCGGCCCACTACGCGACCGTTTTGGCATTTCGTATCGCCTGGATTACTACACCGTCGAGGAGCTCGCCCAGATTGTGACACGCTCGGCGACCATTCTGGGTGTGACGATCGACCATGCCAGTGCACTCGAGATCGGCTCGCGTTCCCGCGGTACGCCGCGTCTTGCCAACCGTCTGCTCAAGCGCGTGCGCGACTACGCGCAGGTGCGCGGCAACGGTCCTATTGAGCTTGACATTTGCCGTCAGGCGCTCGAGTTCTTTGAGATCGACGAGCTTGGTCTGGACTGGATGGACATTCGCATCTTGGAGACGCTTGCCAAGACGTTCTCCGGCCGTGCCGTGGGCCTGACGACGCTTGCTAGCGCGGTGGGCGAGGACCCGGGTACGCTTGAGGATGTCTACGAGCCCTATCTGCTGCAGTGCGGCTTGATGATTCGCACGCCCCAGGGCCGCCAGGCAACGCTTCGCACCTTTGAGCATTTGGGTATTGAACCGACCCTGTAGGAATGGGCTTGTTTTAGCGCATCTGTAGGCTATCGCTGGGCATCGGGTAAACATATCGCCGTTCATCGGTTATGGGCGTTTTACTATTGCGCGCCCGTGCTATGCTGAATTGGTCTTTTTCTCATTCGGTAACGAAAGGACCGCCCATGCCTACTGACATCGAAATCGCACGTTCTGTCACGCCGCTGCCTATTACCGAGGTGGCCAAGAACGCCGGCGTCGACGTTAAGCACCTTATTCCGTACGGCTTCGACAAGGCTAAGGTCGACTATTCACTGCTCAACGAGCCGACTGATCACCAGGCCAAGCTCGTTCTCGTGACCGCTATCAACCCAACGCCTGCGGGCGAGGGCAAGACCACCACGACCATCGGTCTGGCCGATGGCCTGCGTCGCCGCGGCGTCAAGAGTGCCGTGGCCCTGCGCGAGCCTTCGCTCGGCCCTGTCTTTGGCGTTAAGGGCGGTGCTGCCGGTGGCGGCTGGGCTCAGGTGATCCCCATGGAGGATATCAACCTGCACTTTACCGGCGACTTCCACGCTATCGGTGCTGCCAACAACCTGCTGGCCGCCATGCTTGATAACCACATCCAGCAGGGCAATCAGCTCGGTATTGACGTTAAGCGCATCACCTGGAAGCGCGTCGTCGACATGAACGACCGTCAGCTGCGCCATGTTATCGATGGCATTGGTGGTAAGGCCCAGGGCGTGCCGCGCGAGGACGGCTTCGACATCACCGTCGCCTCCGAGGTCATGGCAATCCTGTGCCTGTCTACGAGCATCAACGACCTCAAGGAACGCTTGGGTGAGATTGTCGTCGGCTATAGCTTTGCCGGCGAGCCCGTCCGTGCCCGCGACCTCAAGGCCCAGGGTGCCATGGCCGCGTTGCTTAAGGACGCGCTCAAGCCCAACCTGGTGCAAACGCTCGAGGGCACGCCCGCGTTTGTCCACGGCGGTCCCTTCGCCAACATTGCCCACGGCTGCAACTCTATCATGGCCACGCGTATGGCGATGCGCTTTGGCGA
Source organism: Collinsella sp. (assembly GCA_019414345.1). Lineage (GTDB taxonomy): Bacteria > Actinomycetota > Coriobacteriia > Coriobacteriales > Coriobacteriaceae > Collinsella. The sequence continues at coordinate 27,515 of DXMF01000052.1, forward strand.
TGTCGCTATTACCGAGGCCGGCTTCGGTGCCGATCTGGGTGCCGAGAAGTTCCTCGACATCAAGTGCCGCATGACGGGCGTTCGCCCCAGCGCTGTCGTGATCGTCGCGACCGCTCGTGCGCTGAAGTACAACGGTGGCGTCGCCAAGGCCGACCTCAACGAGGAGAATCTCGAGGCACTCAAGGCTGGCATGCCCAACCTGCTGCGTCACGTCGACAACATCCAGAACGTTTATGGTCTGCCCTGCGTGGTCGCCATCAACCGATTCCCGACGGACACCGAGGCCGAGCTTGCGCTCATCGAGTCCGAGTGCCAGAAGCTCGGCGTCAACGTTAAGCTATCCGAGGTCTGGGCCAAGGGCGGCGAGGGCGCGCTCGAGCTGGCCGATGAGGTTATGCGTCTGATTGAGCAGCCGAGTGAGCTCAAGTTTGCCTATGAGGACGGCGCCGATGTGGCCGACGCTCTCGAGGCCATTGCCACCAAGGTCTACCGCGCCGACGGCGTTGACTTTACGCCGGCCGCCAAGCGCCAGCTCGCCGAGCTGCGCGAGAACGGCTTTGGCAACCTGCCGGTGTGCGTCGCCAAGACGCAGTACAGCTTTAGCGACAACGCCAAGGCCCTGGGCGCTCCCGAGAACTTCCGCATCACCGTGCGTGAGCTCAAGGTTTCTGCCGGCGCCCACTTTGTGGTCGCGCTGACCGGCAGTGTTCTGACCATGCCGGGTCTGCCCAAGGTGCCCGCGGCCGAAAACATCGACGTCGACAACGACGGCAACATCACCGGTCTGTTCTAAGCCTGCTGTCCATAGCTGCTAGCCCGCCCCGCCGCGCCCACAAGGCACGGCGGGGCTTTTTGATCCTTAGGCCCGCGCATGTCTTGTAGATACCGACGGACTCTGCCCGTCATAGGCTTTTGCGCGGGTAGAATGCATGGATAGCTTGAGGCTCACGCGCGACGGAAAGGAATCGTTGCATGGATCAGGACAAGACAACCGTGATGGGCGGCTACGGTTCCGCGCAGGTTGGCGATAGCGCCGATGCGACCCGCGTTGTTCCCAACCCCGGTTATACCGACCCCGCCGCGACGCAGCCTTCTGCCGAGCCCACCCGGGTTATGGGCTATGGCGACACGGCGCAGGATTCTTACGCTGCATCTTCGCAAGGCCCCTATGGCAACGCAGCCCCGGATCCGTTTGATTACGCGCCGCAGGATTCTTATGCTGCCTCGACGCCGAATCCCTATGATGACCTGCCGCAGAATCCCATTCCGCAGCCTCAGCAGACGACGTATATGCCTCGCACGGCGCAGCCTCGCTACGAGTCGCGCGAGCCGTATCGCGAGTACCCCAAGTCGATTCCGCAATATGGCGAGGACGAGGAGAAGAAGCCGTCGCGTTCGTCGAGCGTGATCAAGAAGATCCTCATCGTGCTGGCAATCTTCTTTGCGCTGTCGGTTGTGTTTGCCATCGTGTCGGGCATGCTCAACAAGCGAGGGAGTTCAACGGCCGATACCACTGCCGAGCAAACCGAGTCCGCCTCGTCTAGCACCGTCGATCTGAGTGATATCCCGGGGCAGTACTGGTCCAACGCCAAGAAGATCCTCAAGTCGCGCGGCGCCGATCTTTCGAATGCCGTGGTCCTGACTGATGATGGCTCAACGCCCGTCGTCGATGCCAACTGGGTCGTTACTTCTGCCTACTATAACGACAACGGCAACCTCGAAATTCAACTCACGCACAAGAACAGCTCGGGCAACTCGTCCGACGGCCAAAGCGGTACCGACAGTTCGAGCTCCAATACGCTGGAGGACTTGAGCAACAAGGCACAGGAGTTGGGAGACAAGGCGCAAGAGCTGGGCGACACGGCACAAAACCTGGGCGATACCGCGCAGAACTTGGGCGGCATGGCGACGGATGCCTGGAACGCCCTGCAAAACGGCATCTCGGGCGCGCAGGGAAACTAGCGGACGAGCGGAGCGGGGCTACAGCTGCTCGGCCGGACGCTCGGGCGAGCTAAAGCCCGAATCAAACGTGACGACGCATGAGACGTCGGGCCGGCGCTCGTGCACGATGCGCGTGACGAGCTCCAGCAGCTCCTCGTCGGATATGTCAAAGCTGTCGGGACGCACCAGGTCAAACGAAACGAACCCGTCGTGCTCGTGCAGGTCGTGGATGGAGAGCGCGGGATCGATCTGCATGACGCCGCGCTTGACCCAGCCGCGCAGGTCGTCGCCAGTGGTGGCGATGGGGTCGCAGTGCAGCGTGATATCGATGCCCATCTGGCGCTTGATGTCGTGCTCGATGGTGTCCAGAATCTCGTGGTGCTCAAATGCGTCGCCCTCGCCGGGCATCTCCACGTGGGCGCTGGCAAACTGACGACCGGGGCCGTAGTCGTGCACCATGAGGTCGTGCGTACCCAAGACCTGCGGATAGGACATGATCTTGTCGCGGATTGCCTGGACGAGCTTGGGGTCGGGCGCTTGCCCCAGCAACGGGCTGATGGCGTCACGCACTAGGCCCATGCCGCTGATGCAGATAAAGATGCCCACACCCAGGCCTGCCCAGCCATCGAGGTCAAAGCCGGTCGTCTGCGAAATAAACGCCGCCACCAAGACCGAGCCCGAGGTGATGACGTCGTTTTTGGAGTCCTGTGCCGTGGCGATGAGCGTCTCCGAGTCGATGCGATCGCCCAGCGTGCGGTTGAACGCTGCCATCCAGAGCTTAACGAGCATGGACAGAACAAGGGCGGCCATGGAGAGCGCCGAATACACGGTGGGGGAAGGCTTGATGATCTTAGTGACCGACTCGAGGATCAGATTGATGCCGACGGCGCAAACCAGGACGGCGACGAACAGGCCGGCTAGGTACTCATAGCGACCGTGGCCATAGGGGTGGCCTTCGTCTGCCGGGCGGCTGGCAAGGCGGAACCCGAGCAGGCTCACGATGTTGCTCGAGGCATCGGAGAGGTTGTTGAAAGCGTCGGCGATGAGGGAGACGGAGCCGGCGAGCAGGCCCGCGATGCCCTTGGCCAGGCACAGGGTGATGTTGAGGCCAATGCAGACGAGGCTTGCGGAAAAGCCCGCGTTGGTGCGGCAAGATGCATCGACCGGCTCGCTCTCGCTGCCGGGAACAAGCGTATGTACCAGCCGATTTACAAATAGCATAGCGGTCGTCCTCACAATCATGTTTAAGGGGATAGTGTAGCTCGCGCGGGGGCGCCGTGCACCGATGCTCAGAAAATGCAGCAATAGTCTGCCGGTGCTAACGAGCGAGCCTTCTCGTCTGCCTGGGTGGTCCATTTTGGGCCACATGGGTATGGGCATGTGCCTGTTTGCTCGACATACTTAATGTCGACAGCCCCTGTGCAAAGGAGGACGTTTCCATGGACGAGATGTTTGCCATTAAATGTCAAAACTGCGGCGGCCCTATGTACTCGCACCAAGCTAAGCGCAGCTTTGAGTGCGCTTATTGCGGTGCGGTCATTCCGTGGCAGGCGGACGCCGGAGAGCCCAAGAGCGCTTTGGGCATTCGCCATACGCCGTTGACGGTAGTGGATGGACTGCTCAAGCTCACGCATGTGTCGCAACTCGAGCGCCCGGAGGACCCGGACTGGTATTTCTTCAATTCGCACTGGCGCAATCAGTCGGTCCTGGAACATCTGCTGTGGGAGGACCGCGGCACGGCGCAGGAGTTCCAAGAAGCGACGCACGTGAGCATTCCTTGTCCCTTCTGCGGAGCGTCCTTTGAGGGCGAGTCAACGCAGCGTGTGTTTGAGTGCCCGTCCTGCGGCAACAAGATCGGCATTGCCGACCTGCTCAAGCCCGGTACCTTCAGCAAGCGTCTGACCATGGGCGTGGGTGCAGAGTATGTGCCGGAGCAGGGTATTCCCTGCGAAATCTCGCCGCAGCAGGCACGTGCCAACGCGCTGCAGCTGGTGCGCCAGTATCCGGATGCCTTTGCCGGGCACGACGTGGAAGACGCGATCCAAAACGACATGATGCTCTTCTATTTCCCCATGGCGTTGGCGGACTTGCGCATGATGGCGAGCTTCCCGGGCAAGGGCCTGAGCAAGGAGGCCTTGGTGTACTACGAGGTGCTCGACTGGGCATACCCCAGGGCAAACTACCTGGACGTTCGCCTCATGGGCATTTTGGAGCCGTGGGACTTTGCCAAGGTCGGTCCGTTCGATCCCGCCATGCAGGAAGGTGACTTTCGCGTTGTCTCAGTCGATGCGTCTACCAAGGACCAGGTGGTCATTGATAAGTTGGCGCTCGACGTTGCGGGCAACGACGCCGAGGCTGTACTGGGGCTCAATAAAAAGAGCATTCGCATGTGGGCGCGCAAGGCCCGCAAACATAAGGACGGCCTGGTGATGGTGCCGGTCTACTTTGTCGATCGTCCGGCGACAGACGGCCGCGATGGCGAGCAGGTGCGCATTGCCGTAAACGGCCAGACGGGCCGCGCGGCCGCGGTGGTGTTTAGCGACAAGCGCGAAACGCATATCGTGGCGCCGCTCAGCCCGAGCCTGCATCTGTCCGGTGAGAGCACCGTGCACGCCACGCCCGTCGAGGTCAAATACGTTAAATCGCCCTTCCTGTACCAGATCGTGCGCCGTGGAGGCGGCGAGCAACCGCGCCAGGTTGCAGCCGCCGTCGAGGGTTCCTACCGAGAGGAGAAGCCCAAACGCCGCGGTCTGCTGGGTGCGCTATTTGGGAAGTAGGGGAGTAGCACCGGTTGTTGCCGTAAGGTGATGGCCGGGGGTGCGGGGCAGCTCTCAGGAGTGCGGGCTGCCGTCTGATTGTTTGAGGGTGCCAGATGTAAATAAACAGTGGAGCGGCTGCAAAAGAGCCTCCTCACTGGGTAAAATCAGGTTGTGCCGCGGAACCCGCTCCTCAGCTAGTCACACTTCGGAAGCGCGGGCAACGCAGGTATTATCGTCTAAAGGGCCGGCTGCAACCGGCCCTTTTCTGTGGCAGCCAATGGACCCACATCAGACGAAGGCCGCGTCTTTGCCTGTCAGGTCACGCTCGCCAGCCACGGCTAGAATGTCGTTGCCGGCGTCCATGACCGGTATTGTTTCGTAGCGTGCGTCGCAACCGCGAGTGCGCCTGCGACGGCTGCGGTGGCTTCGGTCGCAACGTGCTGCTACCCTTGCGTTTCGCCATTGGTCGCTTCGTTGATGGCGCGGTACTCGGCACTCAGCTCGCGCGCCAGCTCTTCCTTGCTTGGAAGATACGGCAGGTATTTGGCGGCAAACACTTGGTCGTTGTCTTCGGGCAGCGTGTACTCGACAATCGAATCGCTTTTGTCCGCGCAGAGCACGATGCCTATGGGCGGATTGTCGCCTTCGTTCATGAGCTCGCGCGTGTAGTAGTTCACATACATTTGCATCTGGCCCAGGTCCTGATGCGTAAGGTCGTCCGTCTTAAGGTCGATGAGCACGAAGCAGCGCATCAGATAGTTGTAAAAAACAAGGTCAATATAGAAATGGCGCCCATCAAAGGTGATGCGCTTTTGGCGCGCCTCGAAAGCGAAACCACGGCCAAGCTCCAGCAGGAACTTCTGAAGATGCGTGATGAGCGCCTGCTCTAGATCGCTCTCGCGAAACGCAGTATCGTCCGAGAAACCTAAAAACTCCAGTACATATGGGTCGCGGATGATATCCTCGGGGCGACGAGCCGGGGCGCTCTTTTGGATTTCCTGGGTGACGGCCTCCTTGTCCTTGCTGGCAAGTAGGCGCTCGCGGAACATGGTGTTGATCTGGCGTTCGAGCTGACGCGTGCTCCAACGAGAATCGGCGCATTCGTTCATGTACCATGTTCGAGCATCAGGGTCGGTTATACGCGATAACCTGCGGTAATGTGTCCAATTCAATTCGGAACGCAGCGCGTTCCGGATTGGGAACGCAAGATAAAACTGACGCATGTATCTTAAGCTTCTGGCGTTGAAGCCTCTGTCAAAATCCTTAGTCAATCTAACGGCAAGTTCGTCGATCAGTGCATCGCCATACTTGGCGCGCTCCTCTCCGCCCTGTTCATCAACAATGCTCTTGCCGATCTCCCAATACGCCTCAACCATCGCAAAGTTAACGGCGGTATAGGCCTTGTCGCGAGCGGCGTTGAGAATCGAGGAAACCTGCTTGTAAAAAACTTCTGGCACGATTGCCGATTCTCCACGGTTTACCAGTTCGCCCATCACTGTCGCCCCACTTTCCTCTTGTGGAATGTATCTTTATTGCATTTAGCTTAAAGCCTCGCGCGGACACGAATTGCTGTGCTGTCTGGCACCTTCGCATGGGAGCCTTGCGGTGACTAAAATGTGGCCATAGAGGCAGTTTTAGCGAACCCCGCGGGAGTGACACGCATGGATAACAACACTTTGCTGTTCCAGGACAAAGGTTCGGGCGGGTTTAAAGACGTCAGGATTTACCCCAACCGCATCGAGGTGCTCAAGAAGGGCACTTTCGGCGGCAAGCATATCGAGATTGTCTACCTTAAGGACATCACGGGCGTTAACAGGATCAAGGGCCGCAATGTTTTTCTGCGCAACAGGTTGTTGACTGCCTGTGTCTTTAGCCTGAGCAACCGCTCCCAGGCCCAGGAATTTGTGAACGCGCTGAACATGGTGATGTAGCCGACGTCGGCGTTCGGGCCAGACTTACGCCCGCGCATCTGGCGGCATGGTGGCTGGTCGTTCAACCTGCGAGGCGTCCTTTATGCGCTGCCCCTTCATGTCAAAAATAGGGGCACAGAACGGTATTCCGCGCCCCTGATTGAGCCGATGCGTCTGAAAACCGGCTTGCCTATTCGCTAGCGCCTTCGTTGTTTTCGCGGTCACTGGCAAGCATTGCTGCGCCGGCGACCGTCGTCGCCACGGCGGCAGCGGCGAGCCCGGCGGCGATGCCAGAGCCGTCGCCCGTGCCGGCGAGCTTCTCGCCCGAGCCCTTGCTCTTGTTGCCCTTGCCGTTCTTGTCGGCGCTGTCCGTGGCGGCATCGTTGCCGTTGCCGCCGCCGGTACCGTTGCCGGTGCCGCCCGCACTGCCCGAGGCCGCTACGGTAAAGCTTGCGGATCCGTCGCTGGCGAGCGTGTAGTTCTGCGCCGCGTCGCCCAAGAGACCGTTCACGCGCACCCAGTACGTTCCTGCGGCAAATGTTTCGCCCTCGGCCATTGCCGTGCCCGGAGCGCCGTCCGCGTCGTGCACAAACTCGAGCTGGGCCGTGCAGGCATCGGTTTCGAGCTTGCCCTCGAGTGATGCCGCAATCTTGGCGCGCACGTCTTCGCCGGCCTTAAGGCCTTCGAGTCCCTCAAAATGAGGCGTCAGCGCACGTGGATCGATATCGATGGGCACAGGGCCCTGCAGCCCCGTAACAGTCTCGTTGCCCAGGGCGTCGACATCCACATATTCGATGGCAAACGCATGTCCCGAGGCTGCTACGTTGAGTACGTTGCTGCTGTCGACAAGGCGGAAATGGCCCTCGCCAACGGTCTTGCCATCTTGGAGCGAGGCATCGCTCAGCGAGTCGCCGTACGTCATGCGCATGCGGGTCGGGAGATAGCACGAAACGGTTTGCTTGTGCTGCGCATCGTTGTAATTGCGCTGGTAGATGCTCCGGGCCAGTGCCGCATCAACAAAGTCGGATGCGATGATGCCAATGTGCTTGCGGCAGTCCGCCTTTGTGCTCTCAACTCCGGTATTGTTTATATACGAGCTCTTGTACAGGTGCTCGTTGACCACTCGCGCTGCGGTAAAAGGGTTGTTTTGCGTGCAGCTCGTGTAGTTGATAAACCAGCAGCGCTCCGTTGCCTGCACCGTTGTCCCGTCCGCGGCAGTGATATCTACGGTGCTGCGCTCGAACTCGGACGCTGCCTTCAGGGCCATATCGACCCAGTCGATCTTACTGGATCCCGTGCAGTCGTAATGGTCTTGGGCATATACCTTGGTGCAATAGGGCTCTTTGGCACCCGCATTGCCCGCAGCCTCAAAGCCTCGCGCGTCTTGGACGAGGCACATGGACTTTCCGGAATGCGCCTTGATTTTGTCGTCCCATTCAGTGAGGTCGAGGCCCCACGTGTGGCCGTCTACGCTGTCGCCGGCGAGTTTAAATCGACGCAGCAGGACGATCTTTCCGCGCACCTCGTTCAGTGTGGGGACATGGCTCGACGTATAGAACAGATCGGAGTTATTGCCCATAACATTGGCGAAAGCCGTCGTAACGCTTTCGTCGGTAGCCTCGTCGTTGCCTCGTGACACCAGCATGATGAGCGCTTCTGACGGGTGTTCGTTCAAAAATGTTTTGAAGTAACCGATGACATCGGAGAGTTGCATAAAGTCCCCGTCTTTTTTGTGCAGGTAGCATATTCCATGGTCGATGCCGGGGTCGCCGTTCTTGTCGTTCTTTCCAAGTCGGATATCAAAATAGCGAATGCCTTCGAGCAACTGCGTGGGGATGTAATCCTGCTGGCACTTTGCAAGCGAGGTTTGGGGCTCGGTGTCGTTGTCGACGCTGCAGGTGCCCGAATCGTGAGTTCCCGGGATGCTCAGTTCGTCGAGGTACTTGCTGCCATCGACGTGGCTCATCCAACATGGTCCGTCGACGTAGCTGCTATACGTGGTCCAGTCGATGCTGCTAACTGTGGCATTGGTCTTGTCCATGCTGTAGCCGACAAGCTCGAGCTCCCACGGAATGCTCTTACTCTTATGGCAGATCTTATTGTTGTCCTGGTCTTTGCCGTCCTTTTCTATGGCCAGGTACTTAATGTCTTTTTTCTCGGTTTCTTTCTCGACCGTGCGGTCTCGGATGATATAGGTACCGTTTGATTGACGCTCGAACGCAAAAGAGCGACTGGCCTTGCCGTCATGCTCGCCACTCCATACGTGGATGACCTTTCCGTCTTTGTCCGAGTCGCCATCGACCGACCAAATGCTGTAGCCCGTCTTTTTATGCTCTTCGAAATTGAGCAAGGTGCGGATAGCATACCAGTTTGTATCGTCATTCTTGGTCGTTACGTTCTCAAGGATGAGCTTGCTGGACGTGCCGTCATTAAACAGATGGCAGACGTTGCCGATGACGTTGCCGTCTTCGTTAACGCTTGCGGTACGAAAATAGCCCGCGGGGCGAAGGCGAATGACGAAATTGTCGAGGCTGTCCGACGGTGCGGGTGTGTTGTCTGCAAATGCCGCTCGCAGGGGAATGCCCGGCGCTGCGGTTTCGGGCAGGCTTGCAAGTGGTGACAACGCCGCAAGCCCTAGGCCCAGCGTAAACGCTCGGCGGCTGATGGCATGGTGTTCGGTCATAACTTCTCCATTCGCAGAGTGCGGTTATGCGATAGTTTTGGTCACTATACTGCCCAGATGTTTAAAGATGCTGGTTTAATTGTCTGCGCGGCGCAATAAATCGGTGGGCGGACGTGTTGGGGTGTTTGTCGTTTTCGTACTGTTGCCACATTTGGGGCGGTTCCGGCGTCCGGCATCCTCGCGTTCGTCGGCTACAGGCATAAGAAAGGGAGGGTCGGTTTACCGGCCCTCCCTGGGTACGAAGCGCTGGGGTACCGTCGCTTGTTTGCACTGCGACCGTGTTTCCCGTTGCGCTCGCCAGTCGCTTAGCGCTTGATCTCGATATCGTCGAGCTTGACGTCCATGGCCTCGGTCTTGGCCTCGGCGATGTCGTCGGCAAATTCCAGAGACTTCATCATGGTCTCGACGGCGTCCTTGTGCTCCTCGACGTTGTCGATACGCACATACACACTGCCGCCGTCAACGTCGGTGAAGTATTCGGTCGTTACGCCGCCCGAGTGTGTATAGGAAGCGTTGCGCCAAGTCTTGCCGTTGTACTTGACGGGGTCATTCTCGGTCCACTCAAAGCTGGCATTCCACTTTGCCTCGTAGTCGAACAGCTCGTCGGCGTTCTTGTCAGGATCGAAGACGGGGATGAAGCGATCGCTGGCGTGCTCGCTCTCGGTGAACTTAAACTGGGCCCTGTCGGCGGTGTCGCCTGCGACGTCGGTGATCTCGACGCCCTCGGGGACCTCGACCTTAAACCAAATGAAGTCGGTCCTCATATCCACGGCTGGCTTTTCTGCGCCGCCGCCACCGCCACTGCCGGTAGCGCCGCCGCTGCCGCCGCAACCCACCAGGGCAACCGCGGCAAAGAGACTGATGCAGAGGGTGAGAATCGCAAAGGCCTTCTTTTTCATGGTCGTGTCCTCCTCGATCTGTAACCGCCCATGGATTACCTGTCTTTACTGTACGCGTGGACGGCTCGCTAGGGTGGGCCATGTGTCCCATTCTGAGGGCCGGATTTGCGCCGTTAAGTGGCAATATGTTCGGGCGCAAAAGAGGGGAGGGCTGGTGCTGTCGGCCCTCCCCGGGTTGGGCGCCCGTTGTTTTAATGGGGCGCATGTGCGCGGGTGCGCGTAGGCGCGTGCGGGTGTCCCGTTACTTGATCTCGATGCTCGAAATCTCGACTTCGCGTGCCTCGGAAACTGCCTCTTCCATGTCATCGGGGAACTCGATGGAGTTGAGGAGTGCCTCGGCTTCTTTCTTGTGCTGGTCGAAGTTCGAGATGAGGACGTAGACGCTTCCCGGCTCAACATCGGTAAAAAGCATGGTTGAGATGCCGCTGTTGTCCTCGTATGTTCCGACGAGCCACGTCCTGCCGTTATACTCGACGGACCCGCCATCTTTCCACTGGAACGTATCCCCCTTCTTTTCCGCCTGGTCGGCGTGGGATTCCTCGGCCGTCAGCGCTTTTTTCCAAACGGGGATAAAGCGATCGGCCGAGGCGTTCTCGTCTTCGGGGAAGGTGAGCTGGACCCTGTCGGCATTCTTGCCGGCAGAGTCGCTTACGCCGACGCCCTCGGGCATCTCGACCTTAAACCAGATGTAGTCGGTCTTCTTGGCGACGGGGGCCTTTTCCTTGCTCTCGCTCTTGGGGGCGCTGCCGCCGCCCGATGCGCTCCCGCCGCAGCCCACAAGGGCGAGCGCGGCAAAGAGGGCGATGCAAAGGGAAAGGATTGATAGGGTCTTTTTCATCATGGTGGCGTCCTCCTTGTCTGCTGATGACATCACGGCGCCGCATGCTGTTGGGGTACTGATTGCGCTGGCGGCGGATGTCTCTGTGTACTGTGCGACTTATGCCTCCGTTCATCGCTTGTGGCCGTTGCGCGGCCGTTCCCCAACGGGTTCCTTACTTATAGATATGCCCCAGCTTGTGCTGCTCGGGAGTCTCGAAAGGTGGGCCATGTGTCCCATGTTTGCGTTGACATGGCCTATCGTGTGCCATAGAAATCCGCGATGGCCAGGTGCGCTGACGCTCGCGTACTTATGGGCTAGACTTAGCACCATTACGTGATCGATGCGGTCGGCCGACGTCGGCCGCCCGACCGATATATATGACTTGAAGGTGCGTGTGCGTATGAGCCAAGAGATGATGGATAAAACCTGTCGCGGTTTTGCCGAGGCGCTGGCCGCGCGCGAGCCAGTTCCCGGTGGTGGCAGCGCGAGCGCTTTTGTGGGCGCGCTGGGCGCCTCGCTGTGCGGAATGGTTGCCCGCTACGGTGCGACCAATCCCGCGCTTGCTGATCGTGCGGATGACCTGACGCGTGCGTTTGCCCAGGCAGACGAGTTGGCGCAGGAACTAGTGGGCCTGGTTGCCGAGGATGTGCGTGCGTACGGCCAGGTGTCTGCGGCATACGGTATTCCGCGCGAGGACCCGGCTCGACCGGCTGCGATTCAGGACGCGTTGCACGTGGCGGCCATGCCGCCGTATCGGATCATGGATGCCTGCGGGCGCGCGCTGGCGCTGCTCGAGGACATGGCAGACAAAGGCTCGCGCCAGTTGCTGTCCGACGTGGCGTGCGGTGCCGTATTCTGCCGCGCTGCCATGCAGGGCGCGAGCCTGACGCTCTTTGCCAACACCACATCTATGAAAGACCGGGCGCGCGCCGAGGAACTCGAGGCGGCGTGCGATGAGTTGCTCGACACATGGTTGCCGCGCGCCGATGCGCTGGCGCGCCGCGCCTCCGACGCTGCAAGAAAGAGGGGATAGCCATGGCTGAGCTACTGAAGGGTGCTCCCGTCGCCCGCGCTTTGACTGAGGAGCTCGCTGCCCGCTGCGCTGCGCTGCGCGAACGCGGTGTTGTTCCGACGCTTGCTATCGTGCGTGTGGGTGAACGCGAGGACGACCTATCCTACGAGCGCGGCGCCCTTAAACGCTGCGAAAAGGTTGGCATCGAGGCGCGTCGCGTGTTGCTTCCTGCCGGTGTTTCGCAAGACGAGCTGTTGACGGCCATCGAGGACATCAATGCCGACTCGGCTGTTCATGGCTGTCTGATGTTTCGCCCGCTGCCCGCCGGCCTTGACGAGAACGCCGTCGCCGCAGCGCTCGATCCCGCCAAGGACGTTGACTCCATGACGCCGGCTTCGCTGCTCACCACGCTTTCGGGGCGCGGCGAGGGTTTTGCCCCCTGCACAGCTGAAGCCGTGCTTGCTTTGCTGGATCATTACGGCGTTGAGCTGGACGGCGCCAAAGTTGCCGTGGTCGGACGCTCACTGGTAATTGGCCGCCCCGTTGCCGCCATGCTTACGGCGCGCAACGCAACCGTGACGACGTGCCATACGCATACGCGCGATCTTGCCGCCGAGTGCTGTGCTGCCGACATTGTGGTTGCCGCCGTTGGACGCGCGCGCACGATTGGCGTAGATGCGGTCCGCGAGGACCAGGCGATTATCGATGTTGGCATTAATTGGGACGAAGCCGCTGGCAAGCTGGTCGGCGACGTCGATTTTGATGCCGCGGAGCCGGTTGTTGGCGCAATCACCCCCGTGCCGGGTGGCGTGGGCGCCGTGACGACAGCAATTCTCGCCAAGCACGTGATCGAGGCGGCTGAGCGCGCGGTAAAATAGGCGTTTGGAGGCTGTTTAGGGGGTTGGTTAGATACCCCGTGGTCAAAAAATTCCAAATATGAGTACTGTTGCCAAGTTAGTCACATATGTTTGAGATCATTTTGGCTCTTTAGCGATAAGTAATATCGTTAAAGAGCCAATTTTATTGGACGTATGGGGAATTACTAGACTCAGTTTTTGGACAGGTGAGGATTCCCGGCGCCCGGAACAGTGCAATTTGCTGCCACTAAATTTGTGACAGTACTCATATTTGGCATTTTTTGACCACGGGGGCTGCCGAGGCCGTGGTTTCGCCCTTTTTGCGTCGAAGCGATACACTGTTGCCGTTTGATTTCTTCGCTCAAGGAGGATGCGCATGCCGTGCACAACGATTTTGGTTGGTAAGAACGCGAGCTACGACGGGTCGACGCTTGTCGCGCGTAACGAGGACTCGTCCAACGGGGTGTTTGAGCCCAAGCGCATGCGCGTAGTGCATCCCGACGAGCAGCCGCGCGTCTACACGAGCGTCCTGAGTCACCTGACCGTTGAGCTGCCCGATAACCCCATGCGCTACACGAGCGTCCCCGATGTTGTCCCGGGCCACGGTATCTGGGCCGAGGCCGGTTTCAACGAGCTCAATGTGGGCATGTCCGCAACCGAGACGCTTACCACCAACGAGCGCGTCCGCGGCGCCGATCCGCTCGTGGACTACGTGCCCGCCAAGGGCAACGAGGGTGAGGACGGCTATGTGCCGGCACAGCCCGGTGGCCTGGGCGAGGAGGACACGGTGACCCTGGTGCTGCCGTATGCCAAGTCCGCCCGCGACGGCGTGCGTATCTTGGGCGACCTGCTCGAGCGCTACGGCACTTACGAGAACAACGGCATCGCCTTTAGCGACGTGGACGAGATCTGGTGGCTCGAGACCATCGGCGGTCACCACTGGATCGCCAAGCGCGTGCCTGACGACGCCTATGTGACCATGCCCAACCAGCTGGGTATCGACAGCTTTGACCTGGATGACGCCGAGGGCGCCCAGACCGACCACATGTGCTCGGCCGACCTGCGCTCCTGGATGGCCGAGTGGCATCTGGACCTGACGCTGGGCGTCGAGGGCGACGGTCCGGCGACGGTCTTTAACCCGCGCGAGGCCTTTGGCTCGCACAGCGACAGCGACCATGTCTACAACACGCCGCGCGCGTGGTACATGCAGCGCTGCCTCAACCCCAGCGACGTGTGGGATGGTCCCGAGGCCGACTACACGCCCGAGAGCGACGATATCCCCTGGAGCCGCGTGCCCGAGCGCAAGGTGACCATCGAGGACATCAAGTACGTGCTTTCGAGCCACTACCAGGGCACGGAGTACGACTGCTACGGCAGCAAGGGCACGCCCGCCACGCGCGGCGCCTATCGCCCCATCGGCATCAACCGCAACAGCCAGCTCGCCGTGTTGCAGCTGCGTCCCTATGCGCAGCCGGCCTATCGCGCCGTGCAGTGGATGGCCTTTGGCTCCAACTCGTTTAACGCGCTGGTTCCGCTGTACGCCAACGTCGAGACCATGCCCGAGTACTATGCCGACACGCAGGCTCGCGTGACGTCCGAAAACTTCTACTGGGCCAACCGCCTGATCGGTGCCCTGGCCGACGTCCGTTTCCATGAGTGCGGCCGCGCGGTCGAGGATTATCAGGAGAAGGTCGGTGGCATGGGTCACAAGCAGATCCATGACGTCGACGCTGCCGTAGCCGCTCTGCCCGAGGCCGAGGTGCCTTCCGAGCTTGCACGCGCCAACGAGGCCTTTGCCGAGCGTGTTCGCGTGGAGACCGATGCCCTGCTGGGCAAGGTGCTCTTCACCACGAGCTGCGCCATGAAGAACTCTTTCGCGATGAACGACAACGTGAGGTAGGGATTTCTCGTCGATCGAATAGTGCTAAAACGCTTTGTCGCTTTCGCTCAATCTTGGGTACAAGAACGCCAATGCAGTTGTTTGTGATTGGAGACAACCATGGTTATGAAACTCGATCAGCTTGTTAACGGCGCCATTAACGTGGGCTTTGGCGCTGCCGCCGTTGCTGTCGAAGGCGGCAAGAAGGTCCTCGACGACCTTAATACCAAGGGCGAGCAGGTTCGCAAGGACGCCGGCACCCCCGATATCGCCCGTAGCGTGTCCGACATGTTCGAGCAGGCCGGCGGCACCATCTCCGACCTGACCGAGCGTCTGGGCATGCAGGGCGAGACCGCGGCCCAACGCGTGCTCGACGAGCTCATTCTGGCTCGCGTCCGCGTTATGACCGCGCCCGAGCGCACGGCCTTCCTGGCTCATGTGCGCGACATCGTCGATTCGGTCGAGGACAACGTGACCTCGGTGCCCGTCGAGTCTGTTGAGGCCGACGATGCGAAGGATACCGAAGAGGCCGAGTAGCAGCGCAGATGGCAGATTCCACCACCGATTACAACAATCTAGATCCTCTGGGTAACGAGGCGGCGGTTGTCGATGAGGTCGACGCTGCCGTCTCGGGCGCTCGCAAGAAGCCACGCGCTGTCGATATGGTGCCCGAGGAGCCCGACGCGATGGCACCGGACGAGGAATACCAGCTCACGCCGGCGGGTCGTCGCGAACGCATTGGGCAGATTGTTCGCCTGGTCAAAAAGTACCGCGTGTGGGATAACCTCACGCCGGTTCGTTTGCGCCGCCTGCTCGAGGAACTCGGCCCCATGTTCGTCAAGATGGGGCAGATTCTGGCCAACCGGTCCGAGATTCTGCCGCAACGCTTTTGCGACGAGCTGCGTCGTCTGCGCTCCGACGTGGAGCCGGTGCCGTACGAGGTAGTGCTTCGCTGTCTGGAGGAAGAATACGGCCTGCGCCTGGGGGAGATGTTCGACGCGATCGACCCCAATCCGCTTGGTAGCGCATCGCTCGCGCAGGTGCACCGCGCCCGCCTGGTGACCGGCGAGGACGTGGCCGTTAAGGTGCAGCGCCCCGGTGCGCAGCAGGTTATGGCACAGGACATCGATATCATCCGCTCGGTGGTGCGTATCGTTTCCAAGTTCGTCAACACCGATCAATTCGTTGACCTGCACGGCGTAGTCGAGGAGTTGTGGACCTCGTTTCGCGAGGAGACCAACTTTTTGGCCGAGGCCAAAAACCTCAACGACTTCTACGAGTTCCATAAGAGCGTTCATGGCGTGACGTGCCCTAAATCCTATCTGGACCTGTGCACCGAGCACGTGGTGGTTATGGACTACGTCGACGGCATTTCGATCGCCGATCCTGAACGCTTGGTGGCCGAGGGCTATGACTTGGAAAAGATCGGTGCCGCAATCGTCGAGGACTACTCGACGCAGGTGCTCGATGACGGCTTTTTCCATGCCGACCCGCATGCGGGAAACACCATTCTCAAGGACGGCATCGTCTACTTTATCGACTTGGGCATGGTCGGACGCATGTCGAGCCACGACCGCGGTATCGTCAAGGATATGATCTTTGCCGTGGCCGAGGGCGACGTGCCAAAGCTCAAGGATTCGCTCATGCGCTTCGCCGTGACGCGTGGCGACTCGGCTGAGCTCGATCATTCGGCCTTTTTGTCCGATCTTGACTTTATCGTGGCTGACTTTGCGGGCCTTGACCTGAAGGATCTGGATATCGGCGAGTTTTTGACCTCGCTGCTAAACTTGGCGCGCAAAAACGACGTTGAGCTGCCGAGCGTGGTGACAATGTTCGCGCGCGGCATGGTGACGCTCGAGGGTCTGCTGACCGAGTACATGCCCAACGTCAACATGATCCAGATCATTCAGGCTCATATCAAAAACGAGAAGAGCATCTATGCCCGCATGCGCGAGATGAGCCGCGACTTTGCCGCGAGCAGCTATCGCGCGGCAAAAGGCTCGCTCGAGGCGGCCGAGTATCTGGGCTTGGCTTCGCGTATGCTCACGCGCGGCCAGCTTAAGGTGAACACGCAGATCATGAGCAGCGATAAGGCGCTGCGACAGCTGGGCAGAATCATCGACCGCATGTCGATGGCGATTGTGATCGCCGGTCTGTTTATCGGTTCGTCGGTGGTGTACTATGCACGCATCGAGCCGGTTGTGTTTGGTATCCCAGTCATTGGCTTTATGGGCTACGTGAGCGCGCTGGTGCTGGCGCTTATGCTGGGTCGCAATATCTGGCTCAACAGCCACGGCGGCAAGCACTAGAGGCTGTGACCGTCACCGCATTCTCCTATCGCAAACAATAGCTTTTACCTTGGGCTTCGCCTGCGTGCGAGGCCCTTTTGCGTGATAGCATATTGACGGTTTTAATCGATGGCCTAGATGGTGGTGCGGAGACGCACGAATGCGCGGTTTTCCTGCGCGTTTGGGAGAATCGGGGTGCAAGTCCCCGGCTGTACCAGTAACCGTAATTCCTCTTGGCTCGGAATGTTCGCGTCGCAGATCGGACGGCGCGCCCGAGTCGTTAAGGTTAAGTCGGATCGCCTCCCATCTTGCATGCGGCTGCGGCGTATGCCGCCGGTGTGCATAGGGCTCTGGAGGGAAGGGGGACCCCGATGGGGGAACTCGAGCGCAACATGCGCGATGACGTGGGGCAGCTTCAAGGCAACGCTCCAAGTACAGACAGTAGGAGACAAATGGATATGTTTGAGGACGAGTGCCAGCGTTCCTCGCTTCGTCGCCGTGGCGTAATCGCGCGCGGTGTGGCAAAGCGCTGCCTGGTGGCATTCCTGGCCTTCGCGATGGCCTTTGGCACCACGCCGGCTCAGCTGTGGGCCGAGGGTGCCGAGGGCATTACCGACGCTGTGGCTCAGGCTACGACGCCAGGCGAGGACGCAGCGCTTGCGGGCGGTACCGCTGAGCAGAGCGGCGCCGAGGTTTCGGATTCCGGGAGCGCGCCTGCAGCTAGTGCCGCCACTACAGAGGCAGCAACTGGCGACGAAGGCTCGGCGACGGGGGAGAGCCCTGCCACGAGCGAGCAGTCTTCGACGGTATCCGCTGGCCAAGCAGGATCTGCCGCCGCGGCTGCCGTCCAGACAGAGAACCCGACAGAAACCGGCGATGTCGCCAAGAAGCAAGTCGAGGTCTCGTTCTCGATTATCGGCACCGATGCCGACGGCAAGGCTCAGACCTGGGTGGCGCCTACGCAACTCAAGCTCGACGAGGGCGCGACGGCTGCGGATGCCTTCGTTAAGCTGCAGCAGAAGACGGGCTTCAAGGCGGATTACGATCCGAACACGGCATACGGTTTCTACCTCAAAAGCATCACATCCCCGAGCGATGGCCGTACGCTTGCCTTCGATCCGGCGACTTATGCCTACTGGCAGCTGTTCGTCGACGGCGCGTCTTCCTCGGTTGGCGCGAGCAGCGTCAAGCTCACCCAAGGGCAGAAGATTGAGTTTGCCTATACGGCTGGTAGCGCGTCCCCTGTCGTTAAGGACCAGGTTGCCGCAAATGTGACCGTCATTGGTCGCGATGCCCAGGGCAAGACTCAGACTTGGGTCGATAACGCGCAGTATGTGGTGACGTCCGGTTCGAGCGCGCTTGACCTTACGAAGGCCGCACTCGAGGCGAACGACATTGACGCCGTTGCTGCGGGCTCCTTCATTCTGAGCCTTAAGTACAACGGTGTTGAGCTGGGTACGCCCCAAGATTATTCGACCTATTGGCAGCTGTTCATCAACGGCAAGTCGAGTGACTATACGGCGGACAATGTCACCATCCATGCCGGCGATACCGTTACGTGGTTCTACGGTGGCTGGGGCGACCAGCTGCCCTCCGATTCTGTCCATGCTTCTGTTCAGGTTCTCGGTAAGGACAAGGACGGCAAGCAGCAGGTTTGGGCTTCGACGGGCCAGACGAGTCTCAAGGCAGGCTCCACTGCCAAGGATCTCCTTGAGCAGACCGGCCTTAAGCTCGATGCCAGCGAATCGTCTTGGGGCTGGTTCCTCAACGGCATTTATTCGCCATTCGATGGCAAGTCCTATGGCTGGGATGCTGCGACCAATACCTATTGGCGCTTCTACGTAAATGGCAAGTTCGCCGACGTTGGCGCCGGTGCCTACGAGCTCCATGAGGGCGATGCCGTCACCTTTATGTATGGTGCTGACGCCGATGCCCTTCCTGGCCAGGTTCTTGGGTCTGTCGATGTTATCGGTCCCGATGTCAACGGGAACAATACGCGTTGGGGCACGGCAAGCAATGTTTCTCTGCCCGAAGGCTCCACGGCCCAGAACCTTATTGAGGCAGTTCTGAAGGCCAAGGGCGTTGCGTACAACGGCTCCCAGAGTGGTGAGTACTGGTTCCTGAATTCCATTACTTCGCCGTTCGATCACAAGCCGTATGGTTGGGATGCTGCGACCAATAAATATTGGCATCTGTATATCAACGGAGAGCCCTCCTTACTCTGCGCCAATCAGATTACGCTCCAGAGCGGCGATAAGGTCACGCTTGCCTATACCACCGATAATTCGCCCATGCCCGATCCCGACAAGATTGTCGTGGATCCGAGCGCGACGACTCCTGATTGGGATGCCGAGTGGGCCGGCTACGGCAACAGCGGCAACGGTTCGACCGTAACGGATGCCAAGACGCCTGCGCAGGCCGCCGGTCTTAAGTGGGCCTTCGATTGGAAGGCCGAGTCTGGTCAGCAGTATGCCAACTGCAGCGAGCCTGTCATTGCTAACGGCTTTGTGTACATCGCGACCGAGAACGAGCTCATTAAGATCGATTCGTCCACGGGCAAAAAGGTTGCCTCTGCGCCGCTTGCCTCCAAGGTGAGCTATACCTCTCGTCCGATCTATACCAATGGCCTTATCGTCGTTCCGCTCAACGGCGGTGCGGTCCAGGCGATTACTGCAGACAAGCTGATCTGCAAGTGGCTGACGCCTGGTTTGACGGACTTGACGCAGAGCTCCTGCACCGTCGTTTCGGACGGCGAGTACGTCTATGTAGGCTCGGTCGATATTTCGTATGACGAGAATTACAACGCGACCTACGGCAACGGCTCCTTTGCACGCATTAAGATTGCCACGGGCGAAGTTTCTTGGCAGAACATCGACCCTGCCGAGGGCTATTACTGGACTGGTGCGGCTTTGACGGATAAGTATGCCATCGTTCCTACGAGCGCGGGTACGCTTAAGTGCATTGATAAGACGACGGGCGATGTCGTTTCGACCATGAAGCTCGGCGCTGTCGCAAATGCCGATTGCATTGCCGATCCGTCCAATGGTTCGACCTTCTATCAGATGACGCACGACGGAAAGCTCCATGTGATTTCGCTTTCGGCGAAGGGCGTGCTGAGTGAACAGAAGACGGTTGATCTGGGCCTTACGAATAATCTGAGCGCCCCTGCGGTGTCTGGTGACAATCTGATTGTCGGCGGACAGACGGCTACTGGCTCTGCTCTGGTTCTCTATAACCTGAAGACGGGTAAGACCACGATGGTCGCTGCTGCCGACGGCAAGGCGCTGCCGGCTGGCCTCAACGGTATTGCTGCTACTCCGCTGGTGAGTGTTCAGGGCGGCAAGACCTATGTGTACTTCACCGTTAACAGCGCGGATAGCAAGGATTACGTCAACTACTCTGCTGGTGGTGGCGTGTATCGCTATACGCTCGGCGATGCAGAGGCGACGCAGATTTATGATGCGGCTGGCCATTACCAGTACTGTGACTCTCCGGTCATTGCCGATGCTTCTGGCAATCTCTACTACATTAATGATTCGGGCACGCTGTTTAAACTTGGAGCTGTCGAGTCTTGGACGGTTGCCTTTAACTCCAACGGCGGGTCTGCTTGCGACACTAAGTTTGTTGCTACGGCCGATGGCAAGCTGGTCAAGCCGGCCGATCCGACGCGCGATGGCTACACTTTCGGCGGTTGGTATACCGATGAAGCCTGCACGCGGGCGTATGGCTTCGCCACGCCGGTGACGGCCGATCTGACGCTGTATGCCAAGTGGACCAAGAATGCCACCAACCCTGGCGGTAATGGCGGTTCTGGCACTAATGGTGGCAACGGTGGCGTTGGTTCGAATGGCGGCGGCGGTTCTAGTACCGGTACTGATTCCGGCACTGGCGCTGGCGCGGGTTCTGGCTCCGGCTCGAAGGGCGGCGCTATTGCCCCGGGCAAGAAGCCGGTGACCAAGACGACGGTGTCGACCAAGACCGAGACCAAGGACAACAAGTCCGACAAGAAGTCCGACAAGAAGTCTGACAACAAGTCTGACAAGAAGGACAGCAAGTCCGACAAGAAGTCCGATTCCAAGTCCGATACGGGTGCTGCTTCCACGACCACTGCTAAGAAGCCCTCTGGTGCTTCCGAGCAGGAGACTGGCACCAATCCGCTCGCCATTGTTGGCGTTGCCGCCGGCGTCATCGGACTCGCCATCGTCGGCGTGTTCGTGTTCACCAAACGTCGGTAGGTGAGGGCTGTGTCCAATAAATCCAAGGACGCTGACCCCAAGCAACCAGATTCCTCGTTCATTCAGTTCGACGATGCAAAGCAACAGGGCGCCGCTTCGGCGGCGTCCGCCTCTCGTCGCAAGGCGCTCCTTGGCGTTCTTGCTGCCGCGTGCACCATTCTGATCGTCGTCTCGCTGGGCTTCGTCCATCCTTCCGAGAGCGGCACCTGGTCCATTGACTGGATCGTTCAGACCGTGACGGGGGAGAGCGTCGTCACCAAGGACACCAAGGCGTCTGGCTCGTCTGCCGCTTCGGGCGAGGCCAGTTCCAAGGATTCCAAGTCATCGAATGACGCAAAAGATGAGTCCAAGTCCAAGGACGATTCCGAGTCTTCGCACAAGGAATCGGATAAAAGCTCGGATAGCAAGAAGTCTGAGGACCAGGGCGGCAAAAAGTCTGGCGATAAATCTGCTGCCCAAAATACGGGAGCCGGTGATACTTCCAATGTGTCTGGCGGTGCTTCTTCGGGCGGTGGTCAGTCGTCTAATGGAGCCTCATCCTCTAATGGTGGAAACGCCTCCTCGGGCGGCCAGAGCGGCTCACAGGAGTCCAACTACGTTACGGTGACGGTTTCGGTCACATCGAGCGCTGCGGGCAATCCTGTGTCCTCTGGTGGCACCTTTACCTTTAACGAAGGTGCTACCGTCTACGATGCCCTGTGCGCGCTGGGCCTTTCTGTCAACGCACACGGCTCATCGTACGGCACGTATGTTTCTGCGATTGGTGGTTTGGCCGAGAAACAGTACGGCGGCACGAGCGGCTGGATGTACTCCGTCAACGGCACAACGCCCATGACGGCCTGCAGTAACTACGTTCTCTCCAATGGCGACAACGTGCTCTGGTATTACGTTACAGGCTAGAGACCTCGGCATATCGTACCAAACGGGCGGTTCGGACAAACATCCGGGCCGCCCGTTTTCGTGCGAATGGGACTGGGTCGCCGGGTCTCTCGACAAATAAAAAACCGGTTGGAACGGGAATTCCAACCGGTTATACATTCAAGCAAATAGTGAATCGACTACGACCGTGCGCCCTCGAGGAAGAAGCGGCGGCTGAAGTAGTTGTACCAGGTGACGAGGAACGTGGCGATGGCCTTCATGGCCTGGTAGCCGATGCTCAAAAACGTGACGCCCACAAACATGTACAGGTCGTTGAGGCCCAGGCCGATCACCGACAGGATGGTGAAGATCGTGAACTCGCGCTTGCGGCTCATGCCCTCGCGGTGGTCGAACACGTACTTCATGCTGAGCCAGTAGTTGACCACGACGGACGTGATAAACGAAACCGTGGTGCTCATCAAAAAGTCGAGGTGGAACAGCTCGACGAGCGCAATGAGCATGCCCCAGTCGATGCCAAAGGAGATAAGACCCACGACAGCAAACTTGAGGAACTGCTTGGTATGAGGTTGTGCCAGCGCCTTGCGCACGTAATCACATCCAATGCGTTGATGAATCGAGCAGAGGATACTTTAGAGCTTTTACAAGGGAAACGTAAGGTCTTTGCCAAGAACTATATGAACTCGCCAACTTTTCAAGAGCTAATCCGCAAACGTTGAAAATTTGCCCGTAAACGAGCGACACCCACGGACGATACTGCGCTGAGTGCGCGTCGTCCGTGGGCGCCGTAATGCTGCAGGGGTGTCGAGCTATTTGGTCTCGTCGCCCTCCAGGAAGATCTTTCGGGTCACAAAGTTGTAGACCATGACAAGCGCGGTGGCGCAGATCTTGGCGATATTGGCCTCGAGCCCCAGACCGGCGTTGAGCGCCAGCACGATGCCGTCGTTGAGCACCAAACCGATCACGGACAGCACGACAAAGATGATGAACTCGCGGCGGCGGCTCATGCCTTCCTTGTGCGCAAACACGTACTTCATGCTTGCGAGGTAGTTAAAGATGAGTGAGATGATAAAGCCGCTGGTGTTGGCGATTAGGATGTTGAGGCCCAGACCGTAGTGGAGCAGATTCATAATGCCAAAGTCGATAACCGTGGCAATGACACCGACGACGCCAAATTTCATGATCTGCGCAAGGAGCTTTTGCATGGTACCTGCCTTAAGCTGGCGCCGAAGCGCCGCGGGGATGACAAACTCAGCAAGTTTAGCCAATCCCCGCGGGTGGTGCTAGGCGCGCTCCTCGATAGCACCGTTTCTATATGCATCGAGCAGCTGACGCAGGTCCTGGATTTGGCTGCGGATCTTGGCGCCAGTATCGGTGTCGCTCACCATGCGGCGACGGTCTGCTTGGTCAAAACGGTTGGTCTCGCTCTCGATGTCGATGTTGCGCGTGAGCGCTTCGGCGACGGTGGTAAAGGCCTGATGCGACTTGAGACGGCAGCCGCGCGAGCTCGAGATGAGCGTATAGCCGGCGATACCCGTCTTGGGATGGTAAGCGCGGCAGAAGCCGCCGTCGATGACCAGCAGCTTGCCCTCGGCGCGGATGGGCTGCTCGCCCTTGGTGGTTTTAACGGGCGTGTGGCCGTTGATGATGTGGCCGGTCGGCGAGCATGCCATGGGCGCGACGCCAAACTCGCGCATGATGTCATCGCAGACCGAGGGCGACTTGGTAAGCGTAAAGTACGGGTCCATCGGCTCGACCCAGGTGCTCTTATCGGCGATATAGGCGCGCTCAAAGGTACGCACCAGGCGTCCGCTGGCGGGTGAGTTAAAGCCAATCCACAGGTACCACATCCAGTCGAGGGCGTCGCGGTCGCCCACGCGCCAGGCGCGGCGGGCGATGTGGTCGCAAAAATCGAGATAATCGCGCCCGGCGTGCCAGGTGCCCAGACAGTTCATGCTGCTAAAGGTGCCGTCTTCGTTGAGCGGAACGCAGCCGTGGAAGAGCAGGTTGCCGTTGGCGACCTTGTACATCGAGCCGTGGGAATAGAGGAAATCGATATGGCGATGCAGGTGATCGGCGGTGACAAACTCGGACACGAGCTTGTCGATGATGTGCTGCTCCTGGGGCGTGAGCGTATAGGGGTCTGCCGGGTCGACGGTAGGGAAGTCGTTGGTCGTGAGCGGCCACACGCTGCCGTCGGCGAGCGTGACCGTGCCGGTGTCGTGGTCAATCTTGTCGAGCAGCAGGCGGTCGGTCATGTCGAACTCGGGGTGACGCTGGATAATCTGGCCCTCAAGCTTAAAGAGCAGCACGTTGATGGCCTTGATCAGCGGGGTGATGGACTCACCGGCGGTATAGGTGGCGTCTGCGAAGGCGACAAGCTCACGCAGCGAGATGCCGTAGTCGTTCTCGAGGATCTCGTAATTGTCGTAACGCAGGTTGTTGCGCAGCACCGTGGCGATGCATGCAGGCTCACCGGCCGCAGCGCCCATCCACAGCAGGTCGTGGTTGCCCCACTGGATGTCGAGCGAATGATAGGTGAGCAGGCGGTCCATAATCTTGGCAGCGCCGCCGCCACGGTCGAAGATATCGCCCACCAGGTGCAGGTGGTCGACGGCCAGGCGCTTGATGAGCGAAGCGAGCGACTCGATAAAGTCGTCGGCGCTGGCGGTCTCCAGGATGGACTCCACGATGCGCTCGTGATAGCGCACGCGATAGTTGTTCTCGTCCGGGTGCGTGTGCAACAACTCGTCGATGATATAGGCGTAGTCGCGCGGGATGGCCTTACGCACCTTGGAGCGCGTGTAGCGGCTTGAAAGCGAGCGAGCGACCATGATGAGCTGGTCAAGCATCGTCTTGTACCAAGTTGGCGAGTCCTCGCGCTGTCTGCGGACCAGCTCAATCTTCTCGCGCGGGTAGTAAATGAGCGTGCACAGCTCGCCCTTTTCGTCAAAGGAGAGCGTGTCGCCAAAAATCTCGTCGACATGCTCGCGCACGACGCCCGAGCAGTTGTTGAGGATGTGCATAAAGGCTTCGTACTCGCCGTGCACGTCGCTCATAAAATGCTCGGTGCCCTTGGGTAGGTTGAGGATGGCCGAGAGGTTGATAATCTCGGTAAATGCGGATTGTTCGGTGGGGAACTGTCTCGACAGCAGGCGCAGATACTTGAAGTCTTGCGGGTTGCGATCGAATGCGACCATGAAACACCTTCCGATGGGGCTGGTAAAACTGATAAACGGCGTCAAACGTTTATCAGTATGCGCCGCTTTTGTTTCGATTTTGCGCCAGCGGCTGAATTGTCGGCTGAACGGTTTGGTAAATCGATTTAGTTGAGGTAGATATGGCGGTTGAGTGGAGACGACAGAGGGTGTTTTCTCAGATATTTATGCGTGGGGTCGGTGGAGACGATGGTGGTAAAGATGTTCGCTATTTTTGGTTCGATTTGGTAAATAGTGGACATATGTACCGTATGTAGGCTCACTGTGCGATAATTTGCGCAGCAATACGTAAGGAGCCTCATATGAGTGATTTTGTCCTGACCTGTGAATCCGCCGCCGACCGAACCCGTGAGTTCTTTGCGTCGCGCAATATCCCTGTCGCGTATTTTCATTACGAGATCGACGATGTTGTCTATACGGACGATCTGTATCAGTCGATTACGCCGGACAAGTTTTTTGCCCAGATTGCCGCGGGCGCCATGCCCAAGACGTCTCAGGTGAGCGTGGGTGAGTACGAGGAGTTTTGGGAGCCGTTTGTTGCCGAGGGTAAAGACGTGCTGCACCTGACGTTGTCGTCGGGTATTTCGGGCACGTATGGATCGGCCTGCGTCGCGGCGCAGATGCTTGCGGATCGCTATCCCGAGGGCGGCAAGGTGCGCGTCATCGATTCGCTGGCGGCGTCTTCGGGCTTTGGCCTGTTGCTGGAATATGCCGCCGACGTGCGCGATAGCGGGGCTTCACTCGACGAGACGGCTGCCTGGATCGAGGAGCACAAACTCAACCTGCACCACTGGTTCTTCTCGACCGATCTGTCGAGCTACCTACGAGGTGGTCGCATTTCGGCTGCGAGCGCGATCATCGGCACGGCGCTTAAGATTTGCCCGCTTATGACGGTCGATTGCGACGGCAAGCTGTCGCCACGTGAGAAGATTCGCACTAAGAAGCGCGCGATTTCCGAGATGGCTAAGACCATGATGGCACACGTGCAGGACGGTGCGGATTATTCGGGTAAGTGCATCATGTCGCACTCGGCGTGCCGCGAGGATGCCGAGGCAGTTGCGGCGCTGATTGAGGAACAGGTTCCGCAGCTTAAAGGCAAGATTGAGATCAATGACATCGGTACTCTGATTGGCTCGCATACCGGACCTGGTACGGTGGCGCTCTTCTTTATGGGCGACAAGCGCGTGGATTAATTTGCTGCCCCATCACGTCGCTGCATGTTTGTTCAAGCGAAAACGGCCCGCCTCACGTTTGTGGGGCGGGCCTTGCTGTTGCGGCTAGCGTTTCTTTCCGCGGAAGAAGAAGCCGTGCAGTGATGGCTTGAGGCCGCGATTGGCGCGATGCTCCTCGACGCGCTCGTGGATCGAAGCGACGCGCTCGATGACTTCGTCGGGAATCGGCACGTCGGGATTCATGTTCTCGACTTGGCTGACCTCGGCGGCGGCGACCTGGTCGATAATGGGCACATCGTCGCGCGAGATGACAGGTGTGGCGTCTTCCTTCATCTTGCGATAACGCTGCATCATGTCGGTCTGTAGCTGCTGGGCCGAAGGCGGCGTCCAGATGATGGCGTTGGCGCCGGCGGCGATGGTTTCACGGATGCTCTCGGGCGTCTTGCCGCCCGGTGCGATGAGCGGCAGGTTGGGATAGTGCTCGCGCAGCTCGCGTAGGACCTGGGGCGTGTTCTTGCCGGCGGCGATGTTGAGAATCTTGGCTCCGGCGCGCACCTTGGCGTGAGCATCGTCGTCGCAGCGAACGACCGTGGCGATGACGGGGATGTCGGCGATGTTGGTGATGTGCTCGACCATCTCGGCAGTGGCGGGGGAGTTGACCACGCAGCCCGCCGCGCCCTGCATCTCGGAGACGGCTGCCATCTGCACGGAGCGCTTACCGGTCGTAGTTCCGCCGCCCACGCCTACAAAGACCGGGCACTCGGCGACGGTCAGCAGCGCTTGCGTAATGGCGGGCTGCGGCGTGAAAGGGTAGACCGCAAAAACGGCATCGGCGTTGGAGTTGCGGATAACCGCGACATCGGTGGTGTAAATGAGCGACTTGATGCGGCGGCCGAAGAGCGTGAAGCCGCTGGCCTCCTCGATCTCGTCGGGCATGCGAAGAGCAGCCTTGCGCAGACGTCCGTCGATGGGCAGGGGCTCCATGGGGAGCAGTCCGTTGGGGGTCACGGCTACCTGGGGCTCGGTGAACTCGTCTGCGAGCTCGACCTCGGAGAAATCGACCGAGGCGACGATGTCCTCGTGAACCTCGGCGGGTACATCGATGGGAGCTTGGTCGTTTGCCGCGGCAGGCGTGTCGAAGGAGCTGGTGCCGACAAAGGCGTCGACGCGTTCGTTTAGGTCGTTGAGGGTATCCATGGAGGCTCGATTCTATGCGATGGTGGCCGGCGCGATGCAGCCGGAATTGCGAATGCTAAATCGTTTGACGAGTTGATTTTTCCCCGCCGCACCATCCGTTAGACCGAAGGGCGGGAGAACGTGAAGGAGCTGTGGTGGCGAGGATCGAGGTGCTATCTTGAAAGTCCCGTTTAAAAGAGAGGTGACGCGGTATGGAATTGACAGCAATGTTTGGCTCGATCGGCCTGTGCGTGGGCGCAATCGTTGCCGCCGCGGTCATCTACTTTGTGGTCACGGCCATTAAGGGCAAAAGGGCCGAACGCAAGGAGCGCGCGATGCTTAAACAGCATCGCGACCAGCAGGGCAAACGCGCACAGAGATAGCTTGTTGAGTTTTTGATCCGTGCGCTAGCTGCGTTTTCGGATCAGGGCAATGTAGAAGCCCTCAAAATCGCGGCTAGGCGGAATGGTCAGCGTGCCGGGCATACCGTTGGCGATGGCCGAGACATGGCCGGCGGCGATGGCCTCGGTGAGGGCGTTGCACTCGATATGCGGCTCCTCGCCGGCATCCTGGGCGCGACGCGCTTCACTTTCGCTCGGTGTGCCGTCGAGGGGGATAAGCTCGCAATCCATGTGCTTGTCGAGGGCCTCTTGCAGGGCGTCCTCGTTTTCCTGCGGCATGATCGAACAGGTGGAATAGACGAGCGTGCCGCCCGGTTTGAGGGCTCCCATGGCGCGGTCCAGAAGCGCGCGCTGCGAGCGGGCGCACTTGACGAGCAGCTGCTCGGTGAGGCCGCGCAGGCTTTTCTCGTTGCCACTGATGACGGTGCCCGTGCCGGTGCAGGGAGCGTCGAGCAGGATGCGGTCAAAGCGGAAGAACTCGTCGAGCTCGCGTGCGTCGATGCGCATGACGGGCACGTTTTTGGCACCTTGGCGGTGGAGGTTGGACTCAAGCTTTTCGGCGCGGGGAATGCTCATCTCGCAGGCCGTGAGGTGTGCCTGGCCCTGGGTGAGGGCGGCGATCTGCGTCGTCTTGCCGCCAGGGGCTGCGCACATGTCCAGGATGTCCTCGCCTGCCTGGGCGCCCAACACCAAAGGCGGCATCATGGACGACAGGCTCTGTAGGTAGATCTTGCCGTCGCGGTAGATGTCGAGGTCCCATAGGTCGGAAACCTGGGCCTCGGGCAGGATAAAGGCGTCCGGATACCAAGCGACGGGGTTGTGGGCGATGCCGGCGGCACCGAGCGCCGCAGCGATGTCCTCGGCGGTCGCCTTGAGCGTGTTGGCGCGCAGCGTGACCGGGCGTGTGGCCGCGGCGCCGAAGCCCTCGATCATGAGCTCGGCATCGGCGGGCGCATAGGCGCCGGCGACCGTGTCGACCATAAAGCGCGGCAGGTCGGCGGCGGAGTGTTGGGCGGCAAGCTGGTCGGAAAGCTCGGTAGCGGCAAACTGCCTGAGCTTGAGCTCGGGCTTAACCTGCTTTTTCTGCTTACGACGACGCGGCTTGGACATCCGTCTTTCCTTCCACCTAAATGATTATTCTGGGACGGGGATTAAATAATCATTCCATGACTCCCGTCACAAAAAGACTGTACTGTGGCGCCCGGGAATGATTTTTTAATCCCCGTCCCAGAATAATCATTCCCGGGCGCGTTGCTACTAGCGTGCTTTAGTACTGGCTCTCGTGCTTGCTGAAGAAGTCGAAGCGCGGGGGCAGCGGCTTTACGCGGTGCTCGCCGGGCTTCTCGCCCAGGCTCTCCACAAACTCATCCGTGGAGGCGAAGATGTTATCCCAGCTAAAGAAGGCGACCGGGTCAACGTCGAAGTACTCGCAGATGAGCTCGCAGCCGGCCGGCACAATACCGTGCATCAGGACGGTCGCCACGCGCAGCTCGGTAAAGGCGTCGACGAGCGCCTGCGTCATCGCGGCATTGGCCGGCTCGCCCTCGAGCTTGTTGGCGGCCTTGGAGGCATCGCTCCAGCGCTTGTTGGCGGCACGCAGGTAGTCGTCGCACACGGCGAGCGCGCGGTGCGTCTCGAACTTGTACATGGCCTGCTCAAAGGCGAGGGCAGCCTGCTCGGCGGCCTCGACCACGGCGGCAGAAGCCGCGCCGGCGGGGATACAGCCGTTGCGATAGGGGCTCTCGTCGCCCTCCTTGACGGCGACGCCGTAGAAGCAGCTGCGGGCCAGACGGTTGAACACGCCGGTCAAAAGGGCGCTCTCCTTAAGGGCCGGATCGATGACGCGCTTGTCGTCGCAGGCGCGCACCTCGTTGCCGTCCTTGTCCTTGCCAGTCACACGCGTGTCGTATGCCTTGGGGCTAAAGCTCACTGGCTTCTCGGACAGGCCGAGCGACAGCCAGTGCGCGCGCATCTGCTCGCAGGTGTAGTGGTTGAGCAGGTCGTCTGCCGGCGGGGGAGGCGTCTGCGAGGACGAGCTGGCCTTTTTGCCCATGTAGAGCAGGTGGTAGCAGGCGCTGACGGTGCTCTGCGTGAGGTCCCAGCCCAGGGCCTCCCACATGGCGGTCTGCGCGATGCAGTAGAAATAGATGTTGTCCTGACCGATAAACTGGTAGATCTGTGCGTCGTCCGAGCACCACCAGTCGCGCCAGTCGAGCGAGCTGTGCTGGTAGGTGGGCGCGGGCACCTGCGTGGAGTCGGCAGCGGGCTCGCCCATGAGGGCGGCATCCTGGGCGGCGACACCCTCGGTCACGCCGGCGGCCTTGGCATCGCGTGCGAGCACGGTGCGGGTGTAGCTGATGGGCGCCCACAGGCTCTCGGGCCAGCACCAGCAGGTGACGTCGTTCACGCCGTCGACCTCGGGCACCGGAACGCCCCAGTCGATGTTGCCGGTGATGCGGAAGGGCACGAGCGCCTTGCCGCTGCGGAAGCGCACGCCGCCGTTGGCGAGCACCGCGTGGGCGTCGTCGCGCTCCTTCCAGCTGGGGAAGGTGACGGTAAAGCTGCTCTTGTTGCCCTCGGGCTCCAGCACGGTGTGCTCAGGAAGCTGATCCTCGACGGCATCGAAGGCCTCGCGGAACTTGTTCTGGATGTAGAGCTGGGCCGGCAGCAGCCACTCCTCCATGGTCTTGGAGACCACGGAGCGAACCTGCGGGTTCTGGGCGAGCTTGGCGGTATAGGTCTTCATAAAGTCGAGGTAGGCCGGCAGGTCGAAGTAGAGGTTGTCGACCGGGCGCAGCTCGGGCACCTCGCCGGTGAGCTGGCTTTTGGGCGCGATGAGCTCCTCGGGCTCAAACTGGTGGCCCAGGTCGCACTCGTCGGCATAGGCCTTCTCGGACTTGCAGCCCTGGATGGGGCAGCGGCCGATCACCTGACGGCCGTTGAGGAACGTGCCGGCCTTGGCATCGTAGAACTGCAGCGTGGAGCGCTTGGAGATGGTGCCCCGCTCGTGCAGGCGCTTGATAATCTCGGCGGTCACCTCGTTGTGAATCTGCGCAGCCGGCTCAAGGCCCGAGCCGCCGTAGATGTCGCAGCTGATGTTGTAGTTGTTGAGGGTCGCGGCCTGGCGGGAGTGATTGGACTCGACATACTCGCCGATGGACTTGTCGTAGCCTTCGTTCTCCTTGAGCTTGCGGTAGCTCTCCATGATGGGCGAGCCGTAGCAGTCGGTGCCCGAGGTGAAGATGACGTTCTCGCGGCCCAGACGGTCGCGCAGGAAGCGGGCGAAGAAGTCGGCAGGGACAAAGACGCCGCCAACGTGGCCAAAGTGAAGGCCCTTGTTGCCGTAGGGCTCGCCGGCGGTAACGATGGCGCGGCGAGGCCAGCTGGGACGGTCGTTCATGGAGTATTTGGATGCCATGGGACTCCTTCGCATATGGTGAGAGCGCGGCCGGGCGCAAGGCCTGGCGACGCAGTGGTCAATTCGTGCATATCATTCGACATTATCGCACATGCGGACGGGTACGTGGCAGGGGCGCTATCCTAAGATGCTATGAATGAGATTTCCAACATACATGCGTTTGAGGACGAGGATTTTCTGCACGCTTGCTTCGTGTGGGGGATGGTCGTGCTTGGCGCATTTGCTGTGTGCCTGGTGCCGGTGTTTATGCTGCTGGGCGGGCCTGCGGATTTGGATGCGGCTGACGCGGGCGGCTGGATGGCTGTTGTGGGCTGGATAGTCGGCTTGGCTGCGATCTCAATGGCGTCGTTCGCCGTGCACGAGCTGGTGCACGCGGTGTTCTTTAAGCTGCTGGCGCCTGCGGGCGCGAAGGTGACCTTTGGGGCGAATCGCGAGACGGCGATGATCTATGCCTGCGCCGAGGGGATTGTGTATTCGCGCCGGCGGTATATGGCAATTTGCCTGGCGCCGACGGTTGTTGTGACGACAGCGTTTGCCCTGGGGTTTGCGTTTTCGGGCTATCCGCTGCTGTGCTATCTGGCTGCCGGCTTGCATTTGTCGGGCTGTGTAGGCGACTGGTATTACGTGCGGACCATTTTGCGCGACCGCCGCATTATCGCCTGCGAGGATACGTCCTTTGGCGTGCGCTTTTTTGGGTGAGGAGATGTCGATGAAGTCGTTGTTGCTGCATGCGTGCTGTGCACCATGCTCGCTTGAGCCGGTTCGCCTGCTGCGCGAGGAGGGGTTTGAGCCCACAATCTGCTGGACCAACCCCAATATTCAACCGCGCGATGAATGGCAGCGCCGCTTGGACGAGCTGCGCCGGTGGTGTGCCGATGGCGACATCGAGCTTATCGAGGCGGGGGAGGACCGTGAGCGCTGGGAGACCGGCGTGGCACCGCTGGGTGCCGATCGGCCTCGTCGCTGTCGCTCATGCTATGCCCTGCGTCTGGCCGAGGCGTGCCGCGTGGCCCAGGAGCGCGGGTTTGAGTTTGTGGGCACGACGCTCGCCGTCTCGCCGTACCAGCTGTTCGATACCTGCAATGACGTGCTTGAGCGCTTGGCGGCGGCACATGGGCTCACCCCGGTGATTCGCGATTTTCGCCCGTATTACCCCGAGGCGACACGCCGTTCGCGCGAGCTTGGCATGTATCGGCAGAACTACTGTGGTTGCCGCTTCTCGGCTGTCGAGGCGGCCATGGACCGCGCCCGCATCCGCGACGAGCGCAAAGCCGCCAAAAAGTAGTTCACTTGGGACGTCAGCCTGCTAGGATGTAGAGCGGACTTTAGCTATATAAGGAGAATCCGACGTGTCTATGCGTACCGATGATTTTGACTATAACCTGCCCGAAGAGCTCATCGCCCAGGCGCCTGCCGAGCCGCGTGACTCCTGCCGCCTGCTGGTGGTTGATCGCAAAGGTTCCGAGGCGGGGACGCCGCTGGAGCACGGCGGTACCGTTGAGCACCGCATCTTCCGCGACGTCATCGACTATATCGAGCCGGGCGACGTGCTCGTCATCAACCAGACGCGCGTGATGCCGGCCCGCCTAATTGGCCGCAAGGCAGGCTCGGGCGGCGTGGTCGAGACGCTGCTGCTCAAGCGCCGCGAGGATGTTGACCCGCTGGGTCACGTTTGGGAGTGCCTGGTCAAGCCGGGCAAGCGCCTGAAGCCCGGTGCTCAGATTGAGTATCGTGCGGGCGGCGCTCATGCGCCCGAGGGGGCTCCCGTGGTGCTGACGGCCGAGGTCATCGACTTTGTCGCCGATAGCCGCGGTGGCCGTCTGGTGCGTTTTGAGCCGGCCGGTTGCAATGCCGCGGGCGATCCGCGCACGCTCGACGAGGCCATCCACGCTGCCGGCCACGTGCCGCTACCGCCCTACATTACCGATTATGAGGGCGATCCCGAGAAGTACCAGACCGTCTACGCCATGAAGGAGGAGCACTCGGCTGCCGCTCCTACGGCTGGTCTGCACTTTACTCCCGAGCTCATGGCCGCTATCGAGGCCAAGGGTGCCAAGTTTGCCGCCGTCGAGCTCGAGGTGGGCATCGATACCTTCCGCTTGGTGGAGGAGGACGACCCTACGCAGCACGTCATGCACACCGAGCGCTACCACGTGTCGCAGGAGGTTGTCGACGCCGTGCATAAGGCCAAGGCCGAGGGTCATCGTGTGATCGCCGTCGGCACTACCGCGGTGCGCTCGCTCGAGAGCGCGTTTGACGCGGACGCGCCGGTGTCCGATCCGGCCGTGACGGCGCGCTATTTTGAAGGCCGCGAGGACGGGGCCGATACGCTTGGCCGCGGTGACATCGTGGTGCGCGAGAACGCCACGACGCAGCTTTACCTCATGCCCGGCTCGACCTATCACGTGGTCGATGCGCTGATCACGAACTTCCACGTGCCGCGCTCCACGCTCATGATGCTCGTGAGCGCGCTTGCCACCCGCGACCAGATCATGGATGCCTACGCCGCCGCCATCGAGGAGCGCTACCGCTTCTTCAGCTTTGGTGACGCGATGCTCATTTGTTAGTTACGCGGTTCTACGAACCGCGTAACTGCTCGATGCTGCGCGGGCCGCATTTGGACAATCTGACGTTCAACTTCAAGGGCGCGACCAGAAGGTCAGCGCCCTTTCGTTTCACGTCACCTTGTCTCAAATGCGGCCCGCTCGCTGCCGTTGCCAAAACATCGGCGTTGCCGTGGTTGTCGCTGTAGTCATTGGGTAGTCATTGGGTAGTCATTGGGGACGTTCTTAAATGACTAGTCAAAGGGGACACTCTTACGGCACTTGGCACTTGGGGACGTTCCTTTTAATATGAGCAGGACATTGTCAAGAGGCAAA
>DXMF01000053.1:0-593 GCA_019414345.1 Collinsella sp.
TGGTCTTCCACTTGCTGCCGTTTTTGCTCGTCCAGCCTTCGTCGTTCGCCATATTCATCGTGATTTTCGAGCCGTAGACCTTGTGGCCGGAGTAATCCTCCGCCCAAGCGCGGCAGCTCAGGCCGCCGTCGGCTTTGTCGCGGCCGAACTCGAACTGCAGCTCAGTCTTGTACCGGCGGCTGCTGTTAATCATGGCGATGATCCACTGGCTCGACCACGCAGGGCGCCCGTTGACGATGTAGAGGTTCTGCATCACCATCATCGGACTGGTGTTGATGCGAGATGCCATCTCAATAGCGATCATGCAGTTGCCGACGTTTCCGTGGTACTCCTTGGGGACTACCGTAGACGACGCAAGGCACTGGGCCATGCGCAGAGCCGTATTGAAGCTCGCGCCGTCAGCGA
Organism: Collinsella sp.; assembly: GCA_019414345.1. Taxonomy (GTDB): domain Bacteria; phylum Actinomycetota; class Coriobacteriia; order Coriobacteriales; family Coriobacteriaceae; genus Collinsella. The sequence goes on from DXMF01000053.1 coordinate 406, forward strand.
AGACGCTCAAGGCTCCCCCGCCGGCCGTTTTCTGAGCCACAGCCCCAGCGGGCGCCGTGCTCAGTTTGTTTTCGTTGCTCATGTTGACCTCCTGTTATTCTCCGGTTTTACCGGGTGCTGACGCTGGTGGTGTAGGTTTCGCGGAACTTGATACCGGGGATCTCGACCTGACCCTTGGACATCTTAAT
>DXMF01000053.1:603-1190 GCA_019414345.1 Collinsella sp.
GAGCACCGCAGCCTTATCGACCGGGCGCAGCTCGATGCCAATGAGGGACACGGGAACCTTAGACCAGTCGCACTCGGACTCGCAGATTTCCCACGTCTTGCTCTGGGAGATGCCCTTGACCTTGGGCGTCTGATGCTGGACTCCACCGGCGATGGACACCCCTTCCATCATCTCGGCTTCGGCCATAGCGTACTCTGCGCCAACAGCGTCACCGTTAGCCTCGGCTTCGGCAGCTTCATTCAGGTGGCGGTCGATCTCGGCCTGAGCCAGTCGGCGCATGGCCTCCTCCTGCTCGCGGCGCTTGCGCTCCTGCTCCGCGCTGTACTCGTTCACCTTGACCTTGACGATCTTCTCCGCCTTTTCCAGAGGCTCAATCATTTCCTTTCTGTGGTTCAGAACCTCGTCGTAGCTCTTCTTGGCGGACACGCGGAGAGGCTCCCAATAGTCCTTGACCTGCTTCTGGGCCTGCTTGATCTGCTTCAGGAACAGGCCAGCGTCCTCGAAATCCTCTCCAGAGGCGACGACGACCGCTTCGGCCCGCTGCTCAATCAAGCTGACTTCTTTGCCGAGCTTGCTCTCTTCAGCGT
>DXMF01000006.1 GCA_019414345.1 Collinsella sp.
GAAAGGAACCCCCTCCATGTTGAAGAAAACCCTCGCCTTCGCCCTGTCGGCGGCGCTTTTCGCGTTCTCGCTCGCCGGCTGCGGCGGAAATTCAATCGACAGCGCAAAGGCAAGCGATGCCGATTCCCAGGAAAAGACCGAACAGGCGGCCGATGCGCCCGAGGGCGCAAGCGCTGCCCCCATCACCGCCGACAAGGTGGCCGACGGCACCTATCCGATCACCGTAGATTCCAGCTCGAACATGTTCAGGATTGTGGACGCCCAGCTCATCGTGGAAAACGGCTCCATGCACTGCGTGATGACACTTTCCGGCACGGGCTACGGCAAGCTCTTCATGGGCACGAGTGACGAGGCTGCCGCCGCGAGCGAGGCCGACTTCATCCCCTATGTGGAAAACGCGGAAGGCAAGTACACCTACGACGTGCCCGTTGAAGCGCTCGACGAGGACACCGCCTGCGCCGCGTGGAGTATTAGAAAAGAGCAGTGGTACGACCGCACGCTCGTGTTCGAATCCGCCGGCGTCGATCTGCGCGCCGACGCACTGAAGTAACGCCATGCGGTCGATTCTTCCCAAGGGGGAAAACAGAAAGCGCCACAGAATCGCGGCGCGCGCGATCGCCTGCGTTCTCGTCGCCCTGCTCGCGCTTCCCTTCGCGGGGTGCAGTGCGAGCCCGAACGCGACCGGTGCCACGACGGGCTCTCAGAAATACACTGTGAGCGTCTCGCTCTCCGGCGGGTCAGGGCGCGCAAGCATCGCCTCACCAACCACAATTGTGAAGGATGGCGACACCTACACCGCGACCATCACCTGGTCGAGTTCGAACTACGACAAGATGACCGTCGACGGCGTGGACTACGCGCCCATAAACGACGGCGGCAACTCCACGTTCGAGATACCCGTCACGCTCGACGAGGACATCGCCGTGTCGGCCGAGACCGTCGCCATGTCGACGCCGCACACCATCGACTACACGATCCACTTCGACTCATCCACCATGAAGGAGAAATCGGGCGACGAAGCAAGCGGCGGCTCCCCTGCGGGAACGGCTTCAAGCGCCGCGGCCGACTTCCACAACGCCGATTTGGGCTGCGGCTGGAAGCCGACGGGGACGTTTCAGCTTGAATACGCCGAACACTTCACTGTCGACGAGTTCGAAGGCGGCCTGCGGCTTATCTGCATTTCGAACGGGGAGCGCTTCCTCGTGGTGCCGCAAGATGCGAAGGTACCTGATGGGTTGAGCTCCGACATCGCGGTCATAAGGCGCCCCGCCGACAAGGTGTACCTCGTGTCGTCGGCGACGATGTGCCTGGTCGACGCGCTCGATGCGATCGACAATATCATTATGTCGGGCACGAAGGCCGACGATTGCTCGGTCGCGGGCTTCAAAAGCGCACTCGAAAGTGGGGGGATCGCCTACGGCGGCAAGTACAGCGCGCCCGACTACGAGCGAATATCGGCCTCGGGCTGCACGCTCGCCATCGAGAACACCATGATCAACCACACACCCGATGTGAAGGAAAAGCTGCAGAAACTCGGGCTCGTCGTGCTCACCGAACAGTCGTCGAGCGAGCCCGAAGCACTCGGGCGCGTCGAGTGGATTAAGCTTTTCGGCGTCCTGTTCGACAAGGAAGACGAGGCCGCGCACCTGTTCAACGAGCAGAAGGCCCGCGTCGAGCAAACGTCGGGGCTCGCGTCGTCAGGTAAAACCGTGGCGTATTTCTACATTAACTCGAACGGGGCCGCCGTCACGCGGCGGGCGGGCGACTACGTGGCGCAGATGATCGAGCTTGCAGGCGGCAACTACGCGCTCGATGACGCGCAGACGGCGTCGACGTCAGGTTCGTCAGTAACGCTCGAAATGGAGCGCTTCTACGCGACGGCGAAGGATGCCGACATCATCGTCTACAACGGCACCATCGACGAATCGGTTGCCACCTTGAACGACTTCGTAGGCAAAAACGCGCTATTGTCGCAGTTCAAAGCCGTGAAGAACGGCAACGTCTGGGTCACAAGCGCCGACATGTACCAGCAGATGACTTCTACCGCCGACATTATCGACGAACTGCACGGGGCGTTCACCGGCGATGACGCGAGCGACTTCCATTATCTGAGGAAGCTCGGCTAGCACCATGAAAAGCCGACTTTCCATGACATACGACGAATCGGGGCGCGCCGCGCGGTGTCGCGTCGTGACGGCGCTGCTCGCTGTTGCCCTCATCGTGCTCGTCGGGGCCAACCTGTGCATCGGGAGCGTGCTCGTGCCCGCAGACCACATCCCTGGCATCCTTTCGGGCGGCGCGGCCAATTCCATGGAAAGCCAAGTCATCTGGGAGATTCGCCTGCCGCGCGTGCTTTCAGCCGTGCTTCTCGGCGGGGCACTTTCGCTCTCCGGGTTCCTGCTGCAGACGTTTTTCAACAATCCCATCGCCGACCCGTTCATCTTGGGCGTCTCCTCGGGCGCAAAGTTCGTCGTCGCGCTTACGATGATCGTACTTCTGGGCGCGAACCAGGCCATGTCCTCGCCGGCCATGGTGGCCGCAGCGTTTCTGGGCTCGCTTATCACCATCGGCTTCGTGCTCCTCATCGCACGGCGCATAAGTTCCATGGCCATACTCATCGTGGCGGGCGTCATGGTGGGATACATCTGCTCGGCGGCGACGAACTTCCTCATCGCCTTCGCCGACGACCAGTCCATCGTGAACCTGCACAACTGGTCTTTGGGTAGCTTCTCGGGTTCGAGCTGGGACGACATCGCGGTCATCGCGGTCGTGGTGATCACCGTGAGCGCATGCGTATTCGCGATATCGAAGCCCCTTTCCGCCTTCCAGCTGGGAGAAGCCTACGCGAAAAGCGTCGGCGTGAACGTCGCACGCTTCCGCGTGGTGCTCGTCCTTCTAGCGAGCATGCTCTCCGCCTGCGTGACCGCGTTCGCTGGTCCGGTGTCGTTCGTAGGCATCGCGGTTCCGCATCTCGTTAAGTCGGCGCTGAAGTCGTCGAAGCCTATCCGCGTGATTCCTGCGTGCTTCTTGGGAGGCGCCATCTTTTGCGCGGGCTGCGATTTGATCGCGCGCACGCTGTTCTCCCCCGTCGAGCTTTCCATCAGCGCCGTCACCGCCATCTTCGGCGCGCCGGTGGTTATTGCACTCATGTTGAAGAAGCGGGTGAGGTAGATGGGGGAATTCGTGCCGCGGACCAAAACGCTCGGAGGGAACATTCCATGCTTGGCCAGTCCTGAGCTCGCACGAAAGCGCCAGAAGGCACTTTCGGCTCGTGCGGAACTGCGCGCGGAACGCCTCCTTCGAGCGGAGTCGAACCTCGAAACCCCGGTCGAAACGCAGGCTGACGGAGCGCCGCTTTTCCGCATAAGCGACCTGTCGGCGGGCTACGACAAGAAGGTCGTAGTCGAAGGCGTCGATCTGGAGGTTCGCGCGGGCGACGTCGTGGCACTCATCGGGCCGAACGGCTCGGGCAAGTCGACCATCTTGAAAACCATCACACGCCATCTGGCACCGCTTGCCGGCGCGGTCGAGCTCGACGGGCGGGAGATTTCCCGATGGAAGACGGCGGAGTTCGCAAGGAACCTTGCCGTTATGCTGACAGATCGACCCCGGACCGAGCTCCTCACCTGCCGCGATATCGTAGAGGCGGGAAGGCATCCCTACACCGGGCGAATGGGCACACTCTCGCCCGACGACCATAGTCGGGTCGACGAGGCCATGAAAACCGCACATGTGGAAAAGCTCGCCGAGCGCGACTTCATGCAGATAAGCGACGGGCAACGCCAGCGCGTCATGCTCGCACGAGCCATCGCGCAGGATCCGCGTGTGCTCGTGCTCGACGAGCCCACGTCGTATCTCGATATCCGCTACCAGATCGACCTGCTGCGAATACTTCGCCACCTTTCGAAATCGCGGAATGTGGCTGTCATCATGTCCATCCACGAACTCGAGCTCGCGCAGAAAAGCGCCGACAAGGTGATTTGCGTGAAGGACGGCCGGGTCTTCCGCGCCGGCGCACCCGAGGACATATTCACGCGCGAGACGATTGGCGAGCTCTATGGCCTTCAACATGGCACCTTCAACGAGCGCTTCGGCAGCGTGGAAATTGGGCGCCCACACGGCGATGCGCACACGTTCGTCATCGCTGGCGCAGGTACGGGGTCGGCTGTGTTTCGCCAGCTCATCCGGCAGGGCAAGGCGTTCTACGCGGGCGTTCTGCACGAAGGGGACATCGACTGCGAGCTCGCGCGCGACCTAGCGACGGAATGCGTGGCCGAGCGCGCCTTCGAGCCAATCGGGGATAAAACCATAGCCCGCGCCAAAGAGCTCCTCGTCCACTGCGCACGCCTTATCGTGTGCCCCGCCGCCTTCGGCACCATAAACGCCCGCAACGCAGAGCTCGTCGAGTTCGCACGCTCGCATGGTATCGAGGTCATGCGAGCGTGCGAAGGCGCATCGGAGGATTCCAAAATTGGAGTGGGAAGGATAAACTGGACTTTCTTTTAAGGATCCTCAGGCTACAGCTCCTACGCCGGCAAGGTCTCCAAGGCGCCGGAGAACCTCAGGAACAGGAATTTCCATGCCGACGAGCCCAACTAGGCCTAATCCAAGCGAGATTCCAGACTCGACAGACCATTGAGAGTCAGATCGTTGGCGACCTCAGAGACGCGCTCGATAGGAACCGAGCCGTCAGACAGCGCCCACGTGCGATAGATACCGATAATACCCGACAGCAAAAACGCCAGATAGTAGTCGAACATCTCGTCCTTGAGACCTTGGGGCAGCAGATCGCGCTCGGCAATCTCATGTTCGAGCGGCGCACGAAGACGAGCCATGAAATCATCGAGCGGAATATTCTCGATCAGCTGACGATTGAGCACTAAGTTGTTGCACAGTGCCTCATTAACGGTTTTAAAGAAGGTCGCCGCCGCGCCCAGGGCGCGCTCGTTGGTGTCGCCGTCCATGGAAGTAAGCGTTTTCTCGACCGAGTCGACAATCATCTCCACCACATCGACGGCAATGGCATCGAGCAGGCCATCAACCGTGCCAAAGTGAACGTAAAAGGTCTTGCGGTCGACATTGGCCTCGCGCGCGATGGCACTCACCGTAATGTCTGCCAGCGGCTTTTCCATGAGCAGGCGCTCGAAAGCGGAAAGGATGGCATTGCGGCTGCGAACGATGCGGCGATCAAGGCGCGGTTTGCTGGTTGCCATGGGCGTGTCCCTTCGATATACGAGCAATCATCAACAGATGAGAGATAATCTACGTAAGAGGATTATCTCTCAAACAGCACAAATATACCCCGCATCATGAAGAACGCACGACTGCCCTACTGCGACTTAGGGTGCTTCTTCTTATTGAGTGCCGACGGAGATACGCGAATACCGTCTCCTGTCTGACGCACATAGGCCTTATGAGCCGGCTTTGCGGTCCCAGAAGCCTTCTGAGCGTGCTTCTTGGGATCAACGGTAACAGCATTCGTGGGGTGCGGCTTAGTGGGCGCAGAGGACGTCTGAGGCGTGCGGCCGAGCTTGCGCATCACGCGATCCCAGCGCGCATGGATGCTCTCGTTGTGGGCGCTCTTAAGTCCCAGCAGGGGCGCAGCCAAAATGGTAGGCGCAATAAACGTAATGAGACGCCACAGCAGATAGCCGGCGGTCGAAGCCGAACCGAAGAAATGACCCAAGAACAATGCAAAGCCGCCCTCAGCGCCACCAGTTCCACCGGGCAAGGGAACCGCAGAGCTTAACAGCTGGACAAAGGCGCTCGCGGCCATGACCGAGAAAAAGTCGACCTCGTGGTGGCCAAAGGCAAGCATCAGGAAATACGGAACCAGATAGAAAAACGCGAGCTGCAGCATGGTGATAAACACGGTGAGCAGCATGGAAGAAAAATGTCCGGCCGAAAGCTTGAACTTCTCGGAGAAGGAGTAGATCTCGCCATCGACAAACGTGCGCCAACTCTCGATCTTAGTGGCCGAGACACCAATGCGCTCGAGCCAATTGATGATGCAATGGGCGACGCGCGTGACGGTCTTAGGCATGAGCGCGACGGCGAAGATGCCAAGCAAGATGCAGCAGTGTCCACCAAAGCTAAAGACGCACAGCAGCGTCATGTCGCCGTAGCGTTCGGCAAAAAACGGCATACGGGCGAGCAGCAGGATAGCGCCCCAGGCGACCAGGCCAAACTGGTACACGATAAAGCGCGTGAATTGCGTGGCGCCGGCCTCGCCCACGTTTTGGCCGGCCTTGGTCAGGCGATAGATCTGAGCCGGGGTGGAGCCCATCATCATGGGCGTCAGGTTGCCAAAGAAGATGCCACTCGCCTCGACCGAGATCAGGTCGCGGATGCCGACGGGCGAATTGGGATCGAGCCAGACGGCGATCGCATAGGCCACAATGCCAAAGAACAGGTACATGAACATGCAAAGACACGCGACAACGAGCCATGACGCCTGGACGCTCGACATAGCGGCCCAGAACTGCCCCATCTGCCCGGTTACCACCAGATAGACGATATAACCTACCAGCACGACGCCGATAAAGATGGCGCCGCGGCGTGCGCTCTTATTGTCATCTCCGCCCGAGGCCTCAACCTCGACCTGGGGCTTAGACGTATGCTGAGAGGACTCCGTCATGAGACTCCTTCTAACAGTCAAAATATCTTGGATATTGTACCCGTAAGGGCCATAGGCAGAACGCAAAGCTCTGGTTCAAACGGGAATTGCAGACGGTTGTTTGAAAATAAAAAAACCCGGCCTTCCATAGGAAGTCCGGGTATCAGATGCGTGGTAGCCCGTACCAGATTCGAACTGGTGATCTCCGCCTTGAGAGGGCGGCGTCCTAAACCGCTAGACGAACGGGCCATAAGCCTCAGCAGAAAAGAAGTGGTAGCCCGTACCAGATTCGAACTGGTGATCTCCGCCTTGAGAGGGCGGCGTCCTAAACCGCTAGACGAACGGGCCACATGACATCTGCACTGCCGTGCTGCGAGGAAATATATTACGGGACAAAAAACGTCAGCGCAAGAAGAAATTCCAAATTGCCGAAAAATTGTCGGCAGGTTATGGAATACGCAGGTAAACTTGGTAGCTAATTCAAGTTGAGATGAACCAAAAGAGCTTCGCGCTCGTTGGGAATATCGTCTTCGATCACGGCGTCGAGGGCGGAGTTGAGAAGCTGACCCAGTTCCGGCCCGGGCTTGACTCCGGCACGGATCAGGTCGCCGCCGTTGATGGCGAGCATCTTGAGCGTATAGGGCTCCCCTGCCTTCAGCAGCTCGTGCGCCAGCGCGCGCATCTCCTCAATCGTCTCAACATAATAGAAGCACGACGGGGCCTTGCCAAGTGTGTCGGCACGCTTAAGGTCCATGAGCTCGTCAATCAGGCGGGCCGTGTCGACGCCCTCACCCGAAAGCGCGCGCATCATATTGAGCAGGCAGGAGCGCTCGGGGCGCAGCGGCTTGTCATGGTATTTGATGAGCAGGCACACGTCGCGCACCAAGTCGTGCGAGAGGGCCAGGCGATCCATAATGACGCGCGCCTTCTTGGCGCCGAGCTCGGGATGACCGTAGAAGTGTCCGCTGCCGGCGTGATCGACCGTGAAGCACTCGGGCTTGGACACATCGTGCAAAAACGCCGCCCACATAAGGCTCGACGAGGGCGCGACGCCGTCACACAGCGCGAGCTCCCCCGCCACCGTCAGCACACGGGCGATATGCACGTAGACGTTAAACGCATGATAGACACTGCGCTGATCAAACCCGCGACCCGCTGCCAACTCGGGCACGGCGGCGCAGATGAGCTCGGGATAGCGGAGCATCGCGTCTCCCCCATGACCGGTCGAAAGAATGCCCTCGAGCTCAATACCCACACGCTCACGCGCCACGGCTTCGAGCAGCGGCGCGCACTCGGCAAGCGCACGCTTGGTCTCGGGCTCAATCATAAAGTCCAGACGGCAGGCAAAGCGCACCGCACGCAGCATGCGCAGGGCGTCCTCGTTAAAGCGACGCTTGGGATCGCCGACAGCGCGAATCAGCTTGCGCTCCAAGTCACCCTGGCCGTCGTAGCGGTCGACAAGCCCGCGCTCGGGATGCCAGGCCATGGCATTGACGGTAAAGTCGCGGCGCGCCAGATCGTCCTCGAGCGAGGCGGCACGCTCCACACTCTGGGGATGGCGACCATCGGTGTAAAAGCCATCCAGACGGTACGTGGTGACCTCGATACGCTCGCCATCGGAAATAGCCGTGATTCCGCCAAATTTAATGCCCGACTCCACAACCGCGATGCCGGCGGCCTCGAGCGCCGCTTTGGACTCCTGCCACAGGCCGCTACAGCACATATCAACATCGTGGCTGGGGTACCCCATCAGGGCGTCGCGCACCCAACCGCCCACGTACCAAGCCTCAAGACCAGCCGACTCAAGCGCGCGCAGGACGCGCAGGGACGCATCGGACGGTTGAGTACCGTTGAGCGAAACATTGCACATGCCTATGGCCTCCTGCGACTATCAAATTGGCTATCGATTGCGTCTGCAAGAAGTCTAGCAAGAAACAGCCTCCACTGCACACGCAAGTCCGATAAACAAAAACGCATCCGTCCTAGTCTAAGACGGATGCGAAATAATCAAACTATTCAGACAAGGTGCCGGAACTAGCAGACCTGGCGAACCTCGATGTGCTTCTTATATTCGTCCACCTTGGCAAAATCACCCAGACCGGGGCACTCGACCACGTTGGCGCCAGTGGCCATCGAAAGGCGCAGGGCGTCCTCGACGCGCTCGGGGGCGTCGTGCCACACGGACAGGAAGGCAGCGAGCGAGGAATCGCCGGCGCACACCGTCGACAGCAGCTTGACGTCGAAGGTGCGGTTGGCAAACCAGATATGCTCGCCGTTGGAGAAGTACGCACCGGCGCCACCAAGGGTCAGCAGCACGTTCTTGGCGCCCTTGGCGTGCAGCTCGGCCATAGCGCCCTTGACGGACTCGTCGTCGCCACCGCTCACCTTGATGCCAAAGATGTCAAGCAGCTCGTCGTCATTGGGCTTGATCAGCAGTGGCTCCAGAGCAATGAGGTCTGCCAGCTGATGGCTCGAGATGTCGAGGACGAACTCGGCCCCCTTGGCCTTGACACGGCGCAGGACCTCGGCCAAGAAGCCCTCGGAAGTGTTGGGAGGCAGCGAGCCGCTGATGACCAGGCAGGTCATGTCATCGAGCGAATCGATAAGTTCAAACATCTCCTGCTCGTTGGCCTCATTGATGGCGGCACCGGCATTGACCATGTTGTACTCGGTGTCGGGACCGGCGTTGAGGAACACATTGACGCGCGTAATACCGTCGGTCCACACGGGCTTGACGGGCACGCCCAGGGCCTCGGCGCCCTTAACGATAAACTCACCCGAGAAGCCGGCGAAGAAACCCAGGATCGTGGTGTCGACACCATAGTGGTCAAGCGTAAACGAGACGTTGAGGCCTTTGCCGTTGGGCGTGTAGACGGCATTGCGGGTACGCGTGACGGTATTGGCAGTAAGGCCGTCGCAGGCGATGTTGTAATCAATGGCGGGATTAGCAGTGAGCGTGTAAATCATGAATGTTCCTTTCACGAAGCAACGTGTTAATGAAAGTATATTCCACGCATCGGTAAAAGGCTAGGACAACTCGGTGAACGGTGTGGAAGCGATGAAGTACGGCAGGACACCTCTCCCCCATGGCGGAACAAAAAAGGCGCCCCGGCCGAAACCGGGGCGCCGCATGCGCACGAATATGTCGCGTTTCGATTACTGACGATCGAGCTTGCGGACAGCAACGCGCTTGCTGTACTCGTCGACGTGACCGAAGTCACCAATGCCGACGGACTCGGCAACGTTGGCGCCGGTGGCCATAGCGAGCTTCATGGCCTCCTCGACGTTGTCGCGATCCCTGTACCACTTGTGCAGGAACGCAGCGAGGGTGCAGTCGCCGGCGCAGACGGAAGAGACCAACTTGATGTTGAACTCACGCTTGGCGTACCAGATGTCCTCGCCGTTGGAGAAGTAAGCGTCGCCGCGGCTACCACGGGTGAGCAGCACGTTCTGAACGCCAGCGTCGTGAGCCATCTTCATGGCGACACGAACCTCGTCGTCGGTGTCGACCGGCACGCCGAAGATGGCCTTCATCTCGTGATGGTTCGGCTTGATGAGCAGCGGCTTCTTGTGAGCGAGCTCCTTGAGCTTGTCGGAGGACAGGTCCAGGACAACGTCAGCGCCACGAGCCTGAGCGTGCTCCATGACCTGAGCCAGGAAGTCGGGCGTAGCTTTGGGAGGCACGGAGCCGGAGACGATCAGGCACTCGAGATCGCCCGCGGTGTCCAGGATGTTGTAGAGCTCCTCCTGGTGCTGCGGCGTGATCGGGGCGCCGGGGTTCAGGATGCCGTACTCGTGCTGGCCATCGTTGACGTAGGTGTTAATGCGCGTGATACCGTCGGTCCAGACCGGGCGGCAGAGGCAACCCAGGTTCATGACCTCCTCGACGATGAACTTGCCCGTGAAGCCAGCGAAGAAGCCGAGCGCGACGGTGTCGACGCCCATCTTCTTAAAGGCGAAGGACACGTCGAGGCCCTTGCCGTTAGCCGTGTAGCTGGCCGAACCGGTGCGGACGTTCTCGTCGGGCTCGAGCGGAGAGCTCGAAACCGTCATGTCGACAGCCGGGTTAGCGGTTAGCGTGTAGAACATTTACAGTACCCCCTGTATATGTGAGGGCCGCGTGGCCGGCCCATTCCAACCACGCGGTTACCTCTGATACCAAATTAGCGAGCTGCGGACTCGAGCAGTGCCTTGACCTCGGCGGCGGTGTTGCAGGCGAGCGCCTTCTCGGCGAGCTCGTCGCACTCGGCCTTGGTCCACTGGCTGATGGTCTTACGGGCGCGCAGGATCGACGGAGCACTCATCGAGAACTCCTCCAGGCCCCAGCTGATCAGCAGCGGCTCGAGCAGCGGATCGGCAGCGGCCTCGCCGCACATACCGACCATGATGCCGGCCTTCACGCCGCTCTCGATGATGTTCTTGAGCGAGCGGAGCACGGCGGGATAGTAAACCTGGTACAGGTTGGAGATGGTGTCGTTGCCACGGTCGGCGCACATGGTGTAGCCGATCAGGTCGTTGGTGCCGATGGAGAAGAAGTCGGCGACCTCGGCAAGACGGTCTGCGAGCAGCGAAGCGGCGGGCGTCTCGACCATGATGCCGACCTCGATGTTCTCGTTGAACTTGCGCCCCTCTTCGGTCAGCTCGGCCTTGCACTGCTCGACGAGCTCCTTGACAGCCAAGACCTCCTCGACGCAGGTGACGAGCGGGATCATGATCTTGACGTCACCGAAGGCGCTAGCGCGCAGCAGAGCGCGGAGCTGGACCTTGTACTGGTCGGGATTGGCCAAGCAGTAACGCACGGCGCGGAAGCCCATGAAGGGGTTGTCTTCCTTGACCATATGCAGATACGGAATCTCCTTGTCGCCACCCACATCTAGCGTGCGGATGATGACCGGAGCACCCTTGAGCGCGCTGGCGACCTTACGGTAGGCGTTGAACTGCTCCTCCTCGGAAGGAAGCTCAGCAGAGTCCATGAACAGGAACTCGGAGCGGAACAGACCGATAGCCTCGGCGTCGTGATCGAGCGCGTTGGGCACGTCATCGGGGTTACCGATGTTGCAGGCGATGATCTTCTTGATGCCATCAGCAGTCACGGACGGCTTGCCACGGAAGGCCTCGAGGGCTGCCTTCTCGGCAGCGAAGGCCTCGGCCTTGGCGGTGTAGGCAGCGAGCGTCTCCTCGTCGGGATCGGCCTCGACGATACCCTTGCCGCCGTCGACGACAACGGTCATGCCGTTGCGCAGTGCGGTGCAGCTGTTGGAGACCGAAAGGACAGCCGGGATCTCGAGGGCGCGCGCAATGATCGCGGAGTGCGACGTGCGGCCACCGGTCTCGGTGACGATACCGGCAACGTGGGCCTTATCGATCGTGGCGGTCATGGACGGCGTGAGGTCGTGCACGACAACGACAGTGTTCTCGGGCAGGACGGAGAGGTCGACGACCTCCTTGCCCAGCAGCTCGGCCAGAATACCGGTGCGGATGTCGGCGATGTCAGCCGCGCGAAGACGGAACATCTCGTCGTCCATGGACAGGAACATGTTCTCGAACATGGTCGAGGTGTCCATGAGCGCCTGCTCGGCGCAGGTACCGCCGTCAATGGCGGCGTTGATGGCGTCGGTCATACCCGGATCCTGAGCCAGAACAATGTGTCCGCTCATGATCTCGGCCTCGGCCTCGCCCACCGTCTCCTTCATGTGGTCGGCCTGAGCCTGGGTCTTCTCGCAGAAGACCGAAAGAGCGGACTGATAGCGCTCCTTCTCTGCTGCCGAATCAGCAACCTCGTGCGGCTCAAACGTCAAGTCGGGATCGACGGCGACCATGACGGTGCCGATACCGATGCCCTCGGAAGCGTTGACTCCCTGATACATTCCCATTCCTCTCTCCGTGTCATGTGATAAAGCGTTTTGCCATATCCATGACAAAAGAGCGCAGTTACCTTACAACAGGTCACTGCGCCCCCAAATATGAACTTAGTTGTTCAACATGCGACCCGTTTGAGTTCTACTCGCCAAGACCGCTCTTGATGAGCTCGATGGCAGCAGCCAGAGCCTCGGCCTCGTCGGCGCCGTCGCACTTGACCTCGACCTCGGTACCGCAGGGGATACCAGCAGCCATGAGGGCCATCGGGGACTTGCCGTTGACCTCCTTCTCGGGGGTGACGACCGTCACGTCACAGGCGTACTTGCCCATGGTGGAGGCGAACAGACCAGCCGGACGCATGTGCAGACCCTGAGGATTAACGAGGGTAGCCTTCTCAGAAACCATAATTGACTCCTTTTTGTGTTTAACCCCTGTCATGCATGTGGCAGGAGTCAGATTCACGACGTTCTTTATATTAACTCACATCAAACGGTTTTTCATTATGTTTCAGACGAATTATTGGACAGATGTGTTTGTCGTCCGCTTGCTCGCCCACAGGGGCCCGTGCGCGGCCTGTGAGATTTCCTGCTCTACAGTCCTGCTCGCACGAAGAGCACATTAAGTGCTCTTCGGCTCGTGCGGAACTCGCGATAAATCTCACAGGCCGCGCACGGGCCCCTGTGGGCGAGCAAGCTGCGGAAACTCGGTCGGTCCAGAGCAATATCGTGCAAACGGAAATCTGGCTGATGATCTGTTCGCGACAAAGACTCGATAGGTAGCCCCCTCTATGCCCTTTTGTAAGTTGCGGTGAAATAGGGACTGAATTTGGGGTTGAATCGTTTAAACAGTCCCTATTTCACCGCAGCTTATGGGAGGGGTAGAAAAAGGCGGAAGCCCTGGAGAGGGACTCCGCCTTATATACAGGGGGCGATGGTATTCGCGTGTTGCGGGATTAGACCAGGCGGGCGTTGATCGTCTTGGCGATCTTGGCGGCGTCGGTGGAACCCTTGACGGTGGCACGGAAGTCCTCGTCCATGAGCGCCTCGGCGACCTTGGACAGGATCTTAAGGTGCGTGGTGCCGGCCTGGGCACCCGGGATGAGCAGCGCGATGGCCACGTTGACGGGAGCGCCGTCCATGGTGTCCCAACCGGTCACACCGGACTCGTCCTTGACGACGATGACGGCAGCCTCGGTAATGGCGTCGGACTTGGCATGCGGGATGGCGAAGCCCTCCATCATGCCCGTGGTGCCCTCGGCCTCGCGGGCCAGGAAGGCGTTCATCACGGCGTCAGCGTCGCTGGCGATACCGGCCTTGACAGCCTGGTTGGAAACGAAGCTCAGAGCCTCGTCACGAGAAGCGAAGTCCTCGGCGACAAAGACATTCTCGACCTTCACGAAGTCGGCAGCCTCTTCCTTGGGGGCCTCGACGGCAGCGGCCTTGGGGGCCTCAACGGACCTGGCTACAGGAGCGGCCTTCTGATTCTTCTCGAAGTCGTACTTCTTGAAGGCCACGAACAGGATGCCACCGACCACAGCGCCGATGAGGATCGCGAGGACCCACAGCGGACCGTTCTCGACAACGGGCAGGACCAGGAAGCCGCCGTGAGGCGCCGGATCGTGAACGTTGAAGAAGATGGTCAAGATGGAAGCGATGGAAGAACCGAGCATCATGATGGGCATGACGGGCCAGATGTTCTTGGTCATGAACGGAATGGCGCCCTCGGTGATGTGGGTGCAACCAAGGATGAGGTTGACGATACCGGCGTCATGATCCTCCTGGCTGAAGTACTTCTTGCCGACAACGACGGCGAAGGTGGTGATCAGCGGCGGAACGATGCAAGCGGCGGAGACGGCAGCCATGAAGTTGGTGCCGAAGTTGTAGGTCTCGGTGCCGACGCCAGCTTCGAGAGCGGTACCGAGCAGGAAGGTGCCAGTAGCGTAAGCAGCCTTGTTGACCGGGCCGCCCATATCAAAGGCGCACATGCAGCCGATGGCCAGGCCAAGGATCACCGGACCGGAGTTACCGAGGCTCTGCAGGAAATCCATCATACCCTGGTTAATGGCAGCCATGGGGCCGGAAATACCGAGCATGACCAGGCCGACGATGGCGGTAGAGCACAGCGGATACAGAAAGATTGCCTTCAGGCCATTAAGGCTCGCGGGAATTTTAGAGAAAACCTTCTCGAGCAGAAGGATGACATAGCCGGCGAGGAAGCCGCCGACAATGCCGCCCAGGAAGCCGAAGCCCACACCGGTGCCGCCAGCATCGATCATGTGTGTATCGGCGTTAACGGGCAGGCCCTGGATGGCGATCATACCGGCAACAAAGCCGGGGACGAGCGCCGGACGCTTGCCGATGGACTCGGCGATATAGGCGGAAAGCACGGGAACCATCAGGTTCATGGCAATGCCGCCGATGATCTTGAGCATCGCGGCGAAGCTGTTGTAGTCGGCAGCCGTCGAATCGAAGGACGTGATGCCCCACAGGAACGAAACGGCGGTCAGGACGCCACCGGCAACGACGAAGACCAGCATGTGGCTGACGCCGTTCATGAGGTGCTTATAGATGATGTGGCCGATGGACTCCTTCTCCTCAACCTCATCCTCGACATCGGCAGCAGCCGCAACCGTGTCGTCGCCCTTGGCGGCGAGAGCGCGGTCGATCAGCTTGCCGGCAGCCTCGACGGACAGGGCCTTGGAAACACCAACGGAAACCATGGGCTTACCGGCGAAACGCTCCGCCTGGACATCCTTGTCGGCTGCGACGACGACGGCCTTGGCGCCAGCGATCTCGCTCTTGGTGAGCTCGTTCTCGACACCGACCTGGCCATGGGTCTCAACCTTAATGGTCAGACCGCGCTCGGCAGCTGCCTTCTCCAGCGCCTCCTTCGCCATGAAGGTGTGCGCAATGCCGGTCGGGCAACCGGTGGCGGCGATGATGTCAAACTTAGCCATGTGTCCCTCCTTCTTGAGTACTGCGCCCGCAGGCGCTCCCCTACACGCGCTTCCATGCGCGTTTTTCCACACCTGAAAGATACCAACCCACCGCTTATATGAGAAGCAATACAGCTCATTTCTCCGGTGAAAGGTTCTTTCATTACCGTAAACGGTCGATGAAAGTTTACCATCAACAATTGAAACGGCAAGGTGTATCTTGTAATTGAAAATGCCCGTATACTACGACATTACAAAACAAGTCCGATTTTCATGCCAGCCAGGAGCCATCCCATGTCCGATAGCAGCAAGAGCGCACTCTCCCTTATTAGTATGCACAGGGGGTACAGCGAGTCCGAGCAGCGCATTGTCGACTATATCCTAGAGCACCAGTCCGAGGCCCCGCGTCTGACAGCCGCCCAGCTTTCGCGCGCCGCTGCAACCTCCGAAGCAACCGTCTCGCGCTTCTGCCGCAAACTGGGTTTTGGCAGTTTTCGCAGTTTCCAGTTTTCACTAGCGCGCGATCTGGAAAGCCAGCGCAATGAAGGCCTCACCGACGAGGTCTCGCTCGACAATATGGAGCAGAGCCTCAAGAATATTCTCGCTGCCAAGGTCAGCGAACTCAATGCGACTATCGATGGCATTGATCACAACACGCTGACAGCCGTCGTGCACGCGTTTAAGAACGCAGGGGCTATCGAGTTTGCAGCCGTAGGCAACACCAACGCCGTCGCGCTCGACGCGACATTTAAGTTTTCGCAGCTGGGCCTTCGCTGCATGGCAAGCACCATCAGCGAGACCTCGATTGGTTTCGCGCTCACGTTGAGCCCTGGAGATGTCATCGTGCTGATCTCGAACTCCGGCAAGTCGCGCCGACTGAATCGCATGGCAAAAGCAGCTCGCGACTGCGGTGCCACCGTAGTCGTCATCAGCAGCGACAGCAAGTCCCCGCTTGCTCGCCTGGCCGACTACACCTTTAATACTGTGAACCACGAGGCACTGCTCACCACGGGCGACTTTGCGTTCTCCAAGATGAGTGCCACGATGATAATCGAGGTTATCTACAACTTCCTGCTGCCCGAGATTGAAGACGCCCGCGAGCATATCAGCTACTACGAGGAGCTCATCCAGCCGGATAAGGTCGTGGAGTAGGTTTTATCAGGGGTCGTTATGTACCGTTCCGATAAAACTATGCCGGTTTACTACGATGAAATCGGAATATGCGACCACATCGTGTTTTAAAAGATAACCGCAGGGGTTCTACCTGCGGTTATCTTTTTACTTTTTTAGCTGTGCTCGAGCTACGCCGATTCATCATAGTAAACAGGCATAGTTTTTTGACGGTCAGGCTAGACAGGCAAGTGGCGAGGCAAGAATTTCTGTTATTTGTCCACCAACACCGCAGGCTCGTTCTAACCTCGAGCCTCTTCCAACATCTGCTTGGCATGTGCCAGGCTTGCCTCAGATTGATCGCCACTCAGCATACGGGCGATCTCTGCGATGCGGGCGTCCCCGGCCACCTCATCCAGATGCGTCTGGGGAACGTCGCCGGGCTCTTTGCTCACCACATAATGCTTGTCGGCCATGACGGCGACCTGCGCCAGGTGGGTTACGACAATCACCTGATGCGTAGCGGCGAGATCTGTCAGAACGCTCGCGAGGGCACGTGCGGTAGAGCCGCCGACACCGGCATCGACCTCGTCGAACACCAGCGTATCCACGCCGTCAGCGTTACCGAGGACAACCTTGCTCGCCAGCATGACGCGGCTCAGCTCGCCGCCCGACGCAATGCGTCGCAGGGGGCGCGGCGTCAATCCGGCTCCGCTGCGATACAAAAGCTCGTAGCTCGAAGGGCCCGCCGGCGTCCACTCGGCACGCGGAAGATCGCGAGACTCCCAAACGAGCTCGGCGCCGCCCATCTCCAGGCGCGCCATCTGACGACCAACCTCGTGACAAAAACGAGGGGCTGCCATATTGCGCGCACGCTTGAGCGCCTTGGCGGCGGCGAACAGTTCACGCTCCGCCGCGCCAAGCGCCTCGCGCGCCTTCTTGATCTGCTCATCACCATCATCGACCAGGGAGAGCAGTTCTTGTGAGCGATCGCGCATGGCAAAGACATCGTCCATGGTGGGCCCCCACTGACGCAGCAGGGCCTTAAGATCGGAATAACGCTCGCGCATACGAGCCAGCTCGCGCGGATCGAAGGCGACCCCATCGCGATAGACGCGCAGCTCGTTGGCACAATCCTCGAGCGAGATGCAGGCATCCGAAAGCGTATCGGCAATGTCGCCCAGCTTGCGATCGACGGTAGCCATACGAGAGAGCTCCGCCACGGCACTGTTCACGGCATCGAGCGCTCCTCCTTCGGCTGCAAGTGATGCACGGGCATCGTTAGCCGTGGCTACCAGCACCTCGGCATGCTCGGATCGAGGCAGCAGTTCCTCGAGTTCCTCATACTCACCCGGTTTGGGGTCGACCTCGGCGATACGTTCCAGGGCGAAGCGCGCCTCCTCGACGCGACCCCCCTGCGCACGCGAGGCCTCCTCGACGCGACGGACCTCCTTAGCGGCCGCGCGCGAGGCTTTAAAGCAAGCCCGGTAGTGCTCGAGCGCCTCGAGTGCCGGGCGCCCTGCCCAGGCATCGACCATGACAACATGATGCGCCGGGTCGAGGAGGCGCTGGTGCTCGTGCTGGCCGCAAAGATCCACCATCACGCCGACACGCTCCGAAAGTTCGCGCACGCTGGCGATGCGGCCGTCAATTTTTACGCGGCTGCGGCCCTCGGCAGAAAGGCTGCGCTGTACGGTGAAGCCCTCCGTGTCGTGCGGTCCGTCGAACAGACGCGCCTCGACGCTGGCAAGCGTCTCGCCCTCGCGTACCGTCGACGAATCCGCGCGCTCGCCCAAAATGAGCTTGAGCGCCGAGAGCAGCGCGGTCTTACCGGCGCCGGTTTCTCCGGTCAGAACCGTCAGACCCGCGCTCGGAACCAACGTCGCCTCACGAATGAGCGCAATGTTGGAAACCTGCAGCTCATCGATCATGACGCACTCCGTAGAACACGCGGCTCACCGAGTTGTAGAAGCTCTCGGGGCCGTAATCCAGCAGCAGCACATCGCCGGGACCACGACGCACGGCCACGCTCTCGACCGTGCCATCGCAGGTAATAAACTGTCCATCGATGGCGATCGCCGGAACGCTCGGGCGATCATCGGACATAAAGATCTCGACGACATCGCTCGGCGAGGTCAAAAAGGCGCGAGCCTGAATGGTATGCGGAGCGATGGGCACACAGACCATGCCCGTGTAATCGGGGCTAACGATGGGGCCGCCGGCGGAAAGCGCGTAGCCAGTGGAGCCGGTCGCCGTCGAAACAACGACACCGTCGCCGCGCAGGCGGTCGATATGATGGCCGGACACCGTGATGTCGAACTCGACCATATCGGACAGGGGCCCGCGCGTAAGCGCCATATCGTTGAGGGCAAACGTGCGCACGACATCCTTCGTGCCGTCTTCGCGAACCGAAACGATATCGGCAGCGATGGTGGCGCGGCGGCTCACATGGAGCTCACCGGACAGAGCATCACTCACGACCTGCAAAATGTCGCGCTCCTCGGGACTAGCAGCCGTCAAAAAGCCTAAATGACCATAGGAAAGACCCAAAATGGGAATCTCGCGGTAGTTGAGAATACGGGCGGCGCGCAGCAACGTACCGTCGCCGCCGAGCGTAATGACCAGGTCGGCATCGTCAACATCGGGCGCGCTCTGGATCTTGGAGCGCTGGTCGGCAGCCCATGCGACCTCATAGCCCTGACGCGAAAGCCAAAGCTCAAGCATCAGGCCGCTCTCGACCGCCTCTTGCTTGTAGTAATTGGGAACCAGAAAGACCTTCATAGCGTTGCAGCTTTCTCGCTCAAAACCGATACCTGGGATTGCAGCTCATCGTCGGTGCGTTCGCCGGGGGCAAACCTCGTGCCGTACAGGAAAAACTCAACGTTGCCCTTGGCGCCATGGATGGGCGACACGCACACGTCGAGCGGGAACAGACCCTTGGCGGCAAAGAGTTCAATCGCCGCCACGAGCGTATCGCAGCGGACAGCGGGGTCGGTCACGATGCCGCCCTCGCCCACCAGCGCAGCCGGCGCCTCAAACTGCGGCTTTACGAGCGTGCAGAACGAACCCGAAGGCTTCAGGCACGCCAGCACGGCGTCGATGATATTCGCGATGCTCGTAAACGACACGTCGCAGACAGCCAAGTCGATAGCGCCGCCGTAGCCGAGATCGGGCAGTTGCGTCACATTGGTGCGCTCATGGAGCGTCACGCGCTCGTCTTGGCGCAGCGACCAGTCGAACTGGGCGCGACCCACGTCGACCGAAACAACAGTCGCGGCGCCACGCTTGAGCAGGCAATCGGTAAAGCCGCCCGTAGAACAGCCCACATCGAGGCAAGCAAGGTCAGCCGGATCAATCCCAAACGAATCGAGTGCACCCTCGAGCTTGAGTCCGCCGCGCCCCACGTAGGGAATACGACCTTTCACGTGTAGGGGCAGGCCGGGCGTCACCTTAAGACCCGGCGAGGTCAAGCGCTCGCCGCCACTCGAGACCAAGCCGGCCATAAGAGTGCGAAGGGCATCCGCGCGATCGGCGCAGATGCCCTGTGAAATCAGTTCGTCATCGAGACGCACACGTTTCATGAATGCCATCAACCATTCGTATCCAGAGACGCGGCCTGACTATCCTGGGATTCGTTTGCCGCATCCTCATCGTATTCCTGCTCGAGCTTATCGGCCTCGCGAGGCGTCAGCTCAAACTTGTCGACCATGTCGACCGCACGGGAGCCCAGCTCGATCGCCTCGTCAAACAGATCGAGCGAACGCTCCAAGGACGTATCCTTGGAGCGAACGGTAGCGATGATCTGATCCAGGCGGTCCGAAATCTCGTCGAAGTTGCGGACGGAACCCTCTGGCATGGCTACTCCTCGACAGTGCCGGTCTCGGCCTCGGCGACCTCAGCGTCCTCATCGAGAACGCCGGCCGCAGCCTGAGCGGCGGCAACCTTGGCGGCAGCCTCGGCGGCCTGGGCCTCCTCGCGGGCACGGTCCTCGGCCAGCAGCTCCTGATACAGGTCCTCGCCCGGCAGCTCCTCGCTTCGAGCGATCTTGCCCAGCACGCCGTTGACAAACGACGCGGACTGGTCGGTGCCATAGGCCTTGGCAAGCTCGACGGCCTCGTTGATCACGATGGCGTCCGAGACCTCCTCGTCGGTGAGGAAGCGCATCTCGTAGACGGCGATACGCAGCAGATTGCGGTCGGCGCCGGGCATGCGCATAAGATCCCAGTTCTTGGCGACGGAGCGCAGGGCACAGTCGATGCGGTCGATGTGCTCGTAGGCACCGCGGCACAGCTCCAGCGCGTAGGGGTCGAGGGGACCCTTCGAGATCAGGAAATCGCCCTCGAGGACGCGCTCGAGCGGGCTGTCCGTGGCCTCAGCCTGGAACAGCAGCTGCAGCGCCTGACTGCGGGCAAGCGTACGCCCGCGATAAACCTTAAGGCTCAAAGGTTACTCCTTGGGGAAAACGAGGCCGTCGATGCAAACGTCAACGCGCTCGACCTCGACGCCCACCTGGGCGTCGATGGCAGCAACCACGGCGGCGCGAACGGCCTCGGCGAGTTTCTTGAACGGATAGCCAAAGAACACCACGACGCGCACGGTAAGCGCGAGCTTGTCGCCGATGACCTCGGCCTCGACCGCCGGCTCGGAAGCCGGGGCCTTGGACGAAAGCATCATGGAGACAAGGTTGGTGGCAAGGTCCTTGACGCCCACGGAGGCGATGCCCTCGACATCCGTGACGGCGCGCGAGACGATGGCGGTCAGAACATCGGGCGAAATGCCGATGCCGTCAATCTTGATTTCCTGGGGCATGAGTCCTCCTAGAAGAGTTGGTTGCTAGACGCGGGAGACGAACTTGCCGTCGCGGGTGTCAACCTTGATGACCTCGCCCTCGTTGAGGTACATTGGGACCTGGATGACAGCGCCGGTGTCGATGGTGGCCGGCTTAGTGGAACCCTGGACGGTATCGCCCTTGAAGCCCGGGTCGGTCTGGACGATGGTGGTCTCGATGAACATCGGCGGGGTCACGCCCATGAGCTCGTCGTCGGCGAAGAGCAGCTGGCAGGTGTCATTCTCGCGCAGCCACTTGGCGTTCTCGCCCACCATATCCTCGGGAACGGGAACCTGCTCGTAGGACTCGTTGTCCATGAAGATGTAATCGGCGCCGTCGTTGTAGAGGTACTGGAACTCACGGGTGGTGAGCATGACGCTCTCGAACTTGGTGCCGGCGTTGCAGGTGTTCTCGACGACGCGGCCACTCTTGATGTCGCGAGTCTTGTAGCGCACGAAAGCGCCGCCCTTGCCCGGCTTGACGTGCTGGAACTCGACGATGGTGTAGACCTTGTCCTTAATGCGGAGACCGAGGCCGTTCTTGAAGTCGGCGGTAGAGATAGTAGGCATAGCGACCTTTCTTGTTATTGGCTAGACGCACAAACGTCCAAATTACATACGAGCGAAATTATACACTTGCAGACGGCGGCTGCGGCGAGCGCATAAAAAGAGAACGCGGGACGCCCGAATCGATCCGGACGCCCCGCCTCCAAAAACCCAAATGGATGGTTTAGCAATCGATAATATGCAGGTCGTGCGGGGTCTTGGTGAAGGGCTCGTAGCCGTTCTCGGTGACGACGCCGTAGTCCTCCAGGCGCACGCCGCCCACGCCGGGCAGGTACACGCCGGGCTCCATGGTGATAACCGAGCCGACTTCGATGATATTCTTGCTGCGGTTGAAGTTAGGCAGCTCGTGGATGTCGATGCCCACGCCGTGGCCCAGACCATGGTTGTAGTAATCGCCATAGCCGGCATCGCCAATAATCTTCTTGGAAAGCTTGAAAATGTCGTTG
The DNA here is from genome assembly GCA_019414345.1 of Collinsella sp. Taxonomy (GTDB): domain Bacteria; phylum Actinomycetota; class Coriobacteriia; order Coriobacteriales; family Coriobacteriaceae; genus Collinsella. The sequence continues at coordinate 22,361 of DXMF01000006.1, forward strand.
CCCTCGACGCCCGGATGGATAGCGGCGACGCACTCCTCATGGGTGCGGCGCACGAGCGCGTACAGGTCGAGCTGCTCCTGGGTGGGCTCGCCCATCACGACAGTGCGCGTCATGTCGGAGCGGTAGTCGCAGTAGCCCGCACCGTAATCCATGAGGACAAAGTCGCCCTTCTCGATCACGCGGTCGCTCGGGACGGCATGCGGATTGGCGGTGTTGGGACCGCTCGCGACGATGGAGCCAAAGGCCAGGCTGTCGGCGCCGTTGGCGAACATAAAGTTCTCGAGCTCGTTGCGGACCTGCTTCTCGGTCATGCCGGGCTTAATAAAGCCGAGCATGTGCTGGAAGGCGGCATCGGTAATCGACTGCGCGTGGCGCATGAGCTCGATCTCCTCTGCATCCTTGATGGCACGCATCTTGCGGATGTCGTCATGCATCAGCGGCAGCATGCAGGCAACGGAGCGGTCCTCCAGACCACGCTGAATACCCTGGTAGAAGTTAATCTGCATGTCATCCTCGACGGCGCAGACGCGGCATTTGTTGGCCGCAATCTTGCCGGCGACCCAGCCGGGGATGGTGCCCTCGTCCATGTCGTAGACCCAGGGGCTGCCGGCGGGCGTGTTCTCCTCAAAACTGTTGAGATAGCGCGAGTCAGTGTGGAACAGGCACTGATCGGCCGTAATAAACGCGGCGTGAGGGAACTCGAAGGTGTAATCGAAGACGCCCTTCACGCCCGTGAGCCAACGGAGATTGGCCTCGTCGCGCACGACGATGGCGTCGTAGCCGCGCTCAGCCATCAGGGCACGGACGCGCTCGATACGACCGGCAGGACCGGCAGCAAACTCAGACATGCAGATTCCTTTCTTGTTGTCCTCATAAAAGCGGGACGGGTCCCGATCGAAAGACGGATTCGCACGCGATCCGCAACCGATTGAAAACCCGCACCTCAACATGATACGAAAGACGATGGATGTCAATAAAACTTAGAGAAGTTCTTTGCGAGAAGCCAAGTAGGCGTGAGCATGGCGCTCAAGAACCTCGTCCTCAACGCTCGTTAGACGAATGGCGCCAAGTGCCGCGGGCAGCGGCAACATGCTGCGGTTCGAGCGGGCGAACTGCTGCTTGCGGAACTCCTCGATATATGCGGCAGGCTCCAGATCGAAGGCAAGCTCCTCGATACCAAAGTCCTCCAGGCAGTCATCAACCTCAAACACGTAGTCGATATCGAAGTCGCAGGCATCATGTGCTAGGCGCGCCTCAAAGCGCATACCTTCGGACAACAGCTGGTAGGCAGGGACCTGCGAAGCGGCATCGCCCAAGCAGGCGCGCAGGGTACGCTCCCCCGTCTTGCCAAAATCGAGCGCATGGCGGGCGCTCGGGTTCGTGGCCATCAGTACGTCCTTGCGGGCAGTCTGAGACCACTGAACGGCATTGACGAGCGCGACTTCCTCGCCAGCGAGAATCTCGGGGATGGTCTCGGTAAACTGATTCCAACGGGACTTGCTGCTCGAAAGCATGGTGCCAACAAGTACCGCATAACCGAGCTTGAGGTCCTCGGGGTCCGCTTCGCGAACAAGTTCGAGGTCACACACGACCAAGCCCGGCTCGGGACGGAACGCGATAGCGGGAAGCGCATTCGCCGACGAGGCGACGAGTGGCTTCATAGTCGTCGCGACCGTGAGCATGGCGTCGAACGTCGTCGGCAGCAAGGCGCACTCGGTGCGACCGCACCACTGATTGGCACACCAGCAAACGACCGAGCAGGTCGCCGTGTCGCCGACAGCGACAACGAGATCGTCGCAGGTAATGCCGTTAGCCGACAGGGCGCCAAAAACGGTATCGGCATCGGCCAGCGTAGCACCGGCAGGCGAAACCTCGAGGACAAGCGGCGACACGGCAAAACCGGCGTCGACCAGCGCATGCTCGACAACCTCGCCAAAACGCTCGGATGTGGCGCTGTTCCAAACCACCATCGCCCGCTTGGGT
>DXMF01000007.1 GCA_019414345.1 Collinsella sp.
ATCAATACTAAGGCAAGTCTACGTACATACTCAGTTGCCGTAGTTAAATTCATGCACGAAGAGGAAGAGAACGTTAGAACTCTGCAGATTATAGTATCATCATCGCCATTGGTGCCCCATTCCGCCCACAAAATAAGTGCTGGTGAAAGCAGCAGTAATCCCAGCCACCACAGCACACATCTGGCCTTGCCCAAAACCACATAGCATCTACTCGCCTTAAGGAATTTGGTATCTGCTTTCGGTGCCAAAGCACATTTCTCGCCGGAAAAATCTTCTGACATATCTTCTGTGCCGTGTTTCTTCCCAATGCCATCGATCATAGCCGGATTCGCTTTGCAAATGTGGCGTTCGTTCTCGGCGTCGCCCTCCGCCTTGATGCCGTCCGTTGGCCCGGTGTTCCCGCGCTCATTCGATGGCTTGTCCATGTCCCCTCCGATCATCCGAGTCTGTCGCTCGTTCCGCGCGTCCGTTCTCTGCGCGCCCGCCCGGCGTGCGCCGTCGCCGGCCAGTCTAGGGCCGTATGACGCGAGCGGGGAGGCGCGCGCCGTTTATCGGCACGGGCCTCCCCGCTCGCTTTTGTCGGTCGGTCAGGCGCGGATCAGCCTGTGTTCTGCAGGCCGGCAGCAACACCTGAAACGGTGCAGAGGATCAGATAGATGAATCCTGCCTGCTGGCTTTGCGAGAGCTCTTCCTTGTCCACCTTCTTGCGTAGCGACCTGAGGGCGAGCACCTGGGTGACGGACAGCGCGTCCACGTATGGGGAGCGGATGCGGATGGCCTGGCCGAGCACGTGACGGTGCTGCAGCGGCCACTTGTCGCCCACGATGGCCAGAACCCACTTGCGGGTGAGCTCCATCTCGTTGAGCACCTTCTCATTGAGGTCCTCGCGGTCGCCGAGGGCAAGGTACATCCTGGCGATGCGCTCATCCGTCTTGGCGATGGACATCTCGATGTTGTCGATGAAGGTGGAGAACAGCGGCCATTCCTCGTAAGCCTGACGCATGGTCTCCAGATCGCCGAACTTCTCGCATGCGGTGCCGAGACCGTACCAAGCGGCCAGGTTGATGCGGGCCTGAGCCCAGGAGAAGATCCACGGAATCGTGCGCAGGTCGTCGAGCGACTTGGCGCCGAGGCCACGCTTGGCCGGGCGGGAGCCGATTGGCAGCAGGCCGATTTCGGTCAGCGGCGTAACGATCGAGAACCACGGGGCAAAGCCGTCGGTGTTCAACAGGTCGAGGAAGCGGTTGTGCGCGGCCTCGTCGAGCTGAGCAGCCATGTCGGCATACTTCTCGGTCATCTCGGTGTTGCGCTTCTCCACGCTCGGCGCGGACTGCAGCAAGGTCGCCGCAGCCACGGACTCGACGTGGCGGATGGCCAGCACCGGGTTGCCGTAACGGGCGAAGATGACCTCGCCCTGCTCGGTGAGCTTGAAGCGGCACTTGACGGAACCGACCGGCTGGGCGAGCACCGCGCGGTTGGCGGGGCCGCCGCCACGACCGACGGCACCGCCGCGGCCATGGAACAGGGTCAGGTCGATGTCGTGCGACTCAGCCCATTTGGCGATGCGCTCCTGAGCGGAGTGCAGGGCCAGCGTGGCGGAGGTCGGGCCGGCGTCCTTCGAGGAGTCGGAGTAGCCGAGCATGACCTCGAGCTTGTTGCCGGTGGCCTTCAGACGAGCCTGAACCTCGGGGATCTTGATCATTTCCTCGAGCACGTCCACCGAGTTCTGCAGATCCTCAAGCTGCTCGAACAGCGGGATCACGTCGATGGTGGGCACGTCCTCCGGGTGGGAGAAGGCCAAGCGGTTGAGCTCGTAGACATCCTTGATGTTCTGGGCGCTCTTGGTGAAGGAGATGATGTAGCGGCGGGCGGCCTTGAGGCCGTTGCGCTTCTGGGTGGCACCGAGGGCGCGGAAGGTGTCGAGCACCTCGTGCGTCATCGGCTGCAGTTCGCCGCGCTCGCCGTGCAGGCCGTGCTCGCGGATATCCGCAAGGGCGCGGGCGTGCACCACGGAGTGCTGACGGAACTCCATCTCCACCATGTGGAAGCCGAAGGTCTCGGTCTGCCAAATCAGATCCTGCAGCGGGCCGTAGGCGGAACGCTTGGCGCCGGCCGCGGCCAGCGAACGCTGCACCACCTTGAGATCGTTGAGGAAGTCATCGCAGGAGTGGTACATGAGGTCGGCATCACGCTCAACGGTGTAATGCAGACGATCGGCCATCACCAGCATGACCGCGCGGTGCATCTCCTTGGTGGAGATCAGGG
>DXMF01000008.1 GCA_019414345.1 Collinsella sp.
TTTTTAGCGCCCTCGGATTGGGTCATAGTGTCTGTCGGTGCCATAGCATCGGCGTTGCTGTGGCTGTCGGAAATGATCCGTTGTCGCAAGGGGCAGGTTTCCTTTGCACCAGTTTCTGTCGAGTCGGTGCTCTTTGCGGGTTGCCCGTATAATGGTTTGCGTATGAACCGCAACCAAGGAGTTCCAGTTTATGGACCAGAGCCTTTTTAAATTCGACCTGATCGCCGAGGACCCGACGACGCATGCGCGTGCCGGCGTGCTGCACACCCCGCACGGCGACATCGAGACGCCGATCTTTATGCCCGTGGGCACCAAGGCAAACGTCAAGGGCATTCCTACCGAGACCGTCAAACAGCTCGGCGCCCAGATCGTGCTTGCCAATACCTATCACCTGTCCATGCGTCCCGGCGAGGACACCATCGCCGAGCTGGGCGGCCTGCACAAGTTTATGAACTGGCACGGCCCCATCCTCACCGATTCGGGCGGCTTCCAGGTGTTCAGCCACAACGATGCCGTCAAGCTCACCGACGAGGGCGTGCGCTTTATCGTCAACGACTATGACGGCCGTCATGTGTTCTGGACGCCCGAGGACAACATGGAAATCGCCATGAAACTCGGCTCCGACATCTGCATGCAGCTGGACCAGTGCCCGGGCTATCCCGCCACGCGCGCCTACGTTGAGCGCGCCGTTGAGCTGTCGAGTATGTGGGCCGAGCGCTGCTATAAGGCGCATACCCGCGACGACCAGGCGCTCTTTGGCATTGTTCAGGGCGGCATGCACCTAGATCTGCGCCTGCGCTCGCTGCGCCATTTGGAGGAGTGCGGCGACTTCCCCGGTTACGGCATCGGCGGCTACTCGGTGGGCGAGGACCACGAGACCATGTTCGAGACCCTGGCACCGCTCGTAAGCGAGTACATGCCCAAGCACAAGCCGCGCTACCTGATGGGCGTCGGCAACCCCACCACCCTCGTGCGCGGTGTGGGCGTGGGCATCGACATGTTCGACTGCGTGCTGCCGACGCGCACCGGCCGCATGGGCACAGCGTTCTCGAGCGAGGGTCGCCTCAACTTCCGCAACGCGCGTTTTGCGCACGACGACGGCCCCATCGATCCCACCTGCACCTGCCCGGTGTGCACGGGCGGCTACAGCCGCGCGCTCATTCGCCACATGGTCACGCAGAAGGAGATGCTCGGCGGCATTCTGCTGTCGATGCACAACATCTACTACCTGCTCAACCTTATGCAGCGTGCCCGCCAGGCCATTATCGAGGGCCGTTACGGTGCATTCGTGAGCGACTGGATGAACAGTCCTGCTGCGGTGGATTACTAAGGGCGACAGGCACGCTTGCAGAGCGTGGGCAACGGCAAAGGTTGAGCGGCAGCTGCTCGTCACATTCGCTGACGCCGGCTGCGCGACCGCTGACCGATGCCTTGCAAGCGCTTGATGCATCGTGGGTACCATACCGAATAGTTGATGTTCGGGCGGGTGTTTGGCGCATGGCGTCGACCCCGCCCGTTTTTCTTTTTCCCGATAGGAGTACCCATGATTGAGAACGAGAATGTCGAGGGCGAGTCCGCCTACGACGAGACGTACCGCCGCGGTCCCGTGGTTATGCGCGGCCCCATGATTCCTAAGGACAACACCTACGCCAACCTGCTGGCGCCCGAGGAGTCGACCGACTGGCTGCATGCTGATCCGTGGCGCGTGCTGCGCATCCAGGCCGAGTTTGTCGATGGCTTTGGCGCACTTGCCGAGCTCGGGCCCGCTGTGACCATCTTCGGCAGCGCCCGCATGCCCAAGACCGATCCGCTCTATAAGGCGGCGCGCACGGTCGGCCGCAAAATCGCCCAGCGCGGCGTGGCGGTCATCACCGGTGGCGGCCCCGGCATCATGGAAGCGGCCAACAGGGGAGCGGCGAGTGTCAACGGCAAGTCAGTTGGCCTGGGCATTGAATTGCCGCACGAGCATGGGCTCAATAAATACGTGAACCTCGGCATGGACTTCCGTTACTTCTTTGTGCGCAAGACCATGTTCGTCAAATACAGCTCGGGTGCCATCGTGTTTCCCGGAGGTTTTGGTACGCTCGACGAAATGTTTGAGGTGCTCACGCTGGTGCAGACACACAAGGTCAAGCGCATGCCGCTCGTTTTGGTGGGAACCGAGTACTGGCAGGGCCTGTTCGACTGGCTCAACGGCCCGGTGATGGACGCCGGTATGATCAGCCCGCTCGATCCCGAGCTCGTGCATATCACCGACGACCTCAACGAAGCCGTCGACATCGCCCTGAGCGGGCTGATGTAGGGCGCTGTGACTGTTGTTATAGTAATGTGAACGGCATACTGATGCTATTTAACATCAGTATGCCATCAAAACGGGGTATACTGATGCAAAAGACGAGGCGAGGAGGTCGCGTATGTCTACTGCAACGGTTAAGCCTACGACGGTTCGCATCGAAGAGGGGCTCAAGGAACAGGCGACTGAGTTCTTGGATTCGGTCGGCCTCAGCCTCAATTCCTATCTCAATCTTGCCGTTCGGCAGCTTGTAAATCAGCGAAAGATTCCTTTTGAGATTGTAGGAAGGGCGGAGGTGCCCAACGAGGCGACGAGGCGTGCCATGGTGATCGCCGAGGCTCATGAGTTGGGGATTTTGCCGGACGATAGCCCGTCATTCAACAACGCTGATGAGCTTATGTCATTCCTCGATGAGGAATAGCGATGTTCGAGATTAAAGTCGAGGCTCAATTTAGGGCGGACTACAAACGAACGATGCGCATGCATCCGCAGCTAAAGAGTGAGTTTAAGGCGGCAGTCGCAGAGCTTGCAGCTCACGGCTCGCTTCCCGCGGAATATGGCGCCCATGAGCTTTCAAACCCGGGCGGAAACTACAACGGCCACATCGATTTCCACCTATCCGATGGCTTGGTCGACGTGGTCGTTCTCTACTTACCGCATAAGACTAATCCTGTGATCCGGCTGGTCAGAATGGGCTCGCATGAGGAGCTGTTCCAGGGCCCGCAGGGCTGATTGCCGATTTCTAAGTTGCGGTGGAATAGGGATTGGTTGACGGCTAATAAGTCAAAAACAGTCCCTATTTCACCGCAACTGCTGGGGGTACCCCGTTCGTCGCCGCGGCCTCCGGTTCCACTTTTCGCTGAATTTCGCTCAAAAGCTCGGCTGCGACTTCGCTGCTTTTGAAACGAATGCTGCAGTCTTCTTTCTTTGGGAAAGCCAGCAACGGAATAGCTCCGTACCAGACAGTTTCCTCGTCAATCACTGATGCGCACAGGCGTCCTTCGGCTTTGATGAGATAGTTGACGTTCATCTCGGCAAAAATCGCTTTCACGTCATCGCGTGGAGTTGAAGCAATAGAAATCTCAAGGGCAATTCCACGGGTAGCGGCATCCGCGAGTGCAGCGGCGAGCTTTTCAAGGCATGCGGCGGACGCGTAGGGTGCGGCAATAAAAATGCTTTTCGATGCGTTCTCGATGTCATTCACTAAAGCCTCCACGGCTCTTGCCGACCTAACGAGGATGTTTCGATCGTCCTGTCTGTTGTCGTTTGCCGCAAAGACTTCATACCCCAGCTCGGCGTAGGTCTTGAGCCTCTTTTGGTACATGCGCGCGAACATGGGTATCGACAGGTCAACATAGTCGAATATCTCAACCCGCTGTTTGCCCTCGTGGCTTCTGTGTAGCCTACCTGCCTGCTGCGTTATGCTGCCGTCCCAAGATATTGGAGTGGCAATGAGCAAAGTGTCAAGGTAAGACAGGTCGAAGCCCTCGCCCAGAAGACTTTCAGTTGCGACGATGATTCGATGATCATGCTCAAAGCTGGGAAGACTCTTCAGTATTGCTTTTCTTTCTTTGGCGTCGATTTCTCCGGTTAAGAGTATGGGTTCGTGTCCACGGCTTTGAAGTAGCCTGCATAGCTCTTCGGCATGCTTTTTTCTTTTAGATAGCACAAGCGGATGCCGGCCGTTTGATGCGGCCTCGAGGGCGTCCTCGATAATTGCTTCGTTTCTCGCGGCGTGTACACACAGGAGATCGAGAATTTGGTTAAAGGATGCTCCTGGTCCGTAGGTGGGTAATCGAATTCCGGTGAAACGCGGTCTAACAATGCGCTGAATCCCCTGTTGGATTGCTTGCGTTTTTGGATCGACGACATAGCGAACCGGGCCGCAGAGCATCGAGAGTGCCCGCGTGAGTCCGTCCGAACGCTCGGGCGTTGCGGAAAGGCCATATACATATTTGGCAGGAGCGGACTTGAGGACAAGCTCAAGCTGTGGCGCGGCCGCATGGTGGCATTCGTCACAGATGATGAGACTGTAATCGCGAACGAACTCCTTGGCTAATGACTCGCCGGTTTGGGGATCCTTGCCGGATAGCGACTGGAATGAAGCAATGTCGATGAGACGGCTTATGGCGGTCTTGCCTCCTCCGATTTGCCCAATGAGCGGAGGCTGTCTTTTGCTGATTCGTCCCTTTGGGGTTCGGACGGGCTCTCTGTTGTCCGTGATGTCGAGAAATCGTTCGAGTTGGGATTTCCATTGGGCAATGAGCGCAGTTTTAGGAACGATGACGAGCGTTGGAAGACCAATGGCAGCAATAAGATAAGCTCCGATGACGGTTTTGCCGAACCCCGTCGGTGCGGACATGATCCCGTCTTCATAGCTGAGCATCTGTTCAGCGACAATTTGCTGTTCAGGGCGAAGAGTCCCTTTAAATGCCATCGCAATTGGATGGCTCGACTTGCGTTTGTCTGAATAGTGGGCAGAAACGCCGGCTTCTTGAAGCAGCCGCTCAAGTTGAACCTTGCAGCCTCTGGGAATCGCGACGTAGCCATCTCTAAGTTCGCTGAGGTCTATGAACCGCGGTTTGCCGAATACCGATTGATGCATAGATTGTGCGCGGAAGAATTCTGGGTTGGCAAATGTTGCAAGCCTGCGGACTTCCATTTGAGCTGCGGGACTCAGAGATTTTTCGGGGATATAGAGCATATCGGTCTGCGTGACGGACAGCGATGACGGGAAGTCCCGCGGTGTGAGCGGAAGCCGCTTTCGCAGTCTCTGGGAATGTGGCACACCGGTGTTTGCCGCCGCAACAGCTGCTATTCCATGTGACCTATTTTCGATGCTCTCGATCAGATTTTGCACCGTCACGCGCGGGATTAACTGGATTTGCGAAAGGTAAAGCCATTGATCGGGAAAGGGCTCAAATTGCTCGTCAACAAATACGCTGTTCCCTTTTCGCTGCGCTTTTCCTTGAAAAGGCAGCGCTATGAGATTTCCAAAGCCGCCCTCAGGAATGGTGGACTGCGCGGGCAGCATTCGGTCAAATGCTTTGAAGGTGATTGTCTTGTTCAGTATCGCCGCTTCGGTGATAAGGCTGCTTCCAAAATCTCGTGCGGTCTTTGCGCTGACGAGCTCTAGGAAGAAAAACCAGACATGTGCGCCGTCGCCCGATCTCGATCGCTCAACTGCGACATCGATTCCGTGGCTTTTTGCGACATGTCGAATGGCTTTCGTCGCTTCTTTCCAATCGGCTCCGTCAAAATCGATGACCAGGACTTTCGTGTTACTGTCTTTATCGAGCACATATTGGCCTATAACGTCTCGAAGCCTATCGTCATTGCCTCTGAAATGGGCGATGATCGCGGCATCGCTCAACTCGGGGAAGACGCGGCTGCTGCATTCCGTGCATTTGACTCTCTGGTGGCTTGCTTTGGGGCAAATGCCTGACTTCCACTCATTTGCGCAGGCGGGCGTATAGCCAATTCCTCCGTCTTTTCTGCGGTACCCATGAGCGTAGACATCTTTGCGACCAGTAAAGAGATTGCGGAAGAGCTCGAGTTTGTCGCGCGCTGGGCTTGCGCTGGTGACGATATCTTCGATCTGCGCCCGTCTATC
>DXMF01000009.1 GCA_019414345.1 Collinsella sp.
ATGATTGGTTGTTGAGCGTTGGTCAAAATGGTTGTTTTTACAGTAGCGCTAACAACGGCCGCCCCTACACCGTGAACGATCCCAATGTCGAGCTGGAGCTCCTTTACATCGATGACCTTGTGGACGAGATGCTCGGCGCCCTGTTGGGGCGGGAGCACCGCTGCGGCTATGAGGGCCTGGAGCGCGTCGACGGCGACGAGTTCTGCTACGTCCCGGTGACGGACGTGAAGACCCTGGGCGAGATCGTCTACCTGCTGGGCCGCTTCCGCGACAGCCGCGAGACGCTCTCGGTGCCCGACCTCGCGGGCGGCTCATTCTCCAAGAAGCTCTGGAGCACGTTCCTGTCCTACTACGAGCCGGGGCACTTCGCCTATGACCTGAAGCCCAATGCAGACGACCGCGGCTCGTTCACCGAGTTCCTGCGCACGCCAGAGCGGGGGCAGGTCTCCATCAACGTCTCGAGGCCCGGCATCACCAAGGGCAACCACTGGCACATGAGCAAGTGGGAGAGGTTCCTGGTGGTCTCGGGCACCGCGAGCATCAAGCTGAGGAAGGTGGGGGAGGACGCCGGGGGCAACCCCTTCCCCGTCGACGAGTATATCGTCAAGGGCTCTGACCTGCGCGCAGTGGAGATGATCCCCGGCTACACGCACTCCATCACCAACCTGTCCGACACCGAGGACTTCGTGACGGTCATGTGGGCGAACGAGCCCTTCGACCCCGAGAACCCTGACACCTACTACGAGGAAGTGTGACGATGTCGCTTGCAAGCGCCGTCTGGAACAACGGGAGGCGAGTTGCCAGCATCCCGCGTCGTCTGGTTATCCAACCCCTTGCACGCAAGGCCTTTGCTTCGTGCGGAAGCCCCTTCTACATGGGCAAGGGCTGCGACTTCCAGGGCATCGAGAACATCCACGTGGGGAACAACGTCTCGTTTGGGCCCCGCACCCTCATCTGGACCACCAGGGCCCAGGTCTACATCGGCAACGACGTCATGTTCGGCCCCGACTGCTCGATTGTCTCGGGCGACCACCGGACCGACATCAAAGGCAAGCCGATGATGGCTGTGAACGAGGACGAGAAACGACCCGAGGACGACCAGGACGTCATCATTGAGGACGATTGTTGGCTCGGGGGGGTGCACCGTACTCAAGGGCGTCACGGTCGCGACCGGATGCGTCATCGCCTCCGGGGCCGTGGTCACGAGGAGCACTGAGCCCTATGGGATTTACGGGGGCGTGCCCGCCAGGCGCATCGCGGAACGCTTCAAGAACAACGATGAGGATTAGACATGTTTAGAACCGACTACTCCGACGTGGCCTTCAAGGACGACGGACGCATTAAGCTTCTGATAATCGTGGGCACCCGCCCTGAGGTCATCCGCCTCTCTGAGGTTATCAAGCTCTGCCGGAGGCACTTCGACTGCCTCCTGGCCCACACCGGCCAGAACTACGACTACACTCTGAACGGCATCTTCTTCCGCGACCTGGGTCTGGCGGACCCCGACGCCTACCTGGACGCCGTGGGCGACGACCTGGGGAGCACCATTGGCAACATCGTCGACGCGAGCTACAAGCTGATGGCGCAGGTGAGGCCTGATGCCCTGCTGGTCCTGGGTGACACCAACAGTTGCCTCTCCGCCATCCCGGCCAAGCGCCTGCACATACCGATTTTCCACATGGAAGCCGGCAACCGCTGCAAGGACGAGTGCCTGCCGGAGGAGACGAACCGCCGCATCGTGGACGTGATCTCCGACGTGAACCTGGCCTACTCCGAGCACGCCCGCAGGTATCTGCTCGCCACCGGCTGCGCCCCCGAGCGCACCTATGTGACGGGCTCCCCCATGGCCGAGGTCCTGCGTGCGAACCTGCCTGCCATAGACGCCTCCGACGTGCTGGAGCGCGAGGAGCTGGAGCCAGGCGGCTATTTCCTGCTCTCCGCCCACCGCGAGGAGAACATCGACACTGAGAGGAACTTCGAGAGCCTCTTCAACGCCATCAACGCCCTGGCCGAGGAGTACGGAAAGCCCATCCTCTACAGCTGCCACCCCCGCTCCCGCAAACGCCTGGAGGCCTCGGGCTTCCAGCTGCACCCCCTGGTGCGCACCCACGAGCCCATGGGCTTCCACGACTACAACAAGCTGCAGAGCTCGGCGTTCTGCGTCGTCTCCGACTCCGGCACCCTGCCCGAGGAAAGCTCCTTCTTCGCGAGCGTCGGACGCCCGTTCCCTGCAGTCTGTATCCGTACCTCTACCGAGCGCCCCGAGGCTCTCGACAAGGGCTGCTTCACCCTGGCCGGCATCGACGAGCGCAACCTCCTGAACGCCGTCCGCACTGCCGTCTCCCTCGAGGCCGAGGGCCTGCACGGCATTCCCGTGCCGGACTACCAGGACGACGTTGCTCCGAAGGTCGTGCGGATCATTCAGAGCTACACGGGCGTCGTGGACCGCATGGTGTGGAGGAAGTACTAGTGGCAGACAGCAAGACCCATTTCTATCGCATGGTGGTGAGTTACTGCGCCCGCGGCCTCTGCTATAAAGCCGGGGCCGCGGAATACCCGGTGACACGGGAGTGGTCTTGGTCCAGGGGGCGGCGTGAAAGCTAGAGTCATCATGCTCGGCCCGAGCCTCGACTCCATGGGCGGGGTTGCCTCGGTCGCGTCCACGCTGCTCTCTTCGCGACTCGCCGAGGAGTGCGATGTCCGTTACATCGGCACAGTCTCCGAGGGTTCGAAGGCGCATAAGGCCCTCGTCTTCGCAGAGTCTTGGCTGCGCTTCCGGAGGCTCGTCGGCGGGTGCGATATCGTGCACGTGCACATGGCGCTCGGCAACAGCTTCCCTCGGAAGCTCCAGTTTATCAAGACCGCGCGCCGCGCCGGCAAGAAGGTCGTCATCCACATGCACGAGGGGCAATTTGACCCGCAGTTCCGTGCGATGACTGACGAGCGGCGCGCCGCTGTCATCTCGACGCTCGAGGGCGCCGACGAGCTGATTCTGCTTTCCGAGGAATGGCTCGAGTACTTCAACGGAATCCTCCCAAATCCGCCGCGAATGTCCGTCCTCCACAACGCTGTCGAGGTGCCTGCGAGCGCGAAGCGCTCGTATGCTGCCCGCGCCGTGCTTTTCCTCGGAAAGCACGGCGCGCGCAAGAGCCCTGACGTGCTCTTGCGCGCGCTGGCGCCCCTGTGCGCTAAATATCCCGATCTGGAGGCTCACTTCGGCGGTAACGGCGACATCGGCGCATACGAGCGGCTCGCGGCCGAGCTTGGCATCGCCGACAGCTGCGTGTTCCACGGCTGGGTCGCCGGCGAGGGACGCGAGGACTTGTTCGACCGGTGTACGGTCTACTGCCTTCCCTCCCGCAACGAGGGGATGCCCATGAGCGTGTTGGAGGCGATGGCGCACGGCCTGGCGACCGTCTCCACGCCGGTGGGAGGTATCCCCCAGATTATCGAGGAAGGTGTCTCCGGCTATATGACCCCGGTCGGCGATTCAAACGCACTGCGCGTCAGGCTCGACGAGCTGCTCTCCGACGAGGGCCTTCGGCGAAGGATCGGAGAGGCCGGGCGTGAGGTTGTTCGGAATCGTTTCGGCGTTGACGAGCAGGCCAATAAGCTGATTGGGATCTATGAGGAGGTGCTGGCTAGATGAGCGCATCCGTTCTCGGCTGTGCATCGGGTGCGCGCGAGGTCGCTATGAGGGGGCGTCAGGCAATCATCGACCGATATTCCATGGACGCATATGTATTAAAGCTTGAGAGTGTTTACGAGGGGGTGGCGAGTAAATGACAAAAGAGCTTTCCGAAGACATCATATTTGTGCATCCCTCGCTGCTCGGTGGGGGGGCCGAACGGGTCGCCATTGCTCTTGCGTCGTTTTTTGTCGAAAGGGGTTATCGTTTCGCTTTTCTTCTAACGAAGGATAAAGGAGTGAAATACGCAATTCCTGAAGGTGTTACTGTCGTCGACGACATTGCCGACTCTTCGGTTAACCCACTGCAGCAAATTCGTTATATTCGAAGTGCAATGCAGGGTAATCCACGAGCGACATTCATTTCTTTCCTTCCCCATCAGAATATGTATACGCTTATAGCTTCCATCGGCATGCCGAATAAGGTTATCGTTTCGGTGCGTAACGATCCTCGCTTCGACTTCCCTGGTGATCGCGTATTGCCCATTGTGCGAAATATGTTGTATCGCAAGGCTGCGGAAATCGTGTTTCAGACGGATGCTCAGAAGGAGCTCTTTCCACAGGCGCTACAAGCTAAGGGTACGGTGATTTTGAATCCAATTTCCAGCTCGGTGCCAGAGCCTTTTGCGGGGTCTAGACGCAAGGTAATTGCCACATCCGGTCGACTGGAAGAGCAGAAAAATCATGCGATGACCATCAAAGCTTTTTCTCAGTTCCATAAAAGCCATCCGGATTATGTGCTCGAGATTTTTGGCGAGGGTAGCTTGGAATGCGAGCTTAAACAGCTTGCAGAAGATCTTGGCCTGACCGGTTCTATTTGTTTCGAAGGTTTTAGTTCGCGAGCTCTTGATCATATTCGAACTGCTTCCGTTTTCGTTATGTCTTCGCGTTTTGAGGGCTTGTCTAACTCCATGCTTGAGGCGCTTGTTATGGGTGTCCCGACTGTTTGTGCTCGCTGCGGCGGCGGTGGGGCCGAGGCGGTTATTAATAATGGAGTTAATGGTGTCCTGGTTGATGTCGACGATATTGATGGTGAGGCTGAGGCGCTACTGAAAATAATTGATGATTGCGATTACGCGAGAGCGCTTTCTTTTGCGGCATTGGAATTGAGAGATAAATTGAAACTAACTAGCATTGGCGCTTGCTGGGAGGAGCTGCTGAAACATTGATAGCCGGGCATAATATAGAAAAGGCCGGAATTCTAAATCGTAGCCTCACTGTCATCTTGTTTTCTATTGCGGTTTGCCTAGGTTTTGCAAGTATCTTTGTTAGAGATATTGGGGCAAGCTATCATGTGGTCTCACAGTGGGATTCTATTCGATACTTCTTTGAAACTTCATTTGGTGGCATTGGCACCTTGTTAGATTTATGTCAACAGGTTGTGCTGCTTTGCTTACTATTCATGCTGCTGCTTGATAGAAAACCGAGAAATCCGCTATTGATTTTAGCTGCATTTAGTTCATTTGTTATATATGGACTTATAGCAACTGTTGGCGAACATATTCAATTATTTGACGCTCTATTTGGTGGAGTGCCCTTGGTGATATGCATCGTCCCTCTCATGATCATAGGGGGAGAAGACCGAGAGTTGCTATGTTTTATTAGAAAATACTCGCTGCCCGCCGCTTCTTTGGCTTTGCTCTTTGGCATTTTATCCGCCTTTAGGTTTCAGATGATATGCGGTTGGGGCGCAACTATTGGATGGTGCCCAGCAAGGGATTACCTTGCAATCGGCATGAGCTTTCTTTGGGTATCAGCAGGTTTAAATATGTGTTCAGGTTTTTTTTCGCGACAAATTGCAGCCTGCGCGCTTGCCTGTCTGCTGTCCTTATTGCTGGCAACGAGGAGCTGGTTGATCCAGCCTATATTATTGATGCTCGTATTGACAGTTTCTTCACCAATTAAATTCAGGTTTAAGCGAACTATTGTTTTGTCGCTCGTCTGCGTAGTTGCTGTGTTGGCCGTTTCCATTGTAATGCCTGACGTTGTGGACGGGTTAATTGGACGCATCGGTGAAGATACCCGCACGGGTCAATATGACATTTTTTTCAATCAAGTGGATCCGAAGAGTTTGGTTTTCGGAAATGGAATGAGTGCAGGTTATCAATATGGAGACGAACTAAATTACAGATGGTTTGATAATCAGTTGTTGTATCTAGCCTTTCATTTTGGGTTATTGCCTGTGTTGGTGTTGGTCTATGTTCTAGTCAAGACGATATTCGGTAATGCTTCATTGCGAGCGAAGTCTGTTTGCCTTTTTTATACATTGGCCTTGCTTGGTTTATCCAACTATTATTCATTTGCTTTGAACTGCGGTGTTGTGGCTATATTCATTTCATTCGGTGGATACGAGTATTTATCCCGTTTGACCATGGCCTCAAGTGTTTCTGCGATAGAGAGTGTTAATAGTGATTGATTCAATTAAAGAAAAGGCACTTAAGGGACTGTTCTGGGCAGTCGGAGAGCGAATCCTGACTCAGGGAGCTCTATTTTTTGTTTCGATAATCCTTGCTCGATTACTGTCGCCGGATGAATACGGCATCCTAGCGTTGCTGCTTGTCTTTACTAATCTAGCTGATGTTTTGGTGACGAATGGTATGGGCGAGTCTCTTGTTCAGAAGAAGGATGTTAGGGATATCGACTATTCAACTGTATTTGTATCCGCGCTTACATTGTCGGCTCTCTTGTACGGTGTCATCTATTTCTGCTCGCATGCCATTGCGCTCTTTTATGGAAATATGTCTATAGAGGCGTATTTGAAGGTGCTGGCTCTTAGAGTTCCGCTATCAGCTTTAAATGCAGTTCAGAAGGCTTATATTTCAAAGAACTTTATGTTCCGCCAGCAGTTCTATTGTTCTTTTCTTGGCTCGATAGTTTCCGGAGCGGTTGCAATTGCAATGGCTTGGCTTGGATTTGGGGTATATGCACTAATAGCTCAACAGTTGCTCAGCTTAGTGTTTATTAGTGTTTTGCTGGTCGTAGCGACAAAGTGGATACCACATTTTAATTTTAGACTCGATTCATTCGAAGAGCTCGTTCCGCTTGGGCTCCAGTTTTGCGGATCAAGTCTGGTTAATTCTCTATATACCGAAGGACGTTCTCTACTAATTGGCAAATTCTATTCATCATCGGATTTGGCCTTTTTCAATAGAGGTAATCAATTCCCCGCGTTAATCGTTGATAACCTGAATGCACCTCTCAGTAACGTTATGCTGCCCGTGCTTTCTGAGATCAAGTCTCGTGGTTCCGAAATTGGGGCTGCTGTGCGAAAGTCCGTTCAGATATCTTCATTTGTCGTATTTCCAATGATGGGTATTCTGATGGCATCGGCTAATCATCTCATCCAACTATTGCTCGGATCAAGTTGGATGAGTTCGGTTCCATACCTACAGATTGCCTGTGTGTTCTATATTTTTCAGCCATTACAATCGATAAATTGGCAGGTCCTTAAAGCATTGGGAAAAGGCGATTTGTGCATTAAGCTTGAGCTAATCAAGAAGGCTGCCTGCTTCTTACTATTAATTGTGGCGGTGCCTCATGGCGTACTAGCAATAGCTATTGCAAGTGCATTGTCGGGTCTATTTTCCTCATTGATCAACATGTTTCCTGTTAAAAAGCTAATTGGGTATGGTTTGCGCGATCAAGTCTTAGATATTTTGAAGCCGTTGTTTGCTACCACAGTTGTTGTGGCGGTTTCAATTCTCTTGCCCGACTTTACAATGCACCCAATGCTGGGTCTTATCATTCAAGTTGTTGTTGGCTCTCTTGTTTACTTGGTTGTTTCAAGGTTGATAGAGTGCGAGGGGCTAAGAATGATTCTCGACAAAATGCAGCGGGATAAATAGCTCACTTCTTAGATTGCGATTAAACATGAAAGCGTTGTATGTAATTGATTTCATATTGGGAGACGATGCTCCTTCTCAACGTGTGCGAGCAATAACAAAATTACTGGAGCGAGCTGGCTGTTCGGTCGATTGCGTTTGCACCGGAGTTAGGCCAAGGACGGATCAAAAGATTCATGTAGAGCCCGCTATTCATTTTGATGAGAAGTTGGCCTTTGGCAAGGCTCAGATTCTTTCTAAATACCATGAAAGGCTAACATGGAGCAAATCCATTAAGTTTTTAGATTCAGTTGTGAATGCTGTCAATCCTGATGTATTTATTACTTATGGAATTGGTCACCCCTTAATGGACCACATCATTAAGCTGGCAAATTCGAGATCAAAGATTGTAATTCCAGATGAAACGGATGATTTCGACATTCGATTTAATGGCAATATTGCAAATTATATCGATGATATATCAAGAAAGAAGTCAAGGGAGCTCTTGCATCCCCGCGTAGATGGTGTTATTGCAATTTCACCTTACTTTAAATCAATGTTTGATGGCATTGGAGTCCCTTCATTCTTTCTACCTTCAGTCGTTCCCCATTTAATGGATTTGCCAGTTGAAAGGACGACCAAATTAGATGATGGATCCCTGAGGTTTATTTACGCCGGTAGCTTGGGTGGTGGGAAAGACTTAATTCAGCCATTCATTGAGGCAATGTTTAAGCTGCAGGAAGCGCATCTTCAGAGGCAGATTTGTCTTGATGTAATCGGTCCGACCGTTGATGAAGTTCAATCACTTTGCAGTTTTAGTGTTTGCGATGTTCGCAATCTCAAGATTCATGGTAAGCGGACTCATGAATTTGTTATCGACGCATTGCTTTCTGCAGATTTTGGACTCCTTTTGCGTAAACCTGAAAAATACGCAGTAGCCGGTTTCTCAACAAAGTTTGGCGAATGCATGAGTTTAGGCGTTCCGATGTTTTGTAATGCTGTGGGGGGCGCGGATTCTATTCTCGAAGATGGTTATGACGGGATTCTAATTAACGACTTCGAAGTCAATTCAATTGTGGATCGTTTGATTGACCTGTCTTGTTGTGAAACTTCTTCTCTGGTTGAAATGCGCATTGCTGCCAGAAGCAAAGCTGAAAGCATATTTAATGTTGACAGCTATGTGTCTTCGTTTAGCGACTTCCTTCAAGAGTTAGTTCGTGTCAAAGAAAGTGGGGGTAAAATCTAGAATGGTCAATTATCTGCTAAAGATTTATGCGGGCCTAACGTATAGAGGTTACACAAAGTGGGTCCCTGATGAGACTCACCTAAAACTGATGTATAGGCAGGCAACCGGAGTGTGGCCGGATTTAAAAAATCCTAAGACATTTGGAGAGAAGCTTCAATGGATGAAGCTGAACGATCACAATCCGTTGTATCCCATTCTTGCTGACAAAGTACGTTCAAAACAATGGGCAAGTTCAATTATTGGAGAAAGCTATCTGCCAAAAGTTTTGGCAACTTGGGAATCGGCTGATTCGATTGATATATCTAATCTCCCGGACAAGTTCGTACTGAAAACCAATCACGATAGCAGTGGTGTCATTCCTTGTACGGATAAGTCCATTTTTAATCTTTCCGCGGCGAAGAAACGCCTCCAAGCTCAACTTGATACAGATTACTACTGGCTTGGTAGAGAATGGCCATATCATGAGATTCCTCGCCTAGCGTTTGCTGAGGAGTTTCTTGAGGATGCTTCGGGCGATCTTCCTGATTACAAAATTCTTTGTTTCGGTGGAGAACCCGAATTAGTTGAGGTGCATAAGAATAGATTTACAAATCAGACTATGGACCTGTATTCTCCGTCATGGCAGCATTTGGATATCAGATGGGATATTTCCCCATCTGGCCAGGTTGATCCAAAGCCTGGTTGTTGGGATTTGATTATTGAGTTGACCAAGCGACTTTCTGGGGGATTACGTCACGTGCGTGTGGATTGGTACATCGTGAATGGAAGGCCACTACTCGGAGAGCTTACTCTATTTGATGGATCGGGATTTGAGGCATTTTTAAACCGTGAGTACGACGAATACCTCGGTTCATTGATTCGCCTAGATAAGGATGTTCAGTGATGCGTATCTTAATCGGTGCTGATACAGTCCCAACGGAATCCAATTCTAGTTATTTCTCATCTGGTCAAATTGATGCTTTGCTAGGTAGAGACCTTCGGGAGATTATGGATTTTGCCGACTTTCGCCTGGTTAACCTTGAAGTTCCCTTTACCAGCGAAGCGCATCCGATAAAAAAATGTGGTCCTAACCTTAGTGCGGACCCGCGTGCTATTAATGGTCTTAAGGCGATGGGGATAAACTGCGTTAGCATGGCCAATAATCATATACTTGATCAAGGCCCTGCTGGCTATTATGAGACCGTGCGTGTTCTAGATGAAGCATGTATTGATCATTTTGGTGCGGGTTCAAATTTAGCGGAAGCGAAGGTGCCTTATCGTATTTCTGCTGGGGATATCAAAATCGGATTTGTTTCATTTGCTGAACATGAGTTTACGATTGCAAGCGAAAGCACTCCGGATGCTAATCCTTATATTGATGAGGATGCAATTAGCGTAATTCAGTCGTTGAAAAAAGAGTGCGATTATATCGTTGCTTTGTATCACGGTGGCATCGAACACTATCGTTATCCCTCGCCTCAACTACAGCATAGATGCCGTCGACTTGTTGATAGTGGAGCGGACTATGTTATTTGTCAACATAGTCATTGCATTGGTTGCTATGAGACTTACGACAATTCGACCATAGTATATGGTCAAGGCAATTTCATTTTTGATGCTGAGGAAATAGAGTGTTGGCAGACGTCCTTGCTAATCGAACTTTCTTTTACCAAAGATGCCACTTCAATTAAGTAATATCCGATTCGCAAGAACGGTCCCTTTATTAACTTGGCGCAGGATTCGGAAGGCGACAGCATCATTGGCGCTTTTGAATCTAGGTCGAAGGAAATTGCTGATGATAGCAGGCTAGTAGAAGAGAATTTTATTGACTATTCGCGTGAGAACTTGTATTGGACGTTAAGGTCGTTCATTCCAGGCGGAAATTCTATTTTTTTTAAGGTTGTAAATAGGATCACTGGTGGGAAATTGGCATCAAAGATACTGGGCGAACGAAAGCTTTTGAATATCTTGAATAAGGTTGAATGCGAAGCTCATCGCGAAGTATTGATTACAGGCTTGAAAGACTATATTGGTAGGTGACATTCAGCAGCTTTAATCGGATCTTTGATACTAAGGTCAAGCAGCTACACTAAATCGGTTGAATGTGGGACAGGCAAATAAGCTGCGGTTTTAGGCCAAAACCGTTCGAGGAAGCGCTCGAAGTCCGTCCATAGAGTTACCGACGATTCTGGTTGCTTTCACCATCGTATTCCATCATGGGTATCTGTTTCAATCATTCTTAGTAAGGGATGGAAGGATGGCGTTGCTGTCTTACCAATTAAAGTCTCTGAAGGGGCATCCGAGTTAGCTATGGTTTTTGAATTCAACTGCGAACGCCTTCGAGAGAGGCGCACATTTGTTATGGGTGTCGCTGCTCTCATGATTTACTTTGCTCATTTCTATGCCTATGCAGATTTAGGCTTGCTCAATAAGCTTTTTGCATACGGCAATTGGGGCGTTGATGTCTTTCTGCTTTTGAGCGGTTTTGGCATGTGCTATTCAATGTCCAAATCTTCTTCTTCCAGTGGTTTTTACTGGAAGCGGTTTGTTCGTATTGGTGTTCCTTACTTGATCATTGCTATTCCGTTCTGCTTCATATCTGACATTCTCGTTGCCCCGACGGCCGACTGGGGAATGTTCGTCCTTGATGTTTCCACACTGTCATACTGGTTGCTCCATCGTGGAGCTTGGTATGTCGCGATGCTTGTGCCGCTATATCTTCTAGTGCCGTTCTTTGGCCGGCTGGCTAATCGTTTGGGTGCCGCTTTCTTTTGCGTCATTTCAGCAGTCTTTTGTGCTCTCCTTTCTTTAGGTTTTAAGTGCAGCTTTTCTGATTCTGACATCGTCGCCAATGTGGTATTTGTCATTCAGCGTCTCCCATCTTTCTTCGTTGGCTGGTTACTTGCCGATCGGCTGATGAGGGGAAAGGACCGGACGGTCGGTCTGCAGGTGGCGATTCTTGCGAGTGGAATCGCATTGTTTGCATGGTTCCTTACTAGGAACGCTGGGTGTATGGGCTTTCTTCCAGCGATGATCATTGCTTTCTGGGTTTCAGGATTTCGCCGGCTTCCTTTAGAGGATTTTTTTGAAAAGCTTGGCGAAGCAAGCTTGGAGTCTTACTTATTGAATATTTATGTGTTGGCCTTTATGCGTGATGTATTTGGCTGGGGGGGGGTTCTTGGCTATCTTACGGTTTCTGTGGTTGCGATTTCCGGAGCACTCCTCGTTCATCGTCTTTTAGAGAGTCCGTTAAAACTTCTTGTTGCTAGGCGCCTCGACCGTGGGGCTGCTTCTTAGAGGGAGTTTCGATGCGGGGGGGCGCAAAGGCGTTTTAACATGTCGGTCTCTTCTGAATCTCTCGTCTGTTCAACTCTTTAATGGGCGTCGACGGTTGATTTGATAACTAGTTTTTAAGTATAGGGAGAGGGAATATGGCTAGAAAAGTACTGGTAACGGGTTCTGCAGGTTTCATCGGTGCGTTTCTTGTTAAGAAGCTGCTCGAAGGTTCCGACGATGTCATTGTCGGTATCGACAATCTCAACAGCTACTACGATCCAGGTATTAAGGAGGCACGCCTTGACATGCTTGCCAAGGCGGATACCGAGGGCCGCTTCACCTTTGTTAGGGGTGATTTGTGCGATGCCGCTCTTATTGAGCGTCTCTTTGCGGAGAATAGGTTCGATGTCGTTGTGAACCTTGCTGCACAAGCGGGCGTACGCTACTCCATTGAGAACCCGAAGGCGTACGTGGACAGCAACCTCGTCGGATTCTTCAACATACTGGAGGCCTGCAGGCACCACCCGGTTAAGCAGCTCGTGTACGCCTCGTCGTCGAGCGTCTACGGAGGCAACGAGAAGGTGCCTTTCAGCGAGGACGACAACGTGGACTCGCCGGTGTCGCTGTACGCCGCCACCAAGAAGTCCAACGAGCTCATGGCCGCCGCCTACTCCAAGCTCTACTCCATCCCGGCCACCGGCCTGCGCTTCTTCACGGTGTACGGCCCCATGGGCAGGCCGGACATGGCCTACTTCGGCTTCACCGAGAAGCTGCGCCGCGGCGACACCATCAAGATCTTCAACATGGGCGACTGCCGCCGCGACTTCACCTACGTCGACGATATCGTCGAGGGCGTCGGGCGCGTCATGGACGCCGCGCCCGAAGTGAAGATGGGCGAGGACGGGCTGCCGCTCGCGGCGCATCGCGTCTACAACATCGGCAACTCGCACCCCGAGAACCTGCTCGACTTCGTCGACACGCTGCAGCGCGTGCTGGTGGAGGAGGGCGTACTCCCGGCCGGCTACGACTTTGAGGCCCACAAGCAGCTCGTGCCGATGCAGCCCGGCGACGTGCCCGTCACCTACGCCGACACAACGGCGCTCCAGCGCGACCTGGGCTACAAACCCTCGACGCCGCTTGAGGACGGTCTGAGGGCCTTCGCCAAGTGGTATAAGCGCTACTACAACATTTAGGAAATCATGGCCCTGTAACAGGGGCCATTTTTAATGCGAATTATTGTTCTTTGACAATTGGAGAATGACATGAAGATCGCTGTCGCCGGTACCGGCTACGTCGGCCTGTCCCTCGCCGTACTGCTCTCGCAGCACAACGAGGTGCACGCGCTGGACATCGTGCCCGAGAAGGTCGAGAAGATCAACAACTACCAGTCGCCCATCCAGGACGACGAGATCGAGCGCTTCCTGGCGGAGGCCAAAGCGGGGGAGCGCGAGCTCGACCTGCACGCCACCGTAGACGTGGTAGAGGCGTATACGGGCGCCGACTACGCCGTCATCGCCACGCCAACCAATTACGACTCAGACAAGAACTTCTTCGACACGAGCTCCGTCGAGGCCGCCATCGCCGCCGTTCGCTCGGTGAACCCGGACGCTTGGGTCGTCATCAAGTCGACCATCCCGGTGGGCTACACCACGGGTCTGCGAGAGAGGCTGGGCGACAGCAAGATTTTCTTCAGTCCGGAGTTCCTGCGCGAGAGCAAGGCGCTCTACGACAACCTGCACCCCTCCCGCATCGTGGTGGGTGCGCCCAAGGACGACGACGAGGCCGTTGCGGCCGCCGAGAAGTTCGCCGGCCTGCTCGCACAGGGCGCCGACCCCGCCGAGATGGAGCGGGAGAACGCCGACGGCACCGTGGGCATCCCGGAGCTCGTGCTGGGCACCACCGAGGCCGAGGCCGTCAAGCTCTTCGCCAACACCTACCTGGCGCTGCGAGTGGCCTACTTCAACGAGCTCGACACCTACTGCGAGGTCCGCGGCCTCAACACCCGCGACGTCATCGACGGCGTGTGCCTGGAGCCGCGCATCGGCAGCCACTACAACAACCCCAGCTTCGGCTACGGCGGTTACTGCCTGCCCAAGGACACCAAGCAGCTGCTGGCCAACTACAAGGACGTGCCCCAGAACCTGATCGAGGCCATCGTGGAGGCCAACCGCACCCGCAAGGACTTCGTCGCCGACGAGGTGCTGCAGATGGTGTGGGACCGCGTCTACGAGGGCAAGCCGAAGCCGGTCGTGGGCGTCTACCGCCTGACGATGAAGTCCAACTCCGACAACTTCCGCGCGAGCTCCATCCAGGGCGTCATGAAGCGCGTGAAGGCCAAGGGCGTGCCCGTGGTGGTCTACGAGCCCACGCTGGACGCGCCGGAGTTCTTCGGCTCCGAGGTGACCCACGACCTGGAGGCCTTCAAGGACGGCTGCGACGTGATCGTCGCCAACCGCTGGAGCGACGAGCTCGCGGACGTGGCGGACAAGGTGTACACGAGGGATCTGTTTAAGAGGGACTAGAGGAGAGGGGTTGCTCTGGTCGAGATTTTACCTTTGAGATAAACGAGGCTCTTGAGCGAGGGTATTGGCGTTAGCCAATATCCTCGCTCTCTTCTTATGGGGCCGCATTCCTAAGATGCGTATGGGAATGAATTTGCCTATTTTAATTTGACGCGACACTACCGGTCATGGAAAAGAGGTCTTTCCCGAACAGTTATTTTTCGATTCACTTATGACCCTATACTCTGCGAATAACCTGATGTTCCTTGCATCATTTCTTTTGGTCCTCATCCAACCGCTTGTCGAAAACCTCCCGCCGAATGTATCGGCTTTAATTAGACTACATAGACGCGAGGCGGCACATCGGCAGGATTGACGATTTTTGCAGGGAGTTGTTCGACATTGACCACGGGATGATCCGCTCTGTCTATTTCCAAGTCGCACCTATGAGAAGCGATACCCGTGAGGCGTCAAAACTGTTGATCGAGTGGCATGATAGCCAGGACATTAACGGACGGTCCGTCGTGAATCTCGGCGCGGAAGACCAAGCGATAATATAGAACTTGGGGCAGTGCATGGACGACGGAAGATAGGGAAGAAGACGTATGAGCGAACTTGCAAGTTCAATACTCGTCAGTGTGGTTACCGCTATTCTTGGATGGCTGGGAAAGGGAGCATGGGCTAATCGAAGACGGCTGATGCTGTGCGGGCTTACGCGAATAAATCCAGACGAGATGGTTCGAATCAGCGCTGCCTACTTGTTCAGGATAAGGATTGGTGGAAAGTTCCTTCTGATTAGGGGCAAAAGAATCAGGGATCAGTATCAGCCGGTCGGCGGAGTATTCCAGTACTTTGCTGGGGCTGAGCCTGGCTTCAGGGAGATGGGCTGCAATCCAGACGATCGCATGAAAAACTCCTCATCGAATCCTCGCGACCTGAGGGTGATTCTTCCTCGCAAGAACGTCTTGAAGTTCCTTGATTGGTTTGACAGCCGCAAAGACCGCGAAATCACGACCTTACGAGAGTTTTATGAGGAGCTTGTGAAGCCAAAATTTCTCCCAGAATCGTGTGCCCTCAACTTCAACCCGCAGTTTGTCAGACAGTGTGACCGACAGCTCAAATACTCGGAGCATCTCGACATTAACGAGATTCTCATGCACGAGGTATACGAGATCGTCTTGAACGAGAAGGATCAGGAGTCGATTTCCTTGTTCGTCAAGGATCATCCAGCGGGAGATCTCCTGCTCGTCGACGAGCAGGAGATAAGGAGGCGGTCCGTGGAGGTCAATGG